>JAFTFX010000035.1 GCA_017458225.1 Prevotella sp. | reverse complement strand
CATGTCATTGATGATTTTGCTTGTCTTGATTTGCAGCACTAAGGTAAGTGAAAAATCTGACATGGCCAAATCCTGAGCAACAAAAAGTTGCTCAGGTACTTATAAAGAAAGTTAAACTAAAGTGCTGCGGAATTTAGGTTTTGCTGATTTTGCATACACTGCTGTCACTTTTCTTGCAACGTGCTGACTGCCAGTGAGTAATGGACTACGACCGGAGTGACAGCAGTGTAGGCAAAAATCGCAAAAAAAGTCCGCAGCAACTCTCACGAGCTACTGCGGAACAAGCCTATGTTTAACTAAAAATCCTTTTTCAGTTTAAACAAATCTTCGGTGTCTCTTTAGCCGATGCTAAATGTCTACCAAAAATTTGAAAGTTTAAAAGGGAGCTTCACAGCGACCTCCTGTTATCCTACAGTTGAAAACTTTCTTTTTTACCAATAACTAAAAACCTAAAACTATAAATATTACTACTAACCTAAAACAATCTATTAACCTTTTGACGATGCAAAGGTACAACGAATGCTGCAATCTCGCAATAGTTTTTGCCTGTTTCGTGTAAAAAAGTCACTCGTTCTTGACGTAAATCAAACGATTGTGTGCGGAAACAGCGACAAAAAGCCCGTTTTTTGCACTTTCCTGAATCGAAAATAAAAACAAATGAGTTTTGTTTTGCATTTCCCCCGTTTTTCCGTACCTTTGCATCTGCTATGCGAGTACTGATAGTAAACACAAGTGAGCTGAATGGCGGGGCGGCAGTTGCTGCCTGCCGGCTGATGGAGGCACTGAACAACAACGGTGTGAAGGCCAAGATGCTGGTGCGTGACCGTGCGGAAGTCATTCAGCATGACGGAATGGCTGTTCCGGAGCGCATCACCGTGGCCTCGCTGCCGCGTTCGCCCTGGCTGAGATGGCACTTCCTGTGGGAGCGGCTGGTCATCTTCTGCTATTTACACTTCTCCCGTAAACACCTGTTCGACATTGATCTGGCCTGTGCCGGTAGCGATATCACCCGTCTGCCGGAGTTCAAGGAGGCCGATGTGATTCATCTGCACTGGGTGAACCAGGGCATGCTGTCGCTCGATGGCATCCGGAAGATTCTGCAGTCGGGCAAGCCTGTGGTGTGGACCATGCATGATGTGTGGCCTGCCACGGCTATCTGCCATCTGACGCTTGGCTGCCGCAACTTCACCACGGGTTGCTGTCATTGCCGCTATCTGCCTGGCGGTGGCAGCAACCATGATCTGTCGGCAGTGGTGTGGGAGCGCAAGCGCCGACTGCTGGAGGGCAGTAATATCAGTTTCGTGGCGTGCAGCCGCTGGCTGGAGGGCGAGGCCCGACAAAGCAAGTTGCTGCAGGGACAGCAGCTGACCAGCATTCCTAACCCCATCGACACGCGAGTGTTCTGTCCGGGCAGTCAGGCTGAGGCCCGCCGTCAGGAACAGCTGCCGGCCGACAAGCGGCTGTTGCTGTTCGTCTGTCAGAGCGTCACCAATCGCTATAAAGGTATGGAGTATCTGGTGGAAGCCTGCCGGCAACTGGCTGCAGCCCATCCTGAAATGGTCAGCAACACTGCTGTGGTCATCATGGGAGGCCATGCCGACGAGGTGGCCGCGATGCTGCCGTTTGAGGCCTATCCTCTGGGCTACGTCAGCGACGAGCACCGCATCGTCAGCGTCTTCCGTGCTGCCGATGCCTTTGTGCTGCCCTCGCTGTCGGAGAACCTGCCCAACACCATCATGGAGGCGATGGCTTGCGGCGTGCCCTGTGTGGGCTTCCGTGTAGGCGGCATCCCCGAGATGATTGACCATCGCAAGAACGGCTATGTGGCCCGCTATGAAGATGCCGACGACCTGGCACAGGGCATTCGCTGGGTGCTCTTCGAGGCCGACCACGACGAGCTCTCGCGACAGTGCGTCACCAAGGTCACCCACAGCTATTCGCAGTCGATTGTCTCGCTGCGCTATATAGAAGTCTATCAGCATGCCCTTGCCCAACGGCATTTCCATCTATGACACGGTTCGCTTAAATCTATGACACGTTTCACCATCATCACTATCACCTATAATGCGGCTGCCGTCGTGGGCCGCACACTCGACAGCGTGTTCCGCCAGACCTATGAGGACGTGGAACACCTCATCATCGACGGGGCATCGACCGACGGCACCCTGCAGCTGGCCGGGGAATACAAGCAGCGCAGCGACGAAAGCGGCAACGGGCATAAGGTTATCGTTCGCTCAGAGCCCGATCGCGGCATCTATGATGCCATGAACAAAGGACTGACGCAGGCCATGGGCGACTATGTGCTGTTCATGAATGCCGGCGACTTCTTCCCCAGCGATGACACGCTGGAGCAGATAGCCTATCGCTGCCGGCTGAACGAACTGCCTACAGCCGAGTTGCCGGCTGTGCTCTATGGCGAAACAAATATCGTGGACGGTGAGGGCCGCTATCTGCATCCGCGCCATCTGCAGGCCCCCGAGCAGCTGTCGTGGCAGTCGTTCCGTCACGGCATGCTGGTGTGCCATCAGGCTTTCTATGCCCGAACCGACTTGGCCAAGAACCTGCCTTACGACCTGCGCTATCGCTATTCGGCCGATGTGGACTGGTGCATCCGTGTGATGCAGGAAGGTGAACGGGCCGGTCTACCCCTTTATAATATAAATATGGTGGTGGCCAACTACACAGAGGAGGGTGCCACCACGCGCCATCGCCGCGAATCGCTCCGCGAACGCTTCCGCATCATGTGCCGACACTACGGTTGGTTATCGACCGTCATGATGCATGGCTGGTTCGTGGTGCGCGCGTTGGGCAGGAAAATCAAGTAGAGACAGCTGCTGTTTTTACCGAATCACCTTTTTCACCCTGCCTTGGGCATCTTTCTGAATGAAGATGCCGTGGCCGTGTGGTGCGGTCAGTTGCTTGCCCTGCAAGTCGTAGTAGACCGACGGTGCAGCGCTCTCGGGGTGCTGAATAGCCTCAGGTTGCTGAATGCCCAGTGTTGCCGATGCACGGTAGCTCAGCCGGAAATCGTCGAAGCAAGCCCAGTTGGCCCCCGTCATCTTACCGCGAATGCCGATGCGCAACGTTTCTCCGTCGGCATTCGTCACCAGATAGCTCACCTTGTTAGGATACATGCCGGTGCTGAAGGCATAGGCCGCACTGGCCATGTCGTCAGGGTAGAGGTTGCCGGGGTCTACGTCGGCCATCCAACTGCCCGTTCGCTGGGCGGCCTGCTGGCTGTTGGCAGGCAGCGGCTCGTTGAAGATGCTGTTCAGCATGATCATCTCGTCGTTGATGTAGAGGAATACTTCGGCCACCTGTTCGCCATTCACCTGTTTTGTCCATGCATCGCCTCCGCGCTCCAGTCGGAAGAATCCCTTGGCTGACAGCTCGTAGACACCCAGTTGGGTGACGGTCACTTCTTGATAGAGGTCGAAGTCGGTGTCATAGGCCTCTGCAATATTCTCGCTGAAAGCCAGTCCCGGACGTGTGTCCTCCGCCTTGTTCCATGAGGTGTCGCCCCAGGTGAAGTCGGCATTGGCCATATAGCCGTCGGTGATGTCGGTAGCGGTCTTTGAGAGCAGGTCTTCTGCATAGGCAATCTCGGCCTTGAGCTCGCTGTTGGTCAGCACGAGCGCCTGCATGTTGGGCGTGAAATGTTGGTCGAGGTAGGCCGACAAGGCAGTGCGCTTCTGCTCGGGCACACTCTCGTCCATGACAGAAGCCAGACACTCGTTGGCAATAGCCTGATAGTCGGCCCAGAGCGTAACATTCAGCGCGAGGTCGTCGAGTGCGCCATTGATGGCTTTGATGGCAGCCGTTAGCTCCTGCTTGTTCGTGGCTTTGGCTGTCAGACTGTTGGTGTATGCCTGAACGTAAGCAGCCGTTGCAGTGATGCCGCTATAGCTCTCGGCATTCTTCTGCTGCTGGTCCAGACAGTATTGATAGGCATCGGTCTGATTGCCATAGTAAGTCAGCGAGAAGTCGTCGAACAGGGTCCAGTCGCTCCCGATGGTCTGGTCTTTCCGGACCCCCATCGTCAGCGTGTTGTTGTCGACGGCCACGAAGACCGTGTTGGCATACTTGTTCATGGTGTGCATGTAGTATTCGGCTGCCACCATGTTGTTGGGGATGTAGTTGGTTTGGCCGCCCCCCGATATATATACCTCGTCGCCCACGTTTCGCTTCCGGCCATTCTTGGCTGAGAAGGGAGACACAATTGCCTGCACCGTGGTGTCCTGACCGGCAATGGCATAGAGCCGTGCATAGCGCGACTGAGCGTCTTTCATCCGGTAGTGCTTGAAACTCTCGGCAGGCATGCCGGCGCGGTAGAATGCCTTGACACCCACGGCATAGACACCGTTGGGAATGCCAGTGACGGTCTGCCAGGTGTTGTAGTTGCGGTTGTAGTGCTCGGCATTTTCCGCGCCGCCTACGGCACCAAAGGTATCGCCCGTCCATCCGCTGGTCAGGTTGTTGGCATTGAAGCGCGGGTTGGCAATATAGGGAGTGAAGTCAACGGGCTTTTTGGTCGTTGCATCGCTCTCACCGATGGTGGCCAGATCGCCCAGATACTTGAAATTGTTCGCAATGATGGCATCGATCATCTCTTTGCCGCGTGTGTTGTAGCTGCCGCTCCAGTCCACGCCGGCATAGTCCATCAGGATGACACCCGTAGGTCCGCTCTTCCGTGCCAGATAGTCCAGAATGGCGGCATGGGTGTAGGTGGCATTGTCGCGATAGCCGTCGCTGGTCGATGCCTCGGTGCCTACGATGGGAATCTTGCTCACCTTGGAATAAGCTGAAGCAAGATTGAACACCCACACAATGTCGGAAGCGCTCTTAGTCTGATGGGCGGTGCTGAAGTCGAGCATGGTGTTGATGGCATTCACCTTTGTCTCTACGCCGCCGCTGTTGTGCGTGTCGGAATAGTCCTGCATGTAGAGTGTGGCGGTAGCAGTGCTGGTGGCTCCTTTAATTTGTCCGCGTGTCTGCCAGTACCAGTCTTCCGAGCCCGACCAGTTGATGAAGAATCCGCCGATGGGTGTCTCGGCATATTCGTTGCGGCTCAGAATGAGTATTTTGCCGCGCAGGTCTTTCACCTTCAGGTCTTTCTTGAAGTCGGCCAGATAGTTTCTCAGGTCGGCCCTGTTCAGCAGTTCCAGGATGCGCTCCTCGTAGACGTTCTTCACGTCGTCGCCTTCGCCGTCGTGCAGCATGTGGATGATGACGAACTCAGAGGGGTTGGCTTTCAGATAGTCCACCAACGTGTAGAGCGCCGTGTCGAAGTGCAGCTTGGTGGGCATGATGCCGTGGTTGATGTTGATATAGTTGTCATAGACGGCAGGGCGGAAGTCGAAGGCGCGGATGCCCAGCTCCCATTGCTCCTGAATGGAGAGATCCTGTGTCTGGGCATAGGTCTTGCCGAATGATGCAAGCGCGCCGGAGAAACCGTGACCCGTGGCCGAGTCATGACTTCCGGGTATGGAGAGTGTCGATACGTAGGCATTGTCGGGCAGCCGCCGCATCCAGTTGTCGGCCGAGCCCAGCATGCAGATACTGATGAATAGCGATAAAGTGAATAGTCTTAGGATTTTCATTTCTCGTAGGCGTTAAGTTTTCTAAGGAAATAGTTGCGCACGTCGCTCCATCGGTAGTAGGGAGTGCTGTCGCTGTCAAGGGGCAGTGTGGCCTCGCGTTCGTTCAGCAGGATTTTGACCAGCACGTCCTGATCTTTTGGATTCTTGCGGTAGAACACAAACTGCAGGTTGCAGGCCATGGGGAACACACGGTAGTCAACCCATCCGCGAGCAGGCAGCGAGTCCAGGTCGCCGACAACACTGGCATAGCCGTTCAGGTCGATCAGGCACACCAGCGGCAGCACCATGGTGTCGTGCCCGAAGCGCAGCTGTGCGCCGGGCTTAGGCAGCCGGATACAGGAGTCGGCATCTTCGACGAGTTTCTTGAGCAGATGGCGCTGGGTGTAGGGCTGTTCGCCTCCCGTTAGCGGCGCATGGCCGAAGCCTAAGTACCACGAGGCGTTCGCCGTCAACCAGTTATGGTAGATTTCATCGGGCGTGAAGATGTCATAGAGGGTCAGCTGACCATGATAGGTGGTGTTCTGAATGCTGCCGGCCAATCGGAACAGGTGGTAGTTCATGCGCTCGCCGTCTACCTTCTCGCGGATATAGGTGGTGTCGTTGAAGAGCGACTTCATCAGACGGTCCCATTTCTGGTGCTGGCGACAATACTCGTTATATTTGGCCACGGCCACCGAGTCTTTCGGACGCTCCCTGAGCTTCTTGTCTTGATAGTTCATGTAGTGCAGGTCGTGCTGACTGGCATCCTGATGGATGTTCAACCGAGGGTTGATGGCGGTCAGCTGCTGCAAGGCGGTCGACATGGAGAGTACACAGCGAGGCACCAGTGTGCTGCGTGCATCAATGTTGGCCTTGCCTTTGAAGATGCCGGGGTAGTTCTGCGTCATGCGGCGTACAATGTCGCGGTGCTGCTGAAAGCCCAGTTCTGTCATGTCGCCCCAGCGGTTGCGTACCTGCTTTTCCAACAGTCTGGCGCGGCGCAGCACATCCTTGCCCAGTGGGGTGAGCTTGTCTTTCGCATCGGCCCATTTCAGAATGCGGATGACGTAATCATATTCTTCTATCTTCGTCAGATAGCGTGAGCCGTGGCGGCCGTAGTGGCTCAGATAGAAAGGCTTCTTGCCGTGCGGAGCCGGTGTCTGCTGGGCAGTCACGCCAGGGTAGATGGCACTGTTGCTGGCAGCCAGGTCGGGATTCTGCATGATTTCTTCACGGGCAGACGGCTGGGCAACAGCACATATTGTCGTAATTGTACTGAGTAGAAAAATGGTCAGTTGTTTTTTCATGCGATGTATTGTGGACAATACTTAGTAGTATATAAGTCCACAAAAATAGTAATTATTCGCGAAGTAGTGAGTCAAATGCCGCTCTTTTGCGCTGTTTTTCGTTTTTGTTAACATTTTTCTCAACACTTCTTTCCTTTTCTTGTTGAAATATCGGTGTTTTTTCCTAACTTTGCCCTCAAAATACATTCTGTTTTATGGCAAAAGGCAATGTTTGGCAAGATGACTATTGGTTGCCATTGATGCAACTCTATCTGCGCCGCCCTGTCGGTGTGAAGCCCACCTACAGCCGTGGTATGGTGGAACTGGGCCTGGAACTGCATGTGGCTCCGCAGGTGCTGGCCGAGAAGATGCAGCAGATTGCCACACTCAGCACACCGCGCGTGGAGCGCATTTGGCAGACCTATTCGGCCAATCCGCGCCGTTTGCAGCGCGCCGTCCGCCTGTGGCGCGAGATGAGAGGCTTTGGTGCCGAAAGTTCTTTCTACGACGGTGTGGGGGTTGCCGAGACCTTCGAGCGCGACTTCCGTCCGTTCGACGAGGAACCACGTCTCACCATGGTGGGGCTCATCCTGATTCTCGACCTGTATTTTCGCCTGACCCCCATCACCATGGTAGCCGAGACCCCCGAGGTTGTCGAACTGGCCCGTTTGCTGAAGGTCGATGCTCGGCTGGTGGTCACTGTGCTGGAACTTTTCCAACTGTGCGACCCCTATCTGAACCGAAGCGGCGTGAGCGACAGCCCCTTGCTGCAGCCCTGCAGTGAGGTGTGGCAGCGCTTTGGCAATGGAGACACCGAGCAGCTGGCCGCCTTTGCCCAACAGCTACAAGAATATTATAAATAGCGTACACCCGCCGTGTCCCAGAATCAGATACAAGAACTGAAGCAGGAGCAGAAGCTCCAACAGAGCATCTCGGCCCAGCAGCTGTTGCAGGCGCAGCTCATAGAACTGCCCGTCACGCAACTGGTGGAACGCATCGAGACCGAGATGCACGACAATCCCGCATTAGAGACAAGCACTGATGAAGATTGGCCATCCTACTATGCGTCGGGGACGGCCAGTGATGGCGGCGACAGCGATGGCGGTCCCGACGACTACGAGCAGCAGCGCGAGCAGGAAGAACGCAGCGATGCGCTGGATGCCGCCCTCGAAGGTATCGGTCGCGACGACGAGGACCTGCCCGTCTACCATGGCGGCATGTCGTCGGCTGAGGAACGCGAGGAAATGGTCTATGGCGACACGCTGTCTTTCTACGACCAGTTGCGCGAGCAGATGAGCGAGATACAGCTGACCGAACAGGAACGCGAAGTAATGGAGTACCTCATCGGTTCGCTCGACGACGACGGACTGCTGCGCAAGGATCTGGAGAGCATCTGCGACGAACTGGCCATCTATCACAACATTGATATCTCGGTAGCCGGCATCGAGACCGTGCTGAAGAAACTGCAGGAGTTCGACCCTGCCGGCATCGGAGCCCGTTCGTTGCAGGAGTGTCTGCTGTTGCAGATTGAGCGGCGTGACGACTCACGAGTGAAGGACCTGATGCGCCAGATTATTCAGGATTTCTTCGATGAATTCACGAAAAAACACTGGAACCGCATCAGTGCGGCCTTGGGACTTGATGCCACACAGACCGAGCTGTTGCAGAAGGAACTGCGCCGCCTGAACCCCAAGCCCGGAGCCTCGATGGGCGAGGCCGTGGGCCGCTCCATGCAGCAAATAACGCCCGATTTCATCGTCGAAACGCAGGACGATGGCACCATCACGTTCTCCCTGAGCAACAGCGATGTGCCCCAGTTGCAGGTGTCGCAGTCGTTTGCCGACCTGCTGAAGGACTACCAGCAGAACAAGGAGGGGCTCTCGCGACAGATGAAGGAGGCCCTGCTCTATACGAAACAGAAGGTGGATGCCGCACAGAGCTTCATCGAGGCCGTGCAAACCCGTCGGCGCACGCTGACGCTGACCATGCGCGCCATCATCCAGCTGCAGCATCGTTTCTTCGAGGACGGCGACGAGGCCTCGCTGCGCCCCATGATTCTGAAAGACGTGGCAGCAAAGACGGGGCTCGACCTGTCGACCATCTCGCGTGTGTCGAACTCCAAGTATGTGCTGACGCGCTGGGGCATGTTCCCCTTGAAATATTTCTTCAGCGACGGCTTTGTCACAGAGAGTGGCGAGGCGCTGTCTACACGTGAGATAAAATCAATTTTGCGCGAAATCATCGAGGCTGAAGACAAACGGCACCCCTTGAGCGACGACGCACTGAGCGAGGCCCTGAAGCAGCGCGGCTACCCAGTGGCCCGTCGCACGGTGGCTAAGTATCGCGACCAGTTAGGAATCCCCGTAGCACGATTGAGAAAATGAGCCGACAAAAAAGCATTATCTATCTGGCACGCTTCGTGAGCATGCTGTTCACTCCCTTCTATCTGCCGCTGATGGGACTCATCCTGCTGTTCACCCTGAGCTATCTGGCCCTGCTGCCCATCGTCTACCGGCTGGAGGTCGTCATCATTGTCTATCTTTTCACCATCCTGCTGCCCACGTTCATTATTCATGTGTATCGGCGCTATCAGGGGTGGAACCTCATAGAACTGGGCCACCGCGAGCGCCGCATGGTGCCCTATGTCCTCTCCATCATGTGCTATATGCTGTGCACGTGGCTGTTGCGCAGCATGAACGTGTTCCACTTTGTAAGCAGCATTCTCATGGCGGCTCTGCTGATTCAGATTGTGTGTGCCGTCATCAACGTGTGGTGGAAGATTTCCACCCATACGGCAGCCATCGGCGGTGTGGCCGGTGCATTGATGGCCTTTGCCGAAATCTTTGGTTTCAATCCTGTGTGGTGGCTCTGTGGCGTGCTCTGTCTGGCCGGTGTGATGGGCTCGGCGCGCATGATTCTGCGCCAGCACTCCCTGTCGCAGGTGGTGGCAGGCTTCGGCGTGGGCTTTCTGTGTGCCGTCTTCGGAATATTATTCTTATAAGTATGTATATGAATCCACAAGTAAGCATTATCATGGGCAGCACCAGCGACCTGCCCGTTATGGAGAAAGCCTGCAAACTGCTCGACGAACTGCAGGTGCCCTTTGAGGTGAATGCCCTCTCGGCCCATCGTACGCCTGAGGCTGTTGAAGAGTTTGCCCGTACCGCCAAGGAGCGTGGACTGAAAGTTATCATTGCCGGTGCCGGTATGGCAGCTGCCCTGCCGGGAGTCATTGCCGCTTCCACCACGTTGCCAGTCATTGGTGTGCCCATCAAGGGCATGCTCGACGGTCTCGATGCCATGCTCAGCATCATCCAGATGCCGCCGGGCATTCCTGTGGCCACCGTTGGTGTGAACGGTGCACAGAATGCTGCCATCCTCGCTGTGCAGATGCTCGCCTTGAGCGATGAGGCCCTTGCCGAAAGATTGGCTGCTTATAAAAGTGGTCTGAAGGCGAAAATTGAGAAGGCCAACCGCGAATTGGCCGATGTTCACTATCAGTTCAAGACCAACTGAATTGCTATTTACTCTTATGGGTAAACGCTACCGACAGTAGCATGGAGAGTACCAAAACGCCGAAGATGATGAGCAGGCTCAGCGCAGTGGGCACCTCGATGTGTGGCATGTTCAGCTGCAGTCCTGCAAGTGCTCCCAGGGCGTTGACATACTCGTCCGTGGCCAGCAGCATCTTCATGCCTACGAAGATGAGGATGATGCCCAGCCCGTATTTTAGGTATTTGAAATATTGAGCCACGGCGGCCAGTGCGAAATAAAGGGCGCGCAGGCCCAGAATGGCGAAGATGTTGCTGGTGAGCACGATGAAGGGATCGCGGCTCACGGAGAACACCGCTGGTATGGAGTCCACGGCAAAGGCCACGTCGGTGGTCTCGATGACCAGCAGTGCCACAAAGAGCGGCGTAGCCACCCAGCGGCTCCCGTCTGTAGTCTGTAGTGCTTTCTCTGTGGTCTTCTCCTTGACGAAGAACTTGTCTTCGTGCATCTGGTCGGTCACAGGGAACAGTTTTTTGAACCATCTTACGATGATGTTCTTCGACGGGTCGGCAGTCTGGTTGTCGTCGTGGCTGAACATTTTGCTGCCTGTGTAGAGCAGGAACAGGCCGAACAGGCCCAGCACCCACTCGAAGCGCTCCACCATGGCTGCACCGGCAAAGATGAAGATGCTGCGCAGCACCAGGGCTCCGAAGATGCCCCAGAACAGCACCTCGTGCTGGTATTTGCGCTCCACGCCGAAGAAGGTGAAGAGCATCAGGAATACAAAGAGGTTGTCCATTGACAGTGACTTCTCTATCAGATAGCCAGCCAGGAACTCCATGGCTTTTTCGTGGGCATCGACGGGATAGAGGAAATAGATGCCTGCGCAGAACAGCAGCGAAATGCCTATCCAGACAGCGGTCATCTTCAGGGCTTCTTTCACGCTGACCTCGTGTTCGCCCTTCTTGCCGAACATTTTCAGGTCGGCAATCAGCATGATGAACACCAATACATAGAAAACAATCCAAGCCCAAAGGGGTAATATTGCCATATTGTACTTTGTGATAAATTAAAAAAATCGGCTGCAAAATTAGATAAAAATTCGATAATACGTGCCATTTTTTATGACGATTCGTTTACGATTTCGAAATTTTTACCTAAATTTGCACAGGTATAGTTGTTTTTGTGGTCATGATGAAGGATCTTTGCATCATAATATGTTTATTGGGGAGCTTCGCACAGCACATTACGAGCCGTTATGAAAAAGCTCCCGAGCAAGCACTTGCAGCCATAGATTCTGCCGTGACGGTCGGTACTCTTCCTGAGTTTCAGGCCGATATGCTTCGGGCAACCCTGTTCACAGGGTCGGTCTATCACCAACGTCATGATCAGGCATTTCATCTCTGTGAGGATCTGTTGCGGCATGACTCTGTGAAGGCCAGTCCCGTCTATCAGAAGGAAGTGCTGGAACTGCTGGTGAATGCATCCCGAATGCGACATGACGATGAACAATGGATGCGCTATGCCACACGCTTGTGCAATCTGTTGCGTGAGCAAGGCGATGAAGCCGATGCCATGCGCACTGAGGCCGAAATAGGGCTGGTGCTGACCCATTTGGGACAGGTGGATGCCGGCATGAAAAAGATAGACAACGCCATTGCCCGTCTGGAAAACGAGCATAGCTTCCAGGCCCTCAATGCCTTGACACTGGCTTTGAAAAGAAAGATTATTGTGCTTAGGGAGACAGGACAGCATGCTGCGATTCTGCCTGTAGCACAGCATATACAAGACTGTCTGGCTGACTTCAAATCACATCCCCAAAACTATGCCGATCCTTTGCGAGAAGTTCCTATGACCGAGGCTGAGAAGTTGGACTTCTGTGATTTCTATGGGGCGCAGGCCACTGCTTTCAAGGCTGCAGCCTATGCTGAAATGGGCCATTTGACAAATGCCCGTCAGGAACTTCAGACTTTTGACCAGACCGACTATGGACGCTCGCTCGACGGGCGGCTGATGATTGCTCCCACGCTCATGGCTTTGGGTGATTTCAGCAGGATGCAGGCCATCTATGACGAGGCTGAGGCCAAACTCAATGGTGACACCTTGCGCTATGATTATGCTGAGATTCTCAAGGCACGTGCCAGTGCTGCCGAGGCTCAGGGACGACTGCCTCTCAGCATAGGCTACCACAAACGGTATGAGGCTCTGACCACGCTGCTCAACGAGCGTTTGCAGCGCAGCGAAGCCCACCAGTATGCTGCCCGTTTCCATGCCCAAGAGCAGCAAATGGAGATAGACCGTCGCGAGTCGGAGGCCAAACGCAATGGTATTATCGCAATAGCGTTGGGCATCGGCTTGATATTGGTGGTTGGCTTTGTTTTCTATTATCTGTGGCAGAGACGAATGGTGGGCTTCAAGAATCGGGTGCTGGTGACTCATATCTCTGATGCCATTGAATATAAACAGCGGTATGAAAGTTTAAAAAAGGCGATTCCATCGGCGCAAACGGCCGAAAATGAATCGGCGGGAAAAACCTCTGAAGCATCTTTGCCAGACACCAGCAGCATGACCGACGAGCAGTTGTTCCACTATCTCAGTGAGAGCATTCTCAAGGAACAACTCTATTTGAATCCCGTGTGCGACCGTCAGATGATCATCGAGCGTTTCGGCATTTCTGAGAAAAGGGTGGGGGCTGCTTTCTCGAAAGGCAGCACTTATAAGTCGGTGGCCAGTTTCATTCGCGACAGTCGGCTGGAATATGCCTGCCAGTTGCTGCGTCAGCATCCCGATATGTCTATCGGCAGTGTGGCGGCTGCTTCGGGATTCTCCAACCACACACGTTTCACGGCCGATTTCAAAACGAAGTATTCAATGTCGCCCACCGAGTTCCGCACTTTGGCACTTTGACAGAAAGCTTTTCTGATTTCTGTTTAAATTTTCAATAAATATTTGGTTTTAAAGAGCTTTTCTTTACAATTTGTGGAAAAGCCCTTTACAATTTGTGCGCACTATTAGCAGATTTTATTAAAATCGGTATTTTTGTCTACAAAAAATGTCGAATAGAACTTAGCAATATGCGTATGAAAAAGAATCTACTACTCCTTCTAACGGCTCTTACATTCAGTGTGGGAGCCTGGTCGCAAATGGTCGACGTGACTTCGCAGTACATTCCGAATGCAGACTTTGAAGCGTGTGAGGCACTGCCGACGGTGCCCTATCATGACAACCAGAAGAATGTTGATATTCTGAAAGTAGAGCTCTATCAGGAAAGTTCAGTAGCAAAGGGTTATGACTATGCAGCTCAAGGATGGAAGCTGGTGGAGCAACAGACAGCGGTGAACGGCGGCGTGATTACTTATAACTGCAATGTGCAGACGGGAAAGTGGGCTACCGCAGGTGAACCAGGTCCGGGGACTGGCGTGACAGGTGCGAAAGGTCTTTGCTTTGTGGGCAACAAGGGACTTGTCTATCAGCAGACTGACGAGATTACGCTGCCTGCTGGTATCTATCGGCTAACTGTGAACCTCTATGCCCGTAACGGACAGACCACGAATCCAGGTCCCACCCAGCAGGTGGTCAACATCAAGACTGGCTTCATGCCCACTGGCGGTATTGAGGACGATTTGATCCCTGCTATGCGCAACAGTGCACAGTTTGCCAGCAATGCCTGGGCTACCGATGTGCTTGACATTGAGTTGACCAAAGCCACGACGGGCCGCTTCCAGATCAGCTATGGCACCAGCTATTATGTAGTCGTCGACGACGTAAAGCTGGAATATCAGAGTGGTGTTGTGACAACAGCACTATCGAATGTCCTGACAAAAGCCAAGGCACTAAATGCCGAACTGAACAGCAGCAGACTCTCTGCCGCTATTCAGGCAGCCGAGGACTTCATTGCGAATCCCACCGCTCAGGAGGATGTTCCCACGCAGGTGGATGTTCTCTATGCAGCCATGAGTACGGCTCTGGAGGCAACGACCAAGCCTGTGAATATCACGGCAGCCTATCTGGAGAATGCCTCGTTCGAGACGGGCAAGATGGAGCCTTGGGAATCGTATGGCTCCGTGAACCAGCCTGTCAATGAACTCTCTATGCCTTATATTGATGGCAAGTACGTCATGGAATATACTCAGGCCACTGCCTCGAACACCTGTTTCCAGACAGCCTCTCATCTGCCTGCCGGCTACTATCTGCTGGATGCGAAACTGAATTCGAATGCTTCTCTCGTCATGGGAACGGTCAGAACCGACTGCACTGGTGGTGTAGACTATCTCTATCTGCGCGTTCCATCGGGTGTCCGCAATATTGCTGCAGGAGAACTGAAAGTGGGTGTTAGAGGAACTAAGGCCTATCGTGTTGACGACTTCCGTCTGTTCTATGGTAAGGACGAGGAGTCGCTGCGCAACGTTGTGCTACAGGATGTGAAGGCCGATGCACAGGCCGTTTTAGACGATGCGCAGTATGCTGGTCTGACGGGTACGGAACGCACCCAGTTGGCCACAGCCATCAGTGGTACCGACATTGCTGCCATCAATGCAGCCGTCAATGCCTTTGTCAGTGCAAGTGCCGGCTATGCCAAGTTAACTAAGGCAAAGGAAACCGCGGCAACCTATACGAAGACAGCCTATCCCTATGGTCTTACGACCCTTTATGACCAGATACAGACACTGATTGTCACCGAGGCAGCATCGAGCACCCAAGCTTCAGAGATGGCTACCCAGTTAGACAACCTCTGTTATCAGTTCTATGTGTCGAACTTCTATTGCGAGGGCGTGGCGAAAGTAGACTATTCAGGTTCCATCACCGGCTATGGTGCCACTAATATGGCAGTCCGTACCGACAAGACGGCTTGGAAAGATCCCAAGACGGGTGAGGTGGATGCCGATGCTTACGTCTTTGGCGTGAAGACCGACTATGTAAGCGCCAGTAAGGATAATACCTCGCTGTTGCGGCTGACGTTGTCAGGAGATGTTCCTGCCGGTATCTTTGTGGTGGCCATGACGATGATGGGCTCTACCGACCTTCCCGTTGATGTATATACCGGACCGAGTACTTCCAGTGTTGCCAAAATTGGCACCATCGTAGGCAAAGGAACGGTTGGCGGCGGTAAATATGGCTTGGGCTGGAACGACTATGCCATCGAGTTCAATCGCTATACCGATGATACCTATATCTTCCTACAGTGCAAGCCTACCGCCAACTATAAGGAATGGTATGTGGGTAACTTCCGTATCTATTATCTGACCGATGCGACCACTGGCATCAATACTCCGAAGCGTGAAGTCAAGGCAGACAACCATTATTACGACCTGCAGGGCCGCCGCGTGGAACAGTCTGGGAAGGGGCTTTACATCTTAAATGGAAAGAAAATTGTGATTAAATAAGAAAAATACTAACCGTTAAAAACTATTGAACGATGAAAATCAAGAGAATATTTGCTGTAGCAGCCTTGTTGTGTGCAGTATCACTGCAGAGTTTTGCCGACACATCCAACTGCATCTGGTTGAGGGCGTTGAGCTATCCGACCAATGGCGGAGGCGTGTTTGTTGATTTTGACCTGACGGATGTGGAACCCGTCTATGCAGCAACTTCCGAGTTCAAGCGAGTGAAGAATGTTGGTGTGAGTGCCGCCTTCGTGCTGACAGAGCCTGCCGATGGCTGGCTGTTTGCCGGCATAGCCCGTGATATGGACATGGACGGTGTGTACAATGCCGAGAAGGACCGACAGATTCATGTGTGGTATAACTATTATTTCACGGCTTTCTACGACCATACCGATTTCTATGGTCAGAGCACGACCGAGTCGGATGCCAAGGCAATCGAGGCTTTGGAGAAGATGACGAAGCCCACCGATCAGATTCTGGCTGTGTTTACTAAGGGTGCCGTGGCCTACCGTGCCGAGGACGAAGAGGCCTTTGGCTATGTTTTCTCCAGCAAGCTCTACAACGAGCCTGGCGATCAGGTGACCTTCTATGCCTATGGCGATGTAGACAGCCGTGGCGCGGTGAATGCTTATTACAAGTTTGACAGTTGGCTGGATGCCAACGGCAATGAGGTGAGCCGCGATCGTGAGTTCACCATCACCGTGAAAGGCATGGAGAAGTATTATGCCCATTTCGTGAAGACCACGAAGGCCGACTATGAAGAAAACGAGAAAGCCATCTTCCCTGAGCGGTTCAAGTGGGACTATAACAATACGGAATGGAATCCCAGCGATTTCGTGGGTATCAATGAGGTGAAGGCCAATGCTGATGCCGACCGTACAATCTACGACTTACAGGGCCGTAGTGTGGCTGGTTCACAGCTGCAGAAAGGACTGTTTGTCAAGGGCGGAAAGAAAATAGTGGTGAAGTAAAAATAGCGTATGATGCTGAGATTCAGATGTCTGCTGGCACTGCTGCTCTTTGCCTTATTGGCGATGGCGCAGACGGCTACCGATGCCATTCGCGGCACCGTTCTTGACGAGAAGGGTGAACCGCTGATTGGTGCTTCGCTGAAACTGGCGAAAAGCGGTCTGGGTGTCGTCACCGATGTAGAGGGCCGTTTTGTGTTGCCGGCTACAGCGCATGGCGACAATGTGACGGTCTCCTATATAGGCTACGAATCGCTGGTCATTCCCGCCAGCCGTCTGGCACAGCAGTCGACCGTTCGCCTGCATCCCGACAAGCAGCAACAGATAGACGAAGTGGTGGTTACGGGCATGCAGCGAATGGACAAGCGCCTGTTCACGGGTGCTGCCACAAAGCTGAATGCTGCGGATGCGAAGATTGACGGTCTGGCCGACATCAGCCGTTCGCTGGAGGGCCGTGCTGCCGGTGTCAGTGTGCAGAACGTCAGCGGAACATTTGGCACGGCTCCTAAGAT
Source organism: Prevotella sp. (assembly GCA_017458225.1). Lineage (GTDB taxonomy): Bacteria > Bacteroidota > Bacteroidia > Bacteroidales > Bacteroidaceae > Prevotella. Next base: position 101,901 of record JAFTFX010000035.1, on the reverse strand, counting down.
TCGTGTGCGTGGTGCTACCTCTATCTATGGTAACTCCAAGCCGCTATGGGTCATTGACGGAGTCATCATGGAAGATGTGACCGATGTCAGTGCCGACGACTTGTCGAGTGGCGATGCCGAGACGCTCATCTCGTCGGCTGTGGCTGGTCTGAATGCCGACGATATCGAGTCGTTCGACATTCTGAAGGATGGTTCGGCCACCTCTATATATGGTGCGCGCGCGATGAGTGGTGTCATTGTCGTCACCACCAAGAAAGGCAAGGCTGGCAAGACGCGCGTCAGCTATACGGGCGAGTACACCCTGCGGCTTCGTCCGCGCTATAGCGACTATAACATCATGAACTCGCAGGAGCAGATGGGAGTCTACCAGGAGATGCAGAGCAAGGGATGGTTCAACTTTGCCGATACCTATCGGGCTGCGAGTAGCGGCATCTATGGCAAGATGTATCAGTTAGCCAATGACTATGATCCGGCTACAGGCACTTTTGCCCTACAGAATACTGAGGAGGCACGGAGTGCCTATCTGCGCCAGGCTGAATACCGCAATACCGACTGGTTCGAGGAGCTGTTCTCTGAAAATATCCAGCACAACCATTCGGTGGGCATTTCCGGCGGTACGGAGAATATCAGTTTCTACGGCTCGCTCAGTGCAATGTACGATCCTGGGCGCTATCGGCAGAACAAGGTGGAGCGCTATACGGCCAATATGAAGACCTCTATCAAGATGACGAACCAGCTCACTCTCGATCTGCTTTCGAACGGCTATTATCGCAAACAGCGCGAGCCGGGAACGCTGGGACGCTCGGTTGACAAGGTGGACGGTCAGGTGAAGCGCGATTTCGACATCAACCCCTTCAGCTTTGCGCTCAACTCTCCGCGTACGCTTGATGCCGACGAATACTACACGCGCAACTATGCTCCGTTCAACATCAAGAATGAGCTTGACAATAATTTCATTGACCTTAATGAGGTGAGCCTGAAGTTTCAGACGGAACTGAGGTGGAAGCCTCTGCGTACGCTGGAGGTGGGTGCGCTGGCAGCAGTTACTTATCTGACTACTACGCGCGAGCATCAGATTATGGAGCGTTCTAATCAGGCGCAGGCTTATCGGGCTATGGGTGATGCTGTGGTGATGGCGAACAATCCGTGGCTTTATCGCAATCCTGACAGGCCTTATGACTTGCCTGTCAGTGTGTTGCCTGTTGGTGGTATTTATCAGAAGACGGACAACAGGATGCTGGGCACGGACTTGCGTGTTACGGGCAGTTGGAACGATGTGTTTGAGGATGTTCATATTGTGAATGTCTTTGCTGGAGGGGAGGTTAGCAGCATTGACCGGCAGAAGAATTTCTTCAATGGCTGGGGTATGCAGTATGATAAGGGTGAACTGCCGTTCTATGTGTATGAGTTTTTCAAAAAGGCGATTGAGGATAATGTGGACTACTATTCGCTGGGCAAGACTCGTGGGCGCACGGCTGCTTTTTTTGGCAATGCTACTTACTCTTATCGTGGGAAGTACACGCTGAATGGTACTTATCGCTATGAGGGGACGAACCGTCTGGGTCGCAGCCGTTCTGCCCGTTGGCTGCCTACGTGGAATGTCTCGGGTGCGTGGAATGCTCATGAGGAGGGGTTCTTTGAGCCGCTGCGCGGGGTGCTCTCGCACTTGTCGGTGAAGGGGAGCTACTCGCTGACTGCTGATCCTGGTCCGCTGTGGGTGAGCAATGCTACGATTGTGATGATGAACTATAAGCCTTATCGGCCTTTTACGGGTATTCAGGAGACGGGCATGCAGATTTCGAATATTGCCAATGAGGAGCTGACGTATGAGAAGAAGCATGAGCTGAACTTGGGGCTGAGTGCTGGTTTCCTGGATAATCGCATCAATGTGGAGTTTGACTGGTTCAGTCGTAAGAATTTTGACTTGATAGGTCCTGTGTATACTTCGGGTGTTGGTGGTGAGATCAAGAAATGGGCGAATGTGGCCGACATGGAGTCGACGGGTGCTGAGGTGAGCATCACCAGCAAGAACATTGTGGGCAAGAAGCCGGGTGACTTCAGTTGGGAGACGAACTTTATTTTTACGCATGTAACTACGGAGGTGACCAGTCTTGATGCCGACCCGAACATTGTGGAGATGGTTACGGGCAATGGTTTTACGAAGGTGGGCTATCCGCATCGTGCGCTTTTCTCGTTTCGCTTCAACGGGCTGGATGACTATGGTCTGCCGTGCATTACCGATCAGGACGGTCGTGTTGTGAACCGTGGGCGTAGCATTAATTTCCAGTCGCAGACGCTGGATAATCTGGTGTATGAAGGTCCTGCTGAGCCGACTACCTATGGCAGTCTGGGGAATATTTTCAAGTACAGGGGATTCCGGCTGAATGTTTTTGTGACTTACTCCTTTGGCAATGTGGTGCGGCTCTATCCCTCGTTCAAGGCTAGCTATAGCGATCTTGATGCCATGCCGAAGGAGTTTCAGAACCGATGGGTGATGCCTGGCGACGAGCGCTACACCGATGTGCCCGTGATTTTGACGAAGCGGCAGGTGAGCGAGGATGCCAATATGAACATCCTCTATAATGCCTACAACTACTCTACGGCTCGCATTGCCAAGGGCGACTTCATCCGCATGAAGGAGGTGTCGCTCGGCTACGACTTCCCCAAGGCGTGGCTGCAGCCTCTCCATATCAGCGACCTCTCTGTGAAACTGCAGGCCACCAATCTGTTCCTGATCTACTCTGACTCGAAGTTGAACGGTCAGGATCCTGAGTTTGTTAATGCCGGCGGTGTGGCCTCGCCCCTGCCCAAACAATTCACCATGACACTCCGACTGGGAATATAATATGATGAGACGATATATTTCATTCTTTGCTTGCCTGTTGTGTTGCGGTATGGCCGCAACCTTCAGTTCCTGCGACGACTATCTTGACGTGCTGCCGGACAACCGTGCCGAGCTGGACACGGATGGCAAGATCACTGAGCTGCTGGTCAGTGCCTATCCGCTCACCAGCTATGTTATGACGGCGGAGCTCTTCAGCGACAATACCGACCACTGCACTGGCAGTACCAGCTACACCGCTTTTAATAATAGCGGAACGACCCTCCATGAGGAAGCCTCGAACTGGCAGGACATCAACGACAAGTATCAGGACAGCCCCACGGCGCTCTGGGAGCATTGCTATAAGAGTATTGCTGCGGCCAACAATGTGCTGATTGCCATTGGCGAGCAGGGCAATCCGCAGCGGCTCAATGCCCAGCGGGGCGAGGCACTGCTGTGCAGGGCCTATTGCCACTTTGTGCTGGGCAACATTTTCTGTATGCCCTACAGCAGCAAGACCTGTCGGCAGGCAATGGGCGTTCCCTACATGCGCACCACTGAGACAACGGTGTCGCCGGTCTACGACCGAGGCACCATGGCCGAGCTCTACCAGAACATTGCTGCCGATATTGAAGAGGGGCTGCCCCTGATTGACGACAATATCTATCAGGTGCCGAAGTATCACTTCAACCTGCGCGCAGCGTGTGCCTTTGCCGCCCGTTTCTACCTTTACTATATGCAGGACGACGGTTCGAACCTGGACAAGTGCATACAGTATGCCACCCGTGTGCTTACGTCGCAGCCTTCCGAGATGATGCGCGACTGGCAGACGCTGGGCAGCATAGCGCTCGGTGCGGCCAGCTATAACACCTTTATCAGTGCCGGCGAGAAGGCTAACCTGCTCATTATGACTGCCAATTCCTATTGGGAGTGGATATACGGACCTACCGCGGTGGGTAAGGGCTACTGTCACGACACGAAGATCTCGATGACCGAGACCCTGCAGAGCACGGGCTTCTGGGGCTCGCAGAACACCTATTTCAAGGCTGGACAGATGCAAGGCTCGCCCAAGAGCTACATGCTGAAGATGGGACAGTATTTTGAGTACACCGACATTGTTGCCGGCAAGGGCGTTCCCCGCATGCTGATGCCAGTCTTCACGACCGATGCACTCATTCTTGACCGTGCCGAGGCATACGCGCTGAAGGGCGACTATGCCCGTGCATACGCCGACCTCAGCGTGTGGATGAATGCCTTTACGAGCAACAAGGGCACCGTCGATGCCGCTCAGCTGAACACGGCATACGGCAGTCAGAAAGCCTACTATACCCCCACCGAGCCTACTCCGAAGAAGCGCCTGAACCCGGACTTCACGGTTGCGGCCGGCGAGCAGGAGAACCTTATCCATGCCGTGCTGCATGCCCGTCGCGTGACCTGTCTGCACGAGGGACTGCGCTGGTTCGACGTGAAGCGCTACGGCATTGAGATTTACCGCCGGCATGTCGACGGCACGCTGGGCGATGGCAACATCGCCGTCTACGACACTATGCCGAAAGACGATCCCCGTCGGGCCATCCAGCTGCCCCCGTTTGTCATCACCGCTGGCATCACGGCTAACCCGAGACGTTGAGAATAGAAAAATTGAAAATTATGATTAGACTGTTATATAAAGTTCTGTTGCGGAGTATGGTGTGTTGCGGCATTGTCGTAACAGCCGCCTTCACCTCCTGCAGCGAGGACGACCTCAGTGCCACCAGCGTCATCAAAGACTCGACTTGGCCGAAGACCGCCTTCGACAAGTGGCTCGACCGTCACTATGTGCAGGCCTACAACATTCAGCTGAAGTACCGTTTGGAAGATGCCGAGACCGACTTCACCTATACGCTGGCTCCTGCCGATGTGGCCAACTCCGTCAAGGTGGCCCACATTGTGCTGCACACGTGGCTCGAGGCCTACGACGAGGTGGCTGGCCGCCACTTCACTCGTCAGCTGGCTCCCAAACTGCTTCAGTTTGTAGGCTCGCCGGCCATGGAGAGCGACAACCGTGGCATGATGGGGCAGGCCGAGGGCGGCATGAAGATCACCCTCTTCGGCATCAACCAACTGGAGATTAACCGTTCGTTCCTGAACAACTCCTATTTCCAGTCCATGCACCATGAGTTCACCCACATCTTGGCGCAGAACAAGAACTACGATACCGACTTCCAGAAAATCTCTGAGGGCAGCTATGCCCCTGCCGACTGGTATGCTGCCGGCAAGACCGAGACCGAGGCCCTGCAGAAAGGCTTCATCTCGCTCTATGCCATGAGCGAGTATAACGAGGACTTTGCCGAGACGCTGGCCTTCTACCTTATCTACACACCAGCCGAATGGGCACAGAAAATGACGACCGCCGATGCTGCCGGCACCAACGGCTCGGCCATTATCGGTCAGAAGCTGGCCATGATACGCAGCTATATGCAGACGGCATGGAACATTGATATTGACCAGCTGCGCACGGTCATCCATCGCCGCATGGACGAGGTGCTCGACGGCAGCGTTGACCTGGATGATCTGTCGTTATGACGAATGAACGAAAAGAAAAAAAAGACGAATGAACAAAAGAAAATTAATAGCAGCCTTTGCAGTCATCCTTGCTTCCTGCACCCCCGATACCGAGGATGTCTTTGGCGAGTCGGCAGCCAACCGCGTGGCGCTCAGCCAGAACAGCTACTCAGCCTTGCTTGAGTCGCAGCAGCAGGGCTGGGCACTCGACTACTATCCCTCTGACGGCACGCTGGGCGGTGTGGCCTATGCAGCCCGTTTCCATGGCGGATTGGTGACGATGAGCTGCGAACAGCCCGTCAGCAACCCCGTGACGGCGAAGACCTACCCTGTGGGCACCGAGACTACCTCTTATTATCAGGTGACGGGCGAGACAGGCGTGCTGCTCACCTTCGACACCTATAATCCGTTGTTCCACTACTGGTCGCAGCCCTCTGCTGGTCGTGCTAAGGGCTACCAGAGCGACTATGAGTTCACGTTCCTTGCGGCTTCGGCCGACTCGGTGGTGCTGCGTGGCAAGAAGCATGGCAACCTGCTCAGGATGTATCCGCTGGCTGAGGCCCCTGCTGCTTATGTCAGGCGCGTGCAGCAGACCCATGCCGTGCTGGGCAGCATCATCCGCAAGCGTGCCCTGGTCGACGGCGTGAGCAAGAGCATCACCATGGCCTACAACCAGTTCTCATATACTGAGCAGGCGAAGGGCGACACCGTACCCTATATCCACACTGCCGACGGTGTGCGCTTCTATCGTACCGTCACGCTGGGTGGCGTGAACATTAGCCGGCTCACCTACGACAGCAGTGCCAATGCGCTGCGCTCGCCCGACGGTCGCGTGGTGCTGCCTGCCCCCACGGTGGCCGAGAGCTTCGCCGGCGGTCAGACGCAGTGGTACTTCGGCTACAGTGAAGCCGACGGCCCCACAGAGATGTGCAGCGAACTGGCCGATCTGCTGAGCGACTGTGCCCAGCGCGTCAAGAAGCCCAACTGGGGCTACGAGGTGTTGCAGGACTTCTATATCGGCGGCAACCTGTTTTCGGGCGATGCCCTCCATACGGTCATTGGCTGGCGTGCCGCCGACAACTACGGCAAGGGCAATCCGGCTTATTTTGCCTACGGCATTAGCATGGACCTCGTTGACGAGCAACGTCAGCTGGTCGGCATCCACGCCCTTGAGCCTGCCACCAATTTCGACAAGCATGTCTACTGTCAGTCGCTGGTAGACTTCATTGGTCAGCACAGCCCCTACCAGCTGGTCTTCGACAATGATGAGTCGCCCACCAGCGTCACCCTCACCAGCGAGCACGATGCCACCAAGTGGTTCACGCTCAGAATCAGATAAACCATAAAATAACCATATAAAGAAAGGAAACAATATGCAAAAGAAAAATTTTATTTGGAAGAGTTGCTCCGCCCTCTTGATGATGGCAATGATCGGTCTTGGCACCGTTTCGTGCGGAAGCGACGATGATGACAATCCCACACCCACTCCCACACCGGTAGTGCCAGGCGACACTGTCACTACAGCGGTAGTGCCTACCAAGGGGACTCATCGCTATGTGATGATGTTCACCAACTTCAGCGACCAGGTGGTCTACTTCAAAGATGCCGACATCACCTTCGAAGGAACCACTGTCAGCGTTGCCGGCTTGAGCGATTTCCTGCCCGACTCGCTGGTCTATGGCACCATCGATGGCGATGTGCTCATCCTGCCCGAGGCCTATCTGGGCTCTTACAAACCCTCGGAGATAATGGAGACGGGCATGCCCGTGAATTTCATGGGAGCCACCTTCCAGATCGACAGGACTACGGGTGTGTTCACCTCCAAGGAGGGCTTCTATACCCTCAGTGGACAGACCCCGATGGACCATTTCATCAACATCACGCTGAATCCCGTTGTCGAGGAGCGTGCTGCCACGCCGGCCACGCCGCAGTGCTACTTCTCAAAGTTCAACACCGGAACCATGTATGTTGTGAATATGAATATCCCGCTTTTCGATACGGATGGCCGAGCCTTGTTGAGCGATAAGCTCAGCTACGTCATCTACTACGAGAAGAACGGTCAGGTGCAGCCCATCACCTTCACGCCCGACCTCTATACAAAGCTGACGGAGCCGATGACTGAGATACCCTACCGCTTCACCGACAAGTGGGACATAGACAACTATATGGTGTTCATGAATCAGGGTAAAGACGAACTGAAAAGCTGGTCGCGCGTGGGTGTGCAGACCATCTATCGCGGTGGTGGCGCGGAGAACCGCTCAGAGATCGGCTGGTCTGAAATGAGGGACTTGCAGTAGGCGACGACGTGAAAAAACTTTTTGCGTAATTTGCCTACACTGCTGTCACTCCCTCAAAAAAACAGTGACAGACCGAGTGTTGCAATAAGCCGTTCGTTTCGCTGAAACCAGCGTCATATTTCGCTCTGTTTTGCGTCAAGTCTCGCTCTGTTTTGATATTAATCACACCGAGATTTGACGCGGATTACAGCAGAAAGTGACGTTAACGACACCAAGAACTGACGCAAATGTTCAAATAACCAACAAAATACTAAATTTAAATTAAAAGAATTGTTTTATGAAACAGGAAACAAAAATTATTACAAAATTGTTCATTGTCGCCCTCATGCTGATTGGGGGGGGCAATTCTGCATGGGGACAGAAGAGTCTGCCGTATAGCTATGACTTTGAGAATAATGATTTGGCTGCAGAGGGGTGGACGACTTCGCCTTCATATAGCATGACTAAAATAGCCTCTTCTGCAGATTATGGAACGGTATTTCATAGCGGTTCGTATTGTTTTAGATTCTATTATAATTCTTCTTATACTCCTCAATATCTTATATCTCCAAAACTGGAAAACTCTACAACAGAAATTGATGTTTCATTTTATTATACTTGTAATAATGGTTCAGATAAAGTGAAATTCAAGGTCGGCTATTCAACTACTAATGCAGAGATTGGATCTTTTACTTTTGGGGATGAAATAGTTGTTACCAAAGATGCTGATTGGCATCTTTATTCAAATTCATTTACTACTGGTACTAAGTATATAGCTATTCAGTTTACAGCAACAGACTACCGCCTTTTTATAGACGATGTCAGTATAGAAATTTCCGAAACCTACAAACGCCCAAAGAGTTTAGCCGTCAGTTCTTTAACAGCTTCCTCAGCTACACTTTCATGGACAAATGGCGATGACGAATCAGCATGGCAGATTGCCTATTCCACTAAGAAAGACTTCGATCCCGATACTGAAGGAACAAAAGTCAGTGTAAAAGAAAACCCATATAATCTGATGGGTCTTATCGAAGGTGTAACCTACTATGCATATGTGCGTTCAAACTATAGTGAGAATTATAGTGCTTGGAGTAACGTCGTTAGGTTTCAACCACAAAACGAACTTGTTTTAAATGGAAGTGCCAGTAGCACAAATGCTAATATCCCTGTACCAAACTACACTAATAATAGTAGCTATCTGACAAAGAGTCAGATAATAATTCCATATAGCGAATTGAGTGATATAAAGGGTAATTATATAACTCAATTGACATTCTATGCAAATTCTTCAACTATTGACTGGGGAACAGCTACCTATGACATTTACCTTGCCGAAACTACCACTTCATACTTTACTTATAGTGCAACATTCATAGATTGGGAGAATTGCTCAAAGGTGATGGAAAACACAAATATGTCAGTCAGTGACAGTAAGTTAGTATTAAACCTTTCAACTCCGTTCTTGTACTCAGGCAGCGATAATAAGAACTTACTAATTGGTTTCCAACAAAAATCCACTTCAGCGACATCCGTAAGTTCTTCTTGGTATGTTGACAGCAAGACTCCAGAAACCTCGCAGTACTATTGCGCAGCTTATTACAATAGTGGTTCTTATACATACACTACAGGACAAAGCTATGTTCCCAAGATAACAATCACGACAACGTCTCCCACCGTCCCCGTCACTCTCGGCACCAACGGCTATACCACCTTTGCCTGCCCTCGCCCTCTTGATCTGACCGCTGCCAACCTTCCTACAGGCCTGAAAGCTTACAAGGCAGCAGTGTATGGAGATAAGGTGAAGTTCACAGAAATCAATCAGGCTGTGCAGGCTAATACAGGTATGCTGCTGGAGGGTGAAGCGGGTGAGACCTATGATATTCCAGTAGCAGAATCGGGTGCAGCTCCTGATGGCAATGAGTTCCTGGTGAACAGTGTTGGCGGTACGTTCCCTGCCGATGCTAACTATACCTACTATGGACTTATGAAGAATACGCTGACGTTTGGTACTTTCGAACCTGATAGCGTGGCCATCCCCACAAACAAGGCTTATCTGAAAGTAGCTGATGTAGGCGGCGAGGCTCGCCAGCTGGTCTGCGTGTTTGGCGATGACGAAAGCGAAACGACAGCCATCCGTAGCGTAGGCGTGCAGACGAACAGGAATGGCAGACAGTACTACGACCTGCAAGGGCGACGCGTGGCGAACCCCACAAAGGGTGTCTACGTCGTTGACGGAAAGAAACTGATAGTCAGGTAAAGACCATTAGACTATTAGGCTATTGGACTATTAGACATTTATACTATTGGACTATTAGACATTTAGACATTTAATAAACAAAGCAATAAACAAAGCAAGAACTATGAAGAAAAGATATATATCCCCCGAGACAATGGCCGTAAAGATGGAGACGGTCAACATGATTGCCGTGTCCGGCACGCTCAGTACACAGTCAATCAACAGCTCTGATGACTTTGGTGCCCGTGGTTCCAGCGGTGCGTGGGACGACGAGGACTAATTCCCTGAGAGCGCGTTCTTTGACATACTGAGACATACGGATATTTCCCACCTGTTCCCTTGGATAATTCAGGGGAAAGTGCTATCTTTGTCTTGTGAAACAAAACAAGCGAAGATATGACACAGAAATTGGCCATTAAACTCTTTGACGAGAAGCAGGTGCGCATCGTGTGGGATGAACAAGAACAAAAGTACTATTTTTCCATTGTGGATGTAGTGCAAGTATTAACCGAACAGCCTACACCGCGTGGTGCAAGCACCTACTGGGCGGTTCTTAAAAAACGCCTTAAGCAGGAGGGTGCAGATGAACTGCTTACAAATTGTAAGCAATTGAAACTACAAGCTGCCGACGGCAAAATGCGCATGACCGACGTGGCCGACACAGAGCAGTTGCTGCGCATCATCCAGAGTATTCCTTCGAAGAAGGCAGAGCCGCTGAAGCAGTGGCTGGCCGACGAGGGAGGTCAGGTGGCTCATGTGGCCCGCCAGCAGTTGGAACATTCACTCGGCCGGTCGGTTGTCACCTCGCAGAAAGCTGCTGACTACATCAAGCCCATTGAGCAGGCCCAAGCAACGGAACTGCTGCCTGGGGATGACGAATAGCAATCCCCTCACTATTAGGAAATATCCGCCGCCGCGACACCGAAAGTGCTGCGGCGGCTTCCATTATGTCTCAGATAGAAACAGACAAAATGAAAATAACTTAACAGAGTAACAAAACATGAAAAGAAACGTAAAAAGATTAAACACAGAGTGGCTCGCAAAGGTCACTCTCGCGGTTGCCCTTGTTGTTGGCGGCAGCAATATGGCAGTGGCCGACGAAGTGACGCTTAACGAAAATGCCACAGGCCAAAGCTATGGTATTCCTTTTAATGCAAAGAAAATAGGAAATGATGGCCACTACGGCGAGTTTATCCTGACAGCTGAACAACTCGGAATAGCCAACAAAAACATCACTGCGCTGAAATTCTACCCCAAAGCTGATGCCGAATTAGATGCAACCTTCGATGTTTGTCTGAAAGAAGTTGAAGAAACTGCTTATCCCGCAACTGGAGCCAAAGCTTTAGGCAGCGAAGGCACAACGACGGTATATAGCGGTAGCGTGACGGTTTCTTCAACAGATGGAATGACCATTGTTTTCAGTACGCCGTTTACTTATAGTGGAGACAACAGTCTGTTAATTCGTTTCAACAGGACTTCAGGCACTTCAATTACTAAAGATCTGTATTTTACGGGTTTAAGTGGCTATTCAGCCACGAATTATATGAGTTGGGGCGCAACTTATAATGACACTCCCAGCAGACAGGGCTTCCAGCCCAAGGTTACCATTACCTACGAGAATGCTGCAGCCGTGACCTTACCGAAGCTCTCTGTCTCCACTACAAGCATCGCCTTTGGCTCTCTCCGAGCGAACGACACGCAGACGGTGACGGTGACGAACAACGGTGCAGGCTCTATGGATGTGACCATCGCCAGCGACAACACCACCGACTTCACCCTGTCGGCCACGTCGCTGACGGACATCGGCGAGGGTGAGTCGAAGACGTTCGACGTGACATTCAACTACAACGCTGAGAACTTAGGCGAAAAGACGGCTAACATCACCGTGACACCCTCCTACGATGCTGAAGACGCAAAGGCCATCACTGTGACGGCCACCGCTGCCGACATCAACGTGTGGGAGGACTTCGACGACGGCATTCCCTCGACGTGGTACAACCAGAACAGTTCTTGGCTGAACTATGTTTTAGGGCTCAGCGGATATGCCAGCCCGAACTACCAGTCAAACGACGTTTTGCGCACGCCGCGCCTCTATGCCGAGGAAGGCGAGGCTTTGGGCTTCGACGTGAAGATTGTAGGCAAATACAGCTCGAACATCGTGACATCCAGATACTCTACCGACCGTGTCAACTGGTCTGACAAAGTAAACTATTCGGCTGACGGCACCTATTCAATCGTGGCTCCGGCCACAGGCTACTACTGGGTGGAGTTCACCGCCAGTCAGGCCGGCATAGACAACATGACGGGCTGGACCATTGCCGACGCTATCCACGACACTCGTCTGGGTGCGGTCACCATCCCTGCCAAGGGAACGGCCCACGGCACCTATACTGCCACAGTCGTTGTGAAAGAGTTGGGCGGCTCGGCTGAGACCGTCAGCGCAGCGCTCTACTTTGGCGACGAGAAGGTGGCCGAGGAAGAGAACATCGCCATCGGCGGCAACCGCGACGTGACCGTGACGCTGAGCTACACGCCCACCGAGGAGTTCAGCGGTAATGTGTATATCAAGGTGACGGGCGAGAACATAGGCACTTTAGAGACCGACCCCGTGGCCGTAGAGGTGACAGAGACTCCTTACGTGTTCGACGAGGACGGCGACGAGAACCCCGTCATCAGCACTAGCAGCGTTGTCAAAGTGAAGTACACCGCCCAGAAGGGCTGGAACACCATCGTGATGCCGTTCTCGCTCAGTGGCTCTTCAGCTTACATGAATACCATCTTCGGCGAGGACTGGACGGCATACGCCCTCAGTAGCTACGATAATGGCATAGTGAAGTTCGAAAGCACCACCTATATGGCCACCACCACACCGTTTCTGGTCTACGCGCCCAATGCCGAAAGCCATCCCGACGGTGTCTACCTGCAGAACGTCAGTGCCGGCAGCTACAACTGGGGCCACTCGAACATCAACAAGACGGCAGACGACGTGACCTTCAAGGGTACCTTCCAGCCGATTGCTGCTCCTGGCATGGAGGGCAAGTATGGTGTGACCAGCACTGGCAGCGTGGCCAAGGGCGGCAGCGGTGCCAGCATCAAGGCCTATCGGGCTTATCTGGAGGTGGCCGATGATGCTGATGCCCGTCTTACCATTGTGATTGACGACGACGGACAGACAACGGCCATCGGAGGGCTGATGAACCAGCTTACTGGCAGAAGCGAACAGGTGTATAACCTGAACGGCCAGCGCGTGGAGAAGGCCACAAAGGGTCTCTACATCATTGGTGGAAGAAAAGTAATAGTGAAGTAACTCTTAATGCAGCAGATTCTTATGAAACGAGTATATATTCCATTACAGACTGACATAGTGCTGCTTGAGGCACAACAGGGTTTGGCCGCCTCGATAGAAGTAGAGGGCACTACGGCATCGGTGGAGTTTGACAACGACACTGAATATAACGGTTCCTTCGGCTCTCGTCGGAAGAAATCCACCTGGGAAGATGACGATGCCGAAGAGGAGGAAAATTATCAATAAATTTGGCTCGTAGCTCGTTTTTGTATACCTTTGCATCGCCGAGACGAAGCAAATGGTTTACATAGACGAACATATTGACGACTTTGACCTGCAGGCGGCACTGGACGAAATTTCGGAACAGCGGCGCTTGCAGGCTTTGCGCTTTAAGTATGAGCGCGGACAGCGCACATGCGTGCTGGCCTATTTGCTGCTGAAACGGGCGCTGAGGGAGGAATATGGCATCACGGAGAATCCCGTCTTTGAATATGGCGAGCACGGCAAACCGCAGATAGTGGGCCACCCGGAGATTCATTTCAACCTGAGTCATTGCCGCGAGGCAGTGGCCTGCGCGGTGAGCAACAGGCCGATAGGCATCGACGTGGAGTCGGTTCGGGAGTTCAAGGAGTCGTTGGTGCGATATACGATGAACGCCGATGAAATCGGGGAAATTTTAAGTTCTGAGCGGCCCGAGGTGGCCTTCATCCGATTGTGGACCATGAAGGAGGCACGGCTGAAACTGACGGGCGAGGGCATCACGAACGACTTGAAGACAGTGCTCTCGGAGACTGACAAAAAAAGATATACCACCGTGGAATGTCTCCAACGGGGGTATATCTATACGGTTTGTGAGTGAGTTACTTTTCGCTCTCCACTTTTCACTTAATCAGATTGCCCAGAATGTCGCGGGTGAGCTCCTTGGTAACGGTGCGTGTGGCGGCACTGGTGGCATTCTTCACCACGCGCTCCTTGGTAGAGGTGCGCTTTTTGCTGGTCTTGCCCGACACTTTCTCGCTGACCCATGTGCCCAGAATGGTGGCCAGTGTGGAGGTGACAGCCGTTAGCACAGCTTTCAGCACCTTACTCATGATGCCGGCCTTCTGCTTGGCTGGTTTGGTGGCTTTCATCAGTTTCTCGTAGGCACTCTCGCGGTCAACGGGGGTGTCGTATTTGCCGTAGATGTCGCTTTGCTTGATGAGATCGAGACGCTGTCCTTCGGTGATGGCCCCGATCTGCGAGAGGGGGAACAGAATCTTGGCGCGCTCTACCACGGTGGGCGCACCTTTCTCGTCGAGGAAGCTGACCAGTGCCTCGCCGGTCTCCAGACTGGTGATGGCCTCGTCGGTCTTGAAGTCAGGATTGGCGCGGAAAGTCTCGGCAGCAGCTTTCACGGCTTTCTGATCCTTGGGCGAATAGGCACGTAGGGCATGCTGGATGCGGTTGCCCAGTTGTCCGAGGATGTTTTCGGGAATGTCGGTGGGGCTTTGGGTGATGAAGTAGATGCCTACGCCCTTCGAGCGGATGAGGCGGATGACCTGCTCAATCTTGTCGAGCAGGGCCTTCGACGTGCCGTTGAACAGCATGTGGGCCTCGTCGAAGAAGAAGACGAGACGCGGCAACGGCTGGTCGCCCACCTCGGGCAGGGTGGTGTAGAGCTCGCTGAGCAGCCAGAGCAGGAAGGTGCTGTAGAGCTTGGTCTGCAGCATCAGCTTGTCGGCGGCCAGGACGTTCATGATGCCCTTCGCACCCGACGGAGAAGCGCCGGGCACGGTGGCTGAGGGGGAAGTTGCTGGCACGGTAGCGAGGAGGTCGCGGATATCGAACGACGGCTCGCCGAAGAACTTGTCGGCACCCTGGGCTTCCAGTTGGAGCAGGGCGCGCTGGATGGCTCCCACGGAGGCAGGAGATACGTTGCCATACTTGGCGCTATACTCCTTGGCATGCTGCGACACATAGTCGAGCATGGAGCGCAGGTCTTTCATGTCGAGAATCTCCAAGCCTTGCTCGTCGGCCACGCGGAACACGATGTTCAGTACGCCGTCTTGTGTCTCGTTGAGGTCAAGCAGACGCGACAGCAGTTGCGGCCCCATCTGCGACACGGTGGCACGCATGGGGTGGCCCTGCTCGCCAAAAACATCGTAGAGACGCACGGGACACGACTGGAACTGAGGATTCTCAATCTCGAATTCCGGCAGGCGTTTCTCGATGAAACCGCTCATTTTTCCCGTTTGCGAGATGCCTGAAAGGTCGCCTTTCATGTCGGCCATGAAGCAGGGCACGCCTGCCTGGCAGAATGTCTCGGCCATCACCTGCAGTGTGACCGTCTTGCCAGTACCCGTGGCACCGGCAATGAGACCGTGGCGGTTGGCCATTTTCCCAATGATGGAGAGTGCTCCCTTGGAGCAGTGGGCTATGTAGAGCCCTCGTTCTTTGTCGTACATATCGTTTTGTTTTTAGTTGTTCTGGTTAGACTGGCCTTGCTTCAGTATGATGCCTGACAGGGAATGCCTGCAGCAATGACGCGGTCGCGAATGCTGTCGAGCTCCTCACGGGTGGCCTTGCTAAGGGTGTGGTCGGGTGTCTCGCGGTCGATGGTGTAGACCATCACCTCCTGTGGCTGTATCTCCTTGACGGCTTCCAGCCAGGGACCGACATACTCCTCGCCGGTGTTGCTGACACCTGGGCCGTGCAGGAAGATGGTCTGGATGATGATATGTCCGTGGAATGCTTTCATGCGCTCGATGATACGACCGACATCGTAGACTCCGCAGGGATGGTCCAGTCGTCTGATGTAGTCGGGATTCACCGTGTCGAGCTTCAGAATATTATTGTCGACAAGCATCAGGGCATCGTGGACCCGCTGGTTGTGAATGAGTGTCGAATTGCTCAGCACCGACACCTTGGCCTTCGGACAGTAACGGTCGCGCAGAGCAATGGTGTCGCCGATGATTTCAGGAAAATGCGGATGGCAGGTGGGCTCGCCGTTGCCGGCAAAGGTCAGCACGTCGGGCAACTGGTTGTCGCTGACCATCTGTTGCAGTTTCTCCTCCAGTTTCCGTGCCACTTCCTCGCGAGTGGGGAAGGGTAGGCTGGGGCGATGGTCTTCGTTGAAGCCGCATTCGCAGTAGATGCAGTCGAAGCTGCATATTTTTCCGTCGGCTGGCAGCAGGTTGATGCCCAGCGATATGCCCAGACGACGGCTGTGCACAGGGCCGAAAATGGGAGAAGGATAGATGATGGTACTCATAATCTGTATGCAAATTGAATGCAAAATTACAATTTCGTGGGCAAAGATACAAAAATAATTAAATAAAAAGACGCAAAACACTTTTTTTGCAGTTTATTCACTACCTTTGCACCGATTTTGGAGTAATATGTCCAATTAGCTAATGGGAAAAAAGCATAAACCAATCCGGCGCCGTCAAGGAATGCAGGCCGTTACGCTGTGCATTAGCACCACCATGGTGCTGACTCTTTTGGGACTTGTTGTCCTTTCGGTGCTGACAACTCGCAATCTTTCTAACTACGTGAAGGAGAACCTGACCGTGACCGTGATGCTGGGTGACAGTGTGACGGCCAAGGAGGGTGCAGCCCTGGGCAAGCGACTGCAGCAGCAGGCTTACGCCAAGAAGGTAACTTATATCAGCAAGGAACAGGCCCTGAAAGAACAGACCAAGGCTATGGGCAGCGACCCTTCGGAGTTTCTGGGCGTGAACCCCTTCGTGGCAACGCTTGAGATGAATGTGAATGCCGACTATGCCAATGCCGACTCGCTGAGAAAGATTGTCAAAACGCTGAAGAAGAACCGCCGGCAGGTGACCGACGTGGCCTATCAGGAGAACCTGACCGAACAGGTGAACACCAATCTGCAACGGGTCTCAATGGTGCTGCTGGTGCTGGCTGCGCTCTTGATTGTCGTCTGCTATTCGCTGATATCCAACTCGGTGCGTCTGGATGTCTATTCTCGCCGGTTCTCCATCCACACCATGAAACTGGTGGGAGCCTCGTGGGCCTTTATCAGGAAACCCTTCCTGAACCGAGCCATCGGCATCGGACTGGTGGCCTCGTGTCTGGCTTGCGGCGTGCTGGGCGGCGTGCTCTACGCACTCTACTACTACCAGCAGGGCATTGAGCAGGTGATCAGTTTCGTGGAACTGGGCATCACGGCTGTGGCGGTGTTTGCTGCGGGATTTTTCATTATGCTGTTCTGTACGCTCTTGTCGGTGAACAAGTTCTTGCGCATGACGGCAGGGGAATTGTATAAGATTTAAGAATTGACGATTGAGAACTGATAATTAAATTATGGATAAGAGAGATTTAGCATTCGGAAAAATGAACTTCATCCTGCTGGCAGTAGGCATGCTGGTGGTGATCATCGGGTTCATCCTGATGGGAGGCGACGGGTCGACGGACACGGCCTACAATCCCGACATCTTCAGCGTGCGTCGCACCAAGGTGGCTCCTGTCGTGTGTCTGATAGGATTTCTGTCAATGGTCTATGCCGTGGTGCACAAATCCAAAGAAAAGGAGGGTGCTGAATGACGTGGATTGAGACCATCATCATTTCGATTGTGGAGGGACTCACCGAGTTTCTGCCTGTCTCGTCGACGGGCCACATGATCATCACGCAGAACCTGCTGGGCATTCCTCAGGGCGATCCCTTTGTGCATGCCTTTACGTTCATCATTCAGTTTGGTGCCATCTTGTCGGTGGTATGCCTCTATTGGAAACGTTTCTTCCAGTTTGACAACACACCGGCTCCGGAAGGCAGTACGACGCTCCAGAAACTGAAACACCGCTACTACTTCTACTGGCTGCTGATTGTCGGCGTGTTGCCGGCAGTGGTCATCGGCTTGGCCGCTAAGAAGTCGGGTTTGCTCGACTGGCTGCTTGACAGTGTTGAGGTGGTGGCAGTCATGCTGGTTGTGGGCGGTGTCTTCATGCTGTTCTGCGACAAACTGTTCAACAAAGGAAGCGATGAAAATAAGGTGAATGAGAAACGGGCCTTCAACATAGGTCTTTATCAGTGCATCTCGGTCATTCCCGGTGTGTCGCGCTCGATGGCTACCATTGTGGGCGGCATGACGCAGGGACTCACCCGTAAGCGCGCTGCCGAGTTCTCGTTCTTCCTGGCTGTGCCGACGATGGCCGGTGCCACTTTGCTCGACCTGCTCGACCTGCTGAAGGAAGAGGCCTCATGGGCCACACCCCACAATCTGACAATGCTGTTGCTGGGCTGTGTCGTTTCGTTCGTCGTTGCACTGCTGGCCATGAAGTGGTTCGTGGACTTCCTGACCAAATACGGCTTCAAGGCATTCGGTATCTACCGTATCGTGGTTGGCGGCATCATCATCGTGTTGCTGCTGACTGGTCATTCACTTGCAATGGTTGACTAAATGAACTTTCAGGAAGGCGAATTTGTCTACGTCAACAAGCCCTACGGCATGTCGTCGTTTGGTGCGCTGGCCTACGTGCGAACCCGGCTGTCGCGCCTGCTGCACGTCAAACGGCTGAAGACGGGACATGCCGGTACACTCGATCCTTTGGCAACGGGGGTGCTCATCCTGTGCACTGGCAAGGCCACCAAGAAGATTGAGAGCCTGCAACTGCAAGACAAAGAATACACGGCCACCCTGCAGCTGGGGGCCACGACGGCCTCGTTCGACAGGGAACACACGGTGGACATGACCTATCCGACACGCCACATCACCCGTGAACTGATTGAGCAGACACTGCATCAGTTCGAAGGTGATATCATGCAGGTGCCGCCGCTCTTCTCCGCTGTGATGGTCGACGGCCACCGTGCCTATAAACTGGCCCGGAAGGGCAGCGATGTAGAGCTGAAAGCGAAGCCCGTTCGTATTGACGAGATAGAACTGACCGCTTTCGACCCAGAGAAGATGCAGATGAGCATCCGCGTCAGTTGTGGAAAGGGTACCTATATCCGCTCGCTGGCCCGTGACATAGGCTATGCCTTGGGCAGCGGTGCCTTCCTGACGGCTCTCTGCCGCACCCGTCTGGGGAATGTCCGCATAGAGGACTGCGTCACCCTCGATGGCTTTCAGGACTGGCTCGACAAACAGGAGATTGAGCTTCAGCCAACAACGTGATAGCGGTGACAACAGAACTTGATAGCATAATAACGAAATATTGTAAATAACATAGATGAAACTTTCACAATTCAAATTCAAACTGCCGGAGGAGCAGATAGCACTCTATCCCCCTCATCGGGCTTTCGAGAACGAGGACGGAACCGTTGACCGTGTCTATAATCGTGACCAGTGCCGCATGATGGTGCTGCACCGTAAGAGTCAGAAGATTGACTTATACAAGAAAGATGCCGAAGGAAAGGACACCGACGAGTTCCTGACCTTCCGCGATATCTTGAACTATTTTGATGAGGGTGATACCTTCCTCTTCAACGACACGAAAGTGTTCCCAGCCCGTCTGTACGGTACGAAGGAGAAGACCGATGCCAAGATTGAGGTGTTCTTGCTGCGTGAACTGAACGAGGAACTGCGCCTGTGGGACGTGCTCGTTGAGCCGGCACGAAAAATACGTATCGGCAACAAACTGTTTTTTGAGAACGACGGTCCGATGGTGGCCGAGGTCATTGACAATACGACATCGCGCGGCCGTACGCTCCGCTTCCTCTACGACTGTGACCATGACGAGTTCAAAAAGGAACTCTACGCCCTGGGAGAGGCTCCACTGCCCCGTTATATCATGGAGCGCCGTAAGGCCGAACCCGAAGACATGGAGAACTTCCAGACAGTCTTTGCCAAAAACGAGGGCGCGGTGACGGCTCCGTCGACTGGTCTGCACTTCAGCAAGCAGCTGATGAAGATGATGGAGATTCGTGGTTACGGCTTTGCTTATTTGACCGTGCATTGCAGTCTGGGTGCCTTTGATACCATCGAGGTAGAAGATCTGACTAAGCACAAGATGAACTCAGAGCAGATGGTGATACGCAAAGAGTGTTGCGACATTGCTAATCAGGCAAAGCTGGACGGACACCATGTCTGTGCCGTGGGTGTCAGCGTGGCCAGGGCCACTGAGACAGCTGTCGGTACCGATGGCATGTTGAAGGAATATGACGGCTGGACCAACAAGTTCTTGTTCCCTCCCTATGAGTTCGGATTTGCCGACACGATGATAGCCAATTTCTACCATCCGGAGTCAACGATGATGATGGCAACGGCAGCCTTTGGCGGCTACGACTTGGTAACCGAGGCCTACAAGCTGGCCCTCCAGCATGGGTACATGTTCGGATGCTATGGCGATGCACTGTTGATGCTTGACGATTAATGGCCGACGGATGCATCAGGTATTCTTAGGATTAGGCTCTAATCTGGGCAACCGCCACGAACTGCTGGCACGTGCCTGTGAGGAAATAGAAAAGCTGATTGGCGCTGTTGTGCGCCAGTCAGCTTTTATTGAGACCGAGCCTTGGGGCTTCCGGTCGGAATATAATTTCCTGAATGCCGTGGTGTGGTGCCAGACGGAACTGTTGCCCCGTGAAGTGCTGTGGCGCACGCAGTTCATTGAACGGCAACTGGGCCGCCGACAGAAATCGGAAAACGGCATCTATCACGACCGTCCCATTGATATCGACATCCTGCTTTATGACCATCTGACCGTCAACGAGCCCGACTTGAAGATTCCACATCCGCTCATCACTCGGCGCGACTTTGTGATGCGCCCTCTTCTGGAGATTCTTCCACCTGCGTCTTCGGCCAGTTTACCAGAAATACGCGCTCAGTTGCTCGGGTTAAGGCAGTATAGAGCCAGTGGATATAGTCAGGCGTAAGCATGTCGTCGGTCATGTAGCCCTGGTCAATGTATACGTGTGCCCACTGTCCGCCCTGTGCCTTATGGCAGGTGACGGCATAGCCGAACTTCACCTGCAGGGCGTTGTAGTAGATGTCGGTCTTCAGTTTCTTGATGCGTTCGGCTTTCGTGGTGATGTAGGAATAGTCCTCTAATACATTATTATATAATTGCTCTTGTTGCTCACGAGTCAGTGCTGGCACTTCGGTGGTGAGCGTGTCGAGCAGCAGCATAGAGGTCAGCTCGTAGTCGTCGTAGTCGGGCAGCAGGAATGTCACTTCGGCAAAACGGAATCCGTAGAGTTCGTGGACGTGGCGCACCCGGCGTACTACGCAGCGGTCGCCATTGGCCAGGAACGAAGGTACCTTGGGATCGGCGAGTGAGAGGCTGGCCGTCAGTGTGTAGTTGTTCTTCACAATCATCAGCTGATCGCCTCGGCAGAGCTCTTCCTCACGGTCGAGTACCGTGCGGCGAATGCCCTGGTTATAGATGTTGGCCCGTTTGTTGGAGCGTGTCACAACGATGGTCTCGTCAGTCCCCACTCGGCTGTAGCTGGTGCCCAGCGTCTCAATCAGTTCGTCGCCAGTAATGCGAACAATGTCGGCAAAGCCCTGCAGGCGCATCTTGGGCAGCTGGGTCAGCGCGTCGTGGGTGATGAGCTGCCGAACCATAGTGGCATTCCAGAGAATACCCGACTGCTGGCTCTGGCGCAGCACTTCCGTCAGGTTGCACTCGTAGACCTTCAGACCATAGCTTCTGAGTACACTGCTCATCAGTGCCGGTGCTTCCTCTTCGCCTACGGGCGGTAACTGGGCAGTGTCGCCGATAAGCAGCAACCGGCAGTTGCCGGTGGCAGCAGGCGTGCAATAGTCTGAGCACTGGCCGTGGTAGACATACTGCAGCAGGTCGTCGAGCAGTGAGCCTGAACCGAAATTCTGCTGTCCTTCGTGGCCGCTTCCTATCATGGAGGCCTCGTCAACGATAAAGAGCGTATCGGTATGGAGATTGTCGTTCAGATTGAACGACGAGAGGTCGCCGGCTGTTCGCTGCCGGTAGATGCGGCGATGAATGGTGGAGGCCGCATGGCTGGAATAGAGCGAGAATACCTTGGCAGCCCTTCCTGTCGGGGCCATCAGCATGAGTTTCTGCTTCATGGCGTGCATGGCTTTGACGATGGCTCCGGCAAGGGTGGTCTTGCCGGTGCCGGCAGAACCCCTTAACACCATGACACTCAGCGGATGGCGGTCGTCCAGAAACTGTGCGAAGGTGTCGATGCCTCGTTCTTGTTCTGCCGTCGGAATATGTCCGAAAGCCTCATGGATTCTGTATTTCAGTTCGTCGCTAATCAATTTTAAACGTGTAAATTTTGTAGTAAAACAAAAAACAACTAACTTTGCAGGCACAAAGATAAGAAAAATAATCGGAATGCAACACTCTGACCGTATGATAAATGAAAATTTGTCTCACCGTATCACTATCCGTGTAGGGCGCGAAACCCTCTCTTTCGCAATGCCAAACGATGAGGGCAAAGTTGTTTTCGAACCCTATACTGTCAGGAGCGGCATTTCGATGGCGGCCAATCTGCGAGAGGCTTTTAAGACTTCCGAGTTCCTGCTGTCGGCATCTACCCGTGCACGTGTGTTTATTGATTCCGACGTGCTGATGATTCCCGTCGACCAGTTTGAGGAGAAACAGATGGAGACGCTTTTCTTCCATTCTTTCCCTGACAGGGCTGGCGAGACGGTATTCCATCAGGTGCTGCCAGGCTTGAATGCCGTTGCAGTCTCTTCTGTTAATAAGGATTTGAAGCTGGTGCTCGACGACCATTTCCGCGA
The DNA here is from genome assembly GCA_017458225.1 of Prevotella sp. Taxonomy (GTDB): domain Bacteria; phylum Bacteroidota; class Bacteroidia; order Bacteroidales; family Bacteroidaceae; genus Prevotella. The sequence goes on along the minus strand of JAFTFX010000035.1, from coordinate 79,070 downwards.
TGTGCGGTTGTTGTCGGCCATGTCTCCTGTGTGGCACCACATGCATCAGCGCAATTTCACGGGAAATCACCGGAAGCTATACGGCTATTTCCATGAACACCGACTGGAGGTTTTTTCTTTCCAGCAGAACAGGTTCAAGTTCTTCAATTCCTTTGCTGTCCGTCATCGGGGCGATGCCGTGTTCTATCTGCTCTACGTGTGGAATCAGTTGCAGTTGAGTCCGCAGGGCGATGAACTTCATCTGGTGGGCGATATGTTTCAGGACACGTCGTCGGCAATGTCGGCTGAGCGCGAAGAGTTGCTGGCCGAGTTGCGCCGTTTTTTGGCCAAGGTGTATGTCATTAACCCCTCGGCCGAATTCAACCGGGCTCAGGTCACTGAATTGAAAAACATGCCTTACGATTTGCAGACTTTCTTTGTGAAGGGGAAATAGAAAACGACCATGCGCATTATCACAGGAATATACAAAGGCCGTCATTTTGAAATACCGCGAACCTTCAAGGCGCGGCCTACGACCGATTTTGCCAAAGAGAATATTTTCAATGTGCTCACGGGCTATCTTGACTTTGAAGGTGCCACTGCTCTCGACCTGTTCTCGGGTACGGGTAGTATCTCGCTGGAGCTGTTGTCACGCGGCTGCCGTCAGGTGGTCAGCGTGGAGATGGACCGCGACCACCATCGCTTCATCACCGACTGCCTGAAAAAACTGGATACAAAGGCGTGTGTGCCCTTGAGAGGCGACGTGTTTCGCTTCTTGAAAAGTTGTCGCACGCAGTTCGACTTTATCTTTGCCGACCCGCCCTACGCATTGGAAGAACTGCCCCGTATTCCCGATCTTGTTTTCGAGAAGGGACTGTTGAAAGACGGTGGCGTGTTCGTCTTTGAACATGGAAAAGACCACGATTTTTCTGCCCATTCGCACTTCGCTGAACACCGAAACTACGGAAGCGTGAATTTCAGCATCTTCCGTCCATGAGCCATCGTGCGGCGTGCAGGAGTCATCATGCGGTCTTCATCCTGTCCACAAACTCGTTATAGGTGATAAACTCGTAGCCGTGCTGTTTCAGCATCTTGATCAGGCGGTCCAGTCGCTCGCACATTTGTCGGCCGCTGTGGTTCTTGATGATGAAAGGCATCTTGAACTCCGGATGCTCCTTCAACTCATAGAACTCCCAGGGATGGAAATAGGTGACGAAGTAGCCGTCTTTCTTCAGCACCCGGCGAGTCATCCAGTGATAGAGACTCTCAGGCAGGTTGTGCAGTGAGAGCCAGAAAAGCGGAAAACGGATAAGCGGCGTGACAGAGGCGGGAATCTGCATCACGCCGTCTTTCATGAACCAGGTGCGTGGCTCCGTCAGGTGCATGTAGCGCCCAGGAATGAAGGCTGGGTTCAGCGACGAGTTGTACCTGTAGCCTACCCGTTTGATTTCCGACTCTACCACGGGGAACATGCGCGGCTGGCGATAGCCGTAGACGGTGCGCCCCGTGCAGCGTTCCACAATCTCCTTCGACCGGGCAAAGTCGGTCTCTTTTGGTTGCCAGTGGTCAACGCCATGACAGGCCACCTCGTGCCCCTCGTCCATGATGCGCTGCATCACCTCAGGGGCATTTTCAGCAAAGTTGCCTGTACAGAAGAACGTGGCTCGCACGTTGTTTTCCTTCAGAATGTCGAGAATGCGGTTGACTCCAACTTTCGAGACCGCCATTCCCTGTTCCAAAGAAAAATCAACGCCATGTTCGCGAGGCACGTCATATTCCTCTGTGTCAAAACTGAGAAGAATCATTGTTTTTTTCTTATAGTTTCTCACCGTAGCACAAGTCGCCGCAGTCGCCGAAGCCGGGCACGATGTATTTGTTCTCGTTCATGCCGGGGTCGATGGCAGCACACCAGATGGTGGCATCGTCGGGCAGCTGTTGCTTGACGAACTCAATGCCTTCGGGAGCGGCAATCACGCAACACACGTGTATTTTTCGGGGCTTGCCCGTCTTTTGCAGCGCTTCAATACTGGCCACCATCGAACCACCTGTGGCCAGCATCGGGTCGACGATAACGAGCGTCTTGCCCTTCACCGATGGCGAGGCCATATATTCTGTGTGGATGCCCACCTCGGTATGCTCGCGGTTGGTGTACATGCGGTAGGCCGATACAAAGGCATTCTCAGCACGGTCGAACACGTTCAGGAAGCCCTGATGGAAAGGCAGGCCGGCACGCAGCACCGTGGCAATCACCATGTCGTCCTTGGGCAAGTTGATGTCGATAGTGCCTAAAGGAGTGGTCACGGTCTTTGGCTTGTATTCCAGTGTCTTCGACAGCTCGAAAGCCATCATTTCGCCGATACGTTCAATGTTGCGGCGAAACACCATGCGGTTCTTCTGATGTGTTTTGTCGCGAAGCTCAGCCATATACTGGTTGATGACCGAGTTGCTCTCTGAAAAATTAATGATTTGCATGATAGTTTAGGATTTTGGGTGCAAAGATAAGATAATTTTCCAAATTATTGTCAAGTCTGCCTGTCAAAAGTGTCCAACATGCAATTTTTTTGCTTGATTTGTATCTAAAAAACATTAAATAAAGCGCAAATTCTTCACGCTTCACTTTTCGTTGTTCACTTTATTTCGTAATTTTGCACCCGTAAAACAGATTCAGTATCAACAATTTAAATAATAAAGCAAAGTAAAAATGGCAAATTTAGATTTAACGAAGTATGGCATCACCGGTTCGAAGGTGATTGCACACAATCCGTCGTATGAGTTCCTGTTTGAGGAAGAGACCAAGGCTGAGCTGACCGGCTACGACAAGGGCCAGAACACTGAGCTCAATGCCGTGAACGTGATGACAGGTATCTATACCGGCCGTTCGCCTAAGGATAAGTACATCGTTGACGATGCACAGAGCCACGACAAAGTGTGGTGGACCACTGAGGAGTACAAGAACGACAACCACCCCATGAGCGAGCAGGTCTGGAAGACCGTGAAGGAAATCGCCATCAACGAGCTCTCGGGCAAGGAGCTGTATGTGGTTGACGCATTCTGCGGTGCTAACGAGGCTACCCGTCTGGCCGTTCGCTTCATCGTTGAGGTGGCTTGGCAGGCTCACTTCGTGAAGAACATGTTCATCCAGCCCACCGAGGAGGAGCTGAAGAACTTCGAGCCCAACTTCGTGATCTATAACGCTTCGAAGGCAAAGGTTGAGAACTACAAGGAGCTGGGTCTGAACTCAGAGACTTGCGTAGCCTTCAACACCACCAGCCGCGAGCAGGTCATCATCAACACCTGGTACGGTGGTGAGATGAAGAAGGGTATGTTCTCTATGCAGAACTACTACCTGCCTCTGCAGGGTATCGCTTCGATGCACTGCTCGGCCAACACCGACATGGAGGGTAAGAACACCGCTATCTTCTTCGGTCTCTCTGGTACAGGTAAGACCACCCTTTCTACCGACCCGAAGCGCCTGCTCATTGGCGACGACGAGCACGGATGGGACGACGAGGGCGTGTTCAACCTCGAGGGCGGCTGCTATGCCAAGGTGATCAACCTGGACAAGGAGAGCGAGCCCGACATCTACAACGCTATCCGTCGCGACGCTCTGCTGGAGAACGTGACTGTAGACGCTAACGGTAAGATCGACTTCGCCGACAAGAGCGTCACCGAGAACACTCGCGTCAGCTATCCCATCAACCACATTGAGAAGATTGCCCAGAAGGTGAATGGCAAGAGCGCCGGTCCCGATGCTCAGAACGTCATCTTCCTGAGTGCCGATGCCTTCGGCGTACTGCCTCCCGTGAGCATTCTGACTCCCGAGCAGACCAAGTACTACTTCCTCTCTGGCTTCACCGCTAAGCTGGCTGGTACAGAGCGCGGCATCACCGAGCCCACACCTACCTTCAGCGCTTGCTTCGGTCAGGCATTCCTCGAGCTGCACCCCACAAAGTATGCTGAGGAGCTGGTGAAGAAGATGGAGAAGAGCGGTGCCAAGGCTTACTTGGTGAACACCGGTTGGAACGGCACTGGCAAGCGTATTTCTATCCGCGACACCCGTGGTATCATCGATGCCATCCTGGGCGGTGCCATCCTGAAGGCTCCCACCAAGAAGATTCCTTACTTCGACTTCGAGGTGCCCACACTGCTGGAAGGCGTTGACACGAACATCCTCGATCCTCGCGACACCTACGCTGACGCTGCTCAGTGGGAGGAGAAGGCCAAGGATCTGGCTGCTCGCTTCATCAAGAACTTCAAGAAGTACGAGGGCAACGAGGCTGGTAAGGCTCTCGTCGCTGCAGGACCGAAGCTGTAAAACTTCTCATTCCTATATTTGTCGGTTAAAGTCGCAATCGTTGTGTACTTTGACCGACTTTTTTTTGTGAAAAAACTTTTTGCGAAATTTGCATACACTGCTGTCACTATTTTGGGCGTAAAACAGCGAAAGCAACACAAAAAGGAAAAAATGAAACGTGAGACTATGCCGTTTCCAAGTTTTTTTCATACTTTTGCCACACTGGAGCGCTTGGCGGTGATAGAGCCCGATGAGGCTCGCCGCGACGAATACCGCGCAGCTTACAGTCGGTGGAAGCACGTTCTTTCAGACCACATTCAGTAACCCGTTACATGACAGTCTGCAATGAATCGTTTTACAAAGTCGACGAGTTTGTTGAACAAAGTCGACGAGTTTGTCGAACAAAGTCGACGAGTTTGTAAACTGACCAACCTTCAATCAGTATGTGTTTCAACTGGAACGATGAACAGAAACGTTAGCAATCAAACAAATTGCAATCTATAAAAGCAAAAAACAGAATTATGGCAAAAGAGTATTTCGCCTTTACAGGCAAGATTCCCTTTGAGGGGCGCGAGAGCAAGAACGTGATGGCTTTCCACTACTATGAGCCGGAGCGCGTGGTGATGCGCAGAACGGCTGGGATACCGACCAGTTCCCCATCGACAACTTTGAGCTGACGCAGGCCATGCTGGAGATTATCCGCAATGGTGGCTTGGGGCTGGGCGGCACCAATTTCGATGCCAAGATTCGTCGTAACTCTACCGATCTGGAAGACCTCTTCATTGCCCATATCAGCGGTATGGATGCCATGGCCCGTGCCCTGCTGAATGCTGCCGCCATCCTGGAGGAGAGCGAACTGCCCAAGATGAAGAAGGAGCGCTATGCCAGCTTTGACGCTGGTATCGGCAAGGACTTCGAGGACGGCAAGCTAACCTTCGAGCAGGTCTACGAGTATGGCAAGAAGGTGGAAGAGCCCAAGCAGACCAGCGGCAAGCAGGAGAAATACGAGACCATCGTAGCCCTGTACGCTAAGTAACACGAAGACGATTGTTTCGCCTGAAATCGGTCAAAGTAGCAAATTTCTGTCGCTACTTTGGCCGATTGTTGTTTTTTTTGTGTACATTTGCAAACAGATTAAAAAATGTTGACGATGGAACAGCAGAAGACGAATCAAAACGAAAAGGAAACGATGAGAGAACAGCAGTCTGACGACATGCTCTGGACACTGGCTCAGGCACTGACCGCTCTGGCACATGAGCTGAAGGACAAGCTGACCGTTGAGGATATGCATCGCGAACTGGAACAGTTCATTGACAGTTTCCCCAAGCCTCTTCCCGTCACCGAAGTTCGGCCACAGGTGTTGGAGTGCGATGTGGTGCGCTTCCAGAACAACAAAGACAAATGGGTGGCACTGGTGGGACTGCTCGATGGCTATCCTTACGAGATCTTCACCGGCTTGCAAGACGATGACGAAGGTATCATTCTGCCCAAGTCGGTGACGAAGGGCAAAATCATCAAGCAGGTGAACCCCGACGGCACCAAGCGCTACGACTTTCAGTTCGAGAATAAGCGCGGCTACAAGACCACGGTAGAGGGTCTCTCGGAGAAGTTCAACCCCGAATATTGGAACTATGCCAAGCTCATCTCCGGTGTGCTGCGATATGGCATGCCCATTGAGCATGTCATCAAACTGGTGTCGTCGCTGCAGTTGAAGGACGAGAGCATCAACACCTGGAAGAACGGTGTAGAGCGGGCACTGAAGAAATACCTGAACGATGGAAGTGAAGAAGGAGACGGCAATCTTCATTAACGGTCTGCGCCTGTATGCCTATCACGGCGTGATGCCGCAGGAGCGCAGGGTAGGGGGATGGTTTCTCGTTACCTTGCGCGTACATTATAATATTACGCGCGCGATGGAAAGCGACCGTGTGGCCGATACGCTCAGCTATGCCGACCTGTGTGAGTTGGTGAAACGCGAGATGGCAATACCGTCAAGTCTGCTGGAGCATGTGGCCGGGCGCATTGCCCGGGCTATCGTTGAGCACTATCCGGAAGCTGAGGGATTGGAACTGGAAATCACCAAGGAGAATCCTCCGTTGGGCTGTAACTGCCAAGGGGCAGGCGTGCGGTTGGTGGTGACCAATTGATTAATAAATAATAAAACTAAGGTATGATAAGTGAGTTTCTCACGAATAAAGCGTAATTTTGCACCATGAAGCAAAAAATATTCTTTGTTCTTTTGCTGATGACCTGTTTCCTTTCCGCTGTTCAGGCAGCCGGAAAGCATAAGTACACGCTGGTGATCGATGCCGGTCACGGGGGCAAGGATGCCGGTGCCTGTGCCAACCGGGCTATGGAGAAACATATCAACCTGAGTGTTGCACTGGCCTTTGGCCGGTATGTGGAGCAGAACTGCCCCGATGTGAGGGTGATATATACCCGTAAGACCGATGTGTTCGTACCGTTGCATGAGCGTGCGGCTATTGCTAACAGGAACAAGGCCGATGTCTTCGTCTCTATTCATACCAACTCGCTGCCGGGCAAGCGCCCCAAGGCGATAACGGGAATGGAGACCTACACCATGGGTATGCGGCGTAGCGACGAGAAACTGAGTGCCGCCAAGCGCGAGAACGAGGTAATCCTGATAGAGAAAGACTACCGGCAGCACTATTCAGGCTATGATCCGCGTTCGCCGGAGAGCATGATGATTTTCGAAATCATGAACGAGACGAATATGGCTGAAAGTGTGGAACTGGCCCGTCTTATTCAGCAATACACCAGCAAGACGGCAGGACGCGCCAACCGTGGTGTGCGTCAGGATGCTTTCCTGGTGCTGCGCGAGACATCGATGCCGGCCTGTCTGGTGGAGCTGGGCTACATCACAACACCGTCAGATGCTGCTTATCTGACCAACAAAAATAATGTTGACCGTATGGGGCGCGGCATTTATCAGGCCTTTGTCGCTTTCAAGAACAAACAGCAGGGCAAAGCCGTTCCTGAGATACCGGCACCAAAAGCAGAAGCAAAGCCTGTTGTTCGTGATACGGTTCCAGAGGAGACGGTGACGGTAGTCGCCCCAGTGAAGACCGACACCCTTCAACAGGCACCCACGCCTGCAGAGGTGCAACAGGAAGAAAAGCAGGAGCAGCCTTCCGATGCCATCATCTTTAAAGTGCAGCTCTTTGCCAGTGGCACACAGTTGAAGAGCGGCGATAAGCGTTTGAAAGGACTGACATCCGTTGACTCCTATCAGGAGGGCGGATTGTGGAAGTATACGGTAGGTGCCTCGGACAACTATAATGAGATCTATCGGTTGCGCAAGCAAGTGCTAGACAAGTTCCCACAGGCTTTCATCATCGCGTTCCGCAATGGTGAAAAGATAGATGCAGGCAAGGCCTATCAGGAATTTAAACAGAAAAGAAACAGAAAATAACCTATGATGAAGTTGACCAACGAAGTGAAGATTGCCCTCGTGGCAATTGTAGGTATCGTACTCTTGTTCTTCGGATTGCAGTATCTGAAGGGCATGAGCATGTTCTCTACGGATGACCATTACTATGCACGTTTCAGCGACGTGACGGGCATGTCGGCTGCCAGTCCCATTTATGCCAACGGCTTTAAGGTGGGTGTTGTAGAGCGTATTGACTACGACTACAGCCGCCCCGACAATATCGTGGCCGTGATCAGCATCGACCCGCGACTCAGTCTGCCGAAGGGCACCTGTGCTGAAATCAGCAGCGACCTGTTGGGCAATGTGAAACTGGAACTGAAGTTGGGTTCCAATCCCCTTGACCTTCTTGCAAAGGGCGACACCCTTTTGGGCAGTATTCAGCAAGGCGTGATGGGCAAGGCTGCAACCATGGTGCCCCAGATAGAACAGATGCTTCCCAAGCTGGACTCTATCCTGGCCAGTGTCAACGCTCTGCTTGCTGACCCTGCCATTGCCAATGCCGTTCACAATGTTGACCAGATTACAGCCAATCTGACGACCACGACTCACGAGTTGCACCAACTGTCGGCATCGCTCAACCAGCAGTTGCCCCAGATGCTGACCAAGGCCGATGGGGTGCTGACAAACACGGAGGGGCTGACCCGACAGCTGAACAATGTAGATGTGGCTGCCACGATGAGCAAGGTAGACCAGACACTGGCCAACGTGCAGCAGATGACGCAGGCACTGAACAGCAAGGAGGGTACGCTGGGCCTCCTGATGCACGACGCACAGCTCTATAACAACCTGAATGCAACCATGGGCAGTGCCGACAAGCTGTTGATTGATCTGAAGGAACATCCCAAGCGTTATGTACACTTCTCAATATTTGGCAAAAAAGACTAGTAATTTTAATTTTGTCTAAATAAAAATCAGCTGATTAAGGGCGTTTTTTGCTCTTTAATCAGTTGATTTTCAGTTTGTTTGAAACCTGCAAGACTAAAAATGGTAGATTTTTTGTGAAACAATATAAATTGCCGTTAATTAGGAAGTTACAGACTTTGTAAACACAACTACCGATAAAGAACAATTTTGCAGTTTCGAAAAAAATGCCGACCTTTGCATCTGCTAACTGATAGCAAACGACATAATCATTTATATTGATTCATAACTTAACCGCCCGATGCAACAAAGTCATAAGGCGCTTTGGGACAACTGCCTCAATCTGATTCGACAGAATGTCTCTGAGCCGAACTTCAAAACCTGGTTTGAGCCCATCGTATTCGAGAAATACGACGAGGCACAGGCTACGTTGCTGGTGAGGGTTCCGAGTTCATACGTCTATGAATATCTGGAGGCTCACTTTGTGCAACTGATGGGGTGGGCGTTGAATCAAAGTTTCCATGCCAATGTGAAGCTGACTTACCGTTTGCTGACCGACAAGACCAACAATCTGACGCAGGATGTGGAGAGCGACGGCGCTGTCGATCTGGCTGATGCTTCGCGCGAGGTGACCAGGGCCAACAAAGTGCCTACGGTGCTCGATGCCGCTGTGCCTCAGCTGAATCCGCAACTGGATGCACACAAGACGTTCGACACTTTCATTGAGGGCGATTCCAATAAACTGCCGCGTGCTTTAGGTCTTTCGATTGCCGAGCATCCCGGTCGCTCCAATTTCAATCCGTTCTTCGTCTATGGACCTTCCGGCTGTGGCAAGACCCACTTGATCAATGCCATTGGCGTGCAGGCCAAGCGCATGTATCCGCAGAAGCGGGTGCTCTATGTGTCGGCACACCTCTTCCAGGTGCAGTTCGTGGATGCCAAGTTGCAGAACAAAATCAACGATTTCATCAATTTCTATCAGACCATCGACGTGCTGATTGTCGACGATGTGCAGGAGTGGGCTTCTGCCGAGAAGACCGTTGCCACCTTCTTCTATATCTTCGACCATCTGTTCCGTCTGGGCAAGCAGATTATTCTGGCCAGCGACCGTCCGCCAGTCGACCTCAGTTGGCTGAAAGACCGCATGCTGACACGCTTCTCGTGTGGTGTGATTGCTGAGTTGGAGAAGCCCAATGTGCAGCTCTGTGTCGATATCCTGAAGTCGAAATGCCGTCGTGACGGACTGAAGATTGCCGATGAGGTCATTCAGTTCATTGCACAGACAGCCAATGGCAGCGTGCGCGATTTGGAAGGTGTGCTCAACTCACTGATGGCTTACAGCATTGTCTACAACTCCAATATCGACATGCGTTTGGCTGAGCGCGTTATCAAGCGTGCCGTCAAGGTCGACAATCATCCGCTTACGATTGACGATATTCTGGAGACCGTCTGCCAGCACTATAGTGTGTCGCCTCAGAACGTGTTCAGCAAGAGCCGTAAGCGCGACTATGTGCAGGCTCGTCAGGTGTCGATGTATCTGGCACAGAAGTTTACCAAGATGCCCACTTCGCGTATCGGTCAGTTGATAGGCGGGCGTGATCATTCGACCGTTATCCACAGTTGCTCGGCCATTGAACAGCGTCTGAAGATTGACAAGGCCTTTGTCGAAGAGCTTAACAGCATTGAGAATTCCTTTAAGTTGAAACAATGAGTCGTTTCCTATTGGCATTGGTACTCGTTTTCAGTTTACCGATGCAAGCCGATGGTTTGGATGACATTCGTACGGCCCTTGAGCAGTCATCGTCGTCACAGGTTCAGGAGAAAGTCTATCTGCATACGGATAATACCTGTTATTTCGTAGGCGACACCCTATGGTTCAAAGGCTATGTTGTCCGTGCCGACAACTTGCAGCCCACTGATATGAGCCGTATTCTCTATGTGGAGCTGATCTCTCCCGACGGGTTGGTGGTTGAGCGCCAGAACATCATCATCAGTTCCAAGGGGCACACGTGTGGCCAGTTCGTGCTGCAAGACTCTCTCTATTCAGGCTATTATGAGTTGCGTGCCTATACCCGTTGGATGCTGAACTTCAACGTGCGCCATCATCGTTATCGCCGCCACGACACGTGGGCCTTTTATAACAGGGAGATGGCAGCCGACTATTTCCGCATTTGGGACGGGCTCTACTCTCGTGTGCTTCCTATCTACAGCAAGCCCGATCAGCCCGGTGACTACGACAGCCGCCGCATGTACCAGCGCCCCAAAACCCGTATCACAAAGCCCAAGAAAGACAATCTGATAGTCACGTTCTATCCCGAAGGCGGCCATCTGGTGCAGGGTGTGGAGAACCGGGTGGCATTTGATGTGGCCGACCAGAACGGCGAGGCTGTCAACCTGAAGGGATTGGTTCACTCAAAGGGGCAAGGCGATATCTCTGTGAAGACCGACTACATGGGGCGTGGCTCCTTCCTGATTACCCCTACGGATGGTCGTCCTTCCGCCTCTTTCACTTGGAAGGGCAAAAACTATGATTTTGATTTGCCGAAGGTGGAGAAACAAGGTCTTGCCGTCCGGCTCACCGACTCCGTGCTCACGTTGTCAGCCCGTCAGTTTCCGGCCGACCGCCAGTTGGGCTTGTCTGTTCTCTGTCGTGGTTCATTGAAACATTTCCAGAAACTGCAGTTGCCGGCCGATGGAACACTGACCGTCAACCTCCCGATGCAGGAGCTGCCCACAGGTGTCAACGACCTGACAATCTTCGATGAAATGGGGCAAATTTTGGCCGATCGTCTCTTTTTCGTCAACCATCACGATCAGGACTCCAACATGATTACGGCCCCCATTGTGAAGACGCAGACCTATGCTCCTTACGAGAAGATAGAACTGCCCGTGCAGTGTGCCAATGTTTCTGAGCCTACCCTGTTCTCACTCTCCATCCGTGATACCAATACCGACGAGCCGTCCTACGACAATGGCAACCTGATGACCGACCTGCTGCTGTCCAGCGAACTGCGTGGTTTTATTGCCTATCCTGCCCACTATTTCGAGGCTGACGATGCCCAGCACCGCTGGCATCTCGACTTGCTCATGATGGTGCAGGGCTGGCGCAAGTATAACTGGAAGGAGCTGAGCAATGGCGAGCGTGAGATGCGCTATGCCCCTGAACACGGAATGACTGTTGAGGGAGCCGTCTATAAGATGCTCGACATCAACGAGGTGGAGCCCGAGGAGATTGAATACTGGCAGGATGGGGTGGGCTACCTGTCGCGTTCCACCAATTCAGCTCTCGATGAAGCTGATCCCTTTGCCGAAGAGGTGGCCACCGACGACTTGGCAACCGTCTCGTCAGTCGATGAAACCGCCACTTCCAGCACCCAGATGCTGGGCGATGTGGAATACGGCTCCTTGGGCAATGCTAATGACCATCTTGGCGTGAATCATAGCAATCTGAAGCACGAGGTGCTGGTCGAGGCCGAGGTGATCGTCGACAGTCAGGTGGCAGGCTCTGTGATGGAGACCGAGAACGGGCGTTTCAAGTTTCAGGTGCCGGCTTTCTATGGCGACTGCTACCTGAACATGAAGGCCTACAACAAGAAAGACTCTGTGAAGAAGAATATGCTGTCGCGCAAGGATGCCAAGGTCTTCGACGAAGATGCCTTCCCCGACTACTATGTGAAGCGCGACCTCTTCTATCCCATGTACACCCATGAGTACACGTTCTACGAGAAGCATCAGCCCGACATTGATACCGAACTGCTCGTCGACACCCTGTCCGATTTGTCCATGGAGAACGATGTCTACGAGTTGGGCAACGTCACGGTGAAAGGTCGCCGTCGTGGTCGTCGTCGTGTTGACTGGAACAAGCCGGCCTTTGTCCTCGATGCCTACGAGCTCTATAATGATATCACCGACCGGGGCCTCTCGTTCGGCAAGCTCGACATGCGCCAGTTCCCCGTTCAGGTGGCTCGCTATCTCTATGGCAACATGAATCGCTACCGCACTTTCCATGTTGACGGTCGCATCGACGGTGCCACTTATTACCGCAACTACTCTCCTGTCAGCAAAAATGCCAGCGAGGCTGAGCGTGCAGGTGTGTACCGTGCCAACCGTACGCCGCAGTCAGTCTATAAGAACCTGAAGCTGAAGCGCTTGCAGGACATCCGCGTGTTTTCCGACTTTGAGCCTCGTCAAGAAGACTCCACGATGGTTGAGGAACTCTATTCTGCCGATGCCACCGTTGAGCTCGTCACCATTCCCGACGATGCCATTCAGCGTACCTATCGCGACCGCCATATCGTCTTCCACGGCTTCAACTACCCTGAGCAGTTCTATCAGCCCGACTACAGCACGCAGCAGCCTGCCGAGCCCACCGACTACCGTCGCACGCTCTACTGGAATCCCAATGCGGTGACCGATGAAAACGGCCTTTTCACGGCTACGTTCTACAATAACAGCAAGGCGACGCGCATCAAAATGACCGCCGCAGGCGTTACCCACGACGGTCGGTTGTTGTATAGTGGAAAATAATTGCTTTACGCAGAACTTCTAACGGGAAACAGTTACTTTACGAAGATTTTCTTCGTTTGGTTGTTCTCGCGTACAATATAGATTCCCTTGGGTAGTCTGTTCAGCGACTGCGTCGGCAACTGGCGGCCGGCTGCATCGAATATGGACGTCTGCTGCTTCTGTGTTTCCGTTGATACCTTTTGGATGCCGCTGGTGTCTAAGGCATAGATTCTGAGCGTGTCGTTCACTGCTTCGCTGTTGTAGTTCGTCAGTTTATACACAATCAAGTACTCTCCTTCCTCCTTGGGCGTACCTGTTATGGTCAGCGTTTTCGACGTGAAGGTGGGCTTGTCGAATCCTTCAGGGACTGCAAAGGCTTTTCTTGTTCCACTGGGGGAGAAACTGCATAACAGCAATGCCGATTTTACATATCGGGTATCGCTTTCAAAGGTCATTGTTTCGCCAACTACAGCTTCTATGTGGTGCCTGTCTTCATTCAGGAAGTGCGCTTGCATGGCATCGGGTAGGTAGTAGCCCAGGTGTGGCGGTTGGTTGTAGGCCGTGTTCTGCCAAGCGATGCCCATACGGTAGGTATGGTCGTGCATCAGGGTGGGCATGTGGTAATTGGTTGCAATGTTGCTGCTATAGATGGCCAGCTGGTTACTGCCATTATGCAGGATAATCTCCTCACGCCAGTCGCCCAGGATATCAGCCTGCAGGTTGGGCGTATTTTTTGTGCCGTTGCAGCTCGATGACGGGCCACCTGAGTTATAGATGGTGAACAGTCGGCTCGTTCCGTTTCCGTTCCATTTGTCGAGGGTGTTGCCGTCGAGCAATTCGTCTTGCAGGTCTCCGTCCCAGTAAACGCGGAAGTTGAGCGAAGTGCTTTTTGTTGATACAACTTCGCCTGTTATGGCGCTTCTCTGCTCGCGTGCTGAGGAAGATGAGAAGAAGAAACCAGGCTCGCTACTGCTCAGTTGGGCAGCTATGCCTCGGCCGTTGTCAACACCCTCAGGACCGCCTTGATGGATAATCTCGCCTGTGGCAGCATCGTGCAAGTCCCAAGCATAGGTGCCCTTGTCCTCATGCACATCGAACAGCTGCATTCCTTTTCTGTCGGGAATCATGGCCGACAGATGCATGGCATCACCATGACCGAAGCCCACGGCATAGAGCAGTTTGCCGTCATCATCGAGGGCAGCTGAGCCCCAGATGATCTCGTCTTTGCCGTCGCCGTCCACGTCGCCGATAGAGAGGTTATGGTTACCGTTGGCATACATTGTGTTGCGTCCCTCCTTGGCTTTGCTGGTAGGAGCGGTATAGGTGGTCGATTTTCCGTTGGCATCCACCACGCTGTATTGCGTCTTCGAGTCCGAACGGTGCAGCCACCGGGTCGTCAGCTGTTTTCCGTCGAAGTCAACGGCCCACAGGTAGGCATACGTATAGTAGCCACGGGTGAAGATGCCGCTGGGGTTCTTGTCGGGACCGCCCAAGTAGGCTACGCCGGCCAGATAGCGTTCGCCGCGGTTGCCGTAGTTGCCCTTGTCGTTCTTGCCGCTGCGGTCGTCCCAGTTGAAGGTGCCGGCAGCGTCGCTCAGTTCAGCCTTAGTATTGCGGTTGGGATAGTAGGCAATGGTGTGGATGGCAGCACCTGTCTCGCCGTTGAACACCGTCAGGTATTCCTGTCCGCTGTTGATGCGCCCGTCACTGGTGCGGTGGTCTTTTGTGTTGTCGGCACTCTTGATGTTGCTGTTGGTGGCAGCCTGGTTCACGTAGTTGCCTTTGCCGTCCTTCGAGCCGGGAGCCGTCTTGCATATCATCTCTGCCTTGCCGTCACCGTCGAAGTCGTAGACCATGAACTGCGTGTAGTGGGCACCGGCACGGATATTCACACCCAGGTCGATACGCCACAGTTTGGTGCCGTCCAGCTTGTAGCAGTCAATATACACGTTGTCGGTCTTTCCACTCTGCGAATTATCCTTCGCGTTAGACGGATCCCATTTCAGGATGATTTCGTATTCACCGTCGCCGTCCACGTCGCCTACCGAGGCATCGTTAGGCGAATAGGTGCCGCCCAGTGTTCCTGCAGCCGGCTGATCCAGGGTGATGATCTTATAGGCGTTGGCCCATGGTGTGACCGCTTTGCTGGTGTCCACGGGCACTCCGTCTTTCAGTGTCACCACTCTGTATTGGTCGGTAGACTTGCCGCCTGTGTCCAGATAGTTCGTCTTGGTTACTTTCGATGCTCCTGATAATGCTGAGTTGTTTCGTAGCAAGGTAAAGGTTGTCTTGCTTTCATCGTCAGTTCCAAACAGTCGCCAACTCAGAAAGATGCCTGAAGACCCGCTTGCTGCAGGCAGGGCAACCAGTCCACGGTCCAGTTTCTCCATCTGGCTGGCAGACGTGTTCTGTGCGTTTGCCGACACGGTGGCAATTGTCGCTAAAGCCAATGCGTAGAGTTTCTTTTTCATTTTAGTAGTCTTTAGTTGTGTTATTATATATAATAATGTAATGATGGTGGCAAAGTTACGACTAATTTTCAGAAATGCGAAAGAAACGGTCAAATAGTAAAGCGTTTTGCCGTTAATTATGAGTTGTTTTGATATAAAATTAAAGATTTTTGTAATAATTGTATATGATTGTTTATATTTTTTTTCGTAATTTTGCCACCGAGAACTATATTTTTTAAGACTAATAACTAAAATCAATAAACATGATCATGAAGAAACTATTGTTTTTGGCCATAGTGGCACTGTTCTCTGTCAGTACCGCTCAGGCACAGCGTTACACCGATAAGCTCGATCGCGGTATTGTGGCTGTTCCGGCGAGCACGGGAGGCATATTGGTCTCTTGGCGCATGTTTGGTGAAGAGTATTATGACACCAAGTACATCGTCTATCGTGATGGCACGAAGATAGTGGGCGATTTGACTAAGTCCAGTTACGTAGATGAGAGCGGCACTTCAACGTCGTCGTATGCCGTCGAGGCCGTTGTGAATGGTGTCTCTCAGGGCAAGTCTGCCGCTGTGCAGGCATGGCCGCGTCAGTATAAGGCCATTGATGTACCGCCTGTTATTGGTCGCGATGGAACCGATGTGACGGCCAATTACCACCTGAACGACATTTCTCTGGCTGATGTTACGGGCGACGGCATTGCCGAGTTCCTCATCAAGCGTCCTTCGGATGTGGCTGGTGCGACTGGTGAGACCAACCGTTTCCATCATTATGAGTGCATCACCATGACGGGTGAGCGCCTCTGGTGGATCGACTTGGGTCCCAACATGCTGTCGGGTCCTGACGAGCAGTGGGATATGATTGCCTACGACTGGGATCGTGATGGCAAGGCCGAGGCTCTGATGATTGGTGCCGACAACATGATTATCCACACCGCTACAGGCAAGACCATCTATGTGGGCGATATGACCTATGTGGCACCACGCGATGAATACACCCATTTTGGCAAGGAGTATCTGCTCTATCTGAATGGTGAGACAGGTGAGCCCTATCTGGGCTGGGACGGTTCTGACAAGTGGACACCTATGCTCTATCCGCTGCCCCGTTTTGAGGCAGGCGAAGCTGCTGATGTCTATAATCAGACAGCAGCAGAGTACAAGGCTGTCTGGGGCGACAACGACACAGGTCACCGTTCGCGCAAGCACTATATGGGTGCTCCCTATCTGGATGGTCGCAACCCCAGCATCTTCCTGGGTCGTGGTTGCTACACCCGTCATAAGATGTGTGCCCTTGATGTCAATCCTACCACTCATGAACTCACTCAGCGCTGGCGTTGGAACTGCTACGACAGCAAGTCACCTTGGTATGGCAATGGCTTCCATAACTTCCAGATTGCCGATGTCGATATGGATGGTCGCGACGAGATTATGTTCGGCTCCATGTGTCTTGACGATACGGGGTTTGGTCTCTCTACCACAGGTCTTGGTCATGGCGATGCTCAGCATTGCGGTGATCTCGATCCTTACCGTTGGGGCCTTGAGCAGTTCACTTGTCAGGAAGGCTCTCAGGGTAACTCCTACTGGAATCCAACCACGGGCGATCTCTACTATCGCAAGAGTGATGGCGGTGATGACGGCCGTTCTATGGCAGGCAACTTCACCAACGACTATCCTGGCGGACAGGGACGTAGCGTTTCTTCGGGCATCATTGGCCTTTCCAGCGACAAGGTGATTGTCACCGATGGCGATTCCAAGTTAGCTTGGGGCGACTTGAATATGCGTATCTATTGGGATGGCGACCTCTGCGACGAGTTGCTTAACTCTCCGGGTGTAGGACGTGTGCTGAAGATTACCAAGTGGGGCAATGGCCGTATTCTGACTTCGGCCACTGGTCAGCTGAACAACTCGTCGAAGAACAACCCCTGTGCGCAGGGCGATATTTTGGGCGACTGGCGCGAGGAAGTGGTTGTACGTCAGGGTGAGCAGCTCCACATCTATACCACCAATATTCCCACCGATTATGCCCTCTACACCCTTTGGCACGACCATGAGTATCGCAATGCCATGGCGTGGCAGTGCGTGGGCTACAACCAGCCGCCTCATCCCAGTTTCTTCCTCGGTGAACTGGAAGGCATCACCATTGCTCCGCCGCCTCTCATGCTGCGTGGACG
Source organism: Prevotella sp. (assembly GCA_017458225.1). GTDB lineage: Bacteria > Bacteroidota > Bacteroidia > Bacteroidales > Bacteroidaceae > Prevotella. The sequence continues at coordinate 61,356 of JAFTFX010000035.1, read as the reverse complement.
TACCGAGGTGGCCAATGGAGCAACCATTCAGACCACTGCCGACCATCTGCTGATTTCCGGCTATGAGAATAAGACCATCAGCGTAGCCGACGGTGCTTCTCCTTATATTCTGACGGTCAATGCACCGGCTTGGGTGCAGGGCTCGGGTGCCAAGCAGGCTGTTGCTGCTACACCGAAAGCTCCCGCGCGTACCATTATTAACTATACAACTACCCTTACGGGCGGTGCCTTCTCGGGTGCCACTCGTCTGGTGAAGCAGGGCGAGGGAACGCTCGTACTGCCCAACGTAGTAGAGACCTATACCGGCAAGACCGACGTTTGGAACGGCACCCTGCAGTTCGACGGCACCATGGAGTCATCGTCTGTATGGCTGAACCGCCACACCACGCTCATCAGCGATGGCGGACAGTTCAAGGCAGGATTGAAGGCCGACTATAATGCAACCATCTATCCTGGCGGAAAAGAGCACGTGGGCAGCGTGACCGCTTCTACACTGACGCTGGGCTTCGGCTCGCGCGTAGTCTTCGATGTTACGGCTCCCGACGGCGGCACCGTTGCTATCGACCAGCTCAATGCTACCGCAAAACTCGTCATCGATACCCGTGACTGGAGCTTTGGACCAAAGTATAAGACCCCCATTTTCGAGTTTACGGGCGATGTCAACAACCTGCCTGCCGGCACCTATGAGCTCGGTTCTGTGGCTGCCACTTCAGGTTCGCTCAGCGATATTCTGATTGAAGGCATCACGGGTAAGCGCTTCTTGCTGCAAGTAAAGGATGGAAAACTCAACTTGGTTCTGGAAGATATGCGCGAGGCAACGGTGGTCACTTGGAATGGCACTACCACCAGCAATACATGGGATCTGGCCGAGACCCAGAACTTCCTGAACAGCGATGGCGAGGCTGCTTATGCTGCACAGGGCGACGATGTTGTGTTTGACGATACGGCCAAGTCGGGCACTGTAACCGTGAAGGGTGCCGTGCGTCCTAATAGCATCACGTTCAACAACAACACTCGTGTCTACACCCTGAAGGGCGACAGCATCCTCGGCGGTGCTCCCATTGTGAAGAATGGTACCCAGCAGGTGACCATCAACAATGAGAACCGTGTGGGCTCTACTACCGTCAATGGCGGTAAGCTCATCGTGAACGCTTTGGCTAACCTGTCGGGCATCACCTATGGCGCTTTGGGCGACGTCAACCAGAAAGTGACCCTCAACGACGGCAGTACCTTCCAGATTTCGGCCCCCATCATTACCGATCAGCCGTTCTATGTCAATGGTGCTGTCACCATCAATGTGCCTACCAGCCAGACGCTGACCTTCAACAAGGGGCTGAAGGGCAATGGTGCCTCGGTCACCAAGACGGGTGCAGGAACCATGACCCTTGGCGTTGACAATACGTTCAGCGACCTGATTGTCAAGCAGGGACGTGTAAATGCCATCGCCAATAACCATGTTGACCAGTTGCCTTCCAACGTGGAGTTCCAGGGTGGTACGGTATGGGCCGACAATGACGAGGAAAACAATATCACCAACCGCGCCAACTTCTCGGTTCCTGCAGGCAAGACAGGCACGTTCTATGCAGGCTATCGTTCTACGTATACCGGCACGCTGACCGGTTCGGGCACGTTCACCGTCTACACGGGTGGTATTCGCTGCTACTTCGACGGCGACTGGAGCCAGTTTGAAGGCACCATCACGGCGAAGAAAGAGAACCGTCAGAACAAGAAGGCATACGATCCTATCTGGGCTTTCCGCAATGTGAACGGCCTGCCCAATGCCAAACTCAGCGTCTCGGCCGACGTGCGTGTCAGCAATGAGGGCAAGGATATCGAACTGGGCGGCCTGTCGGGTACCGGCACACTCGTGGGCTCGGGCAAGTGGATTCTGGGCTCAAATGGTAACGACTTAGTGCTGAGCACTGAGATTGGCGTCACCTCTGCACGTACTGATCCCTATGGTAAAACTATCAGCACGAGCAAGTCGCCTGTTGTGAAGCGTGGTGCCGGCAAGATGACTATTGCCTCGGTGGGCAGCGTCTATGGCGACCTTACTATTGAGGATGGTACCGTTGCCTTCTACGACAAGAATATCAGCACGCTGGTCACCGGTGCTACTACAACCACTGTCAAGGATCAGGGCCGCTTGGTAGGCCAGGGCGTGTTCAACGTGCTCTATGCTGATAGTGGCGCGGTGGTGATGCCTTGCGGCTCCTACACCAACGAGACCACGCCGGGCACCATCAAGACCAATGCCCTGCTGCGTGTTGCTAATGGTGCCACCGTTACCTTCCTGTTTGGCAAGGATGCCCAGTCGACACTCACGCCGAGGGCACTGACTATGAACGGAACGGTCAAGGTGCAGCTTCTCGATGGCTTTGAGCCTGCTGCAGGTGATGAGTTTACGCTCTGGACGGTCTCGTCTACCTACAACAAGTCGACGCCTCTGTTCGACTTGCCTGAGCTGCCCGAGGGTCTCTACTGGGATGTCACTGGTGTGAACCAGAAGACCGGTGTGCTGCGCATCACTTCAGAGCCAACTGGCATTGGCCGCATGGCCAGCGACAGCCAGGTGGAGTGCGAGGTGTTCACGCTGAGCGGTGCCAAGGTGGCTTCGTTCACCAGCACCAAGGGCGCTGCCGCCGACGAGGCTCGCCGTCAGGGCCTGCAGAACGGCACGTTCATCATCAAGATGCGCGACGGCTGGCGCTCGGAAGCCCAGAAAGTAGTAGTGCGATAAGCCTTTTTGGGGCTGCGAACGGTGTGTCTGTGCCGTTCGTGGCCCCAAAAAATGTAGTAGTTTGACAAAAAAAACGGTCGGGTTTGTTTGTGGGCTATTGTGAAAATACCTATCTTTGCACCCGAACTACTATAATTAGACGTTAATTAACTCGATTTTTTAATCTTTTTTTGTTATTAATAACTATCAAAAATTTTAAAATTATGAAGAAAAGACTACTTTTAGCTGCTTTTGCTTTGGTGGGTGCTTTGTCGTCATTCGCTTATCAGTCGGGTGACTATGTGTTCACTGCCACGCAGAAGTTGAAGGTTAGCGGCGAAAACCTGTTGACCAATGGTGACTTCAGTCAGAACTTTGCTGACTGGGAGGACGAAACTGGTAGCGCTCCCTCTGCTGAGACGTTTGCTGTTGAGGCTGGTCTCGGTCCTAACGGCGAGGCTGTAGTGACCAGTCAGGGTGCCACCGATGGTAATCACCTGACCCGTAACATCGGCTTGGAGGCTGGTACTTATGTCATCTCTTTCTGGGTAAGAGGCAATGATGCTGGTACAATGCAGCAGACCGCTGATGCCAACAACTATTTAGACATTTTCCTGACGGCTAACAGCACTGTTGTCAAAGCTGATGGTGATGTTGCTGTTGCAGGTACCTTCGGCTATACTGCTACATGGCGCGAGGTAACCTATATGTTCACTGTGGAAGAAGGACAGTCGCTGTCTATCAACATGCACAAGCTGTTGACGGGCGTACAGGTGGCAAACTTCAGCATCTATCCTGTTGTTGAGGTTTACGACTCGCGTATTGTTGAGCGTAACTTGGCTTACATCGATGCTATCGTGGCAACTGGGAAGATGGAAAACGACTCGGAGAGTTTCCTTGATATCGTAGAGGCATTGCGTGCTGCATTGGATGGCGACACCAGTTTGTTCGATCTTGACGACAAGGAAGGTACTGAAGACCTGTTGGCGTCTTTCGACGAGATGTTGCTTGGTTGGCTGAACGAGAATTCTTCTGACATGCTGAAGGACGAGAAGCGCTGGAGTTCTTACGGCGATACCCGTAAAGAAAATAATTTTGGCAACTGGGCTGGTTCGGGCGGTCGCTGGTTCCACAAGAACAACGGTGGTGGCGAAGGCGACGAGATTGGACACCGTCTGCAGGGCGGAAACAATCCGGGTGCTGCTTCTATGCACTACACAATCACCCCGACTATGGCTGGTACCTATATGTTCTCAGTGGAGACTCAGGGCTACTACATGGTGTCTAAGTCTTTGAACTATACGGTTGACTGGGATACTCCTTTCAATGGTACTACCTTCTGGGCCGGTCTTGATACGCTGTGGACCGATGCAGCAGTCATTGAGGCTTCTAACAATGTGAAAGTAAGTGTTGATCCGCTGAACCATCAGTATTATGAGACGGTTGTCCTGTTCTACGATGTAACCGACGAAATGGTGGCTAACAAGACGGCCATCACCTTTGGTATGTCATACGTTCCCGAGGCCAACGCACCTACGGGTAAGGGCTCTAACGTTCAGCTCCGCAACCCGCAGCTTCGTCTGCTTGGTGTTGATCAGGCAGGTGCCAACTATATCAAGGAGGTGTCTGACATCAAGACGCAACAGACCGTGCTGGTGGAGCGCATTGCTGAGGCACAGGCCAAAGTAGCCAAGACCAAGGCCGACGGCTTCCCCTGGGGACATGAAGCACTGCAAGAGGCTATTGAGCGTGCCGACAGCGCCCTGCAGGCTTCTTACCTCTATATCAATGAGGCCGGTGAGGTTATCAATGAGGATGGCATCGTTGAGCGTCTGCAGGAAGACGAAGTGAAGGTTTCTACCAGTGTGCTCGATCAGGTGAACAACATCAAGAGAGCTTGGCAGGCCTACGAGTCTCTGAACGCTTCTTACACCGACCTGATTGCTATTGCCGACGAGGCTGAGGCATTCCTGACCGTAAATGCAGGCAAGGGCAATGCTACACGTCGTGCTGCACTGGAGGCTCTCGTTTCAGAGGCCCGCGCCATGATTGAGGCTACCGGTGCAGAGAGCGAGAAAGAAGCTTTCGATGCCAAGAAACAAGAGATAGTTGCTGCACAGGCCGACTACAAGAACTCGCTGACCAGCTATGCTGATCCTTCTGAGCAGGCCATCTATAAGAATCCTGAGACCAGCAGCGACAGCCACTGGACTTTCACAGCCAACAATACTGAAAAGGAAAACTTCAAGAAGGCTACGCAAGGCGCTGGCTGGGAAGCAGGCTACTACACCGCTGTATGGCGTGGTAACACCGCATCTCCCCAGAGCAAGATGGTGCAGACTTATCAGATTACTGACCCCGGCGTGTATGAGTTCCGTGTGCATGCAACTGCTACTAATGAGAACTTTGGCTATCTGACAGCGATTGCCACAATCATCCCTGCCGATGAAGAAAATGGTACGCCTGCTGATACACTTTACAACAAGTCAGAGGTGAAGGTGTTCTTCGGTCTCGATGGTGCTCCTGACTCGGTTCGTGTAGCTAACCGTCAGCGTTTGGCTACAGGTAGCTCTAACTCGGGTTCAGGCTCTGCTCTTGCTTCTTTCGGCTACGATGCTGACCTCTATTCTGTCTATTACGAGAAGACTGGTTCGGATGCAGTGACCGTAGAGTTCGGTATGAGCACGTTCGGACAGACAGATAAGGCAGGTTGCAACAACTACGGATTTGGCGATACTCATCTGTTCTACTTGGGTGAGACTGAAGCCTTCAAGGCTGATATGGTGGCTGACATGACCGCTCGTATCAATGCCGTTCAGGCACAGTACGACAACTTCCTGACTCTGGGTGAGGAAGAACAGGCTGCCGCTGCCACATGGACTTCTCGTCTGCAGCGCCGTCTGGCTGACGCACAGGCTGCTAAGAACGCTACTTCTACGATAAAGGATCTGACCGCTCTGGCCAACGCTACCTACTTCGTTGAGGAATTGGGCAAGAGGCTGGCTGAGTCGGAGAATCACATTGCCACCAGCATCAACACCGTTAAGGAGCCTACAACCGTGCAGGTTGCTGCCGGTGTCTACACGCTCAGCGGTGTGAAGGTGGCTGCCACGACCGAAGGTCTGAAGAACCTGAAGTCTGGTCTCTACATCATCAACGGCAAGAAGTATGTGGTTAAGTAAGTGAAGAACTGAGTTTACTCAAGTTTCTAACTATGCTTTTATCTATCAGGAGGCACGCCCAGCGGCGTGCCTCCTATATTTTATCCCCAAAATTTTGCTCTTTCAGAAATAGTTCGTACATTTGCAGGCAAAATAGTAAAATGCAATGACAAAGGAGACTTTAATTATTCAAAATCCATCAGCGAAACTCATGGATGCTATGGCTGAACTTAGGAAGCAGAAATTAGTGCAGTTAGAGAAATTGCGCAATATGAAACCTGAGGAGTTCTCACGTCGTGTAATCTTGGCATAATGGAAGCCTCCTACTCTATTTCGCAACGAGGGAGCGAATATCGTATTCTCCTTTCCCCAGCAAACTTAAACATTCTGTCGGAGGCAGCTTATGACTATATCCAACGAAAAGGAATAGACATAAGCGAGTTGATTATTGATCGAGTGAAAGGCGAAAGCACTACCGAACAGGATGTACTCCATGATATAACTGGTTGGGTAGCCGATATGTTTGCATCTAACACCGATTTGATCATTTACTATTCGTGTGATGACATGATGCCAATCCCGTCAAGGAATGCAAGTAGCGATAATAAAGATTTGCCAGTCAATGAGTATAGGAGTCGTTTATTCTCGCATATATTTGATACTTATATGTTGAGCCATCAAGTGACAGGTGTTACTAACACTCCAATACGGCTCGATAATTATGTTAATGGACAGGGATATAGTATCTTTATTCATTTGATAGCAAGAGACAAGCATGCGGATGTCGTTGAGATGCTAAAAGATAATATCAAAGAGGTTAGCGGGAAGTAGTTCGTTTCGCTGCAATCCCTATTGAGTTGTGCTGAGTTTTGACGTTCGTTTCGGTGAGAAGTGATATTAACTGTAGCGGAGTTTGACGTTAACTGTAGTAGAATTTAATATTAATTGCAGCAGAGTTTGACGTTAACTGTAGCGGAAAATGCTATTAACTGTAGCAGAGTTTGACGTTAACGGCAGCGAATACAATGATTTTTATTTTTCTTGAAATTGCATACACTGCTGTCACTGGTGGTACAGCCTGCTGAGTGCTTTTTCAAAAAATGTAGCTAATTGTCAATATTTGTAGAGACATTTTTTTGGTAGTTTCAAAAAAATTTAGTTATTTTGCATCTTGTATTGCGCAAACTACTAAGCATTTCGAAAAAAAACAATAATATTAGCTAATAAAAACAATTTATGAAGAAAATCTTTTTCTGTGTCTCTCTCGCCCTGGCGGGATTGATGTCCTCCTGCGTAGAAAAGTACGAGGAGGTGGATGCAGAGAGCAAGCCGGAGTGGCTGGGTTCCAGTATTTATGCGGAACTTTCAAGCCCCAGTGCTGCGGGCGGCCTTCAAGGAACATTCAACACCTATCTGAGGTTGATTAGTGACTTGGGTCAGGCCGATGTGTTAAGCCGTACAGGCTCTAAGACAGTGTTCCCTGCCAATGATGAAGCTTTTGCCCGTTTCTTTGCGGGTAAGAACGACTGGGATGTGCATAAGTATGAAGACCTGTCGTATGCGCAGAAGGTGCTGCTGCTAAAGTCGTCGATGCTTGACAACCCCTTGTTGCTGCAGTTGCTGCCCAATGTGTCGAATGGCGGCGTAGAGCCCATGCTCGGTCAGGCACTCAAGCATGAGACGAACGTGCAGATTATCGACACCGTGCAGGTTGTGACCCCGGCAGATCTTCCCAAAAACAACACGAAGTGGGCCGAATTCGCTTCGACGGGACTGAACGTGGTGGCCGATAACAGCCGTCCCCGCATGGTACACCTGACTCGTGAGTTCATGTTGAACAACAATATCACCTTCACCGGAGAGAACAGCGACTTCGCCCTGATTACCGGCAAGTCTTATCCCACGACGGGCAACACGGCCTACATTTTCAATGAGCGCGTCATCGTTCCCGACGTGACTTGTCAGAACGGCTATATCCACCAGATGGACAACGTGATTGTTCCTCCCGGTAACCTGGCACAGGTGTTGCGCAAGAAGGACAACACGACGCTGATGAGCCGTTTGGTGGACTATTATGCCATCCCCGTCTTCGACACACATGCCGAGAAGACCACTGAGGACTATAATGCCTGGGCCGAGAGAGAAGGCAAGCCCCGTAAGGAAGCCATCTATCACTGGCGTTATCTGAGCAAGCGCTCTGCTACTGGTTCTGAAGAAAAAGATATCAATACCGAAGGAGCAGGATATACAGCCTTCAACGGCGTCTCTGCCGGTACCAACACATTGACGTTCGACCCGGGATGGAATGGCTACTACCCCAAAATGCAGGGTATGAGTAATACCGATATCAGCATCATGGATATGGGTACCATCTTCGCTCCCAGCGACAAGGCCATGCAAGACTACTTCCTCAAGGGGGGTAATGGAGCCTTCTTGATTGATATCTATGGAAAATACAAGTATGAGGAGAATACGGCCGAGCACCTGGCCGAGAACCTTGACTACCTGTACAATGCAAACCCGGGAGCCATTACGGCATTTGTGAACAACCTGATGAAATCGTCGTTCACGGCCAACGTGCCCAGTAAGTTCCCCACTATTCTTGACGATACCAGTGAGAATATGGGTCTTACCACCGATGTGCTGCAGCGTAAGGCAGACGGTACCTGCGATATCACCATCGCCAACAACGGTGCACTCTATGTGCTTAATAAGCTGATTGCCCCTGGTGAGTATTCTGCTGTGCTGGCACCATCGACGTTCTACCCCGATATGCAGATTATGAAATGGGCCGTTCAGGACCGTGGTAGCAGCGACTATCACCTGGGTGTCGACTTCAGATTCTACCTGATGGCCATGAAAGCTAACTATGCTTTCTTCATTCCTGAAGACGATGCCTTCAGCCTGTACTATCTTGATCCCACCTCACTGGGACACACCAGCAACGGACAGGCTTCTGGCAAGACGCGCCCCGAGGTGCTCAAGTTCTACTATCTGGACAATAAAATCCAACCCTATCTGAAGTGTGAGCGCTATGCACTCGATCCCACAACAGGTTCGCTGGGTGAGCTGATTGATGCCAACGTGGCAATTGCCAACGTGAAGACTCAGTTGGTAGACATATTGAACTATCATACGGTGGTGCTGCCCTCTATTGAAGACAATACCGGCGACAGCTTCGTACCCATCGGCTATAACGGCAACCACTATTATCTGACCAAGCACGGCGGTGCCCTCTTTGTGGACGGCAATGCTGTGGGTAGCCGCGTGATGGCTGGTCCGCAGGTGGTGACAGACGATCCTGCCAAGATCAAGATTGTCTACAACCAGAAGAACGGTCATGCCTATCGTTTGGACCGCGTCATCCAGCCTGTGACGGAGAGCGTCTATTCAGTACTGAAGAATACGGTACAAAACAGCGAGTCGGTATTCTCGGAATTCCTGGCTGTTTGCCAAGGCTTCGATGCTTCAGAAGTGCTGACGTGGGCCGGCATTTCTGACAAGAAAGTGCTGGGCAGAACCGAACAGGAAGGATATATGGTGTTTACAAATATATACAAGGAAGGCGACAAGGAAATCAAGGAGGCCTGCGTTGACTTGAACGTGAAGATGTTCAACACGTTCAACTATACGCTGTTTGCCCCTGACAACAAAGCCATGCAGATAGCCTATAGCAGAGGCCTGCCCTCGTGGGACGATATCAGTAAACTCTATGTCAAGCATCACGATACAGACGATCTGAGCGATGCCGAGATTGCAGAACTGAAAAGACAGGAACCCAGCGACCAGGCCAAGGCCAAGAGCATGATCAAGGCTCTGCGCGACTTTGTGCGCTACCACTTCATGACCAATTCGGTCTTTGCCGACAATGAACTGATACAGACCGGCAAGCAGAACACGCTGAGCTCTGATGCACTTGGCGTAGCCAAAGTGCTTACCCTCTCTGGTGGCAACGGTGTCATCAATCTGACAGACAGAACGGGACAGGTGGTAGCCACCGTCTCCGACAGCGAGAAAGACTCGAAGGTTGTGAACAAAATGACACGCGACTACTGGTATAACAAGTCAAAGTTGGAGGCATCAGCCATTACCACCTCTTCGTTCTGCGCGGTTCACCAGATTTCTGCTCCCCTCTGCGGAGAGACCAGTGGACGTTTTGACGAGAACGTAGAGAAGTGAAGACTAAAAGCAAACGACGAACCTAAGCGTATAAACAAGTTATGAATATCAGACAATTATTATTTACAGCACTTTTCAGTGTCATAGCACAATGGGCCATGGCACAGGGAGTGCGCATATCAGGTACGCTGAGCGATAACGAAGGCCCCATCATGATGGGTAACGTTGTGGAGAAAGATGCCAACAACCGTATCGTGTCAGCTGCCCAGACCGACTTCAACGGTAACTTCTCCATGCAGATAAAGAGCACGAAGAACAGACTGGAGTTCTCGTATGTGGGCGACAAGACGAAGTCGGTGACCATCGGTGACAAAACGACTTTCAAGATTAAGCTTGAACCGGCAAACACCGTACTGAAGGAGGTGACCGTGAAAGGACGCCGCCAGAGTTCCGGCGGTCTGTCAATCCAGAAGAAAGAGATTTCTGTGGCTCAGCAGACCATGAACATGGAGAGCGTGGAAGGTCTGGCCTTCACCTCGGCCGACGAGGCTCTGCAGGGTGAGATTGCCGGTCTGGACATCGTGTCGAACTCAGGTAACCTGGGTGCAGGCTCGCAGATGCGCCTGCGTGGTGTGACAACCCTCTCGGCCAATGCCAACCCCCTGATTGTCGTCGACGACAAGATCTTCGACAACCCCGACGAAGACTTCGACTATGCCAATGCCGACGAGGAACAGTACTCATCACTGCTTTCGGTGAACGTGGAAGATATTGCCAGCATCACCGTGCTGAAGGATGCTGCTGCTACGGCAGTATGGGGCTCCAAGGGTGCCAACGGCGTTATCCAGATTACCACCAAGCGCGGTACTCGCGGTAAACCAAAGGTGAACTTCTCCTATAAGTTCACGGGAACCTGGCAGCCCGACGGCTACAACCTGCTGAACGGTGATGACTACACCATGCTGCTCAAAGACGAGTTCTATCGCGAGAAGCAGAAGTCGAACAGTACGCTCAATATCCGTGAGCTGAACTACGATGAGACTTGGGGTGAGTATCACAACTGGAACGACAATACCGACTGGGTGAAAGAGGTGAAGCAGTTTGGTGCCATGCACGACTTCAACGTGAACCTGACGGGTGGTGGCCAGAAGGCAACCTTCCGTATCTCGGCCGGCTACAAGCACCAGACCGGTTCTATCATCAAGCAGAAGTTCCAGCAGTTCACCACCCGTATGGCCTTGGACTACAATGTGTCAGACCGTATTCGCTTCATGACCAACTTTGCCCTGACCTATACGAACAACGACAAGAACTATGAGGGCAAGATCAATGGCACCACTTATCCGAGCTTGCTTTCGATTGCCCAGAACCTGGCACCGAATATGACCGTCTATCGCGAAAACAACGGTGTGGATACCGACGAGTACTATATCATGAACCCCAATAAGCAGGTTGACAAGGTATGGCTGACGCCTTACGACGGTGCCTATTCTTCTTACGAGATGCGTAATGTGCTGGCACTTGGAAACCCCGTGGCCATTGCCAATCTGGCTTGGGTGAAAGACCAGACCTACCGTCTGACACCTGACTTCACCATCAAGTATGAGATTCTGGGTACCGAGAGTAAGAAGAGCCGACTGACCTTCAACGGCCGTGTGGACTTCGATATCTTTGCAGAGAGTAAGCCCACCTATCGTCCTGCTGCTCTCTCTACGGCTAATAACTGGACAACCGGCGACTATAATGTAAGCACCAACTACGAATATAATCGCATGAAGATTGGCGGACGTACCGAACTGGTGTTTACGCCCTATTTTAAAAATGAGGACTGGACGGCCACCATGCTGTTGCGCTATGAGATGAGCACACAGAACTCTACCACTCAGGAAGTGAGCATGAGCCATCTGCCTAATGGCATTATCTCATCAACAGCTAACGGCTATATCAGCAAGTCGCCTTCAAGCAGCAACGGACGTTCGAACTCGCAGAACATTCTGTATAACGGACACGTAGCCTACAAGGATGGACGCTACAGCCTGAACTTCTCGCTGCGTGCCGATGGTGACTCGAAATTCGGACCCGAGCATAAATGGGCATACTTCCCCGGTGCAGCTGTCCGTTATAACATCAGCGAAGAGCCGTTCATGAAGTGGTCGAGCAAGGTGGTGTCCATGCTGGGTCTCCGTGCTTCATGGGGTATCAATGGTAAGGCTCCTGACAAGGACTATCTGTTCTATAACACCTATAATACCAATGCAGGAAGCTATGGTAAAGGTAACAACAAGGAAACATACGCCACGCTCGATGGTCTGAAACTTGACGATCTGAAGTGGGAGAAGACCACTTCGTATAACCTTGGTTTCAACTTGGGACTGTTTGACGACAAGTTCGAGATTGACTTCGACTACTATCACAAGAACACCACTGACCTGTTGCAGGGTATCAGCATCCCCTCAACCTCGGGCTATTCGTCAATTTCGTATGCCAACGTGGGACGCATGGTGAACGACGGATGGGAAATGAACTTCACGGCTAAGAAGTTTGTGAAGATTGGTAAGTTCTCGGCCGACTTCAGCTTCAATGTGGCACAGAACAGCAACTTGCTGAAAGAGATGAACCAGAGCGTGCTGGATGCCATCAACGGAACACCTGAAAACTGGGATGCCACTGTTCGAGGCAATTACGTGAGCAGCGACCCGAAAGTGCAGCAGGGCTATCCCATCCGCGTGCAGCTGAACAATGCACTGGGTTCTATCTATGGATTCCGCTACAAGGGCGTCTATCAGTACGGCTATGACTATCTGCAGAACTACCGTAAGGAGCACAACCTGACCGATGCACAGTATGAGGCTTGGATTAATTCTTTCCTGGCCAGCGGCAAGACGGCTCCTGTGGCCACCGATGCCCAGGGACAGGTGATCATGACAAGCACGGGTGACCCCCAGCGACTGGTGTATGTTTACGATGACAACTACAAGCCGCTGTACAAGTTCCAGGGTGGTGATGCCATCTATGAGGATATCAACCACGACGGTAAGATTGACCAGCTTGACGTGGTCTATCTGGGTAACTCGCTGCCAAAGGTGCAAGGTGGTTTCAACCTCACACTGCGCTACGGTAACTGGAAGGTATCCGGACGTTTCAACTACCGTTTTGGCAACAAAATTATCAACTTGGCCCGTATGAACCTGGAGTCGATGTCGGGCACCAGCAACCAGAGCTCAACGGTGAACTATCGTTGGCGCAAGGATGGCGACGTGACGCCGATGCCACGTGCCGTCTATGTGTCAGGCGATGCTTCTCCCTATAACTATCAGGGTAGCGACCGCTATGTGGAAGACGGTGGCTTTGTGCGCTTCCAGAACCTGCAGGTCAGCTACAACTTCCCCAAGAAGTGGATCAAGTCGATGGGCTTGAACAACCTGCAGGCATACGCCTCTATGAACAACCTCTATGTATGGACCCGATATAGTGGTATCGACCCCGAAGTATCGGCAACGGGTTACTTCCCTGCACGCGACCAGTCGAAGACACCACGCTCTAAGCAGTTCACGTTCACTGTGAATGTTGGATTCTAACCGAATAGATAATCGATAATTGATAATTGGTAATTATGAAAAATAAGATATATAAAATAATGTGTGTCGCCTGTATGGCTACTGCCTTGACTTCGTGCCTTGACACCATCATCCTGCCTGATGACAAGACGGTGGACGAGGACTTTTGGCAGTCGAAGTCGGACGTGGCACTGATGGTCAATGCTGCCTATGCAGCTATGACGGCCGAGGATGTTGTCTCGAAACTGATTGTCTGGGGTGGCATGCGCGGTGATGAGTATGCCTTTGGCGATGATGCCTTGAACAACAATGCGGTCAGCGACATGCAGGAAATCATGTCGGCCAGCGTGCAGACCAATAACAGCTATGCCTCATGGGCATCGATGTATGCAGTTATCAATAGGTGCAACATCGTATTGGAACGCGCCCAGAAAATGTATGCCGAAGGTGTAGACCCGAATTACACTGAGGGTGACTATCTGGTGGACCGCTCGCAGATGTTAGCCTTGCGCTCTCTCTGTTATTTCTATTTGGTACGTGCTTTCCGCGATGTGCCCTACGTTGATGCAGCTTTCATGACCAGCAGTCAGGACCGCAACCTGCTGCAGTCCAGTCCTGATGTGGTGTTGCAACACTGTATTGCCGACCTGGAAGAGGCTGCAAAGAACGCATTGTCACCCCTGTCGTATGGACGTAACAACTGGCGTAGGGTGGGTTGGATTACCTCAGAGGGCATCCACTCGATCTTGGCTGACATCTACCTGTGGAGAGCATCGGTGAAAAACAGTGCAGATGATTATCAGAAGTGTATTGACTATTGTGACTTGGTCATCGAATCGAAACAGAAGAACCATGTGACTACGCCCAACGAGACGAAAGGCAGACCCTATCCGGCTCTTGCTGAGGGATGTTCAAGAATTTTCTCGGCTACCTATAGGTTGTTCTCTCCATCAGGCAACGACGAAGAGAGTATCTTTGAATTGCAGTCGACAGGTAATGCCGCTGTCTGCAAGTCTTTCTACAAGTTTAAGGATAATAACTCGGCATCTGGTCTTTTGGAGGCTTCGTCTATCTTCCAGACCAGTACGTCGGCTTCCAATATTACAAAGGCTGTGGATGCACAGGTATACCCCACCAATGACGTGCGCTACTATACCTATTTGTATAAGGCTTCAAGTGGCGCTGAGTCGTTTGCCATCCGCAAAATGACCGCTGAAGACGATATCCAGACGGCAGGAAGTTCCATTGATCAGGTGAATCGTCCTTCAGGTCGTGCATTCTCGGGTTATGACCAGAACTATATTGTTTACCGCCTGGCTGATATCCTGCTGATGAAGGCTGAAGCCCTGGTGCAGCAGGCTGTAGATACAACAGGCATGTCGACAGATCAGCGAAAGGTGCAGGACTCAATCAACCAGGTGCGCTATACTGCAGCCTATCGGTTGGTGACGGCCGTGAACTCGCGTTCAATCTGGCCTTCAACCTCGTCAGACACTCTAAAACAGGCCTCTCTGGCCAGTATGGACCGCGCTGGCAGCAAAATGGAATTGCTGGTGCTGGAAGAGCGCTTGCGTGAGCTCTGCTTCGAGGGTAAGCGCTGGTTCGACTTGATGCGCTATAACTATCGTCACATGGAGAAACGTCCTAACTATAGCACGATATTAGGCAGTCAGTCGGAAGCTTCAATTCCTGCCAATACAAAGGAGATGCTTGACATCATGGTCAGAAATCGTGGCGGTGAGGGTGCCGGCGTAAAGGCAAAGATGCGCAATGAGGCCTATCTCTATATGCCGATACCTTATAATGACATAATCCTGAATGGCGGATTGAAACAGAATCCGGCCTATGCTTCAACAACTGGAAACTAAAGAAAGGAGAACTGAAATATGAAAATGACAACCTTTAAGACGATAGGCCGACTGATGACAGTCACACTGGCTTTTGCCGGTATGAACATGCTGACGGCATGCAATCCAGAACCTGACGAGTCGGATATGTACACTGTGACAGATGAGACGGCTGATGACTATATCAAACGTAAGCCGCAGTTGACTTCATTTAACTATATATTGGAGCGGGCACGACTGGACAGAAACCTGATGTCGTATGGTGAATACACTTGCTTTGCACCAACCAATGATGCAATTGCTGAATATATCGACAGTCTGTATAATGATGTCAAGGCCAAGGTTCCCCACAACAGCATGACTGCAAACTCGCTGGAAGGACTTTCTGACAGTCTTTGCTCGGACATTGCTCTCTATCACCTGACCAATGGCGTTCACACTACCATTGAAATGGGCGTTGGCACCTCGGTACGAACCATGTTGGGACGTACGTTCACTGCACAGAGTAACGTGGATGCCATCGGTCGTGTTACGCTGGAGAAGACTGCGGTTATTCTGGAACCTGACAGCGTGGTCACCAACGGTGTGGTGCATATCATCAGCAAGGTGATTCCGCGCAGTAACCACGTGATGTTCGATGAACTTGAACGCCACATGGAACAATTCGGCATCTTCTTCCAGGCACTGAGTATGACAGGACTTGCAAAGAATATGGAAGATATTCGGAAGGATGCTTCTTATTCATTGGAAGGTAAACACAGGCAAGACACCAATGGCTCCGATTTGTACTATCCAAAAGAGTGCAAGAAGATGTATACTATCTTTGCTGAACCTGACGAGGTGATCAAGGCTGCCTTGAGAAAAGAAGGATTCTCTGAAGATATTAACGGATTGATAGCCTACGCCAACAAGTATTATAAGGATGCAGCTGATCCTAACACGGGATGGTACGACTATATGATTGAAAAGGGACAGACCGTCTCTACGGGTACTGACTATACCGAGCGCAACAATGCACTGAACATGTTTGTGGCTTACCATATCCTGTATGTGGGTATGCCTGAAGACCAAATTGTGTTTGAGTCGAAAGGCGCAAGAGGTGTGAACCAGTGGAACTATGTGAATGGTGGACAGCCCTATGACTATTACGAGACCATGCTGCCCCATACGCTGATGAAAATATGGCAACCGAAGCCTCTTATTGCGGCCAAGGAATTGTTCATCAACCGCTATATCAGAAATAACACCCTGACTAACGAACTGGCCACGATGGGTACTGACGATATGCACGAGGTGGTGAGAAAGGGCGTGAAAATCTACCGTTCTACCGATCAGTTGTATGAAACAAACATCCAGGCTTACAATGGTTATATCCATGCCATCGGTGATATGTTGCTTTATGACGAGATGGTGCCAAAGGGCGTGCTGCATGAACGTATGCGCTTTGATGCAACGACTATTTTGCCAGAATTCATCAATAATGGCATCCGCATGGCTACCCAGGCAGAGATTGCTGCATTGAATGGCGGTGGAAGCGGTGCACGTGTAGCATTCCCGTTGAACTATTTTGACGGTGTGAAGAGCTACACCGACGAGAATGAGTTCCGCTATAACGTGAAGGGCGCCTTCCGTGCCTATCAAGCCGATGCATTTCAGGGATGGGGTAACTATGACTTGGCCATCCGTATGCTGCCGATACCTTCTGGCACATACGAGTTCCGCCTGTTCTACTCGCCCATGGCTCATGGCGGAATGATGCAGTTCTACTATGGCACATCCAGCAATATGCAAACCATGATGGCTCTCGACATTCCCTTGGATGTGCGAATTCAGGAAAGCGATCCTCGTATTGGTTGGACTGTATTCTATAATGAGGATGATAAAGGCATTGGTACCGATGTGGCTATGCGTAACCGCGGATACATGCGTGGTCCGTTCAGCTTTATGGGTCACCCGGATACTAATACAGGTAATGATACCGATCAGAACTGCCGTGGCGATGGTACAGTCACACTGCGTAAGATTCTGGGAACGGTAACAGTCAAGCAGAGTGAGGAGTTCTGGTTCCGCTATAAGAACGTTATCGCTGACGAGACGGACTTGAAGTGGCAGCTCGACTTTGTGGAGTTCGTTCCTCTTAATGTAGTGAACAATGATGACTACTCGGAGGACTGGTTCTAAATCAATTGAGAATTGAGAATTAAAAATTGAGAATTGATTATGAAGACAAATAAATATATAGGAATAACGATGCTGGCAGCCACGATGCTGACTGCCGCATCTTGCACCGACTTTGATGACTACAACGAGGTGCCTTCGTCTGATCCGTCAAATGGCGCGAGTCTGACGCTGTGGGAGAACATCAGTCAGAAGCCTGAACTGTCAAACTTCATGGAGTTGATTAAGAGAACAGGCTTTGAACAAAAACTGATGGAACCGCGCTCGTTCACCATCTGGGCTCCGGTCAATAGCAACCTCAACCTGGATGATTACAAGAATTTGAGTGACTCACTGCTGCTGGCACAGGTCATCAATAACCATATTGCTGAGTTCAACTATGTGGCTTCTGGTGATGTGAATACGAACGTGTTTGTGAGAAACAAGAAAAGATACCAGTTTGTTGGTAACGGCACCTATACTTTTGGTGACGTGAAGGTATTGGATACGAATATCCCAGGCACCAACGGTACACTGCACCTGCTGGACAGCGTGCTGCCCTTTAGGCCGAGTATCTATGAGTATCTGAGGTTGGGGACGGGATTCGACAAGATTCGTGACTACATCATCAACTGTGAAACACGGACACTGGATATCTCTAAGAGTGAAAAGGGCCCGATGGTCAATGGCGTACAGACCTATGTGGACTCAGTGATCACAGTGAGCAACTACATGTTGGACAAAAACCATATCAAGGCCAGCCTGTCTAATGAGGATAGCTCGTATGTCTTCGTTGCTCCTACTGATGAGGCTTATACAGACATGTATGATAAGATTAAGAAAATCTATAAGTATGCCACAAAGACGGTTAGTGATGATATTACGAAATATGATAGTAAGTCAGCCGACTCTACCGTGTCGATTACCATCAATAATACCGAATTGCTGGCCGACTCTATCACGAAGCAGTATATTGCCTACAACTTGTTCTTCAGCAATAACGATACCTACAACAAGGGCATTCTGGACAAGAAGTTCGCACTTGATACGCTGCGTGCTACCACCAAGACAAAACTGTCGAATCCTCAGGAACTGTTGACCGACCACTTGGTGGGTGAGCCCAAACTGATGAGTAACGGCTATGTGTACATGGTGGATAGCCTTGCCTACCGTCCGGAGGAAGTGTATAATCCAGAACTTGAGATATTCCCTGTCAGTGCGACTATGAAATGTTTCGACCATGATGAAAATACCATTCAGGTCACCGACTCTTCTATGACCATTCTGGGCCCCGATTATCTGAACTTCAAGTACAAGATTATTCAGCCATCGGGTGGAGAGGAATCGAAGAAACTGCCTACGGTGTTCATCAAGTTGCCTGGCGTGCGCGCAACGAAGTATAAGTTCTACTGCGTATTCCTGCCCTTGTCTGTCGGCGGTAGCGTAAACCAAAACCCCAGTCCGTTTAACTATAAGTTGCACTATTGTAAGGCTGACGGCACCCAAGCTACGTATGCTTTCAGCGCAAAGTATAACAGAACAGGTAAGTCTACAGACAGGAATCCATCGAAGCTGGACTTGAACAATACCAGTTTTATGAATGATCCTGAAAAAACCGACACCATGTATCTGGGCGAGTTTGAATTCCCTATCTGCTACTCAGGACTGAGCACAAAGAGTTCAGAATTCTGCCCAATGCTTGAGATAACATCGCCTATTAACGTCTTGTTGAAGACACAACTGCAGAATAACTCGCGTGACTTGCGTATTTGGTCGTTTATCTTGAAACCACAGGATGAATAAACTTAGTAATAAAGAAATGAAAATGAAGAGCACTATAATTAATTTCATGCAGAAATCAAGTCAGAGACTCTTTTTCTGCTCGATAGCGTTCGGATTGGCTGTACTGCCTGCCTCCGCCCAGAGTGAAGATGATGATGCTGAGGAAGAAATCACCATCAAAAAGCCTGTGAAAAAGGAGGCTGTGGCCACATATCCTGTGATAACATTGAAAGGTACTGTGGTAGATCTGGCAACGAAAAAACCTTTGTCGGGTATTCAACTACAGGCAGTGGGCTACGTACGCTATACGGCCATGACGGAGGAAGACGGTACCTTCAGTATCAAGGTGCCCACCTTTGCAACTGCACTCTATGTGCATGCCCCTGAGTTCCTGTCACAGCAAGTGGCTATTACAGCAGGAGATTCCACACAGGTCATCAACATCAAGATGCTGAAAGACAAGTATCAGCCGATGTATAGTCAGAAAATGGCCTATACAGCACAGTCGGAAAGCCAAATGGAGAATGCTGGCGTGACGGTGGATAACGAGATTTCCAGCAAACTGGGCGGCGACATGCGCACGGTGATGCGATCGGCTGTCCTCGATGGCGGTGCAACAATGTTTATCCGTGGTTTGAACAGTATCACGGCTGATGCTCAGCCGTTGGTGGTGGTCGACGGTATTGAACTGGATATGCAGCGCGACCGCTATACGCTGCATGACGGGCAGTTTAACAATATGTTGTCGAACATTGCACCCGATGACATTGAGAAGATAACCGTGCTGAAGAATGCTACGGCACTCTATGGCGCGCGTGGTGCTAATGGTGTGGTGCTGATTGAAACGAAGCGCGGACACTCTATGGCTACCCGCATTGATGCCAACGTGTCGGCAGGTGTCACGTTTCTGCCCCAGTTGCAGAAAGTTATGAATGCCACACAGTATCGCACCTATGCTTCTGAAATGCTGGGAACAATTGATGGTATTACTGAGAAAAACATAGATTTCCGCTTCTTGAATACGGATCCGACAAAGTTCTGGAATGTGTTGCATAAGTATGACAATGATACCGACTGGTCGGACGAGGTGTATAAAAATGCTGTCACTCAAAACTATAGCATCAACGTGCAGGGTGGTGACGATATTGGTATGTACAACCTTTCGGTGGGATATGTGAATGCCAAATATGCGGCTAAGGAGAATAACTTCGACCGTATGAACGTGCGTTTCAATACTGACATTAACATTCTGTGGAACCTGAAGACTAAGTTCGATATTTCGATTGCCCGTACGAACAGCGATGTATTGGACACGAGTATGCCGGAAGATTTTACAACGGGAACAGTGGTTGCGCCTACTGTGTTGTCGCTTATTAAGTCACCTATTGTTTCGCCTTATCAGCGCGACAATAATGGTAACCCTTCAAACTTGCTGTCTGACTATGATGATATTTTCGTCCAGCTTGGCAATGAATATGCTTTGGCTAACCCCACTGCTGTTCTGAAATATGCCAATGGCGACAATAAGAACAAGCTGGAGAGTACCTTCTTCAATGTGCGTGTGGAACCTGTTTATAACATGGGCAAAGGCTTCAGCCTGACTGCCATGCTGAGCTATACACTGAACCGTAATGCACAGCGCTATTATCGCCCCTATACCAGCGTGCCGTCGTTTAATGTTCCTGGATTGGGTCGTGTCTATGCGAAGACGCAGTCGATGTTCGCAAAGGAAAATAACTTTGTTGGTAAACTGCAACTCGACTGGTCACGCCAGATGGGCGAACACTATGTGGGCGCTTTTGTGGGAGGACGTTACAATATTTTCACCTTCGACTGCAATGATGTGAGCGTGCAGGCTACTGGTAAGACTCCTGACAAGAATCCTACATTGAGTTCGGCCGGCTATCGTGATATCAATGGCGTAAACGATGAGTGGAAGCAGATACAGTGGTATGGCAATGTGGATTATAATTACTTGAATCGCTACTTCGCTACCGTCTCTCTGCTGGCAGAAGCTAATAGCCGTTTTGGTGAGAATGCCGATGGCTTGAAATTGGGCGGTGTGAAATGGGCTCTCTTCCCCAGTGTTCAGTTAGGATGGGCGCTGACCAATGAGAAATGGTTCCCGAAAAGTCGCGGCATCAACTATTTGCGTGTGAATGCTGGTTTCGACATAAGTGGTAACGACGGCATCAGCAATTATGCTGCCCGTACCAGCTATACGACAGTTCGCTTCAATAATTCTGCTATCGGTGCTCAGTTGACGAATATCGGTAATGATAAGATTCAGTGGGAGAGCACGAAGAAGTTTAATGCCGGACTACAGGGTTTCTTTGTTGACAACCGAATTGGCGTGAAGTTTGACTACTTTATCCACAAAACCGACAACTTGCTGACGCTGCAGAAATTCTCGAATCCTATCGGTGGTATCAACCGCTATTGGAGTAATGGCGGCAAACTGGAGAATGAAGGTTTTGAGACAACGGTTACTTTCAAACCAGTCGTCACGAAGAACTGGAACATTGAGGTGGGTGCATCGGTAGGCCACTATCAGAACAAGGTGACAGAGTTGCCTGATGGCGACTATACCTCTTCGGTGTATGGCGATGACAATATCCTGACCGCAGTGGGAAAGCCTATTGCACTCTTCTATGGCTATCGCACGGCAGGTGTGTTTGCATCTGATGCAGAAGCAAAAGCTGCAGGCAACGGAACCTATCTTTATATGGAAGATAACGCAGGCATCCATCACGACTTCAGAGCAGGTGACATGCATTTCATCGATCTGAACAGCGACGGGAAAATTGATGAGAATGACAAGACGATTATCGGCAACCCGAATCCTGACATCTATGGTAATATCTTTGCTACAGTGAATTGGAAGGACTTCACACTCAATGTCGGATTTAACTACAGTCTTGGCAATGACGTGTATAATTACCAGCGTATGGTGATGAACTCAGGAAAGAATTTGTATAACCAACAGGTGGCTATTCTGAATTACTGGCGCTATGAGGGACAGCGGACCGACATGCCGAAACTGGCATACGGAGATCCTATGGGCAACAGCCGCTTCAGTGACCGTTGGATAGAGGATGGCAGCTATTTGCGTTTGAAGACGGTAAAGCTGTCTTATCGCGTGCCTATTCCCGGTTCTTGGACTTGGCTTCAGAACCTGACCGTTTGGGCAGAAGGACAGAACTTGCTGACCTTCACCAAATATCTGGGCAGTGATCCTGAATTCTCTATAGGCAACGGCGTACTCTATCAGGGTATTGATGCTGGTAATCTGGCTCATAGCCGTTCGATTACCATGGGTCTGAAGGTGAACCTGTAATGCAATAAACAATAAACATAAAATGATCAACATGGAAATAACAATGATTATGAAGAAGATAAGAAACACGATAACGGCTATTGGTTATTGTTTATTGACTTTGGCTATGGCCTCTTGTTCTGATATGTTGGAATCTGACAGTACACGTCAGGACTTTAATCCTGACATGAATGAGAAGACTGACTCGCTGTTCTATTCTTTTGGCATCTTTGAGGCCATGCAGAGACTGGCTGACCAATATGTGATGTTGGGAGAGATGCGTGGAGATTTGCTGGAGACGACTTCTTATACTGACAATAACCTGCGTCGTCTGGCTGACTTCTCGGCAACAACAGAGAATAAGTATGATAGTGCATACGTATATTACAGGGTCATTAATAACTGCAACTACTATCTTGCATATCGTGACACGACGCTGACCACTAACTCAAGGAACGTGGTTATCAATGAGTATGCTGCAGTGAAAGCTATTCGTGCATGGGCTTACCTGCAGTTGGGACGCAACTATAAAAAAGTTCCATTCTACACCCAGCCATTGACACAGATTTCAGATATCAACGACAACCATTTCCCAGAACTGACACTCAGTGAGATGGTAGCCCAACTGGCTCCTGATCTGGAGCAGTTCTCGGGATACAGCGTACCAGATGCAGGCTATCCTTCAAGCATCATTTCTGTCGGAACACCTAACTGGTCGAACACACAGAAGTATTTTTCTCCCAAACGATGCTACATTCCAGTAGATGTGGTCTTGGGTGATATGTATCTGGAGGTGGGAGACTATTCAAATGCTGCTCTCCATTTCATCAAATACTTGAACGAGGTGTCGTCTGAACTTCCTGGTAATATGACTGCCACGATGCGCAGTAAGTCGGTAGAGACGGAAGACGGAATGCCTGCTGAACAGTTGCCTGATTCAAAGCTGGTTACCTCGCTGAATTCTTGGAGTCAGATTTTCTCCACGAACAGTGTGTCGGATATTATTTCCTATATTCCGATGGCATCCACTAAACAGTATGGCTATACTACCCAATTGCCGCTTATCTT
Source organism: Prevotella sp. (assembly GCA_017458225.1). Taxonomy (GTDB): domain Bacteria; phylum Bacteroidota; class Bacteroidia; order Bacteroidales; family Bacteroidaceae; genus Prevotella. The sequence goes on along the minus strand of JAFTFX010000035.1, from coordinate 37,630 downwards.
TGGCGCAGACTATTATGCCACTCCAGATGAGGCTTCTGGCATTAAGCGTTCGTCGGGTCTGCCGCTTATTTCGGAGATCCAGGTAAAGCCTTCGTCTGTACTGAACACATTGTCGGACTCTACTGAGTTCTATCATTACACTTGGGCAGATGCCTCTAATGTGGACTATAATACAGTAGCTGCGGCAAAGGTGGGAGATATGCGCCTGCGCAATATTATTGATCAGCAAACGGTGAACAGTGAGCAATTGCAGTGGATTACGAAGTATGACAATGCAAATGTGGTTCTCTATCGTTTGAGTACGGTGCTCCTGCGCTTAGCAGAGGCTCTGAATCGTCTGGACATGCCTGATGCAGCCTTTGGTATATTAAAAGATGGAATAGGATATGGCATGTATTGTGCAGCTATTTATTCCAACAGTTATATTACTGCTGAAACATGGTTAAAGCTACAGACCACATATCCGCTGTTGTCTGCATCGACATTGGCTAACCGTTATATCACCACGAATGGTATTACTGTCTATAGTGGCATTCATGGACATGGTGCTGGTCAGGCAACAAGTAACATTAGGTATGAGGTGAAGAAGATTGCCAATGAGAATGTTATTCAGCTGTCTTATGTGCCCAATCGAACCACTCCCTACACGTTCGATCGTATGGTGGGGTTGAAGATGCAGGAGATACAGGATACGTATGGCGCTACTGTTGGTGCAACTAAGCGTGACACAATCAATGCTATCGAAGATATGCTTTGCGATGAATATGCATTGGAATTGGCATTCGAAGGCAGCCGCTATTACGACTTGATGCGTTTGGCTCGTCATAAGAATCGTGACGGCCTTTATGGCGCTGACTTTGGTAATAGATGGTTTGCCCAGAAACTGGCATTTAAGAACCCCACAGTTAATCTGCGTAACCAGAATAACTGGTATCTTCCCTTCAAATAAACAGACATTCCCAATGCTGAAATAGCAAACAAGGGATGATTTAGATAAAAAAAGACAGATAAGTTTTGCTTATTCTGTCTTTTTTTATACTTTTGTGCTCAAATGATACGATTGCCTAAAACCTTAACCAACACATTATCTACGCGAATCAGTTTGATGGTCGTTGCGGCTATTGCACTGTTGCTGTCGGCAGCACTTTGCGTGATGTTCCACTTTTCAAGGAAAGGGGTTAGGAATGAGGCTGTGCAAAAGGCTGAGCAGACACTGGAGACTACCGTACAGCAGGTGGACAACATCCTGCTGAGTGCTGAACAGTCGGCAGGCAATTTCTACTGGGAGGTGCTGAGCCATCTCGACCAGCCCGACCGGATGTTCGTCTATAGCAGGAAACTGGTGGAGACCAATCCGTATATAGTGGGTTGTGCCATTGCTTTCGAACCTTACTATTATCAGGAGCGTGGTCAGTATTTCATGGCATACGTGCATCGTACACATGGCGGTGCCTTCGAGGCATCAAAATCCCCAATCATCCAGTCAGAGACTTTCGGTAATGTACCGTATACGGAACAAGTGTGGTATACCAAGCCTATAGAAACAGGTGTGCCATGCTGGATCAATCCATTGAAGGAGGGACAGGCTGAGGGAGAAGCAATCATCACGTTCAGTTTGCCTATTTTCAGACCGAACGGAACAAAAGTAGGTGTGCTGGCTGTTGATGTGTCTGTGTCACAACTGTCTCAAGTGGTGCTGGCAGCCAAGCCGTCTCCACACTCTTATGCAACGATGCTTGGCAGCGACGGTTCGTTCATCGTCCATCCCGACAGCAATGCACTCTTCCATCATACGGTCTTTACGCTGTATAGCGATAATCCTGATGTACAAAGAGTTGGTAAGGCGATGCTGGCAGGCGAGAGTGGCTATCAGCAGGTTCGTTCTGAAGGCACTAACAAGTATGTGTTCTATAAGCCTTATGTGCGTTCTGCCGTATCAGAACGCTCGTTGGAGCCGCTGGGGTGGAGCATTGGCATTGTCTATCCTGAGGCCGATATCTTCGGCAGCTATCATCGCTTGGTATACATTGTGCTGTTTTTGGCCGTTGCAGGCCTGCTGCTGTTGCAGGTGCTCTGCCGTACCATCGCTCACAAACAGCTGCTGCCACTAAGAATCCTTACAAAGTCGGCCCAGCGCATTTCCGAAGGCCATTTCTATGAACCGATACCCAGCAGTCGCCACTATGACGAGGTGGGGCGTCTTCAGCTCCACTTCATGGAGATGCAGAAAGCACTGGCCTTACACATGGATGAACTGGAAAGACTCAATTCTGCGCTGAATAAGCAAGGCGAGGTACTGACGGCAGCCTACAAGCGCGCAAAGGAGGCCGATTGCATGAAGACTGCTTTCCTGCACAATATGACCAATCAGATGATGCCGCCCGTCAGCGTTATCTATGAGGATGTAAACACCTTGTGCCATCAGGGAGCCGATTTGGAACAGCAGGAGATAGACCGCATGGTCGACGAGATACAAAAGCAGAGTGAGACGGTGACAAAACTGCTTGACGAACTGCTGAGTATGTCGCAGGAAGAGCAGAAAACAAATGAAATAGATTGAGACATTGAGAACGCCGATACAACATATCCGACAGTCGCTTTCCTTGAAGCTGAGTCTCAGCATCCTGCTGATGGCTGTTCCCATCTTTGTGCTCTCACTGGGCATCTTGTTCCTGCAGTCACGCTGGCATATCAAAGTTGAGGCCATGGAGCGTACTGCCAGTGTACTGAATGCTGTGACACAGCGCGTGAATCGCTATCTGATGACGATTGAGACGGCTACCAATGCCAATGACTGGTTGATTGCTGAAAACCTGGATCCTGAATCGTTCCTGGAATACTCTCGCCGCATCGTAGCACTCAATGCCAATGTCAATGGATGCTCTATTACTGGCGAACCTTATCTGTTTCCACAGTATGGGCGTTATTTCTCGGCCTATTCGGTTCGCGAGGGCGACAGTATTATTACGGTACGCGAGGGCGAATATGAATATTTTGACAAAGAGTGGTACAAGAAACCGTGCAAGCAGGGCAGGGCTTGTTGGGTAGACCCCTTTGACGACTTCAACGAAGGTACGCTGTCGGCTTCGAACATGATTGCCTCTTACTGCAAGCCACTCTATGATGGCAACGGGAAGTTCATTGGCATCATTGCCACCGACCTGTCGTTGCAACGGCTGGCTGAGACCATTCAGGCTGAGAGACCAACACCGAATTCTTATTTCATGTTGCTGGGCGAGGATGGTCACTACTTTGTTCATCCTGATTCTACTTTGTTGGTCAACCACACCATCTTCAGTGGTGTCGATGCTCATCGGCAGCCTGACGTGATTGCGCTGGGACATGAGATGACTACTGGTAAGCAGGGCACTATGCGCGTGAATTTTGGCGATGCTCTCTGCATGGTGAGCTACCAGCCTGTTGCTGGCACCCAGTGGAGCATAGCATTAGTGTGCCCTGAGAAAGACATCCTGCAGGCCTATAACAAACTGACGGCAGTCCTCATTCCACTGATCGTGATTGGTCTGCTGTTCATCTTGATGCTCTGCCGCCGCATTGTGGCCCATGCCATCAGTCCGCTGAACCGACTGGTGGAGCAGTCGCAGCGCTTGGCCGAAGGCCGCTATGATGAACGGATTGCCCATACCGACCGCCATGATGCGGTGGGCCGCTTGCAAAACAGTTTTGCTATTATGCAGAAGTCATTGAACCGCCACGTCAGTGCCATCAAGAAGGTAAACGAAGAGACTGAACAGCGCAACGAGGAACTGCGACAAGCCAGTCTGCTGGCTGAGGAGGCCGACCGGCAGAAGGCTGTTTTCATCCAGAATATGACCCATCAGATACGTACTCCGTTGAACATCGTGGGTGGATTTGCGCAGGTGATGGGAGAGAGTATCACTCAGCTGCCCGATGAAGAACTGAAGAACATCAAGGGTATGATGAGGCATAATGCGATGCTGTTGAACCGTATGGTGCTGATGTTGTACGACAGTTCCGACACGGGAGTCACCGAGGAGCTGAACTGTCTGCAGCGCGAGGAGGTGCCCTGCAATGATGTGGCGCGTGAGAGCATTGAACATACGAACCTGAATTTTCCCGATTTGCCCATTACCTTTAATACCTCACTGCCCGACTCGGCTTGCATGCTGACCAATCGCCTCTATCTGATGCGCAGTCTGCGTGAAATTCTCTACAACTCCGCCAAATACTCCGATGGACAGCATGTGTCGCTTTCGGTCTCGCAGACTGATACGGCCTTCCGCTTCGTATTTCAGGACACCGGCCCTGGCATCGACGAGGAAAGCCGCGAACGGATGTTCGAACCATTTGTCAAGGTCGACGAACTCTCTGAAGGCTTGGGTTTGGGCCTTCCTCTGGCCAAACGCCATATTGTCAATCTGGGTGGCCGCCTGATATTAGATACCGGCTACCGTGAGGGTTGTCGAATCATCATCGAACTGCCACGATAGCCGGTATCGGCGTTTCTGAAGGGCTTCTAAAGAGTTTCTGAAGGACTTCTGAAAAGCAACTGCAGTCTATAGTTGGTATTCAAACATCACCATGCTATAGGGAGCCAGTTCCACTTTCATCTTCTTTTCTGCTTTGATGTTTTCTGTCAGCGGCACGATGGGCTGCTGCTCAAAGTTGTTTTCGTCGCTGGGCTGGCCGCTTAGCACTGTCTTCAGGGCAGTCTTCTTCATGCCCTTGAAGCGGCTCAGGTCGATGTTGGCAGTCTTGGCCTCGCTGCCGGCATTGCAGAGTTTCACAAACAGACGGCGAGTCTTGGCATTCAGCACCACCGACTGTCCGTAGCGGCTTTTCTCCACAGGCTGAACAATGCCAGCCTCGTCGCCCTCAAAGCTTACGCAGTCGCCATAGTAGTACTGGCCGGCCGACTGTCCGAACATCTGCTGCACATAGTAGCTGCAGGTGAGGATGGGGCGCTCGTTGTCGAAATAGATGAGGTCGGGGTTCCAGTTGGTCGCATTTTTACGGGCAAACAGCGGTGCATAGCTGGTCATGTCGACCACGTCGCCATTGCGCTCCACGTGCAACAGGTAGAGACCTTCGGCCAGTGCGTCGATGAGCTTCTTGTCCTTGGCTGCATACTCACCCAGGTAGACTTTCGTCTTGCGGATTCCCGAGCCTTGCTCGCCCACCCGTTGCCCTTCGCGAGGATATTTGTCATACTGGCGGCTGTCCAGGAAGTAGGTGTTCGGCTCGTAGTAGTGCTCGTCCATGATGGGCATGCCCAGTTCGTCAGCCAGCTTCCAACCGTTCTCATAGTCGTAGTTGCCGGGATGTGAGCCGGGGCCGGCCGTGCCCACGATGATGATTTCAGGGTGGGCCTTCGTCACCTGGTCATACATATACTTGAACCGTTCGGCAAACTCAGGCGATATACGCTCTTCGTTGCCGATGCCCAGATACTTCAGGTTGAAGGGTGCTGGGTGTCCCTGGTCGGCACGCATCTTGGCCCATTTCGAGGTGGCAGCATCGCCGTTGGCCCACTCAATGAGGTCGAGTGCATCCTGTACCCACTCGTCCATTTCGTTCATGGGTACCACGTCCTGTGCCTGGTCGCGCATGCCCCAGCCGCCGTTTGTGCCCTGACAACTTACGCCACAGGGCAGGATGGGCAGCGGCTGCATGCCGAGGTCTTCGCACAGTTGGAAGTACTCATAATAGCCCAGTCCCATTGACTGGTGGTAGCCCCACGTGTTCTTCAGAGCCTGGCGCTGCTCGCGCGGACCGATGGTTGTCTTCCAGCGGTAGGTGTTCCAGAAGCCGTCGCCGCCACCGTGCACGATGCATCCGCCGGGGAAGCGCATGAACTGCGGCTGCAGGTCGGCCAGTGCTTGGGCCAGATCCTTGCGCAGACCATGACCTTTATAGGTGTCCTGTGGCATCAGCGACAGCATGTCGACATCCAGGTCGCCCTGCGTCAGCACCAGTACCTGCAGGGCTGCCTTCTGACAGTCTTGCTGCGGACATAGTTCTGCACTGTATTTCTTCCACTCCTTGCCGTTCACCTCGAAGGTGGCTTCGGCCAGTAGCTTCGGGTCTTTACCGCGTCCTTGGTGCTCTACGAGGGCAATGCGAATCTGTTTGGCAGCAGCATCCTGATTACGCATGAAGGCCGAGAAGTCATACTTGGCTCCTGCTTTTACCGAGATACCGTCGAAGCCGTTGTTCTCCAGTCCGTAGCCTTTCCATCCGCGATAGTCGTAGTATTCCTTCACACGCTCCACATGCAGTCGCATATAGGTGGGGTTGTTGGGGTGTATGGGCTGGTCCATGCGGACCTCCATCTTGCCCAGCGAGTGTCCTGGTCGCAACATGTGCCAGGCTGTTCCTGGGCCCCATCCGTCGCGCTCGTTGGGGTTGTATTCAAACGATCCGTTCTGCAGCAGTTCTGCAAAGAGACCGCCGTCGGCCGAGCTGCTGATGTCCTCGAAGAAAATGCCGATCAAGTGGTCGCTGATGACTTTTCCGCCGGCAGGTGCCTTCATGGGCTTCTGTGCGCCGACGGTCATGACGGCTGCTGTGAGGCAAGCCAATAGTAATGTACGTCTGTTCATGATGTTTGGGTAATTTTATGTGTAAATGATTCTAAATAGCGTCGCATGTCTTCCTGAATGCGGTGGAAGGGCTCTGAAAACACGTAGCCCGTGTTTTTCTTCAGCATGGTCTTAATGTCCTGCCGGGTATTCTCGTAGCACGACATCTCGTTGCGCTTTTGGGTACGGTGAGCCTGTGAGTTGCTGATTTCTGTCTGGCGTTCCTGCCGTAGCAGGTTGCACACCTTGCTCAGAATTGGAGCCGTCACGGTGTCGAACAAGTGGTGGCCTTGTATATAAAGATAGGTGTTCTGCGGCTTCACGCCCAGCTGTTGCAGTTCGTCCTTCAGTTTCAGGTAGGCTTCCTTGTTGCCGGGGAACATGCGTTGCAGTTCGCGCACCTTGTTGAAGGCCTTCCGGCGGACGTTCTGCAGAGACCTCTCCGGTTCCTGCACCGTGAAGCCGCCAGGGTCGCAGATGCGATTGAAGTCAGTTAGCGAGAACCGCTTGTAGTTATCTGTGCGATAGGCCCAGATAGACCATACGAACAGGGGGAAGATGGCCTCGCTGAACTGTCGGAAATACTCCTCGAAGTCGAAGATGCGGTGGTCGTTGAGGGTCACCGACACGCACACATTGTGCAGCGACGGGGCGTAGCACTGGTAGTTCTCAATGGCATAGACGTAGGTGTGGAAGACGTAGGGACTGTTCAATATTTTCTCCGAGCAGGCCGTTTCTCCCTGCAGCAGATAGTCGTAGTCGGCATCCACGCAGGCAATCATGTCGGGGCCCGTCTGTCCCTCAATGAAGTTCATCAGCACCGATTTCTTGCCCCTCACCAGTGTCTGTTTCGAGGGCAGCATCACCTCGAAGTAGCGTTCCTCGTTCTCAAACGGACTGAGCACCGTACGCCAGAAATAGACATCATCATAGCTCTCGACGTAGGCCACAATCCTGCGTCGTGCTTGCTTCGTCTTCAAGGCGTTGGCTGCCTGGAAGTACTGGCTGTTGATGTTATCTTTCAGTCGGTGTGCCACAACTTTTCACTATTCTCTCTCCACTCTTCCCTTTCCTCTCTCCTCTTTTTTTATACCGTGATATCGCTCACCTCCGTCACGCTGTTCACCCATCCGTTCATGACCACGGCAGGCGAGTGGGTGGTCAGAATAATCTGTACGTTGGGGTTCAGCTCCAGACACAGGTCGATGAGCCGTTTCTGCCATTCAATGTGCAGGCTCACTTCTGGTTCGTCCATGAAGAGCACGTAGGGCTGCTCGTCTTCCACGAGCACGGTGAGCAGGATGATGAGCATCTGTTTTTCGCCGCTTGAGAGTTGGTAGGTGGTCAGCTGTTCGCCAATCTGCGTGAAGCGGATCTCGTTCTCCGTGCGAATGATATGTTTGCCTGTGTCAGCAAACAGGTCGTCCACGATGTCTTGGAAGCGCTTCTTCTTCTCCGACAGTTGTTGTGCGGCATCCATATTGCCGCCTTGCAACTGTTCTATGATGCGGTTGCCTATGTTCACCTGGTAGTCCAGATACTTGCGTTGCAGTTGGTATAGCTGCAAGTCGAGCAGCGAGCCCCCCATGTTGTTGCTCATGGCCGACAGCGTCTGGCGCATGGTGTTGTCGCCTTCGGCCAGCGTGGCCGCAATGTTGCTGTCCAGCGAGCGTATCATGTCGTAGCGAATCCAGCGTGCATCTTCGGGCACTACGTCGAGGCGCACTCCCTTCAACATGTGACTGGGAAACTCACCACCGGCCGACAGCCCCTTCACCACCTTATTGATGATGGTGCTCTTGCCTACGCCGTTGATGCCGCTCAGAATGTTCACCTTCGGGTCCAGTTCCCATACGATGTGCTTCATGCCGCTCCAGAGCGAATCGATTTCTATCTTTTTGATGTAGTCCGCAAATTTCTGCATAGGTCGTTAGGTTGTTTCTGCAAAAATACGGAAAAACTCCGTAAACGACAAGTATTTTGATAACATTAACGATTGGCATGCCTGCAAGCTGCTGCTTGCCGACATGCCAATCGCATGGTTTCCTGTATTCGTGTCAGGCTATGTTCTGTAATCTGTCGTTGCTTCTACTTCACGATGAACTTCTTTCCGTCTCGGATGTAGAGGCCGGGCTTTGTGCCACTAACCTTGCGTCCGCTAAGGTCGTAGATGCTGCCATTGCTGAGGCGTTGAGTTGCTGTTTCCATGTTGCGCACGCCCAATGTCACGTTCTCAGCCTTGGTGATGCCCAGATAGTAGATCTGCATCGTGCTGTTGGTAGATGACTGGTAGAAGTCGAGTGTTCCGTTTGCGGTCATCAACAGGGTGCTGCGTGTAGAGCCCGACAGGCCGTCGTTGTTCCACTTTGGCAGTACATTGGCATTGTCCTTGCCTGTCTTGGTGTACTCCTGCCATGTTCCGTCGGCCAGCAGCACCTTGGCATTGGCCGATACGATCATCATGCTGTGCGAGTTGTTGGCCATTGCCCAGTCAATGCTTACCATGTCGCCCTCTTCCAGGTTGAGCAGTGCCATGACGGTCTTGTTCTTGCTGGTGTAGTTAACCGTCAGTCCGTATGCGGTGTTGAGCGAACGCTTCAAGTTGGTGTCTGCATCGGTGTAGCCTTCCTCTTCGTGGTTTTCGGCAGAGAGTGTTGCCAGATAGGCCTTGGCTGTCTCGATAGCTTGGCGCAGGTTGTTCCTGTCGGCCTCTGCATAACTGTCATCGGCAGCCAGTTCCTCAGCATTGGCAATGGCCTTGTGCAGGTTGGTGAGTGCACCGTTCGAACCAATATAACGGGTAATCTCCTTGTTCAGTCGGGTACGCGAATCGTTGAGACTATCGATTAGATTATAGGTCTGTAGATAGTTCTGCGAGGCAATGATGGCTGAGTCAAGGCGAACTTTGCCGTAGAGCATCAGTGGGTCGGCATGGAGTGTACGGGCAGAGTCGACACTGTGGCGCAGGTTCTGGCGTGCTTCGGCCAGTTCCTTGCCATAGAAGAACTCGTCGACCTCGTCTTGTGTCCAGCCTATGATGCGCAGGTCTACCACGTCAAGGTCAACATGATTAGCCACTGCATCAGGCAGATAGAATCCAATCTTCATGTTGCCTGCCTCGGCTAGTGTGCTGTAGACGGTGAAGCGTGTGGCGTTCTCCTCTTCAACAGGATAGCATTCGGTGCTGTCGTTGTTGATAAACACCTTCATGCCGCGTATCTCGGTAGTTTTTGCTGTCTTGCTTGTAAACTTGTAGCCGCGCGTCTTGATGGTGAACATGTACTGTGCAGCAGGCATGTTCTCGATGGTCTGGTGAACGGTAGCCTCGTAAAGTTTATTCTTGCTTCCGTATGGGATGTCGTTCTGCAGGTAGTTGCCTGTGAAGGGCGCTCCTGTCTCTGCGGCCGACTTTACTGCCCAGCGGGTCTTGCCGGTAGGATTCTCCACGCGCAGACCGTCGTCAATAGCCCATGCACCGGCACTGGTCTGGTTGGCGCTGGTTGTCTTTAGGTCATCGAATGTTCCGTTCGCCACGAATGAGATGACATCCGTAGTGTTCATGTTCAGGAATTCGCTGATGGCCTCGTCAACATAGTTTGAATATTCACGATAGCCGTCTATGTCGTCGTTGTCTACACATTCTTGCAGAACCATGATGACACTCTCAAGGATGTCGTGCCCGTTCGGGAACAGCGGATTCTGCAGATAGCTGTTCAGCAGTGCAAAAATTTTGGCTGCGGCCCGATCGTCGACCACCTCGGTAGCCTCCATGACTTGGAAATTGTCGAAACAGGTTCCGATGTAGGGGGCGTAGAAATGCAGCAGCAGGTAGCCATCGGTATTGGGCTGATAGGCATACTGAATGGTTGTCCAGTTGAAGCCGTAGGTCTGTTCGCTGCCTATCGACACATTTTCTTCGTCAAAGACCGATCCCGATGTGCTGAACAGGAAGTTCTGGTAGTTCTTGGCGTTAGCCCCTGATGTGACGGTTGTGCTGACAGCATCGTCGTTGCCTTTCACCTGGTAGTTGATGACGTAGCACTTGCCGCTTTCCACTGCAAGACTGCGCAGCAGGGAGCTGCCAGTGCCGGGACCATTATCCTTGCTGTACACGCTCAGGTAGTTGTTCTCATTCTCTGTTTCAATAGCGAAGGTGTCGGGACTCAGCGTATTACCGCCGTCGGTAGTCCAGCCATTGGAACCATTGTCAAAATCGCCGTTGGTCAGCAGATTCTCACCTGTTGTAATCTTGAATCGCCCATTGTCGGTGTAGACATAGTCACCTGCATTCTGGGCATTGGCAGTCAGCATCATGGCTGCACTCAGCATAAGGGTAAGCATTTTTTTCATTGTTCTATAAGTTTTTAGTGGTTTTTTCGGTGCAAAGATAACAAGAACGGACAGCAACAATGTATGTAATTGTCCGTTTGCGTATGTTTGTGTTCGCGTCTGCCATCCAACCGTTAATTATAATGAACAAAATTGGTTTTCTTCCGATTCTGTTCTTTATGGTCAACAAAATTCATTATCTTTGCCGTCGAAAAGTGAAGACTGCATAGATTATTATGGAACTGATAGCAAGACCTCATTATTATTCGAAAGTAGAGAAACTGCTTGGAAAAGGCATTCTGATTGTCCTGACCGGCCAGCGGCGTGTCGGCAAAAGTTATGTGATGAGAGAGATCGTTCAAAGGAAGCAGCAGGACGATGCTAGTGTCATCTATATAGACAAGGAGAAAACGGACTTCGACTTCATTCAGAATTATAAGGATCTGGTAGCATATGTTGATCAACGCAGGAAGCCGGGTAAGCATACGTATATCCTAATTGATGAGGTACAGGAAATAGAGGAATTCGAACGGGGGCTCAGAAATTACTACGATAGTCCTGATATCGACATCATCATAACCGGCAGTAATTCTGACACGCTCTCCAGTGACTTGGCAACGATGCTTTCCGGCAGATATATGGAAATCTTCGTGCAGGGTCTCAGCTATGGGGAGTTTCTCGTATTCCACAATCTGGACGACAACGACGATGCCTTGCAAAAGTATATTAACTACGGTGGTCTTCCTGGCCTTCGTCCGATGGGGTTGGACGATCCAGAGGTCATCCGTCAGTATCTTCAGGGTGTCTATAATACCATTCTCGTGAAGGATATTGTCCGCCGGAAGAAAGTGAGGAACGTTCCTTTTTTGGAAAACCTGATCAGATATATAGGCGACAATATTGGTAAGCCGCTGTCTGCCACCAATATCCAGAATTATATGACTTCCAACAGGAATGAAGTGTCCAAGAACCTTATTCTTAAATACCTGAAGGCCACCGTAGAGGCATTCCTCACGCACAACGTCATCCGCTATAATCTGCATGGGAAGAAACTTCTGGAGAACAACGACAAATACTACTTTGGCGATGTCGGTCTGCGCAATTTCGTCGTGGGAGGCCGACGTGCCAACGACATTGAGAAGATAGTGGAAAATCTAGTCTATCAGCATCTTGTACGGCAGGGATATAAGGTCACCGTTGGGCAGATGTACGCAACAGAGATTGACTTTGTGGCGACAAAGGGCGACAATACCATTTATGTACAGGCATCCTACCTCATCAGTGAGGAGTCCACCTTTCAACGTGAGTTCGGCAATTTGCAGAAGATCAACGACAACTATCCGAAATATGTAGTCTCTATGACACCCTTTATGGATTCCAGCAAGTATGAGGGTATCATTCACATCCCGCTCAGGGACTTCTTAAAAAAAGAGACACTGGTGTAATGAAATATCAATAATTATTCTTACCGTTGTCGCCAAAAACAGTATCTTATCTTCTCTATGCTCAATGTCTATGCTCGTACGCAGGTGCGTTGTGCCGGCGGCCGTACTTCTTCAACCCTCGCAGACATTACATTTCGTACAAATACACACGCCATCGGATGCATTCGAACATCCGGTGGCGTTTCTCGTCGTACCTTTGCCCCCAGAAATTATTCATTTGTTAAAAACTCTAAGCAATGATGAAAACAAAACTACTATCAATGATGGCGCTTTGCACCATGATGCTCATGCCTGTGGGGGAGGTGAAAGCACAGGGAACAACCGAGACCTACGACTTCGGCTCTTGGACGAAGAAGTCCGCTGTCAATCAAACTCTCAACCTCGAATCCTTGGTCACATCGTCAACAGGAAAGACCGTTTACCTGCTAGAGAACTTTTTTGATAAAGACGGATCTACATTGCACAGCCTCAATGGGCGATTCGCCTTTGAGAAGAGTGCAGACACTAATCCATACGGTTGGACGAAGTTTGAAGGGTATGCTACCAGCGGGACTGTAACTGATGAATTGATGACTGCTGGTCTGCACTTGAAAAATAAGAATCTGACCATCTCTATTCTGAATCTGAAAGCTGGCGATGTCGTAACTGTCTGGCATAACAGTGCAGTTACAGCAGAGTCGACGGAAGGAGGACTATACATCACATCTACCAATGTTTCATACGACACAGCCAATGGAGCAAAAGTTTCCACAGGCAAGACTAAAACAGCAGGAAATGCTTTAGTCAGTGGAACACCTTACACGATGATGAGCGATGGGACATTTGATTTCACCTGGACTGAAACATCAGATTTGTACCTCCGTAAGGTGACCATCAAGACCGTTGGCACCAACGGTATTCACATTGGCAGCACTGGCTATGCCACGTTCAGTAACACGTCGGCAGTTAGCTTCTCTGGAACAGGGGTAAAAGTCTACTGGGCTTCCGCTTATGAGGATGGCAACGTTACTTTCACGGAAATCACTGACGGACAGGTTCCCGCCAATGTTGGCGTACTCCTTAAAGCTACTCCAGGCAACTATACTTATGCCACAGGAACAAGTACCACAAAGTATAACGATAACCTGCTGAAGAACATCAAGGATGATGCTACAAAGGTAAAGGTTCCTGAAACTGCCGATGGAAAGACCACCACAAACTATCTGTTGGCCTATAAGGACGGAGTTGTCGGCTTTTACAAAGTAGACGCACAAAAGACAGGACTGGGCGGCAAGGCTTATCTAAGCATCGTAACGGATGAAGTCAGTCCGGCACGTGAAGGCATAACAATGGCTTTTGATGACGAAACTGCGCACATCAACACGCTGACAAACAATAGTTGCGAGAACGGAAATGTATACAACCTGAATGGACAGCGTGTAGCAAGGCCAGCAAACGGACTGTACATAGTGAATGGCAAGAAACTAATTATCAAATAAGCAAAAAGGAGGGATAACCATGGACAAGAAACATTATATTCAGCCCCAGACCACGTTTACCATGATTGAGACATGCCACATGATAGCATCATCGGGTGATGAAACTGTTACAGTCTCAGATACTGCACTGGGTACTGATGATGCCGTACTTTCTCGCGGCGGCTCTTTCTGGGACGACGATGACGAATAGCAGTAGTTTTTTTCAATAATATTAGTTAGTTATTAGTTGTTGAGGCAGCAGGCGCATGTGGCGCTCTGCTGCCTCAAAATATATAATAGCAATACCGAAAAAACTTTTTGCAAAATTTGCATACACTGCTGTCACTAAACGTTTGCATCATTCTCTGCTCCCGTTTGCATCATTCTCTACTCTCGTTTGCGTCATTCTCTGCTCTAATTAACGTCATTTTCTGCTCTGATTAACGTCAAATTCCGGTGTGATTAAACTTGGATTGCAGCGAGATTCAATATTAACTGCAGCGAAACGGACTATCCGTTGCAGTATAAATTGACGCAGATTGCAGCGCGTGCTGTTGTCGTGACTACACCTTTTCTATTCTACAGGTGTGTTGCTTCGTTTCTCGGTCGTAGTTGATACCGACGAGGATGAGACGGTCAGCATATTCGGCAACCTTGGCGGGATATTGTTTGCGGTGTATCTGATCGATGGCTGCGTCAGCATCCTTGTTTACTTTCAGCTCAAGGACGATTGCAGGCGAATCAACGTTTTTGCGAGGGATGAGCACAATGTCGGCAAAGCCTTTTCCTGATGCCAGTTCACGGTGCATCACGTAGTTGTTGCGTGCATAATAATAGGCTATAGAGAGCACGCAGGCCAATGAGTTCTCGTTGTTATAACTGAGAATGCTGGTATTGTCGTCGTGGGCAGCCTCCACACCCCGGGCCACGGCCTCGGCATCGCCGTCAAGGGTTGCTTGCAACAGCTCTTCCGACTGTCTGACAGCGTCAACAACATTTTTCCAATTATTCGTCTTGATGGCTTCCTCCATTTCGCCGGCAACCTCAAGGTTGGGGATATAGCATTCCGATTTTGTCCGGTCGTACGATAGATAGCCAAGGTGAATGAGCACGGTCAGCACGTCATCGCGATTCAGTATCAGCGACAGGTCGTTCTTGAATCCTTTAGGGTCTACTTTGCAGCGGGCACCAGCCAGCATGCTGATGATGTCGTCTTTCAACCCTTCGTAATTCATTCTAATGTAGTGGGCTACGGCATCCGTAGCACCCGTTTTCCCCCAATAGCTCTCGCAATAGTCGCTATAAATGGCCTGCATCACCGAGTTGGGGTTGAAAATGGAGGTCAGCCCTCCAATCTGATAGCCGTCATACCATTTCTCCAGTTCGCTGAAGTCCATTCCATACTTTTCTGCCAGCATACGCACTTCCTCCTTGGTGAACCCGAAGAATCCTGCCATCTGGCGTGGCGACACCATCGAATACTCTTGGAAATTGTTTAAGGCCGATTCGGTCTTGTACTTCTTGATGGGCAGTATGCCCGTCATATAAACTCCTGCAAAAACTGTATTGCCGCTTGTACTCTTAAACATGCGGCGCAACCAGTTGACATAGCTGTCCATGCCCTTCGAGCCTGCAGGAAACTCGCGGCAGATGGCATCCCACTCGTCGACAATGAAGAAAAACGGCTGTTGCGTTGTCAGCACGATGCGTTGAAGCAGTGCCATCAGGTCATCGTTCTCTTCGGTGGGGATGTCTGGATAGGCACGTTGTATTTCCGCGCGCACCTCTTGGTCAATATGCCTGACAATATCTTCATCGCCTCGGTATCGGGTGATGAAATCCGTCATATCAAGGTAGATGACAGGATACTTGTTCAGGTGTCGCTCGAAGGTGTCGTCTTTCGCAATCTCCAAGTCTTCGAAGAGTTGGCGAGAGTTGCACGTGCGGTCGTAATAGGCGCACAGCATCTGTGCGGCCATCGACTTGCCGAAACGGCGACAACGTGTCACGCAGCTGAATTTCTGTCGGGTGAAGAGCGTTTTGTTTACCACACTGATCAGTCCTGACTTGTCAACGTATTCACTGTTTCTGGCTTCTGTGAAGTCTAAGTTGCCTCTGTCAATATAAATTCCCATCTTTTTTGCGTCTTGAATAGTTGTGACACTGCAAATGT
Organism: Prevotella sp.; assembly: GCA_017458225.1. Taxonomy (GTDB): domain Bacteria; phylum Bacteroidota; class Bacteroidia; order Bacteroidales; family Bacteroidaceae; genus Prevotella. The sequence continues at coordinate 21,663 of JAFTFX010000035.1, read as the reverse complement.
AATACTTTTTGCTAAAACAGCCAAGCAATATTGGGAAAAATCGGACAAATCCATACTTCAGTTCCTTCCTTGGCTTTGAGGAACGAAGCTGACAACGGCTATTAAGAAACTTTTCCTTTCTGATACTGCGTAGGCGTGATTCCAAAGCGTTTCTTGAAGGTGGTTGAGAGATACTGTGGTGTGCCCATGCCCACCTGATAGGCCACCTCGGCCACTGTCACACGTTCGTCCTTCAGCATTTCGTAGGCCTTTTGCAGCCGGCGCTCCTTGATGTACTCGTTAGGTGTCATTCCCGTCAGGGCCTTCAGTTTGATATAGAACGAAGTGCGGCCGTAGCCCATGTCTTCGGCAAACTTGTCGACGCTGAGGTCGGGGGCGGCCAAGTGCGATTCTACCCATACCGATAACTGGGCCAACAGTTTCTGGTCGCGTTCTTCCATGATGACCTGTGCGACGGCCATGGCTTTCTTCTTTTGTGAGTCGGCATCAATAGGATTGTTGTCTGCCTGTTGCCTCTCGGTTTCTTTTCTCAGGTTGTAGCTGCGCTGAATCAGGTTGCGGCAATACAGCAGCAGTAAGGGCACTGAGAAAGGTTTGGTGATATAGGCATCGGCACCGGCCTCCATACCTTTCAGTTGCTGTTCCTGTGCATCAAGGGCTGTGAGCATGATGACGGGCAGATGGCGCGTGGGGTCGTCGCGCCGCAGCCGCCTGATCAGTTCGAAGCCGTTCATGCGAGGCATCATGGCATCGGTGATGACCAGACTGAAAGTGGAGGGAGAAGAGTGGAGCGAGGTGAGGGCTTCTTCTCCGTCGGCGGCAGTCTCTGTCTGGAAGTAGCGGCTCAGTTCCTGTTTCAGGAAGGCTGCAATGTCGGCATCGTCCTCCACAATGAGGATGCAGTGGTCGTTCATGGGCTCTGGTGTGGCCTCGCGTACCAACTCGGTGAAGCCCTTGCGGTCGTCATCCTGCTCTGCCTGTTGGGGTGCCTCGCTGCTCAGGAAGTCTTTCTCCTCATAGATATTCTTGTCGGTGGGCAACTCGATGGTGAAGATGCTGCCGCCATTGGGATTTGCATCACAACGGATGCTGCCGTGATGGGTTCGTATCAGTTCGGCCGTCAGGTCCAGACCGATGCCCAGACTGTCGCGCCCTAATTGCCCTCGCTGGAAGCGGTCGAATATTTTCTCGCGCATGTTCTCGGGCACTCCCACGCCTGTGTCTTCGACAATGATGCTCATGTTGGTGCCGGTCTCCCTCACCCTTACCGTCACACACTGCCTCCTTTCGGCGTGTATTTGAAAGCGTTTGAAAGCAGGTTGTAGACGGCTTTGTCAATGAATCCACGGTCAATGAACATCGTGTAGTTCTTCATGGCTGGAACGAATGTCAGGGCAATGTGTTTCTGGTCGGCAGTGTCGTGAAAGCTCTGACACAGGTTGTACACAAAGTTGACGATGTCGGTCTCTTCGAGTGCGAGCGACAGCTTGTTGTTCTGCATGCGGCGGAATTCCAGCAGTTGGTTGATGAGCCGCAGCATGCGGTCTACGTTGCGCTGCCGTCCTCGGCTATCATCTGTACGGCATCGCCCACCAGTCCGTCACTGCGGTCCAGACGGGTGAAAGTAGTGGGATGCCAGGCGGAATTGTCTCCATGAAGCACACCACCGGCCAGCGTTCCAGCCCATAACACCCCACGGCTATCCTGACAGAGACAGCGGATGGGCTCATCGAGAATCTTCTTATAGGCCTTCGAGTCGGCAAGCAGTTCGTCTGGATTAAACACAAACAGTCCTTTCTCCGAGGCCAGCCAAATGTCGCCACGATGGTCTTCAATCATCATGCGAGCCTGCAAACCGACAGAATCTTCGAAGAAGCCCCGCTCATGGAAGCGGCCTTCATGGTCAATCGTCATCATGGAGACAGCACGTTTCAGTCCGCAGGCCCACATGCGCCCCTTGCTGTCGAGCAACAGACAGTCAATGCGTCCCTGACTATAGTGGCGGCCATCCACGTTGACACCATTCACTCGTGAACCTAACCACAAGCGTCCCGCCCCGTCGAGACAGGCCGAGATATAGTTCTCGCCGTCGGTAGAGAGCGGCACTATGTTTTCCAGCAGGCTGTCAGCCGTCATCACCACACCGGCATTGTTGGCCAGAATGATGCGCCCGTTGCTGAGACGGCTCATCATGCGGATTTCCTCAGTTCGCTCCTTGTCCGTCTGCCCCGACGGAAGCACCACTTCATAGCCCTGGTTGACAGTCTGAAGGCAGAAGAGTCCATAGTGCTCACCAGCCACCCAGACGTGGTCATCGCGGTCGAGCATCATGTAGACCAGATAGTTGGTGTCTATCAGTCCGCTTCCATCATCTTCGCTGATGTGGCGCAGTTGTTCCGTCCGGCGGTTGTAGACATAGAGGCCAAAGCCATTGATCGACACCCAGATACGTCCCTCATGGTCGGTCACCACACGGTATTTCAGGTTCTGCGTCAGTTTTCCCCATTGAGGGTCCAGCACTTGCAAGCGTATCTGCTCGCCCGTCGCGTGGTCGGTATAGACAATAGCATTGCCTTCCATCACCACATGGTTGCCCATATTGTCGCGGTTGTGCCCCACGCTGAGCGAATGGTCTTTCAGCGAGGCGGCTTTCAGCCGTTCAAACTCCTCCTGTGGCAAGCGCCGGTAAGTATAGCCGTCGAAGCTATAGGCGGCATAGTGTATCATGAGGAGCAATTCTCCCGTGGGGGCCTGTTGGATGTAGCGCACACTGTTGTCGGGCAGTCCGTTCTGGCTCGACAGTTTGAAACTCACAATCTCATCCTTAGCCTGAAGCGAGAATGCAAGCAATAGGTATAGTGATAATAGTAATAGTCGTATCATACGGGTGCAAAGATAGCGAATTATTTCTAAACCCCTCATGAAACGGCTGTTTTTTTGATGGCACTAATCAATATTTGTATTTTCTTCCGTTGCGGATATAGATTCCTTTTCCAGGGTATTTTACTCGCACACCTTGCACCTGAAGTGCGCAGGATGATTTGATAGAGACCCGTCTTTTCGGGTGTCCCTTCCAGACGGAAATTCATGGTTGCTTTGTCATAGCTGAAGGTAAAACCATTGGGTACACCGATAAACTTCTCTGTCTTCCCTTCAAGTAGGGTGCGGTAGGGGCTGTACCAGATGGTGTGCAGTGCGCGGCCCGACAGTCCGTCGAATACGGTCAGATATTCCGGTCCCGACAAGATGCGACCCTGCGAGTTTCGATAGTCAGCAGTGTTGTCGGCAGTCTTGATGACTTCGTCGTCGGCAGCCTCGGTCACATACTGGCCTACACCATCAATAGATCCAGATGCCGTCTTACAAATCATCTCGGCTCGTCCGTCACCATTGAAATCATAGAACAAGAACTGCGTGTAGTGGCTACCTGTGCGAATGTTGGGTCCCAAGTCTACGCCTGCAAGCCCATGGTTGCTGCCAAAAGCAGCAAAATAGTCTGTTTCATTTGCATTGCTTTTTTATTGTTTCTGGTTTTGCTTGCAAAAGTAGCGTAAGACGGGGTGATATGGATTTGATTTTATCCAGATGCGTTTAAAAACGTACAATAAAGAACAGGGACGTACAATTTGGGAGATGCAGGAAGCTGAAATGCCGTATATTTGCGGCAAGAACGTACAAATATTATAAATTAATCATCATTTTATCCACTAACAATGAAAAAACAATTACTGACAAAAGCAATCGCACTGCTGGCCATGCTGGCAGCAGCAACAGGCGTGAAAGCGCAATCAACCACCATCGCATCATGGGACAAAGGCACCATCAACGGCGGTACGTGGACTTCCATCGGCAATGCCTTCTGGCTGGATGCCTCGAAGGACAATGCCCAGGTGACTCAGAAGTACAACTCGAACAAAACTACAGTCAACGTAATCACCTTCACCAGCAGCATCGGCTATTCGGCTGGTGACTTCAACCATGCCATCAAGCTGGAGGGCGACTTCAAGGTGGGTGATGTGGTGACCTTTCAGCCGTTCACCAATATGTCGACGGCTGATTTCACGGGAGGCTCTAAGTATGCCAACATCGTGATTAAGGATGCTGCGAACACCGAGCTTTTCACCACTGGCGGTACCGCTACAGAGAAGACCGTGACCGATGGCCACGAGGAGGCTGGCGACCCACAGGAGTTCAGCTATACGCTGACCGCCGACCAGAGCGTGCTCTACTTCGGTCGCTCGGGTAACACTCGCATCAACGTCATCAAGATTGTGGTGGAGCGCCCACAGACATCGGTCGATGTCACTATAGGCGAGACCACCTACGCCACGTTTGGCAACAACAGCGGCGTGACGCTGAGTTTGCCCACAGGGCTGAAGGCCTATGGTGTATCGTCGGTCAGCGACGGCATCGTGGTATTTGCTGAGTATAATGTGATTCCAGCAGGCGTGGGTGTCATTCTAAAGGCCGATGTCGCCGGCGACTATACGCTGGAGCGCACAGAGACAGCCTCGACCTACGAGGGCGACAACCTGATGGTGTCCGTGACTGCCGACATGACCGTGCCAGCAACTGAAGGAGGCATGGTGAACTATATCTTTGCCAACAAGGAACATGGCGTAGGCTTCTACAAGTCGAGTGGCGAAGGCACCATTACCGCAGGCAAGGCCTACCTGAGTATCGTGGACGAGAGTGCCGACAACCGCTCGTGGAGTTTCACTACATGGAGCGATGCCAGCGTCAGCGATCTGGAGGCAGAGCGCACCAAGGATACCCCCGACATTTGGAAACAGGGCGCAGCAAACGGCGAGCGCTATCGCTACCACAACGTGGCGGCTCTTGACAATGCAGCCCTTACCGCCAACGGCAACGTCATTACCGAGACTGAGGGACTGCTCTTTACGTCGGCTGGCGACCGTCTTGGCATCGACAACCGCAACGCAGCGGGCCGTATTTACTTCGGCAACGGCCTGACCTCGGTCATCATCCCCGACCTGAAACCCAACCACACCGTCACCATCAACGCCCGCACCAGCAATGGCAGCTATGCCGGCTACATGGTGTGCGACGATGAGACAAACGTGGAAATGATTGGCGGTGACAAGGAGAGCACCGCCCAGCAGGACTGTGTGTTCGAGATCAAGGCCGCCGGCACGTATGCTTTCCACGGGAACCGCAGCGTGAATATTGCCAGCATTACCATAGCTCCCAAGGAAGGTAATGGCGGCAGCGAGGCCCGTCTGTTCATAGGCATTGATGCAGAGGGTACTACGACAGGCATTAGCGACGCTTCGCGTCTTAACAGAAATGAGGAAATGAGAAACGATAATATCGTCTACAACTTGAATGGTCAAAGACTGCGTGTGGCTCAGCCTAAGGGTGGCATCTACATCAAGAATGGCAAAAAGGTAATCATTAAGTAATTGAAGGAGGATATGATTATGAAAAAGGAATATATCAGCCCTACTCTCGTTTGTTTAATGATGAGTGGAAGAGAAAGTCTGATGGCCGCTTCCGGCGAACCCACACAGTTGATTGACAACGAAACGGCGGGCGGCAATGAGTCGCTCTCCCGTCGCCGATCACGAAAAGTTTGGGATGACGAAGAAGTGGAGGAAGACGAAGAATACGAAAACGGATTCTAACACCTTTTGACAGATAACCCCATGAACATGAAAAGACCAATCATGATAGTAGCCTTGGCACTGCTGGCAACAGTCAGTGCCGAGGCTCGTGAGACCTATAATTTCAATAGCGGCTGGCGAATAGACCAGCAGAAGCAAACGGTGACTTTGCCCCATGCCTGGAATGAGGACGAGGCTTTCGGTGTCAGCACGTTCGAAACATCGACTGGCGTGCGCTGGTATCGCAAGGAGTTCTCGCTTGACCATCTTGCCCCTCTCTCCTCAAAGAAGATCTTCATTGAGTTCGAGGGTGCCCGTCAGGCTGCCGAGGTGTTCGTAAACGGCCAGCGTGTGGGCATCTCTGAGAACGGAGTGATGGCCTTCGGCTTCGATCTGACACCTTTTGTCAAGGAGGGTGTCAACAAAATAGAAGTGCGCACGGATAACGATTTCGACTATCGGGAAGAAGCTACCGGCAGCACCTTCCAGTGGCAGAGCCGTTCGTTCAACGTGAGCTATGGCGGACTGAACAAGAACGTGTGGCTGCACGTCACCGACCAGGTCTATCAGACACTGCCCCTGATGTCGAATCTGGGCACTACGGGCACCTATATCTATGGTACGCACTACGACATTCCGGGTCACGCAGCCACAATTCATGTCGAGAGTCAGGTGATGAACGACAGCGACCAGCCTGTCACTCGTAGCTGTCAGGTGGTTCTTGAGGAAATGGACGGACGGGAGCTGGCTCGCTTTGAGGGACAGCCTGTCACCATTCCTGCGCATGGCATGGCCATGCTGAGGGCAGAGAAGCGCGTTACTGGTCTGCACTTCTGGTCGTGGGGCTATGGTTATCTATATAAGGTGAAAACGGTGGTGGGACAGGATGAAGTAGAAACTACAACCGGTTTCCGCAAAACGGAGTTCAAGGATGGCATGATCTACCTGAACGACCGTGTGCTGATGGTACACGGCTATGCCCAGCGCACCACCAATGAGTGGCCTGGCGTGGGCCAGTGTGTGCCAGCCTGGCTGAGCGACTATAGCAACGACCTGTTTGTGCAGAGCGGCGGCAATCTGGTGCGCTGGATGCACACTTGTCCGTGGAAACAGGATGTGGAGTCGTGCGACCGCGTGGGCTTACTGCAGGCCATGCCTGCCGGCGACTCCGAGAAAGATGCCACAGGCCGCTGGTGGACGCAGCGCAAGGAACTGATGCGCGATGCCATCATCTATATGCGAAACTCGCCCTCTGTCATTTTCTACGAGTGTGGCAACCACCGCATCACGGCCCAGCACATGCGCGAGATGAAACAGTTGCGCAACCAGTATGACCCCTACGGTGGCCGTGCCATCGGCAGCCGTGAGATGCTTGACGAGCCGGAGGCTGAATATGGCGGCGAGATGCTTTATGTGAACAAGAGCGACACAAAGCCTGTATGGATGATGGAGTATTGTCGCGACGAGGCTCTGCGCTGGTACTGGAACTCGTGGTCCTATCCGTATCATGCAGAGGGCGACGGACCAACCTTCCGTGGAGCCAAAGCCTCGGCCTACAACCACAATAACGACCGCTTCGTAGTGGAACTGGTGCGCCGCTGGCATGAATACTGGCTGGAACGGCCCGGCACAGGAACGAAGGTCAATTCGGGTGGTACGAAGATTGTATTGTGGAATGGGTGGGTGGACGACCTGAAGTCGCAGACCTATATCGTGGGGCACTGGAACTATGCAGAGCCGTTCGTGGTGCCTGAAGTGTATGTGGTGGGCTGGAAGGCTGACGGTGCCGACGTGGCACTTGTTCAGGTGGAGGTGGTCGACGGGCAGGGCCGTCGCTGTCCGTTGGACAACCGTCTCATCAAATGGAACGTGAAAGGTCCGGCCGAATATCGCGGTGGAGTGGCCAAGACGAAGCCTTTCTCACTGGCAACCAACCCTGCTGCCCCTGTGCTGAAGGGTGAGAAGATTGGCAGCAACAATCCTCTGGGTATTGATGCCAAGACCTACGCCCATCTGAACCATGTGTTGCAGGATACGCTGCCTGTGGAGTGTGGTGTCAACAGAGTGATGCTGCGCTCGCTTGCCAAAGCAGGCAAGATCACGGTGACGGCTCAGGCCAAAGGACTGCCAAAGGCCACCATCGAACTGCAGACGCAGCCTGTCAGTGTGGTGGGCGGACTGACTGCCTACAAGCCCTCTGACGGTCTGATGCCACGACTTAACAAGGGAGAAACACCGCTCACACCGTCGTTTATCCCGACGCGCCGTGAGGTGGCTATCATCGATGCCGTAGCTGGTACAGGTGACCCTACGCTGAGCTTCGACACCTACGAGAACACCATCTGGGAGAGTGAGGGCAAGCTGGACAAGGCTTGGATCACCTATACCTTGGCCGAGCCGACAACCATTGACGAGGTGTGCCTGAAGCTGAAGAACTTCCGCTCCATGAGCTATCCCGTTGATATCTATGCAGCCCCCTGCGATGCTCCTGAAGGAGGCATCGGCAGGCACCTCGCTGAAGATTGTAGAGATAGAATTCTTGAAGAACTTATAAATGAAATGAAATCTTTTGAATATGAAAAAACTGTGTTGCTTGATAATGGTCTGTATGATGGCCAGCTTGCAGGCGGTGATGGCCGACGAGTCCACTGCCTATCGTAATAATCGTTGTTTGTGGGCAAGTATCAATAATGTAAGCGAAAGTATCTATCCGCAGAAAGATAGTGAGTATCAGCCTGCACTGGGCAAGATTCTGGTGTCGTGGCGCATGATGCCGGAAGACAGCTACGAAACAGTCTTCGACCTGTATCGCCAACCTGCTGGCGGACAGCGCACCAAGGTGAGCGGTGCCAATGGCATCATTGCCTCAACCTGCTTTCAGGATAGCTATAAGGATTTCTCGAAAGATATTACCTACGAACTGTGCTACAAGGGACAGAGCGAGGTACTGGCTAGCTATACGGTCAAAAAGGAACAGCTGCAGGCTGGCGTGCCATACGTGAGCATGCCGCTGCAGAAGTGGGAGGGAACACCTTCAGGATTTATCTATAAGGTGAACGACTGTAGCTATGGTGACCTGGATGGCGACGGTGTGCCAGAGATTGTCGTGAAACGCGGTGCGCGCACCGAAGACAAACTGTTGGTAAATGATGGACTGAGCGATGAAGATCGCCGTCAGGTGACTCATACTGTTATCTGGGAGGCCTACAAACTGGATGGAACTTTCTTGTGGCGCGTCTGTTCGGGTCCCAACATCGAGACGGGCAACAGCAGCAACTTTGTTGTCTATGACTTTGATGGCGACGGGCGCTGTGAGTTTGTGACGCGCCTCTCTGAGGGTGCCGTCTTCGGCGATGGTCAGACGATAGGCGACGAGAACCACGACGGGCGCACCGATTATCGCACCTATTCCACCAATCATGCGCATGGCATGGCAGAATTTATCTGTGTGATGGACGGCATGACTGGCAAGGAGCTGGCACGGGCTGAGTTCATTCCTGCAGGAAAGAGCAGTGAGGCCTGGGGCGACAGCTACTGGAAACGCGCTGCTTCCATCCGTGTGGGCATCATTCGCTGCGACGAGGATATCACTTCTATCTTAGTGGGACGTGGTGTCTATGCCAAGAGCGTCATTGAGGCATGGGATTATCAGAATGGCCAGTTGTCGCGCCGTTGGCACTTCGACAGCGATGACGAAGGCTGTCAGAACTACGGGGCGCAAGGCTATCACTCACTCTTTGTGGGCGATGTTGACGGCGATGGGCTCGACGAGATGTGTTACGGTTCGATGACTCTTGATCACGATGGCACACCGCTCTATGTGTCGGGTGCTAAAAACGGTGTGGAGACGGTGATTAGTGGAAGGAACTATGACAAGGACTTCTTGGGCTATGGGCATGGTGATGCCCTGCACATGGGCGACTTCCTGCCTGATCGTGATGGCATGGAGATATGGGCCTGCTACGAGACTGGTGAATATGGGGCTGCCCTGCGCGATGCCCAAACGGGCGAAACGATATGGTGCTTCAAGTCGCCTGAGGATGTGGGACGCTGTTCTGTAGCTGACATCATGCCTGAATATCCTGGTTGTGAGATGTGGTGGTATGGCGGCAACATCATGACCAGTGACGGACGAGAGATTAAAACCGATGACGGCAACCCCATCAAGGCTGCTGCCAACAACATGGCCGTATGGTTCAGTGGCAGCATCAACCGTCAGTTGCTGGACGGCAACAAGGTGTGTACCAACAATGCCAGCGATGGCAAGGAGCGACGTGCCCTGCGTGCCAACTACTTCAATGCAAAGGCCATCAACGGCACGAAAGAGAATCCCTGCCTCTACGCCGACCTCTTTGGCGACTGGCGCGAGGAAATTATCTATGTAGACTCTGCTGAGACTTGTCTGAAGATTTTCTCTACTTGGTATCCTACCGACTATCGTTTTCCTTGTCTGTTGCAGGACCATCACTACGAGATGTCGGTACTGAACCAGCAGATGGGCTATAACCAGCCCACGGAAACGAGTTTCTATCTGGGCAGCGACCTGCTGACAACAGTGACGTTCACCGAGGTGAACGGACTGAAGCCTAACATCACCATCTATCGCGACTCGCTCTTTACCAGCAAGATTGACAATGGACAGCTTATAGCTGGGCGCACGTACTATGCCAAATATGTGAACTTCACCGGTGGGGTGTATCGAGGTGATGTTTCTTTCTTTCTGGAAAAAGGCTGTACTGAGATTGAACTGGACATCGTTCGCGGAACAACAGCCGTCAATGGCATCGTGTACCGTCCCAATGCCGATATTCAGGCTTTTGATATGGCCGGACGACCTGTTTCGGCATCGAAGCGGCAGGAAGTCATTATCTGGAATGGAAAGAAGGTGTTTAGGAAATAGCAATCAAAACAGCAAAAACAAAAACGGCTACGCATCACGCGCAGCCGTTTTTTTCGTAATTACTACAACTAATTAAAACTAACAAAAATTATTTTTGAAATTGAACTACTCTTTCGAAGGATTGAGCAGGAAGGTGCCACTATAGGTGGTGCCTGAGACTATGCGGTAGCGCTTGTCGTTCAGACGGCCTTTTTCCGATCGGCCCAGCACATGGCCCAGAATGCGAATCTCCTTGCTGTCGGGAGCATCGCGGTCTATATAGGCGAAGTCGCCGATGCTGGGCTTCAACGTGACGCGGCCCACCGTGGTGTCTATCCACCGGGCGGCACGGGTGCCGCTCCATGTGTGGGCATCGTATAGTCCCATCAAGGGGGCGGCTTTTTTGTTGGGATAGGCATCCTCAGGGCCCAGTCCGAGCCACTGCACGGGCTGGGCTTTCAGGGCCATGCCGATGACGGGCAAGTATTTGGCAGTGATGGTGGGAGTCATGTTGTAGTTGACGGTCAACGTGCCGTCGCTTTCTACGGTGAATGTGTACTCGCCCTTCACGCAGTTAGAGTCGTTGACGGCGTATGTGGAGCGTGTGGTGATGATTAGCTGGTCGCCTTTCTTCTCGTAGCTGGTGGCGGCCTGCTTCAATTGCCATTTATCGTCGTTGAACCGGTCCTTGATGATCAGGTCGCCCTCGTTCATCTTGTGCCAGAAGGTAGGCCGCAGTCCTGCTGGCATGCCTGTCTCGCGACTGAAGGTATAGGTGTGCTTGCCGGCCTTGACGGTGAGGGCTGTCTCGCTTTCGCTGATATCCATAGTTACCTGCTTGCCTCTTTTGCTCTCCTCTTCGGCCAAGATGATGCTTTTACGACCCAGTTCGTTTCCCTGGCGGTCTTTTATGGTGAAGTGGGCATAGGCCGTTTGACCAGCTTTCAACTCCTTGAAGCCTGTCTTGTTGATAGTCAGCTGGCCAGTTGCATGTGGCTGGATATTGATGGTCTGTGTGCCCTTTGCAGTTGGCGTGCCGTCCACGAAAATCTGGTAGTCGATGGTCATTCCCTCGGTGGTGAGGAAATCATAGCCGTTATAGAAGGGGATGGAGAGGGCTGTGCTGTTAAACTTCAGCCCGGAGGCGAGCGGATAGACAGGACAATAGACTGCCTTCACTTCAGCGTAGTCGCGAGTGGGGTGGCGATAGCTGTCGGTGATACCGTCCCATCCCTGACTGTCGATGCGCAGGTAGAGGCTGTCCTTCTCAATGCTTTTGTATTTCTTTGTGTCTTTGGGGACTGGGGTGTAGATGCCTTGGTCGGCCCACATCCACACGGCACCGCCGGCACCTGCCGGATGTTGGGTCAGGGCATGGAAACAGTCTTCCAAGCCACCGAAGCGCATCTCGCCGTAGGCATGGACGTATTCTGTGGTGATAATGGGGCGTTTAGAACGCGAGGCGATGGAATCATATTCATGGGCTGTCCAGTAGTGGGGAGCCAGAATGTCCACTTCTTCGGGCAACGTCTCATCGGCATCCCACGGCAGACAGACAGGACGGGTGGGGTCGAAGGCTTTCACGGCTTTCACGGCCTGCAGATGAAGGTCGGTCAGCGGGTCTTCGTTGCCTACAGACCAGTAGATGATGGAAGGGTTGTTCAGGTCGCGCATCACGGTCTCGTATGCACGCAGCATGACAGGAGCCACGAACGAGGGGTCGAACATGCGGGTGCCAGCACCGCCCAGCGATACTTCGGCACCGACATACATACCCATTGAGTCGCACATCTCGATGAATCCCTTGGCATGCTGGTAGTGAGCAGCACGTATGTAGTTGATGTTTGCCTGCTTCATCAGCGTCAGGTCCTTCAGCCAGTGCTCGCGAGTGGTAGCGCGTCCAGCGGTGGGCCATTCGTCGTGACGGTTTACGCCGCGCAGTTTAATGGGCTGTCCGTTCAGACGGAGCACACCTCCCTTGGCCTCAATTTTCCTCAGACCAATGCGCTCCTCGTGTTGTTGTGCCACCTGTCCGTCGCTCTCTTTGAGCTCAACACGCAGTCTGTATAAATAAGGTGTCTCGGCAGTCCACTTTTGAGCATTCTTGATGCTGAGCACCTTGGTGTGCTCACGATAGTTGGCAGTGTGCGACGGACAGTCGTAGGTCTCATCGGCAACTACCTTTCCGTCAGGGCCTGTCAGCACGACGTGCAACTGGTAGGGCTGTCCTGGTGAACGATAATTGCCGGGCAGCGAGTTCTTATGGTCATCGGCCACCATAATCTTCAGTCGTAGTTGGGCATCCTGATAGCTGGGGTCGAAGTCGGTAATAGCCGTAACGCGGTCTATCCATCTGCGCTTGGGCATGGCTTCCACTGTCACGTCGCGATAGATGCCACCCAGCGTCCAGTCGTCGTAAGTGTCAGTTTTGTAGCCGGGATATACCTGACGCACCCTGACGGCCAGCGTGTTCTTTCCTTTTCTTGCTATTCCTGTAGCGTCGAAGGAGAACGATGTGTAACCACTGTCATGCCGCCCCATCCACTTGCCGTTCAGCCACACTTCGGCCGAGTTCCACACTCCTCCGAAATGCAGCAGCAAACGCTTGCCGGCGAAGGATGCTGGCAGTTCGAAATGCCGGATGTACAGTCCTTCGCTGGCCTGATCGTTGCTGTTGTCGGTCTTCGTCTTGTCAGAAAATCCGCGATAAACAGGTTCCTCAAAGCCTTGTACAGCCCAGTTGGACGGTACGTAGACTTTGAGGAACCCTGTTGCAGAATAGTCTTCCTGCCCAAATCCGTTTTTTACGATTTCATCGGCTTCAGCGGCAGTTTTTGCCAAACGGAACTGCCACTGGTCGTTACCACTGATGGTGATGGTGTTCTGTGCGATACAGGTCATGGCGATGCCAGCCAGTAATGCGGTTGAAAAGATTCTGTTCGTGTACATGTCAAATAATTTTGTCGCAAAATTACTGAATGTACGGCATCGAATGACTATAAAAACGTTTAAAAACGTATAAGTTCGTACAGAGCAAGCATATCACCCCCAGCTGTTATGCCAGAATCTCGGCAGGCAGCGTGGGCATGGCACCGTTTTGGGTGCATACGTAGGCCGATACTTCAACAGCCTTCTTGTGGGCCTCGGTCACGGGCTTGCCATTGAGGATGGCGGCACAGAACGAGCCTGTGAACGAGTCGCCGGCTCCTACGGTGTCGGCCACCTTTACCTTCGGTGTCTCCTGGAAACTCATCTGTCCGGGGGTGAAGACATAGCTGCCGTTCGTGCCGCAGGTCAGCACCAGCATGTCCAGATTGTACTTGCCCAAAATGAGCCAGCACTTGTTCTCGATGTCAAGACCAGGATAGCCGAACATGCGGCCGATGAGCACCAGCTCCTCGTCGTTAATCTTCAGGATGTTGCAACGCTGCAGCGATTCCTTGATAACCTCCTTGGTGTAGAACTGCTGGCGCAGGTTGATGTCGAAGATTTTTACGCAGTCGGCAGGCGTGTCGTCGAGGAAACGATGAATGGTTTCGCGGCTGACCACGTTGCGCTGAGCCAGCGAGCCGAAGCACACGGCACGGCAGTTGCGGGCTATCTGGCGGATGTCCTCATCGTAGGGAATATTGTCCCAAGCCACGTTCTCTTTAATATCATAGGTGGGGATGCCCTGCTCGTCGAGTGTCACCTGCACGGTACCGGTGGGGTAGGGCACATGAGGCATCAGATCGTTCAGCCCATGCTCGCGCAGTGCGTCGATGGTCTCGTCGGCCAGCTTGTCTTCGCCCAGCGCACTGATGGCGATGGTATTGTCGCAGCCCAGGAACTGGCCTGCATGATAGGCGAAATTGGCAGGTGCACCACCCAGTTTCTTACCTTCGGGAAGTACATCCCACAGGACTTCTCCGAGTCCTACTACATAGCGTTTCTGATTCATAGTTATTTGGTTTTTCGTTATTACGTCATGATGTTATTTCGATGTTTTCAATTGCGAGATATAGCTGAACAGATACACCACGCCCACGGCCATGACGAGCACGGCACCTGCCTGTCCCATGGCATCGCTGGCAAAGCCCATCAGCAATGGGAAGATGGTTCCGCCGAATAGGCCCATGATCATCAGTCCCGAGACCTCGTTCTGCTTCTGCGGCATGGCGGTCAGTGCCTGTGCAAACACCAGCGAGAAGATGTTCGAGTTGCCGTAGCCCACCAGTGCGATGGCTGTGTAGAGCATCCACTCCTCTTGTCCGAAGAACAGACCGCACATTGACAGTGCCATCATGCAGACGGAGATGATGAAGAACGTGCGGTTGTTCATGACGCGCAGGAAGAACGAGCCCGTCAGACAGCCTATGGTGCGGAAGATGAAGTAGAGCGAGGTGGCAAAGGCGGCCTCGTTGAGCGTCATGCCCAGGCGTTCCATCAGGATTTTCGGAGCCGTGGTGTTTGTACCTACATCGATACCTACATGGCACATGATGCCGAGGAACGACAGCAGCACGATGGGCGTGCCCAGCAGCTTGAAGCACTCAACGAAGGTGGAGGGCTTGCCCGTGATGGGTTCCTCCTCGATGGGGGTCACCCACAGCCACAGCGTAGAGAGCGTGCCCACCACGAAGAAGATGGCGAACAACACGCGCCAGTCCAGTCCGAACGTGGGGATGGCCTGCGTGGCACCCCACATGGCCAGATAAGGAGCCGAGAACGAGGCAATGGCCTTCACAAACTGTCCGAAGGTGAGCGTCGAGGCCAGGTTCTCACCGCCTATCACACCGCTCACCAGTGGGTTCAGCGAGGTCTGCATCAGGGCATTGCCGATGCCCAGCAGCGAGAAGGCACAGAGCATCACGTAGAAATTGTTGGCAATCAGCGGCAGCAGCAGCGAGAAGACCGTCACCACCAGCGACAGCACCACCGTCTTCTTGCGGCCAATCTTGTTCATCAGCATGCCCGTAGGCACCGAGAAGATAAGGAACCAGAAGAACACCAGCGAGGGTAGCACGTTGGCCACCGAGTCACTCAGACCCAGGTCTTCTTTCACATAGTTGGAGGCAATGCCCACCAGGTCCACGAAGCCCATGCAGAAAAAGCAGAGCATCAAGGGAACGAGTACAAAAGACCCACCCCCTTTCCCCTCCCTGTGATGGAGGGGAGTAGTTACATTGTTCTGTTGCATATTTTTTCAGTTTATTAGCATATTATTGATATTCGATGCGAAGAGTCTCAGACTCCCCTCCCTCACAGGGAGGGGTCGGGGGAGAGTCTATAAATGGTTGCCTTTCCGCCCTTCACCTTCATCTGATTATAAGGCTCCTGGGGGAACACCAGATTGGTCATGGCCATGTGTCCCTCGCTGTCGAAGGCCTCAATAGAGCAGTGGTCTACAAAGATGCGCAACTGCTTCATGTCGCCATACACCGGGGCGGTGGTCACGCAGGGGAAAGCCTCGCTGAAGCTGGCATAGCTGCGCGTGCGGTCCATCGAGAACGTGCGTGCCGATGCGTCATACCTCATCACCACCTGCTCGCCCAGCGCGTTGCTCAGCACCACCTCTGCCGATTCTTTCACGTCTACCACAATCTCGCAAGTCTGCGGCAACTTCTTCACCACTGGTCCGCGCAGGGCCAGCAGCTCCTTTGAAGGAGTCACACCGCAGTAGGTCTGACCGTTATATTCGAAGAGGTCCAGGTCGCGAGGCACCGAGTTAGCCGAGCGGAACTGCTTCGTGGGCACCTGATTGGCATACTGCCAGTTCGACATCCATGCCAGGGCAATCTTGCGACCCTCTGGGGCATTGTCAAAGGTAACGGTGGCATAGTGGTCCTTGCCATAGTCCATCCAGCGAGTGTCCTTGTGCTCGCAAGTGAACCTGTGTCCGTCGAAGTCGCCGATGAAGTACTGTGTGGCCGAGCCGCCAAAAGGACCGCCAGGGTTGATGTTGCAGATCAGCATCCACTTGGTCTTAACACCCGACGAAGAACCGTCGGAAACAGCGGCAGTCCTCACCGGCAGCTTCATCAGGTCGGGGCACTCCCACACACCGTCGTGGCAGCCATAGTCCTTACCAAACGAACTCTCGTACTGCCAGTCTTTCAGGTTCTCGCTCGAGTAGATGCGCATCTCCTGACCCACAGCCAGCACCAGGTTCCACTTCTTGATGTCCTCGTTCCAGAAAGCCTTCGGGTCGCGGAAGTCCTCCTCGTTGCTCACCAGCACAGGGTTGCCGCTATATTTCTGGAACGTCATGCCGTTATCCTTCGAGATGGCCATCGACTGCACCTGGCACTTGCCTGCCGAAGTGTAGAAAGCCACCACCTGGTCGTTCTTCTGGTCTACCACGCACGAGCCGCTGAAAATGTCACCCAGCGCGTCACTCTCAATAGCCATGGGCTGAGCCTTCCAGTGAATCAAGTCCTTCGACGTGCTATGTCCCCACGTCATGTTCTCCCACTGCGAACCATAGGGGTTCCACTGGTAGTACAGATGATAAACACCATCCTTATAGAACATACCATTGGGATCATTCATCCAGCCATATAGGGGCGTGTGGTGGTAGGCCGGGCGGAAGCGTTCACGGTTCGTCGTGTCAAACTCGCCAGCCTGCTTCATCTCTTTCCAGCACAGAAAATCCTTCATGGCTCCCGTGAAACGGCGGTCGCCATAGAACGTGATGTCCAGCAGAATGTCCTTCGAGCCAAACCGCTGAATGTCCAGTGGCACGTAGTAGTCCACCTGATCAACAGCCAGCTTTACGTTCAGCGACTGCCGCTGCTCGCCAGCCACCAGCACGCGAATGTTTGCATTCTCCTCTCTCTCCTGCACGGGCAACAGCAGATAGCGCTCAGTTGCCTTCACACGCTGCATGGCATGGCTCTTCCCCAGCACCATCGGTGTCTGGGCCTGCAGCCCTGCAGCCAACAGCAGCATTGTCATTGCGGTCAATAATCTTTTCATGTTGTTTTGGGTTCTTAGTATTTCTTTTCTAACGATTTCTGTGCTGCAAAATTATGCCTTTTCACCTTAAAACCGTGTAAATTATGATACAAAGGCTAAGAAAAATCGTTCATCGTAACGCATTTTCCGTACAATGAACGATTTTTTCAGAGAAACTACTAACAGTCTATTTTATCCCGAACTGAGGTAAATAATATAGATTTCAACAAATTTTCCACTCTTTTTCCTCACTGCACAGCGACATGAGGATTCTTATGTGAAAAATCTTTTTGCAAAATTTGCATACACTGCTGTCACTACCGTTTGCATCAATCTCTACTACCGTTTGCGTCATTCTCTGCTCTCGTTTGCGTCATTCTCTGCTCTGATTAACGTCAAATTCCGGTGTGATTAAACTTAGATTGCAGCGAGATTCAATATTAACTGCAGCGAAACGGACTATCCGTTGCAGTATAAAGTGACGCAGATTGCGGAAACGCAGTTATCGCGGCAGTAGCGATATAGTGACAGCAGTGTATGCAAAAACGACAAAAATTTTTTTGACTGTTTTATACGGTTCGACTCATCTGACAACTACATCCAGCACAACAATAGCCTTCAAATCTTTAATGGTCAAAGTGACGGGCACATGCTGCAACCCCTTGGGCATGTCGGGAGTGATCGCGAAACTGATGGGAATGCGCTCCTGACGGTCGCCCTCGTTGCGATGGAGCACCACCACGCCACGCTCCTTACGCTCGCCTACATGCATGATGCCCAGATCGAAGCGGTTGGCCGACAGGCGAAGACTGTCGCTCAGGCGGATAGGAAACTGCCGCAGCAGGCTCTCTTCGCTGCTGATGCAGGTGCCCTCAAGCCCCATCGTCACACGTTTGCGCCCCTCGCCGTAGACAATGGTGCCCTGCTCCAGAAAGTCACCACCCTTGCCACGGGGATTGAAGTGCAGGTCTACGCGCGTACTGTCGTCAGGAGCCAGTCGGCAGCCCTGGGCAAAGCTGATGGTGGTGCAGCCGCACGAGGTGTAGCCCTGCCGGAGCATAACACTGTCGGTGCCCACATTGCGCAGCCAGAACGAACGCTCCTGCACACCGTCGGCCTCATGAATAGTGCCGAGACCGACGGTGGCAAGACCGATGACGATGAGCGAGTCAAGCATATTTAAGCTTTAGACTTTAGAACTTTACGTGTTTGCGACCGTTCTTGATGTAAATGCCCTTTTGGGGAACCGATGTCAGTCGGCGACCTTGCAGGTCGTAGCAATGGTCAGATGGTGAAACGGCGAAATAGTCAACTCCATGAATACCCTCCGGCACATCGCGGTTCACGTCGAGCGTCCAGGCCTGTAGCGTAGCATCAGTAGGCTGGTTGGCAAAAGCCTCAGCCTCCACAGCATTAGCATCAGTGGGGAACAGTCGCACCGAGAAAGCCCAGCGGTCGCAAACAAAAATGTCGGCGATGGAACCGTCCAGAAAAACGTGCAGGACAAGTTTCTCGCCCGTCTTCACCTTCTCAGGCAGCGCGGCTGAATAGATGCCACTGTAAGAGCCGCCATCATTGCTGGTGCGGCTGAGCGACGTGAGGTCCAGAGTGAGCATGCCCGTCGAAGCCTCGTAGGTGAGCGATGCCCCACGATTGCCCGACTTCAAGAAACGGAAACCACAGCTGGTGCCAGTGGCAATGGTGAACTCGCCACGCATCTCTATCTGACGACCACTGACTGGCTGTAACGACTCACTGCCTTGCAGCGAAAGCTGCTTCTGGAAAGCCGTCTCAGAGCGCATGGCCGAAAGACCGCTATAAGGTTTCTGCACCAACGAACCATCGGCTGCCAAAGATATTTCGCGAGGCAGCGAATAGTTATGCGCCCAACCCATCTCGAAATTTGTCTGTGTGGGCAGCTTGTCGGGGACGATGCCCAGCAGCAGGGTCTTGCCGTCTTTCTGATAGATGGTCGGTGAGAGCAGTCCATAGCCGTCGCGGCTGATGCCTCCCATTTCCAGATACTGCATGTCGCCCTGCGGCTTAAACTTACCGTCGCTGCCGATGGTGCCCACCCAGCAGAGCGTGCGCACACCCTGAGCAGTGCCCAAAGGGGTGCAGGTGAAGAGATACTTACCGTCGCCAAGTGGAGTAACGTTGGGCATCTCCCAGAACGTGCCGTGCTGGCTCACGGTGTAGCCCTGATAGAAGATGGTGCCATCGTTGGTCCATGTGCCGTTCTGCAGTTTGTGGAGCGTGCAGGCACCTATGCCGTTCTTGCCCGTGCCAACAATAATATACTGCTGACCGCCAGCCTCGAACCAGTAGGGGTCGCGGAAGTCGTCGCTGAGTCCAGCCGGACGACCGTCGATGACGACCGTCTTGTTGCCCCAGTTATCCAGTGCCTCATCGGTAGCCATGGCCTGCACAATGCGCGCCTTGGCGTTGTCGACGGCAGTATATAATATATAAGGTGTGCCGCCGTCTGTGTATACGCAGCCGCTCCAGCAGCCTTTCAGGTCGAAGTCCTCGCCAGGATAGATGGCGATGGGCTCGTCGCGCCAGTCGTAGAGATTCTCGCTGGAGATGTGCCCCCAATGCAGGCGTGACATGTAGGGACCGTTGGCATTCTTCTGGAAGAACAGATGGTAGCGGCCGCCGCTGTAGAGCATGCCATGGGTCTCGTTGGTCCAAGAACCCGATGGCATGGCGTGGAACAGTGGACGCCATAATGAAGATTCATAGCGGGAGGCAGGATAGCTGAAATCGGGTGATGGGAACTGACTATAGTCCACGGGGTCGGCGAGCGTAAAGTCTGTGACTTCATTGCTGATGCTGATGTCGTCAATCAGTCCGCAGAACGTGTTGATGAGGAAGGGGCCCGACTTCAGGTCGGTGGCATCCTTGCCGATATAGAACTCGGTGGTGCTGTGTACCATGTCGGAGCGGCTCATCCTGCTGGTGCCGATTTCCTTTCCGTCGAGATAGAGCTTGGCAGCATTGCTGGCCTTGTCGAGCACGGCGGTCACCATGCACCACTTACCACGCGGAAGTTTCTGCGTGCCGTTGACGGTGAACAGATAGCCGTTAGCGTAGGCCGATCCGAACTGAAAACGCAGGTCGCCCTGTGACGACAGCTGCAGGGCGAAGCCTTTCTTGTCGACCAGATTGCCGAAGATGGTGGCATAGGTAGGCGTGGTCTCAGCCACGTCGACCTGCATCATGGGATAGCTCTCGGCTGCCAGCACCACGCTGACCGTGAGTGTCGCAGTGCTCAGACCGCTGGTAGGAACGGCAGCTTTCACGTAGTTGCTGTAGCCGTCGAAGCGCAGGGCCTGGCCGTCAATGCCTGTTGCAGTGCAGGCTGGCAGTTGCGACTGTACGGTGAACGACTGCTGACTGACAGACTCTGTAATCTGTCCACCTGTCAGTGACATGTCAAAATGAAGTGCCTGTTGCGCCTGTAGAGCCGTAAATGGCATGGCCAGAAAGGCGAGAAACAATGTTTTTGGTAGATTCATGTTATAATCAGATTGTCTTAAGTTGGTGCTGCAAAATTACGGAAAATCCTATGTTCCGCATGTAACAATTGTTTCAAATGATGCAAAATTTCGTTCATCGTGCCCAGCTTTTGATCGCTCTATGACTTTTTCACGCTTACGCTTGTTTTGTTACCCGTTAGGCATGCATAGTTGAAGTAAATGTAAAATTGCGAAATATTCACCGTAACAATCTGATTTTTAGTATTTTGTATGTTCTTTTAAAAGTATTGTTTCTTGGGTGTCACCTTAGTTGTTCTCTCAGTTTGTAAGTGCGATTTCTGTTTCCTCCGCAAGCGACAAGTACCCCCTCGTCCACTAGTTGATAGATCAGCATCTTTGTTCTTGTTGTACTAGAACCTAGAAGTTTTACGAGATCTTCTGTTTTTACTTCACCATTTCTACGAATGTAGTCAATAACTATCGTCCGCTTATCGTCCGCTTTTATCGTCCGCTTATCGTCCGCTTTGTCATTATCGTCCATTTTTTCTTTATCGTCCGCTTTTGTCGTCCGCTCCGTCTGTGTCATTTTACTAATGTCTATAGTCAATGTTGTGCGGGCTGGAGCATAAGTAACTTGGTATTCAGGCTGTGTATCGAGTTCCGATTTACAAATATCAAACAAATCTGGGATGCCACTGCCAGCCCGTTCTCCGAAGTCAAGCAGGCCAAACATCTTCATAAT
>JAFTFX010000046.1 GCA_017458225.1 Prevotella sp. | reverse complement strand
TTGGATTCCGTTGTCATAGAAATGGTGAACA
Organism: Prevotella sp.; assembly: GCA_017458225.1. Lineage (GTDB taxonomy): Bacteria > Bacteroidota > Bacteroidia > Bacteroidales > Bacteroidaceae > Prevotella. The sequence continues at coordinate 16,473 of JAFTFX010000046.1, read as the reverse complement.
GCACCGATATGACGTGCGTTACGGGAGAGTGGTACACCATTGAGCATCGGGTAAACGGAAAGTGGGAGACATTGCCCATCAAGCCGAGGAAGGACGGGGCGGTCTATGCCTTCCCTGATATTGGCTATGAACTCGCTGCCCACACATCCCGCCACTTCACCATCCGCATACGGCCCGATATGTACGACTTCGAGCCAGGCAGGGAATACCGCATCGGCAAAGAGTATAATGTATCTGGCGAAAAAAGGCCAAGCATTGTTTATTGCAATTTCATAACAGAATAAAGTACACAACGATAATAAAGAATATTCCCCCCCCCTACCACCGGACATCCGTCACAGACTACGGCCTTTTGTAAAGGAGAAAGATAGGATTAAGTCTAATAAAAACAATACCCGGCAGTTTGATTGCTCAGGGACTGTCGGGACTTAAAAGGGACTCCTTCCGAAAAAATAACACCTGATAGTTTGAATTGCTTCAGGGACTACCAGGAATTAACGCTGCAAAGATAAGAAGTTTTTCTGGAACTTCCAAATATTTCGGCATTTTTTATGCTTTTCCAACCGAAAAAGTTCAAATACACATCACTTTACTGCAGACTTTACCCACATGATCAAGACCATAGAGCATTCTGGGAGCATCAATGTCCATCCACTGAAATAATGTCATCATTCTTGCATAGTGTGACAATGCATAAGTAGTATCGATACCGACAGGATTCTTGCTTTGGCAAGCGTCCTTGTAGGCCGAGCGACCGAAGCAGATTGGCTCATGGTGGGCAATGCGGTTACGAATATTATTGATGAAGTTCAGTTCATGGAAGATATAGTTATGGTCGTACTGAGTTTGGGCTGTCGAACGTGGTTTGTTGGGGAATACTCTCAATAGTACCCTGCCCGTCAAACGATAATGAGCATTGGAATATAGATACTTCCATACGCCAAACTCCATAGCAGACAAAAGTTTAGAATGAGAGTAATTGCCGTTATGCTGTAATTCGTTGTAGGCATTGGTAATAATCTTCTTGGTTTTCTCTACGCTGCGGTCACTATAAAAGTTTCCTCCAGGCATAACAATGTCACGTAGCCAGTCATTTCCGAGGTGGGCTACCATCTGCTTGTCTATCCGATTACGTAGAGCCACCTCAAAGCAACTTATCAGCGTATACATTTCCTGAGACAATTTCAGGTTATAGCGATAGAGCGTCATGGCTCTGCGAGTATCACCGCCACAGGCCAATAAGTATTTCTGCATTCTCTTGGCTGAGAATATATCTTCTAATTCGTTGTATCTCATGTTGTGAGTTTTTAAGTTTGGTGCAAAGTTACACATTTTCTCCCACATTTCCTCCTCCAGCCCTTCTATTCTTACCTTTTTTGCTACCCAAATGGGTAATTTTTCATCCCTGCGATGCAGAATTACCCATTTGGGTAGTGGATTTATTTGGCCGTTTCATCTACTTTGCAGTAAAAATTCACAAATAACATCGCAAAGATTATGAAAAGACTGATTCTATTTTCTGTAATGTGCCTCGTGGCGATGGCCTCGAATGCACAGGGTATCAGCGGGCGGGTGATTGACGAACAGTCACAGCCCATGCCGTTTGTCAATATCGTGCTGCTCAATCGTGCCGACTCCGCTTTCATTGCAGGAGCCGTGACGAAAGATGATGGCACTTTCATCATTGAGACCGACCGCAACGACGGGCTGCTGAAAGTGTCGAGTGTGGGATATGCGACAAAATATGTCGATGCGCAGAAGGGCAGCGTGGGCGACATTCAGATGCAGCCCGACACGCAGACGCTGGGCGAGGTGGTGGTTAAAGGCTCACGTCCACAATACCAGATGGGCAATGAAGGATTGGTGACCAATGTGGAGAACACGCTGTTAAGCCAGTTGGGAACTGCCAGTGACGTATTGAAACATGTGCCGGGCATTATTGCTAAAGATGAGCAATATGAGGTCTTTGGCAAGGGAACTCCCATCATCTACATCAAGGGCAGGAGAATGCGAAACAATAGGGAACTGGAGCAACTAAAATCGACAGAGATCAAAAGCATAGAACTCATCACCAACCCAGGCGCCAAGTACGATGCTACGGTAGGTGCCGTCGTGAAAATAAAGACCATCCGCAAGGCTGGTGACGGACTGAGCGTTGATACTTGGGGACGCTGGCAGCAGAGCCGTAAAGACAAGGAGGCAGCATCGCTCGACCTCAATTATCGACACAACGGCCTGGATGTCTTTGCCTCGCTGTGGGCAAGCAAGGGAAATCATCTCCAAAAGTCGGAAATAACCCAGGAAGTTCAAGCCGATACACTTTGGCAACAGACGAACGACATGCGGACGGATATAGTAAGCCGAGACTATAGCATCGAGACAGGCTTCAACTACATGCTGAATGAGCACCATTCGCTGGGCGCTAAATACGAATACACGTTGCCGACCAATGAGGATGAGACAACCACTCTGACGAGCGATGTAACGGCCAACGGCCAGTTCTATGACAAATGGGAAAACCTGACCCTGAAACAGACAAAAGGGAATGCAAAGCATAAACTGAACGCCTATTATATAGGTAAGGTGGGGAAACTGGATATTGACTGGAACTTTGACTATCTGCATAGCGGCTACGACGAACAGAGCAGAATAACAGAAACCTGCCAGATTCAGGATGACCGTACGCTGGATGCTGAAAACCGCGTGCGAAACCGTATGCTGGCATCGAAACTCACATTGACTTATCCGCTGTTCGGCGGTTCGCTCGACTTCGGCGCAGAATACATTAATACTGACCGACAGGATGACTATGCGAATCCGCAGAACTTTGTCGCCTCAAGTTACAGCACACTAAAAGAGCAAAGCATCAGCCCCTATGCAGAATATTCCAAGATGTTACCCAAGATTGGTATGTTGCGGGCTGGGCTTCGCTATGAACACGTGAACTTCGACTATTATGAAAGTGGCCGTCTCGTGGAAGATCAGAGCCGCAGTTATGGCAATCTCTATCCGTCGCTATCCTTTGCCACACGGCTTGGCAAGGTACAGGCACAGATAGCCTATTCCGCTAAGACGACACGCCCCACCTACCGCCAGTTGAGCAACGACGTGTTCTATGTCAATCGTTACGGCATGCAGCGGGGCAATCCACTGCTCGACAATTCCGTCATCCATAATGTTTCCCTGCAAGGAATGTGGAAGTTCCTGCAGTTTGCTATCAACTATTCTGATGAGCGCGGATGCATCATACACTGGATGGAGCAGATTGACAACTCCAACGTGACGCTGGTGACCTACAAGAACATCAACTCTCTGAAATGGATTGTGCCTTATGTGTCTCTCGCACCCAAGTTTGGCATCTGGCATCCGCAGTTGTCTGTGGGCTTCCGCAAGCAGTGGTTCTCAATGGAAACAACGGGAGGAAACATCTCCCTGAACAAGCCGATGCTGGTAGCACAAACGAATAACACTTTCAAATTCAGCAAAACCTTGACTGGTGAACTTGACTTTAGGTATCAAGGCCCTGGGCATTATCAGAATGTTTATTTGGACTATCACCAGACTGTCCTCAACGTCAGCCTTGTCAAGACATTCTTCGATGACCGCCTGAGCGTCAAACTGGCTGGCGAGGATTTGCTTGACCGCAGCCGCGACGGAAACTTGGTCTATAACCATCAGGTCAAGTTATGGCAAGGCAACTACTACGACCGTCGCCGATTCGTGGCCACCATTCGCTACAAGTTCAATACCACCCGAAGCAAGTACAAGGGTACTGGCGCTGGTAACGACGAAAAGAACCGATTATAAAACGTATATGCAAAACGATCTCCATTACATCAATCTCTCTTGGGCAGTAGTGGGAATCTGTGAGGATTCCCACCTGCCCCTCTCGGCTCTTATCCGTGAGGGGGACAACATAGAGAAAGCCGTGGAGCATTACGTCATCGGCTACCTTGCCTTCTGGCACATTGCCTTTGTCGATGAAAAGCAGTTGCAGCCCTGCCACGACGATGTCCTGCGTGAAGCAGCCCGCCAGAAGATTGACCGCTATATTGCCGACCATCCGCCCGTCGAGACGCTGCCACGCTTCTACCTCGTCCTGCTCCGCCAGCAGATAGCCCCGATGGAACAGGACGGCATGAGTCGCGTGTATCAAGTGTGATCATGCCGAATAAACGCTAACGGCCAAGTCGTCGGGCGTAACCATGCACAATCAGGCAGAAAAGTAAGAGTTTCTGAAAGTCCCCTGCAATCCCTTTTAGAACGTTAAATATTGGAAAGTTTTTGGTTTGCGGTGGCAGGAGTTCAGAGAAAAACAGTAACTTTGTCGACGCTAAACATCATAAGATGAGGCCAAAGGAACTATATGCGGATCGTATCAAGACGCTGACGGAAGAAATCTATCAGCTGAACAGGCACAACCAGGCGGTTGTTGTTCTGGAGCTGTCGGCTGTCGCTTTGGCCGTTGGCTGCGTCGTGGCTTATACGATGTGGAGCAACATTGCTGCATTGGCAGTGGGCGCTTTGTTCATAGCCGCATACGTGGCCATCCGCTGGAAAGATAGCCAGAACAGCCGCCTGTCGGAGCAGAAGGAGAGCCTGCGCAGTGTCTATCAGAAAGAGGTGGCCTATCTGGATGGCGACTTCTCGGCGTTTCCTTCGGGCGATCAATATGTGGATCCTCACCATGCGTTCACGCTCGACCTTGACATCTTCGGCCCTCAGTCGCTCTTCAACCGCATCAACCGCACGGTCACTACTGGCGGTAGCGATTATCTGGCAAAGGAGTTGGCTGAGACGCGGGTGCGGAGTATCGATGAAATCGAGAGGCGGCGGGAGGCTATCCGTGAAATGGCTGAGAAGGAGCCGCTGCGTGCCGCATTCCTTGCGCAAGGCGGTGAACGGCAGATTGACACCACTGCCATCATGGAAGCTCTGCAAGAGGTGCAACAGTTGCGCATCTCCCGCCTTGCTGCCCATCGGTTCACTTACGTCGCAGCTCTTGGCGGCATCATCATTTTCTATGGCCTGCTGGCCGGTGCCGTCTTCGGCCCACTGTCTGGAGCTGTTCCTATGCTGTGGGTGTTATTAGAGATAACGGCGGTTTATCTTCTCTTCGGTCGTACCCTGAAACGGGTCAACCGGAGCATCAACATTATCTTGCCGCGATTAGGAACCTACGTCGGCTTGATCATGCAGATAGTAACCTCCGACTTGAAGAGTCAGGAGGGACATGACATTATCAAGCAACTGTCTGCTGACAAGCAAGATGCACTCAAGTCATTCCGCCTGCTGAAAGGTATCATTGGCGACCTTGACCGGCGCAACGAGGTGTGGGTACCCATATCCAATGCCCTCTATTTGGCAGACTTTTTCATCGTACGACGGTTCCTGTTGTGGCAAGACCGCTACATGATGCGCATAGAGGACTGGATAGATGCCGTCAGCCATTTCGATGCGCTGGTGTCGATGGCCACGTTCCGCTACAACGAGCCGGAGGCCACGGAGGCGCAGCTGGTCGATGCCGACGAGGTGGTCTATGAGGCTCGCGGGCTCTATCATCCGTTCCTCGGCCAGAAGGCCGTGCGCAACGATTTTTCCATCTCCGACCGGCACTATTACATCATTACGGGTGCCAACATGGCGGGCAAGAGCACCTTCCTCCGCTCCATCGGCATCAACTATGTGCTGGCCTGCTGCGGAATGCCCGTTTTCGCCGACGGCCTCCGCGTGTCGCTCTTCTCGCTGTTCAGTAGTATGCGCACCACCGACGACCTCGCCCACGGCATCAGTTACTTTAATGCCGAACTGCTCAGGTTGCAGCAGCTCATCGAGACCTGTCGGCAGAACCGTCACACGCTCATCATCCTCGACGAAATCCTGAAGGGCACTAACTCGCTCGACAAACTTAATGGCTCCCAATTGTTCCTCCAGTCTGTTGCAACGCTCCCTGTCACGGGCATCATTGCCACTCACGACCTTGAATTGTCAAAAATGGAGCAGGAATATCCCGACCGCTTCCACAACTACTGCTTCGAAATCCAGCTCTCCGATAAGATCACCTACACCTATCGGCTCTCCGAGGGCGTGGCCCGAAATCAGAACGCAACTTATCTTTTAAGAAACATCCTAAAGACAGCATTATAATGAAAAAGAAAATCACCATCGCTGCGCTGCTCGCCCTCGCAGCAATCGCGGGGCAGGCGCAAGACATGATAAAGACCGCAACGGCTCCAATCAGTTTCTCGAAGAAAGATTTTGCTGACACCATCAAGATAAAGATAACAGACGGGGCGGTCATTGTACCTGTGGAGATAGAAGGGCGGACAAGGAACCTGCTTTTTGATACCGGGTCGCCACTCGGACTATGGTACGGACAGAAGGAGGACTGGATGAGACAGGTCATGACGGACAGCCTGACATTTGGAGATGTCAACAAGAGAAGTCGCAATCAAATCATCTACCAGTTCCCAACCATCAAGATGGGAAATCTCCAGATAGAAAACTATCCGATGATAGTGGAGGATGCGATAAGCGAATTTGCATGCAACAGGTTTGATGGAGTCATTGGCTTCAATCTTGTCGGCAAGGGCCTCTCGTTCAAGTTGGACACGAAGGACAGTCTGCTGATAGTGACCGACAGGAAGAAATTCTTTGCTGAGGAAGAGAAAGGACAGCCTACAGCCAAATACAGGATGAAGCGGGCATATTGTCCGTTGGTTTATGTCGAGTCACCTATCGGATGGATAGAAACGGTATTTGACACTGGTGCCCTGAACACATGGATTGCCTTGCCACAGGAACTGTTAGACCATTGGTGTCAGAAATCTCCAAAGAGGAGAAAAATGCTTGACGACCTGACGATACAGACAGACACTACCATCAATACGAGTGTGGGAATATACGGCTTTTCTGCCGATACCATTGTGGGCAGACTCCTTCATTTCCCAACAATAAGGATAGATAAACTGCCTGTCAACAACCTATACATCACAACGGCACACCCGACGATGCGAGTAGGGAGCGCCGTATTGAAACATGCCTCATTGATTATTGACGCTCCTAAAAAGCAATTCGTATTTGTGCCTCACAATGGACAGGAAATCACGGTCGGCAATAACGAGGCTGGCAGCATTTCGTTCATCCCCTCCGAGGCAAGCGACACGCTCGGGGTTCTCAAAGCCGTCATCCGCAAGGGGTCGACAGCGTATCAGAAAGGAGTCCGCACAGGCGATTACCTGATAGAAGTAAATGGAATCCCCATAAAGGATATTTGTACTTACATGCTGATGGAACGTAAAGACGTGGAAGCCCTGTTTAAGTTCCGCAGTCCTGACGGTATAGAAAAGGTTGCGAAACTGGTAAGAACAAATTAAGCACGTATTATGAAATTATTTATCTTCACCGTACTGCTCACCACCGTAGCCGTCGTGGGGTTTGCCCAGCAAGTGATTTTGGCAGACAGCATCACCAACAATCCGGTTAGTTATGCTACAGTCTACGATGCCAATGGAACTGTCATAGGCTGCTGCATGATGATTGGCGACAGGTATTCCGTTTTTTGACAAGAGCACCCTGTATGAGGAAAACATGCGTGACAAAAAGAGAAGCGTCAAGGCAGGTGTTGTCTATGCTGATACCATATCATTACTTGCGTTTTCGCACCATTTTATCACTTTTTCCCTCTAATCACACAGTAATTCAAAAAGAATTTGTATTTTTGCGACCAGGAACAACATTCTCAACGACCTGTTGCGGGAGTTGGGAGAACAGATAAAGTGTGTTTAATAGAAACGAATAGGACAATGAACAAGAATATTATCTTAACCATCCTCCTGGCCATGCTGCTGGCTCCTGTCGGCATGCAGGCGAAGAAAAAAATGAAGGAGCCCGTAGTGCCACAACTACTGAACTACCCGAGTGCAGAGGTCAGCGAGTACCGCTTGCACGGCGGCAATGTAGTGATTAAGGGGCACTTGGCTTTGCCCGAAGAAGCGAAAGGCGAGAAGATTCCCCAGGATGTTTTCGACCAGTTGAATGGTCGTTTTCAAGTCATCATCCGAGACTACATTGTCCGCAAGGAGAAGACTTCCCTGATTGAATTCAAGCCCGACGGCACATTCTCGATGAACGTCTATGTGCCTTACCCGATGTTCATGCTGGTATACCCTTTGAGCACGGTGTATGCTTGTCCTGGCGACACGCTGGAAATGACGATGTATCCAATGGCAAAGACGCGTGAAGAAGGTATTGTATGGGACGGCACAGGCTTAAGCGGCGAGGTGACCAAGTTGTATGAAAAGATAAGAACGGCCTACTGCGACTTCCCACAGGACAAGACGTATGAGCAAGGCCCTGATTCGCTGATGAGATGGAGGGACGGACAGGTGGCACGACTTGACGACTTAGTACGAAAGATGAACGCCGGACTGCTCGAACTCGAAGGCTGCTCGCCTTTGGCCTCCGACATCCTGCGCACGCATATCTTTGCCGAGTCTTTGGAGAACATCTGCGACAACTATATGCGTTTAGCTGACAAGATGAGGACTGATAGCACGATAGACCATGAAACCTATTGGCAGCAGTTCTTCAGTTTTGTGGCTCCCCGCGAAAGTTACCTGATTGACAATCCGCTGCTGATGATTGCAGCCGATGAGTTCTTCTTCAACCGGATAGAATACTACCTTTTTAGCCCAATGCATGCAGGTGGCGTGTTAGACTATATTCCCTTCGACTATGACCCCGAGAAAGCTGAGTTCATCGCAAAGCATAAGCCCATCTTCCGGCGCGAATACAGAAGAAACGTGATGAACGAACTGCACGACAAACTGCACATCAGCCCCACCGACTTCGCTGCGCAGGTGTGCCAACTGCGTAGTGTATTCGGAATGCTGAAATTCCATCATGACCAGTATGACATGGCTGCCGACGATGTGGCTGCTGCCATGTCCGTCATCACCCATCCTGAACTGATTCGTCGGGGAATACTGACCTACCGCGACTATGTGAAGGAGAACGAACTGCAAGTAGTCGAGCAGAAGCCGATGACCAAGGGCGACAGCCTCTTCCAGCGCATCATCGAGCCGTACAAAGGCAACGTGCTTTACGTTGACTTCTGGGAGATGTCGTGCGGCCCCTGCCGTGCAGGTATGCTCCATATGCGCGACGAGGTGGAGGCCAACAAGGACAAGCCCGTGAAGTATCTCTACATCACCGACGACACGCCAGAGCATTGCAAATCGTTCCTCGAACCCAACAATATCAAGGGCGAGCACATCCACATCACCCGCTCCGAGTGGGGCTACCTGCAAGAGAAGTTTAATTTCTCCGCCATCCCCTTCGTCGTTCTCATCGACAAGCAGGGTAAGCAGCGCAAGGACGTGACCGTTGAGCAGTTGCTGAACGAATAGCAATTTGGAAACTACGGATTAAAAGTACTATAGCCGGGCGAGAGGCAGAGCTCGCTGGCGCAATACTTCACGCTGGGCAGTCCGTCGGTGCGCTGCAAGAAGATACCATAGCAGTTGATGCGGTTCAGCGAATGGCGTATCTGGCCCGCTTCGTCGTAGTGGATGATGGCGACGTGGGGGATGCAGGATCGGCACACCGATGTCGCGTGCGTAGTCGTTGGCCTCGTTGATGTACAGGTCAAGTTTCATTTCGGGTGGAATCTCAACATAATCAGAACGCGACCTATCTTTTAAAGAACATCTTAGAAACAGCATTATAATGAAACAACAAAGATTAGCATTGTGTCTACTCATTGCCTTCATATCGGCAACAGCATCCGCACAAGTTGAGGGTCAAGGCGCTTCTCCAACGAAAAGAGAAGTACAGCCAACACTTTTTGATCAGTCTTTGACGTTGGATTCTTCATGTATCAATACCGTTGTTCCATTTCCTGAATTGCAAAAATTCCAATTTCCTGTCTCGCCATCAGCATACTCCCATACCAGCAATTTCACGCAGCCGATGATAACTTCGCCTAAACTTTTCTGGCTTTGGAACGGTGCAAATGTCACCGTCGATGGCAGCAACCATCAAATGCCGGGGCTGATGGACGTGGCTACAGGTTCCGTATCGCTCCATCAGGATTTCGGCCGGCTACGTTTCGCTGCCTCTGCTGTAGCTAATAAGTATTGGATGCCCATGCAGAGCCAACTTTACACACAATACGGTTTCGGCGGTGCTATCGGTTACGAACTAACCGATGCTGTTTCGCTCCATGCTTTCGGCTATTACTATGCCAGCAATCCACGTGTCGGCCCTGCTATCAGCCCCTATATCAGCACGACTTCATTCGGAGGCTATGCCAATATCCGTTTCAGCGAGGACTTCGGCAGTGAAGTTGGAGTCCGCCGCTATGTCAATCCGATGTCAGGCCGATGGACTACCTCGCCCATCGTCACCCCTTACTTTCGGGTGGGTAAACGTAACAAGGTAAAAATCGGCCTGCCGCTTGGTGAACTGCTCAAAGCTGCCGTTTGGGGCGACAATGACAATCCTTTGCGTTATAGACCGCAACCATCCCAGCCACAACAGAAAAAGAAATAATACTTATATCAAAATGAAACGACTAAGATTTGAACTCCTCCCCCTTGCAGTTCTCCTCTCGCTGGCAGTGCAGGCGCAGACCACCGTTAAAGGTCACGTCATCAATGAGCGGGGCGACGGCGTGGAGTATGTCAGCATCGGCATAGAAGAGGATAGCGTGGGCGTTATCTCCGATGCACAGGGACATTTCACGCTGACGATTCCCGCAGGGCGCAGGGACGACCTGACTTTTTCGCACGTTTCCTACCAGACGGCGACAATCCCCTATACGACTTACGCTGACGGGCACGAACTGACCGTGACACTGCAGGACAAGGTCATCGAACTGGCCGAGGTCGTGGTTGGTAAGAAGAACAAGTCGCACACGCTGTCGGGCAAGTCGTGGCTGAGGACGAGCACGGCAGGCTTCGAGGGCGACTGCAAGGGAGAAATAGAATGGGGGCCTATTTTCAAGAATCGGAAAGACTATCTTCTGACCGACATCATCTTTACCATCGACAAGTGCGAGTACGAGGAATGTCTGTTGAGTTTCAACTGCTACGAGGTTCGGGACAAGAAGTTTATCAATGTGCTGAATAAGCCCATCTACCAGCGTGTTACCCCAGCCGACAACGGCAAACAACTCAGCGTCAGTCCGACGGAGTCCGTTGTGCTGAAAGGCAAGAAGAAATACTGCGTCACAATCAGCGTCGTCGACATTAAGGGCAAAGGTAGGCTGTCTTTCCCCGCCAACTTCAAGAGCAGTTATGCCCGCCACAAGGTAAAAGGCAGGATGCGGAAGATTCCAGGTTGCCCGATGATTATCGTGAAGGGTTACGAGGTGGAGTAACAGTCTATTCATTCTGCACGGGGCGATAGGACGACTTTCATGTTTTGCATAATTTTATGTACGATTTTATCAAACTTTTGCACTAATCACAGTGCATCTTCGAATCTTTTTGGTGTCTTTGCAGCCGAAATCTTATTTTTTAGATAATTATGGAAAGATTACAAGCCGCATTTGATGAACTTCTGCGTGAAACGACTTCCAGATTTCAGCGCTATATGTACGACCGCATAGACTGGCAGGCGCGCATCGTAGGAAGGGGCCACGCGGAGTGGGCAAAACCACGATGGCACTGCAATACATCAAGGAGAATCTGCCTCGAAAGGAAACGCTCCACGTGGTAGCAGAAGATTTGTGTTTCTCAACCCATACGCTGGTTAACCTCGCCGATGCCTTTGCACGTATTGGCGGCAAGCACCTCTTCATCGACGAGATTCACAAGTAAAAAGGATGGTCGCGCGAACTGAAACTGATCGACGACTATCATTCAGCATAGCCTAATACGCTGACCTCACGCCAGCCACCATCAGGAAACTCAAACGGCTGCTGGCCATCATAGCACAGGCCGCACCCTTCAAACCGAACTTTACCCAGATTGGCGGTCAGTTGGAAGTGTCGCGCAACAGCATTGCCGACCTCTGTGCTTGGTTAGAGAAGGCCGGACTCATCGGCCAACTTCGTGACAGCACTGGCGGCATACAGGGGCTTGGAAAGGTGGTTAAAGTCGATCTCGACAATCCCACATTAATATATGTATTAGGCAGGGAGAACACCGAAATCGGGATCATCCGCGAGACCTTCTTTTTTAACCAGATGCGGCTTGTCCACGACATTACATCTTCCCCTATTTCTGACTTCCTCATTGCAGAGAAATACACCTTTGAGGTTGGCGGCAAGAAGAAAAAGCAGAAACAGATACAAAGTGCCGAGCAAGGCCATGTCGTGAAGGACAACATTGAGACTGGCTATGGTAACATCATCCTTCTTTGGCAGTTCGGGCTAACATATTAGCCCCAAGAAAACCATCATTCCCGTTAACTGTGAGTTATGACACCGACTACGATATCAATATATCATATTTCCCATATTGGTCCATCTACAGAGGTGTCATCGGATGATAATTTCCGATATAAGTGGTTACGAAACTTATCGTAGTCTCTCGCCCCGATTCTATGGTGGGAAGTAATACCGAGTGTCAAAAAATCATACAATGAAGTGTCTAAATTTTAGACAATCTTCATCCGCCAGGGCCGCGAGGCTTGGCGGATTCGTTTTTTCGGCGTAACTTTGCGACAAGTTTCAAAAGAAAACAATGATGAGTATATTTCGCAAAGGTCAAGGAGCCTTCATCAAAGTGACGTCGCTGGCCATCGGACTGACCGTGGGACTGGTGCTGATAGCCAAGGTGCAGCTGGAACGTAACTACGACCGCTGCATCGCAGACAAGGAGCGGGTGTTTGCCGTCGGGGAGGCGTTTATCAAGGAGGGGGCCGACCCTGCCGAGTATGAGAACACACCCGGCGGAGCCATCCCCGCGCTGTGTCGCTACATCCCGGAGATTGAGGTGGGAACGCGCTACACCTATCAGTACACGAACGAGAAGTTGACATTTGAAGATGGCAGCCGCTATGCATTCGACCACGCACTGTTTGCCGACTCCTGCTTTTTCGACCTTTTCAGCACCAGGATGCTGCAAGGCGACGCAAAGCGCATCCTGAGCACGGCCGGGCAGTGTCTCGTCAGCCGACGACTCAGCGAGAAGATGGGCGGCGACGTCGTGGGCAAAGCCTTTACGTTTATGGCGGCTCCCGACAGGCCGATGACCATCGGCGGCGTGTTTGAAACCTTCGACGAGAACAGCTCACTGAGCCTGCTCGACATTGTGATGTCGCTGCCCTCCATTGGCACCTACGCCTACGACGGCACGGGCAACCTGCTGGGCAACGACCGCTACCATTCCTTCGTGCGGCTGCGCGCCGATGCCGACATGAAGAAGGTGGAGCAGGAGATGGATAGGATGCTGAAGGAACAGTTGCCGTGGGAGGACTTGAAAAAGGCAGGCATTGAGGACTTCCGCTTCACGTTCAGTGCCACGAGCGACAGCCGTATGAAGAACCCGACGGTGCGCACCACCTGCATCATCCTCGGCATCGTGGCGCTGGTGATGCTCTTCACCGCCGTGATGAACTATATCCTTGTAGTTATCAGTACACTGGTGGGCCGCGCCCGACAAGTAGCCCTGCGCAAGGTGGTGGGGGCACCGAAACGGGAGTTCTATCTTACCACGCTGCGGGATGCCGCCGTGCACCTCTTACTGGCCCTGGCCGTCATGACGCTGCTGCTTGCGGCGGGGCAGGACTGGATTCGCGAACTGATGGGCGCCAGCGTCACCACGCTTTTCTCTGGGCAGACGTATGCGGTGCTCGTGGCGGTCTGCTTCGTGGTGGTGGTCTGCTGCGGACTGCTGCCGGGCTACATCTACTCGCGCATCCCGCTCACCTACGCCTACCGGCTCTACAGCGAGAACAAGCGCACGTGGAAGCTATCGCTGCTGGCCTTCCAGTTTGTGCTCTCCACCATGCTGCTGTGCGTGCTATCGACCATCTACCGCCAGTACGAATTTATGCTGAACAAAGACTTGGGCTATGAGTATAAGAATGTGGTCTACATTGAGATAGCCAATCCGTCGGACTCGACCTTCGTCCTGGCCCGCGAGATGGAGAAACTGCCGTGCGTTGAGAGCACGTCGACGGCCTATTCCCTGTTCCTCTTGAAACAAAGCGGCAACAACGTCATGCTGCCTGGCGATCCGAAGCAGCTGTTCAACTATGCCTGCCTGTACTTTGTAGAGCCAAGCATCGTCAAGACCATGGGACTGACACTGGTGCAAGGAACAGTTCCCGAGCAGCGCACACGCCCCGGCTGGGATCCCGAAGTCATCATCGACGAGCAGTTTGCTCGTCAACTGAAGGAGCACACGGGCTGGAGCGACGTGACAGGCCAGACGATGCTGAGCACGGAGTTTGGCAACGACATTCCGCTGACCATCGCCTGTGTGGTGAAAGACTTCCAGCTCGGCACGCTGGTGGGCGCAGACGAACGGCCCGCGATGATGATCTGTGGCAACATCTATGCGAAGTACATCCTCGTGCGGCTCCACGCGCTGACGGCAGAGAACATGACCGCCGTGCAGCAGGTGTGCGACCGTCTGTATCCCGATGCCGAACTTACGGTGAAGCGCTACGCCGCCGAACTGGCCGACAGCTACCGCGAGACGCAGCACACGCGCGACCTGATCTTGATTGGCTGCCTGGCCTCGCTGCTCATCACGCTCATCGGCCTCATCGGCTACGTGCGCGACGAGGTGCAACGCCGCTCGCGTGAGTTGGCCATCCGCAAGGTGATGGGCGCCACGGTGGCCAGGGTGCAGGGGCTTTTTATTCGTAGCATCGCCCTGATAGCCCTTCCGTCAGCGGTCGTTGGCACGGGGCTTGGCTGGTATCTCAGCACGCTACTGATGGAGCAGTTTGCCGAGAAGACGCCGCTCGCGTGGTATGTCTTTGGCGGCTGTGCCGTACTTGTGCTCGCCATCATCGCTGCCGTTGTTTTCGTGCAAACGCGCCACGTAGCAACGAGTAATCCGGTGAAGTATTTAAAGACGGAGTAAAGACCCAGCAGACCCACCCCCGGCCCCTCCCTGTGAGGGAGGGGAGGAGTTACTTTGATAAACGAATAGTAACAACAATAGTAATAACCCTTTAAAAGAATGACCCTATCAGCCCATAGACGCACAGACTAACCACTCCCCTCCCTCACAGGGAGGAGCAGGGGGTGGGTCTGCCGAGGGTGGGTCTCTTGATTATGATTAAACTTGAAAACATTCAGAAGGTGTTCCGCACGGAAGAGGTGGAGACCGTAGCATTGGGCGGCGTATCGCTCGAAGTGAAGAAAGGTGAGTTCGTGGCCATTATGGGTCCGTCGGGCTGTGGCAAGTCCACCTTATTAAATATATTAGGACTGCTCGACAACCCAACCAGCGGACAATATGTACTGGACGGTGATGACGTAGGCCAGCTGAAAGAGGGCCAGCGCACAAAGGTACGCAAAGGACAGATTGGATTCGTCTTCCAGAGTTTCAACCTCATTGACGAGCTGAACGTGGAGGAGAATGTGGAACTACCGCTCGTCTACCTGGGCGTACCCAAGAAAGAACGACGCCAGCGCGTGAAGGACATCCTGCAGCGGATGGCTATCAGTCACCGCGCGGGCCATTTCCCCCAACAGCTATCGGGCGGACAGCAGCAACGCGTGGCCATCGCCCGTGCCGTCATCTCGAACCCGAAACTCATCCTGGCCGACGAGCCGACAGGTAACCTTGACTCAAAGAACGGCCACGAGGTGATGCAGCTACTCACCCAGCTGAATCAGGAAGGCACGACCGTTGTCATGGTGACCCACTCGCAGCGCGACGCCGCCTTCGCAGGCCGCATCATCAACATGCTCGACGGACTGATTGTGGAGAAAACCTTATTATAAACATATTCACCGACGAATGGTCGTGCCACGCATAGCATTGAGCACGGCCAGCAAGGCAACGCCAGAGTCAGCGAATACTGCTTCCCAGAGCGTGGCCACACCAAACAGACCTAAGAGCATCACCGCTGCCTTCACGCCGAGGGCAAGTACGACGTTCTGTTTCACCAGCCTTCGTGTGCGACGACCAACGCTGATGGCCGTAAGCACTTTCGAGGGCTGGTCGGTCTGAATGACCACATCGGCCGTCTCCACCGCCATGTCGCTGCCCAGTGCTCCCATTGCCACGCCAACGTCGCTCATGGCAAGCACAGGCGCATCGTTGATGCCGTCGCCCACGAATGCCACACGACGCCCTTCAGCCTGCATGTGTTCGATAAAGGCAAGCTTGTCCTCGGGCAAGAGATCGCCATGCGCCTCGTCGGCACCCAGCTCCTGAGCCACCGCCGACACCAGCGCCTGCTTGTCGCCGGAGAGGATAACAGTCTTGAACCTTGAATCTTGAACACCTTTTGAACCTTGAACCTTAAACCTTGAACCTTGAACCTTAAACCTTGAAC
>JAFTFX010000045.1 GCA_017458225.1 Prevotella sp. | reverse complement strand
TGATGCAGACACCAGAAATCTCTGTCCTGCAGGCTCAGAAAGAGACGGCACGGTTTGGGGAGCGCGTACAACGGATGTTTAGCATGGTGCGCAGTCTGATGGACGAGAAGAACGAGAGTAAGTTCACCCATCTCTTCAGCCAGATAGAGAGTCAGGAGGACTATACCGACCGCATGGAGATAGAGATAGCCCGCTTCCTGGAGCAGGTGAGCGAAAACCATCTTTCAGACGAGACCAAGGAAAAAGTGCGTCAGATGTTGCGTGAGGTGGGCGAACTGGAGTCAATAGGTGATGCTTGTTATAATCTGGCCAGAACACTGAATCGTCTGCACGAGTCTGGCAAAGATTTTACTGCAACACAGCGCACCCAACTGCAAGCCATGATGGTACTTTGTGACGATGCCTTGACGCAGATGAACATTGTGATGACAGGTCACCGTTATGAGCACGACATCAGAGATAGCTACCGTATAGAAAATGACATCAACCAAATGCGTCAGCGGTTGAAGAATGAAAACATCCGTGCCGTCAACGAGCGGGAATACGACTACGCCATCGGCACCATCTACATGGACCTCATTAACGAGTGCGAGAAACTGGGCGACTACGTGGTGAATGTTGTTCAGGCAAGATTTGGGAAATAAACTAAAGAAAATATGTATTTAATGGGAATGCCCCTTTGGGCTTGGATTGTATTTTATGTATTGGTGCTGCTGATGCTGGTAGCCGACCTGAAGATGTTTGGTCGCAAAGGGCAGCATGAAGTCAATGTGAAGGAGGCGCTGCAGATGACTGCCGTCTGGATAAGCGTGTCGCTGGTGTTCTGTGCAGGCATCTATCTGTTCTACCCTGTAGAGCCGCACGAAAAAGCGATGGAGTTTCTGGCGGGCTACCTGATAGAGAAGTCGCTGTCGATGGACAACCTCTTTGTGTTCCTCATGCTCTTCTCGTTCTTCGGCATTGAGCGGAAGTATCAGCATGAAGTACTCTTCTGGGGCATTTTCGGCGCACTAGTGCTTAGAAGCATCTTTATCTTCGCCGGCGCAGCAATGGTCGAGCAGTTCGAGTGGGTGCTGGGTTTGTTCGGGTTGTTCCTGCTCTATACGGGAGGAAAGATGTTTATGCACGATGATAATGAGCAAACTGATCCCTCGCAAAATATCATTGTGCGCTGGTTTCGGAAAGTCTATCCTGTGACGGACACGATGCACGGCGACCGCTTTTTTATCATCGAAAGCGGAAAGCGCATGGCCACGCCGCTCTTCGTTGCCCTGCTTTTCATTGAGACAACCGACGTTGCCTTTGCCGTGGACAGCATCCCCGCAGTCTTCTCTGTCAGCCGCGACCCGTTCATTGTACTTACTTCTAACATCTTCGCCATCCTCGGCCTCCGTGCCCTCTACTTCGCGCTAGCAGCTATTGCCAAATACTTTACATATCTGAAGTACGGTCTCGGCGTCATCCTTATCTTCGTTGGCATAAAGATGCTGTTAGCGATGAACGAGTACATCAACGCATTCGGCTCGTTGCTGGGCTTCAAGCTCAACATGCCCCACATAGAAGTGCCCACACCCGTCAGCCTAGCCGTCATCTTCGGTGTCCTCGTCCTCTCGATGCTCCTGTCTGTTGTTCTGACGCGACAAAAAATCAAGTTAGGATAGCATAATTCTCACAGATTATTCGTACCTTTGCACTCGTGAACGTTTAGTATAAAGAAAATGAGAACAATCCAATTCGTTCTAATGCTGACTATTATGTCATTGAGCGGTAGCCTGAACATTCTAGCGCAGACGAAGTCGAACAATGAAGTGTTGCAACGGAAAGACAGCATCTACTTCCAGACGGAAGAGGCACGCAGGGTAGGTGACCAGTTATTGCTGTATCAGCGTGATACTGGCGGGTGGCCCAAGAATGTTAATATGGTGATGCCGCTGACGGCGGAACAGCAGGACAGCGTGAAACTGCAGAAGACGCGCCTCGACGATTCTACTATCGACAACAAGGCCACGACGATGCAGATGGTGTTTCTGGCACGGCTCTATCAGCAGACGAAAGATGTTCGCTATCGCGATGCCTTCCGCAAGGCGATGGAGTTTCTGCTCAGCGGACAATATGACAATGGTGGATGGCCCCAGTTCTGGCCGAAGAACCGCCAGTATCAGGTGCACATCACCTACAACGACAATGCCATTGTCAATGTGCTCAAGGTGTTCCGTGACGTGATAAAGGACGTTGAGCCTTATAACAACGGACTTGTTGATGACCAAATGCGGGAGCGGACAGCCAAGGCGTTCGACAAGGGCATCGACTGTATTCTCGCTACGCAAATCGTGGTCAATGGTGAACCTACGGTGTGGTGTCAGCAGCACGATCGCGAGACGCTGCTGCCCGCCAAGGCCAGGGCCTACGAACTGCCGTCGTTCTGTACGCAGGAGAGTGCTAACCTGACGTTCCTGTTGATGCAGATTCCCAAGCCCGACGAGCGCATCGTCCGTGCTGTCAATGGTGCCATGAAATGGTTCGACGAGCACAAGATAACAGGATTCCGACTGGAGAAATACAAGGCCGATGGCAAGTCGGACATTCGCTTGGTGGAGGATAGTGCTGCCAAGCCTCTGTGGGCACGTTATTACGATCTGGAGAAAGGCGAACCATTCTTTTGTGATCGCGACGGACAGCCCAAGCGCAGCCTGCAGGAGATAGGCTATGAGCGACGTAACGGCTATGGTTGGTACAACGACCAGCCGCAGACACTCTATGACAGATATGAGACGTGGGTGAAGAAAAACAAAATTGCCAACAGAGTGACTTTTAAGTAATGGGCAAGAAGAGAATACTGATAGTGGATGATGAGCAGGACTTATGTGAGATACTGCGATTCAACCTGACTTCGACAGGCTACGATGCTGATGTGGCCTATTCGGCTGAAGAGGCCATTAGTAAAGGTATTGGACATTACGATTTGCTTTTGCTCGACGTGATGATGCCTGGCCTGTCGGGCTTTGAACTGGCACGGCGGCTGAAAGGTGACGAGCAGACGGCGTATATACCTATTATATTTATTACGGCCAAAGACACAGAGGACGACACGCTGCAGGGCTTCGGTCTCGGAGCCGATGACTACGTGACGAAACCCTTTTCTGTGCGTGAGGTGGTGGCGAGGGTAAGTGCTGTGCTGAAGCGAAACCAGCCCCAGACAAAACTGTTGCAATATGAAGGATTGGCGGTTGACCAAAGCAGCAAGACGTTTACGATTGACAACGATGCGGTAGAACTCACCCGCACGGAGTTCGACCTGTTGACACTATTGCTGAGCCATCGAGGACAGGTCTTCACCCGTCAGGAACTGCTTGAAAGCGTGTGGCCAGACGATGTGATTGTAACCGAGCGTACAGTGGATGTCAACATCACCCGACTGCGCAAGAAGTTGGGCAACTACGCATCGTGTATTCTAACTCGACAAGGGTTTGGGTACTGTTTCGAAAAATGAAAGAATGAAGGGATGAAGAAATTGAGTGAAGGAAAACGGATGTGGGCCTGTGTGATGGGAATCTTTCTCGTCTATGCCATCATCTTCATCCTGTTCGAAGACTACGACAAACACTTCCTACAGCCCTTCGACGAAGTGAGCGACTGGCATCTGCTCATTTTCTCCTTTGTGGTGATGCTAGTGTTGGGTTGGATGCTATACCGCTATGCCAAGCGGATGGACGATCGCATCAGTCGCGAGCAGTTGGCTAAGCAGGGTGAGATGCGTCGTCAGCTGACACAGAATATCGCCCACGAACTGAAGACTCCCGTGGCCAGCATTCTCGGCTATACCGACACCATCCTCAATAATCCAGGTCTCACGGACGAGACGAAGTTGAAGTTCATCCAGCGCACCAATGCTCAGGCCCACCGACTGACTGCTCTGCTGCAAGACATTTCCACGCTGAACCGCATGGACTTCGCTCCAGAGGTGCTGGCGATAGAGCGTGTGGATGTGTCGGAAATCGTGGCCGACATCATAGAGGAAACCAAGTTAGAAGCAGAAACAAAACAGATGACAATCCTCAACTACCTGCCAGAAAACATCTGCATCCAAGGTAACTGGTCGCTTGTCTACAGTATTTTCCGCAATCTTTTTGACAATGCGTACAACTATGCCGGTGAAGGTACAACGATAGAAGTATTTGCCGAAGATAAAGGCTCTTATTGGACTTTCACTTTCCGCGACAATGGCATAGGTGTGCCTGAGGGACATCTACCGCGCATCTTCGAACGTTTCTATCGCATTGACAAAAGTCGCAGTCGCGCTCTTGGAGGCACAGGTCTCGGACTTGCTATCGTAAAGAATGCCGTCCTGTTGCATGGGGGACAAATCGCAGTTAGAACAGCCGACGATGGCGGACTGCAAGTAGATTTCACTTTAAGGAAGAATTAGTTTGTCAAAACCGCCAACGAATGG
>JAFTFX010000034.1 GCA_017458225.1 Prevotella sp. | reverse complement strand
GGCGATAGAGCAGATCGACAGCATCACGTTCGTTGATAGGAGTGACTTGCCTGCAAACGAAGGGAGTCTTGTGGGCGGTTGGCTGTGGGGAGATGCAGAGGCAGGCTACTATGAACTGCTGACATTCAACGAAGACAAGACCTATACGGGGTATGACAACTACTTCACGTATGGCTTCGACACGATGACATACGGATGGTATATGCAGATGGGCAGTATGCTCACGTTGCAGTCGAACGGCTATGGATATAACCGTCGCTACAACTGGTTCGTAATGGGGCTGACAAGCAACGCCCTCGATGTGATGACAAAGATGGGGCAGTTCGTCTATTACAGGCTACAGCCGGAGGTGCTGCATCTGCAAGCAGGCGGTGAACCGCTGGTGTGTGAGAACGGTGACAGTTTTGTGTTTGCCGACGGAGTTGTAGCACGTATCGTGGAAGGTGGGCTGCAAGGAATAGCCAAAGGCACGACCTACGTTCATAAGCGCATTGCAGAAACGGACTGCATCGTGGCATATAAGGTCTTGATTGAATGATGGCCCGATTTATTTGGATGGTATGTGTTTAGCACGCCGCAGTATTGTTCTAAACATTGATTTTGCTCCAAAGGCCCCTGTTACAGATGACGGTAATGTTGCGTGGACAGATTTGAGCGACTGTATAAATATGTTGAATCATGGGCTTATATCCACTAAAGACAAATATATCGTAATTGGCTCGTTTGTGGATGATGATATTCATAGTACATACTGAGGCGACTTGTCGGGAGCAACTATCAATTTCAATGCTTATCAAGCACTGATGGCGGGCCATCACAGAATGTCTATACTTGTTGGCCTATTATTATTTGCATCTTTCTTTGTCTTTAGCTATCTTATTCTAAGTAGGCAGAAACTCAGCGAAGCACTGACCAACCAAGCCAGCCTCGGTATGAAGTGGCAACGAGCAGCGAAAAGAGCACTTGTGGCCATGTGTTCGTGGATTGGTTTCTCGACATATCTCAGCATTCTTTGCGTAGTAACTTATGCGCTGATAGGTGAAGTCTATGATATTCTCCTTACAGCCACATTGTTTGATATTGTCAATATACTTGTAAGACTAAAAACACCACGTTATTTATGGGATACAAAGTGAAAGTAGTCCTTTGCGGACTTTTGCTCAGTATGGTAATTACGCCAGTTTTGGCAGATTGGTATGAAGTGGCTTATGTCAATGGATATGGGAAAATATTCATTGGGGGCAAACCTGTACGAAAAAGGTTGAGATTCAAAGATTGCGAGACTATTCATTGGACTTCGGCAAAACAATCGTTTAGGGCTGTCAACCTTACTGAGTTAAGAAAGAATCGTAATGTTCAGAAAGTGTTTGCTGCACGAAAAGCTCCCAAACAAAGACTTACATTCTTGGAATATCTTAGGAGTACGCAACAACTTGGAACAAAAGGATTCAATGAAGAAAGAGAAGATACTTTATTGCTACTTGATTCGTTGATAGTAATTGGAAATCATCAATTCTTGCCAGAAACACAATTCTGTGCAGTATGGAAAGATGGAGACACTGAAGTAGTTGCCTCATTAACAGCATCGGATGACAAGACAGAAATATACCTGACACCGGCCATCTTTTGCGGTCGTCCGCCACGACCTGTCGAAGTAAGAATTATGGCAACCGACCATTGGGATAATGAAACTCCACATCTTGTTAGGACAATCTGGATAGAGCCTTTGCCACTATAACATAAAAATAGGTGTATGAGGCAGAAATATGTCCAAGTCATTCGGAGTAATGCTCCGGAACTTTCGGAGAATCACTCCAAGACGCTTGGAGTAACACTCCGGGATATTCGGAGAATTACTCCATGCCTTTCGGAGAATTACTCCGGGACGTCCGGAGTTTTTCTCCCAAACAAAAATAAATTTTTGGGAGAATTAACGTTCTGATATACAATTAAATAGCTGTAAGGTGGACGAGATGATACTTCCAACTACAGATAAGGAGGTCAGATAGTAACCTTGTAGAGCGAGGCGGTGTTGTATCGGTGTTGCACCACGGCCATGATTTCTTCGTCGGTAGCCAGGTTAAAGTCGCCAGGGATGGTGTTCTTCAGTGCTGAGGCTGCCAGCGAGTAGTCGAGGGCCATCTGCTCGTCGCCGGGGAAGGCGTAGATGGAGTGGAGCAGGCCGGCCATGAAGGCATCGCCCACGCCGACGGGGTCTACCACATCGGGAATGTCCATGATGGGGGCCTGTAGCAGGGTGCCGTTGGTCCAGAGCAGGGCGGTGAGCGTGTGATGGCTGGAGGCTACCATGTTGCGCATGCCCATCAGCCAGCGCTGACAGCGTGGGAACTCGCGGTGCAGGTCGTCGAACCACGCACGATATTCGTCCATCTGCATCTCGAAGTGAGAGTCGGTAGCCGTGAAGGGAGGCTGCTTGCGCTCGCAGATCCACTCGAACTCGATGGCATCGCCGAACATCATATCGCAGCGTAAAAGCATCTGCTTCAGTGTTTTGCGCGCGTCGGCTCCGTATTTCCAAAGGTTCTTGCGGTAGTTGATGTCGAAGGAAATCTTGATGCCCAGCTCGTCGGCAATGTCGAGGGCTTCGAAGGTGGCCTCGGCGGCATTCTGCGAGATGGCAGCTGTGATGCCCGACACGTGCAGCACATCGGCATCTTTCAGAATCTCGCGCCAGGGAATCATGCCGGGTGTCAGTTCTGAATAGGCCGAACCGTTGCGGTCGTAGATGACCTTCGAGGCGCGCATGCCGGCGGCTGGTTCCAGATAGTAGGTGCCTATGCGGTTGCCTCCATAGAGCACGCGATGGGTGTCGACACCCAGCTGCATCAGGCTTTGTGCAGCAGCATGCCCGATGGCATTGTCGGGCAGTCGGGTGATATACTCTACGTTGTCGCCGAGGGTGGCGAGCGAAACGGCTACGTTGGCCTCACTGCCCCCGTATTTGCTGGTGAACATGTCGCCCTGTGTGAGGCGTTGGTGGTCGGCTTTTGAAAAGCGCAACAGCAGTTCACCGAAAGTCACAATTTTAGTTTTTTGCATTGTATTTTAAGTCTAAATTCTATACTCCTGCTGCACTCTTAGATTCTCTCCACCTGCTTCACGCCCTTGACGGTGCGCAGCTTCTTGATGAGCGACTCCAGCCGGGTGTTGTCGTTGATCATGATGACCAGGTTGCCACGGAACAGACCGTCGTTCGAGTCGATGTTGATAGAGCGCAGAACCAGTTTCTCGTCTTTCGAGATGATGCTGGTCAGGTTGTTCACGATGCCCAGGTCGTCGATGCCGATGACGCGCAGTGTGATGCTGTATTGCGACGAGCCCTTGCCGCTCCATTTGGCACGTACGATGCGATAGCCGAAGCGGCGGCGCATCTCAGGCGCATTGGGACAGTCGCAGCGGTGAATCTTGATGCCGCCGCCTGCCGTTACGAAGCCAAACACCTCGTCGCCATAGATGGGGTTGCAGCAGTGTGCCAACTGGTAGTCAATGCCTTTCAGGTTCTTGTCGATGACCAGCACGTCGTCGTTCTGGGTGGTCTTGGCAGGCAGGTGTTCTTCCAGCACGAACTCTTCAGCCGAGCGTGCCAGATTGTCGCCCGTCACCACCTTCTCGCCTTGCTGCAGTTCCAAGTATTTGTCGATGATGGTGCTCACATCGAGTGCCTCGCTGGCAATGTCGCGGTAGAAGTCGCTGGCTTCCTTGTAGCCCAGCTTCTTCATGGTGCGCATCATTAGGCTCTCGTCCTGCTCAATCTTCTTGTTTTTGAACTTGCGTTCCAGCATCTCCTTCACCATCAAGGCCTCTTTCTGCTGCGTCTCTTTCAGAGCCAGGCGAATCTTCGCCTTGGCGCGCGAGGTCTTGACGATGCTGAGCCATTCCTGCTTGGGCTTCTGATTGGCCGAGGTGATGATTTCCACTTGGTCGCCCGAACTGAGCTCCTGTCGGAAGGTGACGATCTTGCCGTTTATCTTGGCACCTGTGCAGGCGCTTCCCACCTTCGAGTGGATGTGGTAGGCCATGTCGAGCACGGTGGCTCCCTTGGGGAACTTCAGCAGGTCGCCCTTGGGCGTGAAGACGTAGATCTCTTCGCCCTGTAGCTCCATCTTGAACTGATCCATGCCTTCCAGACCCTCCGAGGCGTTCTCCAGCATCTGGCGGATGCTGGCCAGCCAGTCGTCCATGCCGCCTTCGGCCTTCACACCCTTGTAGCGCCAGTGGGCAGCCACGCCGCGCTCGGCTATCTCGTCCATTCGCTCGGTGCGAATCTGCACTTCCACCCATTTCTTCTCAGGACCCAGCACGGTGATGTGCAGGCTCTCATAGCCGTTTGACTTAGGCACTGAGAGCCAGTCGCGCATGCGCTTGGGGTTCGAAGTGTACATGTCGGTGATGATGGCGAAGGTCTGCCAGCAGCTCTGCTTCTCCTTCTCTGGCGGACAGTCGATGATGATGCGGATGGCAAAGAGGTCGTAGACACCTTCGAACTCGCACTTCTGTTTCTTCATCTTCTGCCAGATGCTGTGGATGGACTTTGTGCGCCCTTTCATGTGGAACTTTAGGCCAGCCGCCTTCAGCTTCTGCTCAATGGGGCCGATGAAGTTCTCGATATAGGCATCGCGTGCCTGCTTGGTGGCATTCAGCTTTTCCTTGATGTGATAGTAGGCATCGTGTTCCAGGTATTTCAGCGAGAGGTCTTCCAGTTCGCTCTTCAGCTTGTAGAGACCCAGCTTATGGGCCAGGGGCGCATAGAGATAGGCGGCCTCTTGGCTGACCTCGGTTTGGGCTTGCTGATTCGTGGTGTCGCGTATCTGCCGCATCAAGTTCACGCGGTCGGCAATCATGATGAGAATGACGCGCATGTCCTCGGCAAACGACAACAACAGGTTGCGGAAGTTCTCGCTCTCAATGACGGGATTCTTGCGGTAGAGTTCCTGAATGCGCTCCAAGCCGTGCAGAATGCGTGCTACGGACTGGCCATAGTCTTTCTCAATGTCGTCGAGACTCAAGAACCCCTGCTCAACGCTGGGGCGCAACATGACGGCCATCACGGCATCGCGGCGCAGACCAATTTCCTCTACAATGAGCTTGGCCGTCTGAAGAGCCGTCAGGATGGGGTTCAGGTCGAACGTGTCGCGATGCACCTGTCCTTCCTCGATGGCTTTCAGCAGATGGGTGCGCAGTTTTTCTTCGTCGTCTGCCTCTATGTTGTCGGCAATCAGTTCCCTGAGTTCGGTATAGAGCTTGAGGGATTGTTCGCGTTCTTCTGTCGTGAAATGCAGCTTCTCCGTCATGTGCTTACACTTGTCTTGGTTCTTTTTCTTTGTATTGCGAATATCGTGTTCGCATATACGTTTTGCGTGCAAATGTACGCATTTTTTTTGAAATGATGCCTAAATGCATGCATTTCTTGCAAAAATTATAGCTTGTTTTTGATGGCAGTCGCTACGGTGTAAGCTGTTGTCCAGGCTGCTTGGAAGTTGAAACCGCCAGTCACTCCGTCAATATCAAGCACTTCGCCGGCGAAGAAAATGTTGGGTCGGGTCTTGCTTTCCAAAGTGGAGGGGTTCACTGCTGATAGTGAAATGCCGCCACAGGTAACAAACTCTTCTTTGAAAGCTGCGCGGCCGGCTATCTGATAGTTGTCGTTGGTCAGTGTGTTCACAAGTCGGTTCAGTTCTTTCTGATTCAGATCCTTCCAGCGATAGGCCGATCGCTCGCCCAGACTCTTTTCGGCGACATATTGCCAAAGACGGGTGGGGAGCCCTAAAGGACGAATGGTTGTAATCTGTTTCTGCGCGTGCTGTTGCATGATGTTGCAGAGCTCTTCCTTCACGTTTGCCTCGGTGCTATTCGTCCAGTTCACGCTCAATGGAAGATGATAGTGATTGTCGGCCAGCAGGCGGGCACCATAGCTGGATAGCTTCAGAATTGCGGGGCCGCTCATACCCCAATGAGTGATGAGCAGTGGGCCGCTGCTACGCAATTTAGTGCCAGGAAAATGCACGCTGGCATCTTCGACGACAGTGCCCATAAGATTGTGTAAAGACGCATCTTTAATAGTGAAAGTGAAAAGTGAAGGAACGGGCTTAACTATTTCATGCTGAAGCCATTGCAAGTTTTCCGCTTTGGGGCTTCCGCCTGTCGTGACGATGATGAAATCGAAATCGTCGAGTTCGTTCAGTGAATTGATTTTCCGGCCTGTTTCAATCGTGATGCCCCGTTTGCCGGCTTCTGCCAAAAAGAGGTTGATGATGGTGTGCGAATCTTGCGAAAAGGGAAACACGCATTGGTCGTCTTGAATGGTCAGTCGCACGCCGTGACGCTCGAACCATTCGTAGGCATCACGCTGGTTGAAGCCCTTGAACAGCCGTTTCATCAGCCGATGGCCACGAGGATAGACCGCCGAGAGGTCTTTCACGTCGGCAAAGGTATTCGTGCAGTTGCAGCGTCCGCCGCCTGAGATTTCCACCTTGCGAAGTACTTTGCTGCCGCCTTCCAGGATGGTGACCTCCATCTCGGGCATCATCTCTTTCAGATTGATGGCTGCAAAAAAGCCAGCAGCGCCTCCGCCTATGACTGCTGTTCGTTTCTTTGTCATTTGTGTTCCTGTCTGTTCGTTTAGGAATCTCACTGCAATTCTGTCAGAATTTCATTGCAATCCTGTTAGTATTTCAGTGTGATTGTAAAAGTTTCTCAATGCGATTGTGGAAGTTTCTCAATGCGAAAGACGGTGTTGATAAGCTGAGTGTCACCTCGTTCTTTCTGTTTGGCCAGAATTAGCTGACCGCTTCGACGAATACGTTCTTCGCCAATCTCGCAGATGGTGTGATAGCCTGCCTGACGGGCAGCACTCCCTGTGGCTGTAGGGTCTGGGCGTTGCACCATGATGAATTTGCGACATCCGCCATCTTCGGCATTCTGCTGCATCACCGCGTGGGCTGTCGTCGACGAACCGGAGAAGAAGTCGAGTACGATGCTGTCTTTGCGAGTGGCAATCTTTATGATATCGGCGATGAACGTGAGCGATTTCGGATTCTCAAACAGGTCGGCCCGTCCCATCAGCGTTGCCAGTTGTCGGGCGGCACTGCCCGTGTCATAGTCGGGCTTATACCACACGGTCTTTGCGGCTTTCATCCGCAACTGCCCGTTTTCCAGTGTGGCTCGCATCTTGGTGCACAGCGTTCCTGCGGCATTCAGGGCCAAATGACTGTCCTTTTGGGCAAGGAAAGTCTCAATGCCCCAGCGCCATCTGCCATAGACTCCTTGCTCGTTCTTTGGCCAAATGACCTGAAATCCTTGTCGTTGGCAGCGTTCCGTGAGGGCCAGCAAATAGGCATCGTTGAACGTGCCGCGCTGCTCGTCGTAGAGTTGAACCAGCTCGTGGGGTGGGAGAGTGCTGAACTGTTGATTCTTGAACAGTACAGGGTAGAACATGTTGGGACGCTCTTCGCGCTTCCACGCTCTGCCGGTCTTCCTGAATCCTATCAGTTTGTAACGGCCTATTTCGTCTTGCTGGTCGTATTCGTCGTTGACTTCATCGTCGCTCAACGGGAATCCTGTGATTGACAGCTTGTCAACAGCTTTTGCGTAGACGAGTAGAAACTCGTGGCAGGTGGCAAAGAAAGCATTGTCGGAGCGGCCTTTCAGATTGTTAATAACTGAGATGATGGCCACACGGTTGACGCTTCCGAACACTTCGTCGCAGATGCCGACGAGACGGATCATTTCGTGCTGGTCGATGGAAATGAAGATGGCTCCATCGTCGCTCAGCAGTTCTCGCGCTGCTTCGAGACGATGGAGCATCATAGAACCCCATTGCTGACTCGTGAATTTGTCGGAATAGACAAATTGATGGCCGGTGTTGTAGGGCGGATCAATATAGATGAGCTTGACCTTGTCGCGATAATCCTGCCGAAGCAGTTTTAACGCCTCAAGATTGTCGCCCTCAATATAGAGGTTCTGTTCAAGGTCGAAATGTTTAGAGGCTCTGTTCAAGTGGTTACTCAATCACGACCAGAGCATCGTCTTCCATCACGCTCTCGCCGATCTTCACGCAGATGGCAGTCACTTTGCCTGCCTTTTCAGCCTGCAGGTTGTTGGCCATCTTCATAGCTTCGAGCACAACGACGGTGTCACCCACCTGTACTTCGTCGCCCACGGCCACCTTGATGTCGGTGATGACACCAGGCAGCGGAGCCTTGATGGCATTGTTCTTATTGACGGCAGCCTTGTTGTCCGATGGAGAAGCATCGGACACTGCAGCGGCAGTAGTAGGCTTGCCCAGCACGGGCTTCTTCTTCTCTGGCTCGGCGGGCTTCTCCATTTCCACTTTGAAGTCTTCGCCGTTCACGGTTACGGTCACGATGTTCTCTTCGATGTCGCCAACGGCAACCTCATATTTCGTACCGTTAATGGTATACTTGTATTCTTTCATTGTCTTTAGATTTACGGGTGAGCTGTCATGGTCTGAGCATAGCCGTTCCACTGCGTGGGATGCTCGGCAATCGTGATGATGCCGGGCTCCACGTCGTGAACGTTGTTTCCCAGATGCTCATGCAGAGCCATTGCTATGGCAGCATAAACTTCGTTCTTCATATTTTTTCGATATTTCGTTATTTCGATATCTCGATATTTCAATGTTTCAATATCTCGATATTTCGGCTATTACATCGGAATGTTACCATGTTTCTTGGCAGGCAGGGCATCGCGCTTGGTGGCGAGCTGTGCCAGAGCACGGCAGATGCGGAAGCGCGTGTTGCGCGGCTCGATGACATCGTCGATATAGCCGTACTTGGCTGCCTGATAAGGATTGGCGAAGAGCTCGTTGTACTCGTCTTCCTTTTCGGCGATGAAGGCCTTCACGTCCTCGCCTGCTTCTTTCTTAGCCTTAGCCTCCTTGGCATAGAGAACGGCGGCAGCACCACTGGCACCCATCACGGCGATCTCAGCCGAAGGCCATGCATAGTTCAGGTCGGTGTGCAGCTGCTTCGAGCCCATCACGATGTGAGAACCACCATACGACTTGCGCAGTGTAACGGTGATCTTGGGCACTGTGGCCTCACCATAGGCGTAGAGCAGCTGAGCTCCGTGCAGGATGACGGCGTTGTACTCCTGACCTGTACCGGGCAGGAAGCCGGGAACGTCGACCAGCGAAACGATGGGGATATTGAAGGCATCGCAGAAACGGACGAAGCGGGCACCCTTGCGCGAAGCATTCACGTCGAGCACACCAGCATAGCAAGAGGGCTGGTTGGCCACGATACCTACGCTTTGACCGTTGAAACGGGCAAAGCCCACGATGATGTTCTTGGCAAACTTAGGCTGCACCTCGAAGAACTCACCGTTGTCGGTGATTGCGGCGATGACCTTGTACATGTCGTAGGCCTCGTTGGGGTTCTCAGGAATAATCTCGTTCAGCGCATCTTCCATGCGGTTGATGGGGTCGTCGCACTTCTTGCGAGGAGCCACCTCCATGTTGTTCGAAGGAATATACGACAGCAGCGTTTTCAGCATCTGGATGCCTTCCTCCTCAGTCTTTGCCGTGAAGTGGGTGACACCGCTCTTCGTGGCGTGTACTGATGCACCGCCCAGGTGTTCCTGGTCAATGTCCTCGCCCGTAACGGTCTTCACCACTTTCGGGCCAGTGAGGAACATATAGCTGGTGCCTTCCATCATCAGCGTGAAGTCGGTCAGTGCAGGGCTGTATACAGCGCCACCTGCGCAAGGACCGAAGATGCCGCTAATCTGCGGAATAACACCTGAAGCCAAAATGTTGCGCTCGAAGATCTCGGCATAGCCGGCCAGAGCGTTGATGCCTTCCTGAATACGGGCACCACCCGAGTCGTTGATGCCGATGACGGGGGCTCCCATCTTCATGGCCATATCCATCACCTTACAGATCTTCTGGCTCATGGTCTCAGAGAGCGAGCCGGCATGTACGGTGAAGTCTTGTGCGAACACGAAGACCAGACGGCCTTCGATGGTTCCGCTACCGGCAACCACACCGTCGCCCGGGAACTGCTTCTTCTCCATACCGAAGTTGTGGCAACGGTGTTCCTTGAACATGTCGTATTCCTCGAACGAGCCCTCGTCGAGGAGCATTTCAATACGCTCGCGGGCCGTGTATTTGCCACGCTCATGCTGCTTCTGAATGGCTTTCTCACCACCACCGAGACGGGCTTGTTCGCGCTTCTCGATGAGCTGCTTAATCTTTTCTAATTGTTTTGACATTGTTTATTTCTTTCGTTATTACGTTGTTTCGTTTTTACGTGATGTCGTTATTCCAGCCTTTTTACTCAGGATGCTCGCACAGTTCGGTCAGCACGCCTGCAGTTGACTTCGGATGCAGGAAAGCGATGTTCAGACCTTCGGCACCCTTGCGAGGAGCCTGGTCGATAAGGCGGACACCCTTCTCGCTGACTTCAGCCAAAGCGTTGGCAACGCCGTCTTCGATGCAGAATGCTACATGGTGTACACCCTTGTTGCCTTTGTCGAGCCACTTCTGAATGGTGCTCTCGGGGCTTGTCGGCTCTAGCAGCTCCAGCTTTACTTCGCCACAGCGCAGGAAGGCTGTCTTCACCTTCTGGTCCTCTACAACTTCGGTTGCATAACACTCCAGCCCCAGCACGTCCTGAAAGAACGGCAGGCTTTCTTCGATGCTCTGGACAGCAATGCCCAAGTGCTCAATGTGTGAAATCTTCATAATGGTTTAAATTTGAATATTCAATATTTTTCTGTTTAGCGTCTGCTTATAAATAAGGTATAACGGGTGCAAAGATACGAATTATTTCCATTATACCAAAATTTTAGCATTAAAACTCTACAATCACTTTGCCGTTAATCATTCTTCCCGTCAGATAATTGGGGACGGCCCACTGACGATTAGTGACATCGGTCACCCAGTAGTAGGAGTTGACGTTCGAAATGCCAAACAAGTTCAGACAGTCAAGTCCCACCCATACGTTCTTGAGGTTGTAGGTTGACGGTCTTTCGTTTTTGTATGCCAGATAGCTCATACCGATATCGGCGCGTTTGTAGGCCGGCGCGCGGAAGTTCTGTTGTTCGAGTCCTCGGTGGGGAGCGCCAAAAGGCAGGCCGTCAGCATAGGCCAGTCGCAGGGTCATCTTCCATCGGGTGGTTCCAGGGAAGTAGTCGGTGAAGTGAAGATTGATGGCATAGCGCTGGTCGGTAGGCATCGGCACCCACTGGCCGTTAAACTTCTGTCGACTCCGCATCAGCGAGAAGGTGATCCAAGAGTCGGTGCCAGGCACAAACTCGCCGAAGAGCTTCAGGTCGAGGCCCATAGAGTGTCCTGAAGTGAGATTCTGCCCGTAGTAGGTCACCTTCACGTTCTGCACGTTATAGGGAATAATGTTCGACAAGGCTTTGTAGTAGGCTTCGGCAGTGAACTTGAACGGCCTGTTGATCATGCGGAAGCGATAGTCGGCAGCTGCAATGAACTGCAGCGAGCGCTGGCTCTTGATCTTGTTGTTCAGCGTGGCAACGGTCACGTTGTTCACCTGCGAGGTGGTGTCTCTGAACTCTTTATAGAACGGTGCCTGATAGTAAAGGCCTGTGGCAAAACGGAAAGTCAGGTCGTTGTTCCATGCAGGAACGATGGCCAGAGAAGCACGGGGCGAAACGGTTGTCTCGCGGCTGAAGGTCCAATGGGAGAATCTTAAGCCATAGGTCAGTGTGTAAAAAGTCGCTGTTTCATCGTCGGCAGCGCCTGTCGCCCATTTCACAACGTCCTGCAGATAGCCTTCATAGCGGCGCGAACTGATGTCGTTTTTGGAGGCCAGTGTGTAGATAAGGTCCAAGCGGTCTTCCTTGTGGGGAACAGAGTAGCCGCTGGAATCGCGCATTTCCCATTCGCGGTTCTGTTCTTTGATGTGTTCCCATTTGATGGTCAGAGCACCCTCAATGTCGTGACGCTTCAGTTTCTTTTCAACCATCAGTTTCAGGCTCTGCACGTTAGCGGTGAGATAGTTGCGTGCATGTTCCATATAGGTGCCCACGCCCAGATTTTCCGTCGATTGGGTCTCGTCGAGCCAGTATTGTCCTTGAATGTCGTAGCATTCCTTCTCTTTGGTGCGGAAAGCTGACCACAGCAGGCGCACGTGGGTGGAGTCGCCCAGATGGCGCGTGATGCTGGCTGTTCCGAAGAATGTGCGGAACACGTCTTTCTCCTGACCGTCGAAATACACTTTGAACGACTTTACATCGGTCAGCGTTCCAAACGATGTGTTGCGATCTATCGGCTTGAAGTTATAGTGGTTCTCTGAGATGTTTCCGATGAAGTTGAAAGTCCACCGGCGGTTGGGCTCATAGGTTATATTCGTTTGATAATCAAGGAAGTTTGGCCGATACTCTCCTGTAGTTTCTAAAGACCCCAACAGGTAGCGGTTGGTCTTGTAGCGCACGCCGTGACTCATCGAGAATTTCTTGTTGCTCATGCCCACATAGGCACTTCCGCCCAACAGGGAACCCATAGCCGATGCCTCAAACTTCTTCGGCCGTTTGTAGGTGATATCGAGTGCTGACGACATCTTGTCGCCATACTTGGCAGGGAATCCGCCGCTGGAGAAACTGACCCGTTCCACCATATCGGGATTGATGACTGACAAGCCTTCTTGCTGTCCGCTTCGGATGAGCAGCGGACGATAGACCTCCACATTATTTATATATACAGAATTCTCATCGAACGAACCGCCTCGAACGTTGTATTGCGACGACAACTCGTTATGAGAGGAAACACCGGCCTGCTGCTGAATCAGCTCTTCAACGGCATTGCCGCTGGCTGAGGGCGACGACTTGGCATCTTTCAGATCCAGCTGCTCCATCTGACTGGTCTGCTTGCGCCTCTCAGTAACCACCACCTCGCCCAGTTCGTCCATTGGTTGCAGGGTGATTTGGATAGTTTGGGTCGTTCGCGGGTTCTTCAGCACCTTCGTTTTCGTCTTATAGCCCACCATGGAGAACTTGATTACGACGGAGTCGGCCGAATGCAACTGCATGGAGTATTCGCCCTTCAGGTTGGTCATCGTCACTTTGCCTTGTTCCAGACAACTCACGGTGGCCAGTTCCAATGCATTACCATCGCCATCGCTCACTTTTCCTTTCAGCGTGAACGATTGTGACCACATTGCCATGCAGGTAGCCAACAGGGCAAAGGTAAGAATCAGACGTTTGGTGAAACACTTCATCAGTAACAATAACGTTCATTTCCCACAATTTATTGTAGGAGGTGACGTTTTCTCTTGGAGTATTTGCATTAAACCCTTGGGGCGTTTGCATCAACTCTCGTAGCGTTTGCATCAAACTCTTGGAGCCGTTTGACGCTTTCTCTCAGCCAAACAGTGCTCTCAAGGCTTCCTCAACCTTTCTGACAGGATGGAGCTCGATGGAGTATTTCTTGGGATTGATGCCCTGCAGGTTATAGCGAGGGATGATGATGTGTTGGAATCCCAGCTTTTCGGCTTCGGCAATGCGCTGCTCTATGCGGCTCACAGGGCGCACCTCGCCACTGAGACCCACTTCTCCAGCCATACACCATCCACTCTCAATGGGCGTGTCGACATTGCTGGAAAGTACGGCGGCAATGACGGAGAGGTCCATAGCCAAATCGGTAACACGCAAGCCTCCGGCAATATTCAGGAACACATCCTTCTGCATCAGTTTGAATCCCACTCGCTTTTCCAGTACGGCTAACAGCATGTTCAGACGGCGTTGGTCGAAGCCTGTAGCCGTTCGCTGAGGGGTTCCGTAGGCGGCACTCGACACCAGTGCCTGGGTCTCAACCAAGAAAGGACGAACACCTTCTATGGCGCTCGAAATGGCAATGCCCGAAAGGTTGTCTTCACGATCGGTAAGCAGTAGCTCAGAGGGGTTCGACACTTGTCGGAGACCGTTTTGCTGCATTTCGTAAATACCTAATTCAGACGTGCTTCCAAAACGGTTTTTGATACTTCTCAGAATGCGGTACATGTAGTGTTGGTCGCCTTCAAACTGAATCACTGTGTCTACGATGTGTTCCAGAATTTTAGGACCAGCCAGCGTTCCTTCCTTCGTGATGTGTCCAATCAGAATGACGGGCACACCGCTTGTCTTTGCAAAGCGGAGCAGCGATGAGGCACATTCACGTACTTGGGCGATAGAGCCGGCTGACGACTCAACATCTTCAGTGGCAATCGTCTGTATGGAGTCGATGACCAACAGATCGGGCTTTTCTTCCTTGATGTGGTTGAAAATGTTCTCCAGCGAGTTCTCGCACAAAATCAGGAAGTTGTCGTTCTCCTCGTGGGGAATGCGCTCGGCACGCATCTTCAGCTGATGGGCACTCTCCTCACCGCTTACATATAGTATATGCTTTTCAGGCAATCTCAGCATCGTCTGTAGTGACAGTGTCGATTTGCCGATGCCGGGTTCGCCGCCTAACAGCACAATGCTGCCTGGCACCAAGCCACCGCCAAGCACACGGTTCAGCTCTTGGTCGTGCATGTCGATACGCGGATCATCATGACTGGAGATGTCGCTCAGCCGCATGGCTTTGTTGTTGCGCAGTTCGTGTCCCACTTTGGCTGCTGCCGTAGTGGCTGTCTGCCGTGCATTGTCGGCTGCTACCTTGATTTCCTTGAAAGTGTTCCATTGTCCGCATGCTGGACACTTGCCAATCCATTTGGCCGATTCCTGTCCGCAGTTGGAACAGACGTATGCTATTTTGTCCTTTGCCATCTCGTTTTCTTTTAGCAGCCACAAAGTTACATATTATTTCCGAATTATGGCTCATCACTTGATTTAAAAAATGAAAATAGTGTTTTAGGCACTAAAAAGTTGCACGTATCACGAAAAAACTGTACCTTTGCAGCCGCATTTATTTATTTTAAACACTTGTAAGAAAAATGAAAGCATTTGTATTCCCTGGACAGGGAGCACAGTTCGTAGGAATGGGTAAGGACCTCTACGACAACAATCCCACAGCAAAAGAATTGTTTGAGAAAGCTAATGAGATTCTGGGTTACAGAATCACTGATATCATGTTCGAGGGTACCGACGACGACCTGAAGCAGACAAAGGTGACACAGCCTGCCGTATTCCTGCACTCGGTTATCTCGGCCATCTGCATGGGCGAGGCATTCCAGCCCCAGATGACTGCCGGTCACTCACTGGGCGAGTTCTCTGCCCTTGTAGCTGCCGGGGCTCTTTCGTTTGAAGACGGCTTGAAACTGGTGTATGCCCGTGCCATGGCCATGCAGAAGGCCTGCGAGGCTCAGCCTTCAACGATGGCTGCCATCATCGGCCTGCCCGACGAGAAGGTGGAGGAGATTTGCGCAGGCATCAACCGCGAAGGCCATGTGGTGGTGTGTGCCAACTATAACAACCCCGGTCAGCTGGTTATCAGCGGTAACGTGGAAGCCATCAACGAGGCTTGCGAACAGCTGAAGGCTGCCGGTGCCAAGCGTGCCCTGCCACTGAAGGTGGGCGGCGCATTCCACTCGCCCCTGATGCAGCCTGCCAAGGACGAACTGCAGGCTGCTATTGAAAAGACCGAGTTCAAGACTCCGATGTGCCCCGTCTATCAGAACGTGGACGGCAAGCCTCATACCGATGCTGCTGAGATCAAGCAAAACCTGATTGCTCAGCTGACAAGTTCAGTGCGCTGGACACAGTGCGTGCAGTCGATGATTGCCGATGGTGCCGACGATTTCACTGAGTGCGGACCAGGCAAGGCTCTGCAAGGCATGATTGCAAAGATCAACAACACAGTCTCGGCTCATGGAATCCAATAAATTCACCGTTTACCAAATCTTTACGCGCTTGTATGGGAATACCCGTCAGGCGCGTAAACCTTTTGGCACCATCGAAGAGAATGGCTGTGGCAAGTTTAATGCTTTCACACCGTCGGTGCTGAAGCAGATTCGTGAGAAGGGCATCACCCACGTGTGGTATACAGGGGTTATTCGCCACGCCACTGTGACCGACTATTCTAAGTATGGCATCCCCACGCAGCATCCGGCTGTGGTGAAGGGTAGGGCAGGCTCGCCTTATGCCATCACAGACTATTATGATGTCGATCCCGACTTGGCTGTGAATGTGCCGAAACGCATGGAGGAGTTCGAGAAGCTTGTCAGCCGCACCCACCGCGCAGGATTGAAAGTCATTATTGATTTCGTTCCTAACCATGTGGCACGTCAATACAAGAGCATCTGCAAACCCGAGGGTGTGCGCGATTTGGGCGAAGACGACGACAACACACAAGGCTTCAATCCTGAGCGTAACAATTTCTACTACTGCCCAGGACAGGCTTTCACGCCTTACTTCGACCTGTATCACGGTGAGAAGGAACCCTACGAGGAAATGCCTGCCAAAGCTACAGGTAACGACTGCTTTAACAATGCACCTGGACAGAACGACTGGTATGAGACTGTGAAGTTGAACTATGGCGTTGATTACTATGCTGGCCAGACACCATCTTCACTCTCACCGCTCACCACTCAGCATTCACTCTTCTCTACTTGGCAGAAGATGACTGACATTTTGCTGTTTTGGGCAGCAAAGGGCATCGACGGCTTCCGCTGCGATATGGCTGAGATGGTGCCTGCCGCTTTCTGGGCCTATGCTACGCAGAAGGTGAAGGAGCAATATCCAGACATTATCTTCATCGGCGAGGTGTACAATCCAAACGAATACCGTCACTATTTGGCATCAGGCTTTGACTATCTCTACGACAAAGTGGGCATGTATGATGCGATGCGCGACGTCATTTGTCATCGTCGCACGGCCGATGCAATCACATGGGCTTGGCAGCAAACAGACGATATCCGCCAGCATATGCTCTACTTCCTTGAGAATCACGACGAGCAGCGCGTCTGCAGCGATTTCTTTGCAGGCGAGGGTTGCAGCAATAGTGAAGGAATGCTTGTGAGCGGAGCATCCATCGGGCGGAAGGCCGTTCCGGCTCTTGTGGTGAACGCCTTGTTGCAGTCGAACCCCTTCATGCTTTATGCTGGGCAGGAGTACGGCGAGCGTGGAATGGATGCTGAGGGCTTCAGTGGACGCGACGGCCGCACCACCATCTTCGACTATTGGTCGCCCGTGACGCTCTGCCGTGCTGCCGAGGGTACGCTGACTGAGGACGAACAGCAGTTAAGTAATTTATATAATAAGGTCTTGAACATTGCTTTGAAAGAAAAAGCCGTCACTGAGGGGCTGTCGTTCGATCTGATGTATGCTCAGTGTGGGCGCTATCAGCGGCAGTATGCTTTTATGCGTCATCATGGTAAGGACACAATCCTCGTCGTTGCGAACTTTGACGATACGCCTGTCGACATGCTGCTGACCATCCCTGCTCATGCGTTCGACTACATGGGAATCACGGAAAAGAACTATAAGGCTACCGACTTGCTGATGGGTGAGAAATATTCGCTCACCTTGCAACGTGATGCTCAGACGCTCCTTCATCTGGAGCCTCGCGGCAGTATCGTGCTGAAATTCTGACGGTGTTCTAACTAAGTCAGATCTCATTCTGACACAAAAAAATCTTCAAAAATCTAACACTGTTTGTGAAAGATTTTTGAAGATTTCGTTTTTGATAATACTTCGATTAGCAGAGCTTGCGCGAGCCGTCGCCAATAACTACATCGTAGACTTTGGGCTCGTGGCCATACTTCTCGTTGAAGCGCTTCTTGGCATCCTCAATGAACTTCTTGTACAGGTCGTTGCGAACTAGGTTGATGGTGCAGCCACCGAAGCCACCACCCATGATGCGAGAACCGGTCACGCCATTCTCCTTGGCGATGTCGTTCAGGAAGTCGAGTTCCTCACAGCTTACCTCGTAGTCCTTCGACAGACCCTCGTGGGTCTTGTACATCATTTCACCGACCTTCTCATAGTCGCCTTCGTTCAGAGCGTCGCAGACAGCCAGCACGCGGTCTTTCTCGCCCAGCACGAACTTAGCGCGCTTGTAGTCCTCTTCGCCAACTTCAGCCTTCACCTCTTCAAGCTGTTCCCATGTGCAGTCGCGCAGGGTCTCGAACTTGCCTTCGGGATGCTTGGCCTGAATGTGCTTCACCACGTTCTCGCAGCTGTTGCGACGGTCGTTGTAGGGCGAGCCTGCCAGCTGGTGCTTCACCACTGAGTCAAGCAGCACGAGGCGATAGCCATCGGGCTTGAAGGGGAAGTATTCGAACTCACGGCTACGGCAATCGAGACGCATCAGACAGCCTGCCTTGCCGAAGACAGAAGCAAACTGGTCCATGATGCCACAGTTCACGCCGCAGTAGTTGTGCTCAGTAGCCTGACCGGCCAGCACCATATCCCACTGAGAAACCTTGTTCTCACCGAAGATGTCGTTCAGGCCGCAGGCAAAGCAGCTCTCCATAGCAGCGCTTGAAGACATACCGGCACCGAGGGGAACGTCGCCGGCGAAAGCAATATTGAAGCCCTTCACGGGAACGCCCAGCTTCTTCATCTCCAGAGCAATGCCATAAATGTAGCGAGCCCAAGAGGCCTTGGGGCCTGCAGGATCGTTCAACTTGAAGTCCACGCGGTCTTTCAGGTCGATAGCGTAAGCCATCACGGTATCTTCCGTACCGTTGGCACGCATTTCGGCGGTCACGCCCTTATCCACTGCGCCGGGGAATACGAAACCACCGTTATAGTCGGTGTGCTCACCAATCAAGTTGATGCGACCAGGAGAAGTGTAGACGTTACCAGTCTTACCATCGAAGTGCTTGATGAAGCGGCTTCTTACGAATTCGATATCAATCATAATACTTTTGTTTTGAGGTTTATGTTAATAAATAGGTTTGTATTAGTCGACTTTGATGTCCTTGTTCACGTTCTTGCAACCTACAGTGGCGTAGAACAGAATGTAGGCGAGCATGGCGATGATGAGCCAGTAAGAGGCGATGTTGCCTGCACTGCTGGCAATACTCTGCTGAATGAGCGGCATGATGCCACCGCCAACAACCATCGTCATGAAGATGCCGGAAGCTGCCTCTGTGTACTTGCCAAGTCCCTCAACCGAGAGGTTGAAGATGCCACCCCACATGATTGATGTGCAAAGTCCGCAAGCTGCAATGAAGAAAGCCTTCACAGGAATGTCATGGCCGTCATAGACAGCGGTGCTGCTCTCAGGCATGAAGATGGCGATGAGCAACAGGCAGATAGCTACGCTCGAAACAACAGTCATCTGAAGGGCGGTAGAAACCTTGCCGGAAATGAGGCTCGACGTGAAGCGGCCCACCATCATCAGAATCCAGTAGATACCTGCAATCACACCGCCGACGGCTGCAGAGCCTTCGAAGCCGAGGTCAGTGACATAGAACTGTAAGTGCATGGGGATACCAATCTCTATACCAACATAGAAGAAAATGGCGATGACTCCCAGCAGACAGTGACGGAAAGCCAGTGGGCTGTGTTCATACTTCGGCTGTTCCTTGCCCAAAGTGGGTTCAGGAATACTTACACCCATGATGATGAAGAAAGAAACTGCAAACACGGCCATGCCGATGAACAGCAGGGGTGATACGTCGCTCATGCTGGTGTTCTCTGTAACAGTACCAACGAGGATGCCTGTCAGCATAGGAGTAAGTGTAGCAGTGAGCGAGTTCAGTGTGCCGCCAATCTGAATGAACTGGTTACCACGGTTGCCGCCGCCACCCAGCAGGTTCAGCATGGGGTTTACCACAGTGTTCAGCATGCAGACGCAGAAGCCGCAGATGAAAGCACCCAGCAGATAAATAAGCAGGTTGAGAGCCACAGGAATCTCGTCGTAGGTGAAGACAAATGTGCCGGCACCTGCAATGCTTGACAGATACTGTAGTGCAAGACCTACGATTCCGACGACCAGTGCGATGAGGGCGGTCTTTTTATAACCGTATTTGATAAGCATCTTGCCTGCAGGGATTCCCATGAACAGGTAAGCAGCAAAGTTCATCAAATTACCCCATGCCTTGGCAAAAGGATAAGAGTAGCCCCAAATGTTGCCGAAGGGAGCACCCATATTGGTCACAAAGCTAATCATCGCGAAGATGAAGCACATGGTGATAATAGCAATAATGTTGCTATTGTTCTTTACTTGTGTCATTGTTGTTCGTTTTATTTTATTGATTTTTTAGTCTGTTGTCGAGTCTATCAATGAAATCTCAATTCTCAAATTACTATTCAACAATTCCGAATCGATAGACCGTCTTCTGCTTATAGCGCTGACCGGGGTTCAGCACCACACTGGGGAAGTAGGGACGGTTGGGCGTATCGGGGAAGTGCTGACACTCGAAGCAGATGGCTGAGCGGCGACCGAATGTGGCACCGTGATAGCCTTTGTAGCCGTCGGCCCAGTTGTCGCTGTACACCTGCACGCCTGGCTCTGTGGTGTAGACTTCCATCGTGCGGCCGCTGTTGGGCTCTGTAATCTTGGCTGCAAAGCTCAGCTCGCCCTCTTCTTTCTTGTTCAGCACGAAGCAGTGGTCATAGCCTGCACCGTTCTTGATCTGCTCGTCGTCGGCATCGATGTCCTGCCCTACAGGCTTAGCTGTGCGGAAGTCGAACGGTGTGCCTGCCACCTTGCGGATTTCACCCGTAGGAATAGAGGTGTCGTCGATGGGGATATAGAAGTCGGCGTTGATTTCGCACATCAGGTCGTCGATAGTCGGGGTGGGAGCGGCTGTTCCTGCCAAACAGAAGAAACCGTGGTGAGTGAAGTTTACGATGGTTTTCTTGTTTGTCGTAGCCAGATATTCTAGCACCAACTCGTTCTGGTCGGTAAAGGTGAACTCTACAGTGATGTCAACTTCGCCTGTGAAGCCTTCCTCACCGTATGAAGAAATGCGGTGCAGAGCAAGTGCACGCGGACCCATCTGCTTGGCATCCCATACACGGGCGTGGAAACCTGTGGGACCTCCGTGCAGAGCGTTGGGGCCATTGTTGATGGCCAGCTGATATTCCTTGCCGTTCAGCGTGAACAAACCCTTGCAGATGCGGTTGCCATAGCGGCCGATGAGGGTAGAGAGGAATGGCTCTGGCGAGTTAATGACCGACTGGATGTTATCGTGTCCTTGAATGACATTGGCTACCTGACCGTTCTTGTCGGGCACCATGATGGCGCAGATGGCACCGCCGTAATTGGTGATGGCTACCTCGTAACCCTTGCGGTTGCGCAGAATGTAGAGATCGGTCTTTTTGCCATTAATCGTGGTTTGAAAGTCTTCGCGCTTCAAACCACACAGATTCGCATTTTCTGTTGTGTTTGTCATAATTAAAAATGTTTTTAGTTACTGTAACTTCTGCAAAGGAACAAAAAAAAGCCGACATGTGCAAACATATCGGCATAAAATTGGTGTTAAAAACACCTAATTGTTTTTCGTCGGCAGAAAAGTCTGTCAATTGGTCAGTTTCGCGATTTCAGGAAGTCGGCCACCACATAGCTGCTGCCTCCCACAAAGATGAAGTCGTCAGGACCGGCATCTGTCTGTGCTTCGAAATAAGCTTGGGCCACTGTTGGATAGGCTTTTCCTGTCAGTCCGAACTGCTCACCGAACACCTGCAGCGAGGTCTCGGGGAATCCGCGCTTCGAACTTGGCTTTGTGAAGTAGTAGACGGCATCTTTGGGCAGCAGTGCCATCATTCCGTATACATCTTTGTCTTCCACAACGCCGAAGATGATTCGCATAGTTTTGCATTTTACAGTTGCCAGTTGTCGGCTGATATAGTCCCACCCGGCCACGTTGTGACCCGTGTCGCATACCACTGTGGGGTGGCGGTGTATGGTCTGCCAGCGTCCTTTCAGTCCGGTAATCTCACTGACGTGCTGCAGGGCGCGGTTCATCTCTGCCTGTATTTTCTTCTGGTTTTCTGGTGAGTACGACTCGCTGATGTAGCCGCTGTCCATCAGTCGGTGCATGATAGCCATCACCGTGTTGGTGTTCTTCTCCTGATAGAGGCCGCCCAGCTCGCCTTCGAAGTCGGCTAGATGGTGTGCCTTGTAGAGTATGTGTCCGTTGGGCAGCGGCTCTGCTGAAATGATTTCCCGTTCGCCTTCATCCTCTGCAAAGTAGATAGGTGCCTTTACTGCCTCGGCCAATTGCTCGAAGACAGGGCGCGTCTCGGGCGTAGCCTCACCGATGACGACAGGGATGCCTGCCTTGATGATACCGCCTTTCTCCATGGCAATCTGCTCCAAT
Source organism: Prevotella sp. (assembly GCA_017458225.1). Taxonomy (GTDB): domain Bacteria; phylum Bacteroidota; class Bacteroidia; order Bacteroidales; family Bacteroidaceae; genus Prevotella. The sequence continues at coordinate 36,767 of JAFTFX010000034.1, read as the reverse complement.
GAGTTGCCCAGCAGTTGTGTGTGGTCGAGCGAGATATTAGTGATGGCACACACGATGGGGGTGATGATGTTCGTGCAGTCTAGCCGTCCGCCCAGTCCCACTTCGATGACCGCGATGTCGACTTCCATTTCCTTGAAATACTTGAATGCCATTGCTGTTGTGATTTCAAAGAACGAAGGCTTCAGTGTTTCCAGGAAGTCTTTTTCTTTTTCCACAAATTCCACCACGTAATCTTGCGGAATGGGTATTCCGTTGACCCTGATGCGCTCGGTGAAGTCTACCAAATGGGGCGATGTGTAGAGTCCTACGCGATAGCCGAACACCTGCAGCAGGGCAGCAATGCTGTGCGATACAGATCCTTTGCCGTTAGTGCCTGCAATATGGATAGAGCGGAAATACTCATGCGGATGGTCGAAGTGCTCATCCAGCTTCAGTGTAGTGTCGAGCCCTTCTTTGTAGCCTGAGGCACCTTGGCTCTCGTAGCTGGGCACCTGACTGAACAGATAATCGGTTACTTCGCTGTATGTCATATTGAACTAAATTTAAAATCAGATTTAAATTCTTAACTGAAGTAGTTTTTGAATCGCTGGAAGATGGAGTCGCGTGTCTGCTTGTCACCCTTGAAGTTGTCGCTGTTGCGGAAGTTCTCCAGTGCCTGCTTCTCGTCGCGCGAAAGCGTTTTTGGCACGTAGACGCTGATGTTGACCACCAAGTCGCCGCGACCGCTTCCATAGCCCTGTACGGTGGGCAGACCTTTTCCGCGCAGGCGCAGTGTTTTGCCAGGCTGTGTGCCGTTCTCAATCTTCACTTTCAGTTTGGTTCCTTCGATGGTCGGTATCTCTATCTCACCGCCAAGAGCTGCTGTTGGGAAGTCTAATAGCAGATTGTAAATCAGATCGTTACCGTCTCTGATAAAAGTTTCGCTTGGTTCTTCCTCGATGAATACCTGTATGTCACCGCTAATGCCGTTGTTGGGGCCTGCATTGCCTTTGCCCGGCACGTTGACCACCATGCCTTCGGCTACGCCTGCAGGAATTTTGATTTCTACAACCTCTTCGCCTTTTACCACGCCGGTGCCTCCGCATTCATGGCATTTGTTCTTGATCACTTCGCCCTGACCGTGACATGTCGGGCATACGCCCTGAGTCTGCATCATCCCGAAGATGCTCTGCGTGGTATGTGTGATCACGCCGCTGCCGTGACAGGTAGGGCAGGTCTCTTTGCCGCTGCCAGCCTCGGCACCGCTGCCGTGACAGTGTGCGCACTCTATGTCCTTGCGCACCTTGAATTTCTTTGTGACACCCTTGTTGATTTCTTCCAGCGTTAAGCGAACCTTCAGGCGCAGGTCGCCGCCGCGCTGCTGTTGAGCCCGTGCGCGTCCTCCGCTACCGCTGAAGCCTCCGAATCCGTGACCTCCGAAGATGTCGCCGAACATTGAGAAGATGTCATCCATGTTCATCGATGCGCCGCCGAAGCCGCCGAAGCCGTTTCCGCCCATTGGCCCGTTGAAGCCGAACTGATCGTACTGCTGTCGTTTCTGTGGGTCGTGCAGCACGTCGTAGGCCTCTGCGGCTTCCTTGAACTTCTCCTCAGCCTCTTTGTCACCGGGATTGCGGTCAGGGTGATATTTGATGGCAATTTTTCGGTATGCCTTTTTAATCTCGTCTTCCGAGGCTGTCTTCGCTACGCCCAGTACCTCGTAGTAGTCTCTTTTTTGTGCCATTATTCACTTTTCACTATTACTGTTACTGTCCCACGGCCACCTTGGCGTGGCGTATCACTTTGTCGTTGAGTTTATAGCCGGCCGACAGGCAGTCAATCACTTTGCCTTTTTTGTCGTCGCCCATGCCCGGAACCATTGCTACGGCCTCATGAATGTCGGTGTCGAAGTCGGCATCCTGCGTGTCAATCTTGCTCACACCGTGCCCCTCCAGCACTTTCACCAGCTTGTGGTAGATGAGCTCCATGCCTTCGCGCAGCACTTGTGGGTCGTCGGTCTTTTCGCCGCTTTGCAGGGCACGCTCCATGTCGTCGAGCACGGGCAGTAGGGTAGTGATCACCTTCTCTCCGCCGTTCAGAATCAGTTCGGCGCGCTCTTTCAGTGTGCGCTTGCGATAGTTGTCGAACTCAGCCACTTGGCGCAGATATTTGTCCTTCAGGTCGGCAATCTGCTCATTGGCAAGCTCCAGCGGGTCTTTTTCCTCTGCAGGGGCTGCTTCTTCTTCGGGCTGCGACTGCTCGTTTTCTGTCACTTCGTCATTTTCGGCTTCGGCTGCCACTTCGTCAGTTTTCAGCTCTTCTTCCTCATTGATATTCTTTTCTTCTGCCATAATTGTCAATTTTTTTGTTACTGAATGTTTAGCAAAAACTATGCCATGCCTGATTTATGCATACATGCGTGCCTTCTGCTCCTTGATTTGCTCGTCGTAGATGTAGTCGTCGTATTGCATCAGTTTGTCGATGGTGCCCTTCGGCGTGAGCTCTATGATGCGGTCGGCCACGGTCTGAATGAACTCGTGGTCGTGCGAAGCAAAGAGAATGTTGCCCTTGAACTGCACCAGGTTGTTGTTGAAGGCTTGGATAGATTCCAGATCCAGATGGTTCGTGGGCGTGTCAAGAATCAGGCAGTTGGCATTCTTCAGCTGCATACGGGCTATCATGCAACGCATCTTCTCACCACCTGACAGTACATTCACGTGTTTCAGCACGTCCTCCTCGCGGAAGAGCATGCGTCCTAGGTACGACTTCATCAGCACTTCGTTGCCTGCTCCGTATTGCGACAGCCAGTCTACGAGGTTCATTTCCGACTGGAAGAACTCGGTGTTGTCGAGTGGCAGATAGGCTGTTGTGATCGTCACGCCCCATTTGTAGGTGCCGGCCTGCGGTTCGCGGTTGCCGTTGATGATCTCGAAGAGGGCAGTCATGGCCTTGGGGTTATGCGAGAGGAACACCGTTTTCTGTCCTTTCTCGATGGTGAAGTTCACGTTGTCGAAGAGCACCGTTCCGTCGGCATCCACGGCCTTCAGTCCTTCCACTTCCAGGATCTGGGTGCCCGGCTCGCGCTCCATCTGGAAGATGATGCCTGGGTATTTGCGCGTTGAGGGCGTGATTTCCTCCACGTTCAGCTTCTCCAGCATTTTTTTGCGCGATGTGGTCTGCTTCGACTTCGCCACGTTGGCCGAGAAGCGGCGTATGAACTCCTCCAGCTGCTTGCGTTTTTCTTCGGCTTTCATCTTCTGGTTCTGAGCCTGACGCAGGGCCAGCTGACTGGATTCGTACCAGAACGAGTAGTTGCCTGAGAAGAGCGTCACTTTGCCGAAGTCGATATCGACAGTCTGTGTGCTGACGGCATCGAGGAAGTGGCGGTCGTGGCTTACCACCAGCACGCACTGTTCCAGCGAGCTCAGGTATTCCTCCAGCCACTGCACAGTGTCCAGATCCAGGTCGTTAGTGGGCTCGTCGAGCAGCAAATTGTCGGGGTGCCCGAACAGAGCTTTGGCCAGCATTACGCGCACCTTTTCATTATTCGATATGGTGGCCATCTGTGCATAGTGTATATCTTCTTTGATGCCAAGGTTCTGCAGCAGCTGTGCGGCCTCGCTCTCAGCCTCCCATCCGTTCATCTCGGCAAAGGCCATTTCCAGATCGGCAGCCTTTGTTCCGTCCTCTTCGGTCATTTCTTCCTTGGCATACAGGGCTTCGCGCTCCTTCATGTTCTTCCACAGTGGCTGGTGGCCCATCAGCACGGTGTCCATCACCGTGAATTCGTCATATTTGAAGTGGTCCTGCTCTAGCACCGAGAGGCGCTCGCCGGGGCCCATCTCGATGGTTCCCTTGTTGGCTTCCAGTTCGCCGCTGATGGCGCGCAGCAGGGTAGACTTGCCGGCACCGTTAGCACCGATTACCCCGTAGATGTTGTTTCCTGTAAACTTGAGGTTCACGTCCTTGTAAAGAACCTTCTTACCAAATTGAATAGCCAGATTGGTTACTGTAATCATTGCTTGTTTTTCCTATTATTATTAAAATTGGTGCAAAGGTACGAAAAAAAACTGTTCCGACAAAACTTTTTCCCATGTCTGTACATTATTCAGTTTTATTTTGTACCTTTGTGCCCATTATGAAAGATACTGTATTGATTCTGAGTGGCGGCATGGATTCCGTCACCTTGCTCTACGACTACAAGGATCGTATAGCGCTGGCTGTCTCGTTCGATTATGGCAGCAACCACAATGCCCGTGAGATTCCCTTTGCCCGTTATCATTGTGAGCAACTTGGCATTCGCCATGTGGTCATTCCCCTGCACTTTATGGCCGAGCATTTCAAGAGTTCGTTGCTGCAGGGTGCCGATGCCATTCCCGAGGGCAACTACGATGATGCGAACATGCAGTCTACGGTGGTTCCTTTCCGCAACGGCATCATGCTCTCCATCGCTGTGGGTATGGCCGAGTCGGCAGGCTTGCAGCATGTCATGATGGCCAATCATGGCGGCGACCATGCCATTTATCCCGACTGCCGGCAAGCGTTTGTCGATGCCTTCAGCGAAGCAGCACGAACGGGCACCTATGTTGGCGTGACGCTTCTTTCACCCTATGTCAACATGACGAAGGCCGACATTGCCCGTCGCGGCAAGCAACTGGGCATTGACTACGCTCAGACGTGGAGCTGCTATAAGGGAGGCAACGTTCATTGCGGACGCTGCGGCACCTGTATGGAGCGTCGTGAAGCACTGGCCGAGGCAGGCATCGACGATCCCACGGTCTATCAGCACTGAACCTTCGACTTGCCAAGACTGACTATTCTTGTTTTAAACGACCGCCAAGATGTTGCATTTGGCAGTTTTTTTCGGCAAATGCTTGCCGTTTCAAAATTTATCGTTATCTTTGCACTTGATTTATGTCAAAAAAGCAAATACTCATAACCTAAATTTTAAATTATAACTAAAATTATGAACGACAACAAAGTGATGAACAGAGCGGCCGACAACATTCGTATTCTGGCTGCCTCTATGGTTGAGAAAGCTAAGTCGGGTCATCCCGGCGGTGCTATGGGTGGTGCTGATTTCATCAACACGCTCTACAGCGAGTTCCTGGTCTACGATCCCGAGAACCCAGCATGGGAAGGTCGAGACCGCTTTTTCCTCGATCCCGGCCACATGGCTCCGATGCTCTACTCTCAGCTGGCCCTTATCGGCAAGTTCTCCCTTGACGACCTGAAGAATCTGCGCCAGTGGGGTTCGGTTACTCCCGGTCACCCCGAGCGCGAGATTGAGCGCGGCATTGAGAATACCTCAGGACCGCTCGGTCAGGGCCACACCTTCGCTGTGGGTGCTGCCATTGCAGCCAAGTTCCTAAAGGCTCGACTGGGCAACGTGATGAACCAGACCATCTATGCCTATATTTCCGACGGCGGCGTGCAGGAAGAAATTTCGCAGGGCGCAGGCCGTATTGCAGGCAATCTGGGACTCGACAACCTCATCATGTTCTACGATGCCAACGACATTCAGCTCTCTACGAAGACCGAGGTGGTGACCAGCGAGGACACTGCCAAGAAGTATGAAGCCTGGGGCTGGTATGTGCAGAAAATCGACGGCAACGATGTCGACCAGATTCGCGAGGCCATCAAGAAGGCACAGGCCGAAAAAGAGCGTCCCAGCCTGATCATCGGCCACTGCGTCATGGGTAAGGGTGCCCGCAAGGCCGACGGTTCCAGCTACGAGAGCAACTGTGCCACTCATGGCGCTCCCCTCGGTGGCGACAACTACGTGCAGACCATGAAGAACCTGGGTGCCGATCCTGAGAATCCCTTCCAGATATTCCCCGAGGTGCAGGAACTCTATGCCCGTCGCCGTGAGGAACTGAAGAAGATTGTGGCCGAGCGCTATGCCGAGAAGGCCGAGTGGGCCAAGGGGCATCCTGAACAGGCCAAGCAGCTGGAAGAGTGGTTCAGCGGCCGTGCTCCCAAGATTGACTGGAGCAAGGTTGAGCAGAAGCCCGGCTCGGCTACACGCAGTGCTTCGGCAGCCGTTCTCGGTCAGCTGGCTGAGCAGGTGCCCAACATGATCTGCGCCTCGGCCGACCTGTCGAACAGCGATAACACCAACGGCTTCCTGAAGAAGACCCACGACCTGGTGCGCGGCGACTTCAGCGGTGCTTTCTTCGAGGCTGGTGTGGCTGAGCTGACGATGGCTTGCTGCTGCATCGGTATGGCTCTGCATGGCGGCGTGATTCCTGCTTGCGGCACGTTCTTTGTGTTCAGCGACTATATGAAGCCGGCTGTGCGCATGGCTGCCCTGATGGAGCTGCCTGTGAAGTTCATCTGGACTCACGATGCCTTCCGTGTAGGCGAGGACGGTCCAACCCACGAGCCTGTTGAACAGGAGGCACAGATTCGCCTGATGGAGAAGCTGAAGAACCACCACGGCAAAAACAGCGTATTGGTTGTCCGTCCAGCTGATGCCGAGGAGACCACCGTCTGCTGGCGCATGGCTATGGAGAACGTCGACACGCCCACGGCCCTTATCTTCTCTCGCCAGAACATCGACATGCTGCCCGAGGGCAACGACTACAGCCAAGCTACGAAGGGTGCCTACGTTGTGGCTGGATCCGACGAAGACTACGACGTGATTATGCTTGCTTCAGGTTCCGAGGTGTCTACGCTCGAAGCCGGTGCCAAGTTGCTGCGCGAAGACGGCGTGAAGGTGCGCATCGTCAGTGTTCCCTCTGAGGGTCTGTTCCGCAGCCAGCCGAAGGAATATCAGCAGAGCGTGCTGCCTGCAGGCAAGAAGAAGTTCGGCTTGACCGCCGGTCTGCCCGTCAACCTCGAAGGTCTTGTTGGTGCCGACGGCTGTGTTTGGGGTCTGGAGAGCTTCGGTTTCTCAGCTCCCTACAAGGTGCTTGACGAGAAGCTGGGCTACACCGGCCAGAACGTCTACGAGCAGGTGAAGAAGCTGCTGGCAGAATAAGCCTCTGTGGCAAGCACTTACCCCCGTATTATAAATAAACTTTTTGTGCAATGGACACCGGCATACCGAACGTTAGGCATGCCGGTGTTGTTGTGAGTAGGTGTGGCTAAGCATGTCCTCTGTGATGAAACGTCTGGAGGAAGTGTGCTGACATTCTGAGATAGGCGTTTCGGAGTAGTACTCCCCCTCTCTTGGAGTAATGCTCCGCGCCTTCCGGAGTAACGCTTCGCGACATCCGGAGTAACGCTTCGCGACATCCGGAGTAACACTACAAGACTTTCGGAGAATTACTCCGTGACGCTCGGAGTTTTTCTCCCAAACGAAAAAGAATTTTTGGGAGAAGTAAAATCCTGAAAAACAGATAGATATCTGTAGTCGTATTTAATAGCAATCCAGATATTTCCATAGCCTATGTTTGTTCTAAGATATATGATTAACCTGAACTTCATTAAGGGTACGCCTTTTGTCATCATCTCATCTGCCTTAGTCAAATTCTTAGAGATAATATCTCCTGATAGCATAGGTGCATGGTTGGCCTTCACTATCATTTCCACCTTGTCAACCAGAGCCTTCATTTTATATTTTCATTAAATAGCCCTAAAAATTAGCATTTTTTGTACGTTACAGGCCGAATACTCAATAAAATTGAGTAACTTTGCATCCAGTAAATTCAATCCTAAGACATTCGATAATGGCAAATACGAACTTAGCAAATGCAAAGACGGCGAAGAACGACGAGTTCTATACGCAATATCAAGATATTCAGAAGGAGATAAACGCCTATCTGGAGTATGACCCTGATGTGTTCCGTGGTAAGACGGTGCTGCTGCCTTGCGACGACCCAGAATGGAGCAACTTTACCAAGTTTTTTGCGCAGAACTTTGAACTGCTGGGCTTGAAGAAACTTATCTCTACCAGTTATGCGCCAGAAAGCAAGAAGTACAAGATGCCGTATCAGCCGACGCTCTTTGAGACTGGGCAGCCGTACTTCGACGCAGACAAGAGCAAAACGCACGGCAAGATATTTGTTTTGACCGAGGACGTGTCTGGGGATGGACGGATAAACTTAGATGATTTGCAATGGCAGTATCTGGAGGGTGATGGTGACTTCCGCAGCAAAGAAATACGCAAGAATACTAATCCGCAAAAAGCAATCGTAATATGAACAACGACCAGCATAAACAAACTCTGCTTGACATACTCCGCGAGCAGAAGGCGATGAAGATGAAGGGCAGCATCTATCACAAGACGCAGATAGACCTGACCTATAACTCTAACCATATAGAAGGCAGTCGCCTGACGCACGAACAGACGCGATATATCTTTGAGACAAACACCATCGGTGTGACTGCTGACGAAGCGGTAAATGTAAATGACATCGTGGAGACCGTCAACCACTTCCGCTGCATCGACCTGATTATTGACAAAGCCGACGAGCCGCTTACGGAAGAACTGATTAAGCAGCTGCATGGCATCCTGAAGACGGGAACCAGCGACAGCCGCAAGGACTGGTTTGCCGTAGGCGACTATAAGCGCCTGCCAAATGAAGTAGGTGGCGAGCAGACGTGTGAGCCGGAGCGGGTGCAAGAAAGCATGCAGCGGCTCCTGGAGTGGTATAATGCCATGCCGCAGCACACGCTGGAGGACATCCTTGACCTGCACGTCCGCTTTGAGAAGATTCACCCGTTCCAGGACGGCAACGGTCGTGTGGGGCGTCTCATCATGTTCAAGGAGTGCCTGCACAGCGGCATCGTACCGTTTATCATTACCGACGAACTGAAAATGTTCTACTATCGCGGCCTTCGCGAATGGGGCCACATCGACGGCTACCTGACCGACACCTGCCTGACGGCGCAAGACCAGTATAAGGCCGTCCTTGACTATTTCAGAATCAAATACTGACACATTATGAAATATTTGCTGTAAAGATTAACGGACTTGAACAGATATTTGACGGTCTGAATGAGGGATTGCAAAACAAGATTCTCAACACCGAGCTATTGGTCTATATCTGTGAAGGTGAGGGAGAGAAAGCAGAGGAAGAAATCAAAGAATGGTTTGAAACAATTAACATAGTTGGCATACCTCTAAATGAACAAGAGAAACTGAATGCCATTTTTAGCGGAGAGTTTGTAACTCTTTGTAAAGCCGAGTTTAGCAATTCTCAAAGTTCTCACATTCAACGTTGGGAAAGTTATGTAAAAGGCCCAGCCAATCGTCAGCAGTTCTTGGCTACAGCATTGGAATGGGTAAGCAAGGGCAATGTGGCTGGCTATATGAGTGCTCACCGTCGCGACACAAACATCAACGAGATAAAGACTTATTTCAATACGGTTATAGATTGGGTTGATAGTAAGATCGACGATGTATATCCAGAAATGCAAGGCTTGAATTGGGGCGAACTCTATGAGCGTTTCCATGCAAAGCCATACGACCACACAGAATTATCGGCAAAAGTCCGTGAACTGATGCACGATGATTTTGTGACAAATCGCCGAGGAATCTTTGAGTATGTGCTGGGCGGCTGTCAAGATACAAAGCTGTTGAATGTCCGTTTGTTCGACAAGCCCACCATGCGCAAGGTCTATCAGCAGCAGACCGACAAAGCCAAAGCCGAGGGAACATCAAACTGCCCCTACTGCGCCATCGGCCACGATGCCAACCGCCAGCGCATTTGGAAACTGGAAGAAATGGATGCCGACCACGTTACAGCATGGAGCAAGGGCGGCAGCACAGATATAGAAAACTGCCAGATGTTGTGCAAGACGCATAACAGGGCGAAAGGGAATAGATAAAAAACAAAGAGATATGGCAAAAGAACAATTTAGCAGAACAAAAGCCTGTGCAACCAAAACGTTGTATGCGGTATTGAAAGAGATGGTTCGTCGTGGTGGAAGCATCCCTGCAAAAGAGATATATCCTTTCGTCAATGAAAATGTCTCACTTACTGATTGGGAACGAGAGCCTGCTGGCAAGATGCAGTATATTCGTTGGACTAACAGTTTCCAATTCTATTCTATAGACTATCAGAAGGCAGGCTTCATTGTGAAGAAAAACGGCACTTGGTATATTACTCCTGAAGGCGAAAAAGTTCTAAAGAAAAGTCCAGAGGAAGTAATGAACTTGGCAAGAGCCGCATATATGGAATGGAAGAAACTGCGTGACATTGAAGTCGGGCCTGATGATGAACCAACGGACGAGACCGCTGAAAAAGACAACTCTATGAATCTTGATTTGTTGGAATCTGATGCCAGAGAGGGCATTAAACGCTATGTCGTTTCAAAGAGTCCCTACGAATTTCAAGACTTAGTTGCAGCTTTGCTTCGTGCTATGGGGTATCATACTCCTTTTGTTGCTCCCAAAGGAAAAGATGGCGGCATTGATATTATTGCCTACTTAGACCCGCTGGGCGCACAAACACCACGCATCAAAGTACAAGTAAAGCATAAGCCCGACACCGCCATAGGAGCCTCAGAAGTTCGTGCTTTGTCTGGAGTGTTAAAGGCTGGCGATATTGCTTTGTTCGTTACCAGTGGCACTTATTCGGCAGATGCTCGTAATGCAGCCTCTGGTAGTGACAAGTTTCTCCGTCTGATTGATGGCGACGAGTTTATTGAAATGTGGCAGGAATATTACGACAAGATGAGTGACGACGACAAGAATATGCTGCCGCTAAAGCGGATTTCATTCTTGGGGAATAACGAGTAATGAACAGGAAGTATATGATATTCGAAGATTTCATAAAGAGTGAGTTGGACTTGGAAACCGTTTCCCTTTTTCTAAGCGAAGTATTGGAAAAAGAAAAGGAAAATGTGCAAAGGCATGCAAATTATACAAGTTCTATTGGTAAGGCATTGCTTGACAAGGACACTGAGCACTATTCCATTCTTTCTACATGTAAAGACAATGTTGACTTTGTGAAACAAGTTTTGAAAGATTATATTGAACAAGAGAATATTCAATCAAAAGCCCCCTTTTCTTATAAGCCTCGAAAGTTCACTTCCCATTCTGATTTGGGGAAATACCAAACAGAAGTACTTAAAGCCAAGAGGGTAATTGAGCACTCTTTATGGACTGCATCAGTGAAAAAGGATGAAGAAAGGATTAACTTGTATCAGGAATGTATTAACAAGTTGAATTACGTGTACTCTCATATTGCAAAATGAACATAGAATTTACGAGAATAATTGTGTGTTATGGAGAACAAGCCATAGGTGTTTGCATAATTGAAGTGCAAAGGTACGAATAAGTAAGCACAAAAACGAAAGAAAATTTTCTTTCGTTTTTGTGCTTTCACAGACATACAGACGTTTCTCTCTACAGCGCCTGCTTCGCAATGTAGTCTACTATCCAGGCTCCTACCTCACGGGTGCCATAGTGGGCACCGCCTTCCACCTGTATCTCCGGCGTGCGCACGCCAGCGGCCAGCGAGGCATCGACGGCCTGACGGATGAGGGCTCCCTCGCGGTTCAGACCAAAGTGTTCAAGCAGCATGGCAGCTGAGAGAATCTGTGCCAAGGGGTTAGCCAGATTCTGTCCGGCTGCCTGCGGCCATGAGCCGTGAACGGGTTCGAACAGGGGTGTGTGCTCGCCCAGCGACGAAGAGGGCTGCAGGCCCATTGAGCCTGTGATGCACGAGGTCTCGTCGGTGAGTATGTCGCCAAAGGTGTTCTCGGTTACGATCACGTCGAAGAAACGGGGCTCTGTCAATACGCGCATCGAGGCGTTGTCGATGAACATATAGTCGGTGTTCACGTCAGGATATTGGGGTTCCATTTCCTTTGCAATCTGTCGCCACAGGCGGCTGCTGGCCAGCACGTTGGCCTTGTCGACGACGGTGAGGTGCTTCCGGCGCTTCTGGGCCGTCTCGAAAGCCACCTTCAGGATGCGCTCTATCTCCGGGCGCGTATAGATATCGGTGTCGTAGGCGCGATCGTTGTCTTGATATTTCTCGCCGAAGTACATGCCTCCCGTCAGCTCGCGGATCACGATGAAGTCGGCACCGCGCAGCAGCTCGTCTTTCAGCGGCGACATGTGCAGCAGGCAGTCGAAGGTGGCCACAGGGCGCACGTTGGCAAAGAGCCCCAGCTTCTTGCGCATGGCCAGCAGGCCTTGCTCGGGGCGCACCTTGGCTGTGGGGTTGTTGTCGAAACGCAGGTCGCCCACAGCGGCAAAGAGCACTGCATCGGCACGCATGCACACTTCATGGGTAGACTCGGGGTAGGGGTCGCCCACGGCATCGATGGCGTGAGCGCCGCAGATGGCCTCTTCGTATTCAAACTGGTGGCCAAACTTCTGTGCAATGGCGTTCAGCACGGCAACTCCCTGTTGCATAATTTCCGGACCTATTCCGTCGCCCGGAAGGACGGCAATTCTTAGTTTCATTCTTTTTTAGGTTGTGTTAAAGATTCAATCGTCAATTCGGATTGCAAAGTTAGTCGAATTTTTTCAATTTTGTATAGAAACTGCACAGTTTTTTGTGTTTTTACCTATAAAATGGAAGTAAAATACGTTAAATTCGTATAAATATGAAAGAATATTTTGCTGTATCGTTTCAATTTGATAATTTTGCAGTTCGAAAAAAGTCTCTCGTCGCACTTTCGGGTAAAGTGTGTTTTGGACTCATAAGACGACGGCTCTCGTGTTCAGGGCTGGCAGGGCCAAAGGGATAGTATCAATTTTAAAACATTAATTGCAATTATGGCAGAAATGAATTTTGGTGGCGTAGTTGAAACAGTGGTCACCAGCAAGGAGTTCTCACTCGAGAAAGCACGTGAAGTATTGAAGAACGAGACGATAGCCGTGATAGGCTATGGTATTCAGGGCCCCGGACAGGCCTGCAACCTGCGCGACAACGGCTTCAACGTCATTGTTGGCCAGCGCGAGGGCAAGACCTACGAGAAGGCAGTTGCCGACGGATGGGTGCCCGGCAAGACGCTGTTCTCCATTGAAGAGGCTGCCCAGAAGGGCACTATCCTGTGCATGCTACTCTCCGATGCCGGTCAGATTCAGGTGTGGCCCACCATCAAGAAATATCTTACTCCCGGCAAGACGCTCTACTACAGCCACGGCTTTGCCATCAACTGGAGCGACCGCACGGGTGTTGTTCCCCCGAAGGATGTCGACGTTATCCTGGTGGCTCCTAAGGGTAGCGGAACCAGTTTGCGTACCATGTTCTGCGAGGGTCGTGGACTGAACTGCTCGTATGCAGTCTATCAGGATGCCAGCGGCAAGGCTGAGGAGAAGACGATTGCTTTCGGTATCGGTATTGGTGCCGGCTATCTGTTCAAGACCACCTTTGAGCGCGAGGCTACCAGTGATCTGACTGGTGAGCGTGGCTCGCTGATGGGTGCCATTCAGGGATTGCTGCTGGCACAGTATGAAGTGCTGCGTGAGCACGGACACTCACCCTCGGAGGCATTCAACGAGACTGTTGAGGAGCTGACGCAGAGTCTTGGCCCGCTCTTTGGCGCTAAGGGTATGGACTGGATGTATGCCAACTGTTCTACCACTGCCCAGCGCGGTGCACTCGACTGGGCTCCCCGTTTCCACGATGCTATCAAGCCCGTCATGGAGTGGCTGTACTACTCGGTGCTGACTGGCAATGAGGCTCAGATCAGCATTGATGCCAACTCGAAGCCGGACTATCGTGCCGGTCTTGAGAAAGAGCTGGAGGCTATGCGCAATCAGGAAATGTGGCAGGCTGGACAGGTGGTTCGCCAGTTGCGTCCTGAGAATAGTCAGGACTGATGACTACAGGACTACAGGAGTTCAGGAGTTCAGAAGTTACTGGAGTTCAGACAATAGGCAAGAAAAAGGTGGGGCTCAAACGAGCTCCACCTTGTTTATGTCCTGTTCCTTTTCGCAGTAGTGGCAGGTGAGCACACCGTTGCTGACGTGGAAATGCGTCTGCATGGGCTCGTTGTTGGTGATGCACTTCGGGTTGTTGCAGCGCACGATGCCGCATATCTCGCTGGGCGTTTCCACCGTTTTCTTCTCCACCACCTCGTAGTCGCGAATGATGTTCAGAATAACATTCGGAGCCACAACCGAGAGGCGTGATATCTCGTCGTCGGTGAAAAACTTGTCGGATACTTTGATGATGCCCTTGTTCCCAACTTTCAGCGAGGGATAGTTGATGCCGATGGTGACAGGACTCTTCAGTTCGAAGAGACCCAGCAGCTGTGCCACCTGATAGGTCTTGGCGGCAGGTATGTGGTCGATGACGGTGCCTTGCTCAATAGCGGCAACCAGACGTTCTTTCTTGTTCATAGGATGATGGTTTTGTCGTTTCTTACTTCATCGATGCCGATGCCCAGCACATCGCAGAAAATGGCTTCGCGAGCAAAGAGACCGTTGCCGGCCTGCTGGATGTAGTAGGCATGGGGATTGTCGTCAACCTCGTAGGCAATCTCGTTGACGCGAGGCAGCGGATGCAGAATCTTCATGTTCGGCTTGGCCAAGCGCAGCAGGTCGTTGTTCAGCACATACACATTCTTCACCCGTTCATATTCCATCAGGTCGCTGAAGCGCTCCTTCTGCACGCGCGTCATATAGAGAATGTCGGCATCGGCAATGATCTTCTCGTTGAAAGCCGTGTGCTCCTGATATTTGATGCCATGTTCGTCGCAGTACAGCTTGTACTCCTTCGGCATCTGCAACTCTTTGGGCGCTACGAAGTGGAATGTGGGGTTGAAGTGGCGCATCGCCATCAGCAGGGAGTGAACGGTGCGCCCGTATTTCAGGTCGCCCACCAGATAGATGTTCAGGTTCTCCAGCGTGCCCTGCGTCTTGTAGATGCTGTAGAGGTCGAGCATGCACTGCGAGGGATGCTGGTGGGCACCGTCGCCGGCATTCACAATGGGAACGGGGCTCACCTCAGAAGCATACTGGGCAGCCCCCTCGATGTAGTGGCGCATCACAATCACGTCGGCATAGTTGGCCACCATCAGGATGGTGTCCTTCAGCGTCTCGCCCTTTGTGCCGCTGGTTACTTTCGGATCGGCAAAACCGATGACACGGGCACCAAGCCGGTTGGCGGCAGTTTCAAACGACAGACGGGTGCGAGTGGACGGTTCGAAGAACAAGGTGGCAACCACCTTCCCCTTCAGCAGTTCGCGGTTGGGATGCCGCTCGAACTCTTGTGCCATCTCAATCATATAGAGTATTTTCTCGCGAGTGAGATCGGCGATGGTTACAAAGTTATGCTTGTCCATAAGGAGGGGTATTGGTAAATGTGCCGCAAAAGTACAAAAAATACTGCAGACGGAATAGCGAAGAGGCTTTTTTTTGCGATCTTAGCGAATTTTAATCTTAAAATGGGGGTAATATGAGCCGAAATGACTACCTTTGCACTTTCTAACAAGTAGTGTTAGAAGTCAATATATTAGTTCGCATAAAGATGGAGAAAAAGATATTAGGCAGTTCGTGGTGGCAACCTGTGGTTACAGTTCTTTGGGCGTTGTTGTTGACATGCGTAATCGCGGTAGCAATAGGCTTTTGGGGCATTGTAGATGGATGGTTCGGATATCGTCCGCCCATTGAAGACCTGCAGAATCCCATCAGCCGTTTTGCCACTCAGGTATATTCAGACGACGGTAAGCTGATAGGCACTTGGAGCCTGAGCAGGGAGAACCGTGTGATGGTCGACTACTCTAAACTGCCGACAGAGCTCATTCAGGCCCTTGTGGCAACCGAGGATGCACGCTTCTATGAACACTCAGGCATAGACTTCTATGCACTGATGCGCTCTATCGTGAAGCGCGGCCTGTTGGGACAGAAATCGGCAGGCGGCGCATCGACCATCACTCAGCAGCTGGCCAAGCAGCTGTTCAGCGAAACGGCCCATTCCTCATTCGAGCGCCTGTTGCAGAAGCCCAACGAGTGGGTGATAGCCGTAGAATTGGAGCGTATCTACACGAAAGATGAAATCATATCGCTCTATCTGAACTACTTCGACTTTCTGCACAATGCCGTCGGCATCAAGACGGCTGCCAACACTTATTTCTCGAAAGAGCCTTCCGAGCTGAACCTCAACGAGTGTGCCACGCTGGTGGGTCTCTGCAAGAATCCCAGCTACTTCAATCCTGTGCGCTTTCCTGAACGCTCACGCTCGCGGCGCAACGTGGTGCTGGGACAAATGCTGAAAGAGGGCTACATCACACAGGAAGTGTTCGACAGCTGCTCGGCACAACCCATGGAACTGCATTTCCACGTGAACGACCATAAGGACGGCATTGCCACCTATTTCCGCGACTTCCTGCGCCGCTACATGCTGGCAAAGAAGCCCGTGCTCAGCGACTATCCGTCGTGGGGCTACATCAAATATCACCTCGACTCGATTGCCTGGGAGCAAGATCCGCTGTACGGCTGGTGCCATAAGAACAAAAAACGCGACGGCGACAGCTACAACCTGTACACCGATGGCCTGAAGGTATACACCACCGTCGACTCGCGCATGCAGAACTATGCCGAGCAGGCCTGCTACGACCATGTGGTGAAGTTCCTGCAGCCGGCTTTCAACGAGGGACGGAAGGTGAAGAAGAACTTCCCTTACAGCGACCTCTCTACCCAGCAGATGAACGATATCCTGAACCGTGCCATGCGGCAGAGCGACCGCTATCGCACCATGAAGGCAGCAGGATATAATGACGAGCAGATACTGGCGGCCTTCAACAAGAAGACAGAGATGCAAGTGTTCAGCTATCATGGCGATATAGACACACTGATGACCCCTATGGACTCCATACGCTACCTGAAGTCGTTCCTGCGCACAGGCTTCTTCAGCATGTGCCCACAGAACGGTCATGTGAAAGCCTATGTGGGAGGACTCGACTTCCAGCACTTCGCCTACGATATGGCCACAGAGGGACGCCGACAGGTGGGGTCGACCATCAAGCCCTTCCTCTACTCGCTGGCAATGGAAGACGGAATGACACCCTGCGACCTGGCTCCCAATGTACAGCAGACCTATATGGTAGCTGGCCGTCCTTGGACACCACGAAACGGCAGCAAGTCGCATTATGGCGAGATGGTCACCCTGAAATGGGGTCTGCAGCAGTCGAACAACTGGATATCGGCCTATCTGATGTCGCGGTTGAATCCTGAGGCCTTCGTTCAACTGTTGCATGAATACGGCATTCGCAACCCTGAGATACATCCATCAATGGCTCTCTGCTTGGGGCCCTGCGATATCACCGTACAGGAAATGGTGAGTGCCTATACGGCATTTGTCAATCACGGCATCCGAATGGCTCCGTTGTATGTCACACGCATAGTGGACAGCGAGGGCAACGAAGTGGCAAAGTTCGAACCGCGTATGAACGAAGTGATCAGTGAGCATAGTGCCCACAAAATGCTCTACATGCTGAAGGCTGTGGTCGACGGAGGTACGGGCGGACGCTTGCGTTTCCGCTACAACCTGACTGCCGAAATGGGCGGCAAGACGGGCACAACGAATAAGAACTCTGACGCTTGGTTCATGGGCGTTACGCCGCGACTGGTCAGCGGATGCTGGGTGGGCGGCGACGATCGCGACATACACTTCAACAGCATGGCTATGGGACAAGGTGCCACGATGGCACTGCCCATCTTTGCCTACTACATGCAGAAAGTATATGCTGACGAGACACTCGACTACAACCAGAACGAGCATTTCGACTTCCCTGAGGGCTTCGACCCCTGCAGAATGTCGGCCGATGATCAGGGCGATGCTGATGACTTCGGCGAGGGTGAAGAACTGGAGGACGAAAACCGCATATTCGATTAGAACAGAAAACGGATGGTGCTACTCTATATTATAATAGGTGTTGTGATAGGCGCGGCTGCCATTTATGCGTGGATGCAGAAAAAAGTGGCCGATCTGCGCGTGCAGTGTGAGGTGAGGCAGCGAGAGCTTGACCTGCTGCGCGAGAAAACCGATGAGGATTTGCAACAGATGCGTGAGCAAGCTGACCGCGAGGCACAACTGCACAAAGAGCAAATTGCACGCGAGGCACAACTGCACAAAGAACAAACCGCACGCGAGGCACAACTGAGAAACGAGCAGTTTCAGGAACAGCTGAAACTGGCTCAAGAGCAGTTCAGGAATCTGGCCGCACGGCTGTTGACTGAAAGTAGCGAACAGCTGAGGGCGCGTAACAAAGAGAGCTTGGAGGCCATCACAAAACCTATCAACGACAATTTTGAACAACTGCAACAAGCCATTCGCGAAAGCGACAAGGAGCAGGCACGCACAGCTGCCTCGCTGACCGAACGCTTGCGGCAGGTGGGCGAGCAAGCTGAGAAAATGGATCAGACGGCCACCCGACTGACCAATGCTCTTCGAGGCGACTCGAAGCAGGCGGGCGACTGGGGCGAGCTGGTGCTGCAGGAACTGCTCGATTCACAGGGCTTTCGTCGGGGCATTGACTATGACGTGCAGGGCACCATTATGGACGGCGACGGCAATGTGATCATCAACGAGGAGTCAGGACAGAAAATGCGTCCCGATGTGGTGCTTCACTATCCTGACCGGCAAGACGTGGTCATCGATGCAAAAGTGTCTATCAAGGCCTACTATGACTACGTGAACGAAACGAACGACCAGTTGAAGCGGCAATTGTTGGACCGTCATGTGCAGAGCCTCAGGTCGCACGTCAAGGAACTGGTCTCAAAGGACTACAGCCGCTATATACAGCCGCCGAGGACAGCTATCGACTTCGTGATTATGTATGTGCCCAATGAAGCCGCTCTGCAAGTGGCTCTTGCACGCGAACCCAAATTGTGGCAGGAAGCCTTCGACCAGAAAGTATTCATATCCAGCACGCAAAACCTTTTTGCCATCCTTCGCATGATCCAGATTGCCTGGCGACAGCACCGGCAGACGGAGAACCAGCAGCGCATCGTATCGCTGGCCGAGCAGTTGTTGTCGCGCATCGGGCTCTTTACAGAGAGGGTAGGGAAGATTGGACGCGACATTCAGCAGTTGCATACCGACTACGACGACGTTCAGAAGAGCCTGAACGGTCGGCTAAGTATTGTTCAGAAAGCTGCAGAACTGAAGAAGTTGGGCGTGAAGGAAGACCCTAAGCATCCGTTGCCCGACTTGGACGGCGAGTTGCTGGAACTAAATGATTCAACCAATACAAAATAAAGAATGAAACACCAATTAAGAAGCAGCGTCTGTACTGAAGGCAGACGAATGGCCGGAGCCAGAGCCCTTTGGGTAGCTACCGGCATGAAGCACGAACAGTTTGGCAAGCCCATTATTGCCATTGTCAACTCGTTCACACAGTTTGTGCCCGGTCATACTCATTTGCATGAGATTGGACAGATTGTGCGTGAAGAGATTGAGAAGATGGGCTGCTATGCCGCTGAGTTCAACACGATTGCTATTGATGACGGCATTGCTATGGGACACGACGGTATGCTCTATTCGCTGCCTTCACGAGATATCATCGCCGACTCTGTAGAATATATGGTTAACGCCCACAAGGCCGATGCGATGATTTGCATCTCGAATTGCGACAAGGTGACTCCAGGCATGCTGATGGCTTCGATGCGACTGAACATCCCTACGGTGTTCGTCAGCGGTGGCCCGATGGAGGCAGGTCGCTGGCGCGGCGAGAATGCCGATCTGATTACGGCGATGGTGAAAGGTGCCGACCCGTCGGTGAGCGACGAGGATATGAAAGAACTGGAATCGTGCGCCTGTCCTGGATGCGGTTCGTGTAGCGGCATGTTCACGGCAAACTCCATGAACTCGCTCACCGAGGCTATCGGTCTGTCGCTGCCTGGCAACGGAACGATTCTTGCCACACACACCAACCGTATCGAGTTGTTCAAGAAGGCTGCACGCCAAGTGGTGAAAAACGCCTTTGCCTATTATGAGGACGGCGATGAGAGCGTCTTGCCTCGGAACATCGCCACACGGAAGGCTTTCCTTAACGCGATGACACTCGATATTGCAATGGGTGGCTCTACTAATACCGTGCTTCATCTGCTGGCAGTCGCTCAGGAAGCTGGTGCTGATTTCAAAATGAGCGATATTGATGCTTTGAGCCGAAAGGTTCCCTGCCTGTGCAAGCTGGCTCCCAACACACAAAAGTACAGTGTGCAGGAGTGTGGACGTGCCGGTGGAATTTTGGGCATTCTCAACGAGCTGAACAAGGCTGGCTTGGTGGATAGTTCTGCTCCGCGTGTTGACGGCATGACGCTTGCCGAAGCAATGAAGGCGTACGATATTACTAGTCTCACTAGTTCTACTAGCTCTACTAGTCCCACTAGCATCTACTATTCCGCCCCAGGTAACCGCTTCTCTACGAAAATGGGGTCGCAGAGCGAACTCTATCCTTCGCTCGACACCGACCGCGTCAACGGCTGCATCCGCGATGTGGAGCATGCCTATACGAAGGATGGCGGCTTGGCTGTGCTCTTCGGCAATATCGCACAAGACGGATGCGTGGTGAAGACGGCTGGTGTCGACGAGGCTCTGTGGCACTTCGAAGGACCTGCCGTGGTGTTCGACTCGCAGGAAGATGCCTGCGAGGGTATCTTGGGCGGCAAGGTGAAGAGCGGCGACTGCGTGGTCATCACCCATGAGGGACCGAAGGGTGGCCCCGGCATGCAGGAAATGCTCTATCCCACCTCTTATATAAAGAGTATGCATCTGGGCAAGGAGTGTGCACTCATCACTGACGGACGATTCTCGGGTGGCACCAGTGGCCTCTCTATCGGCCATATCTCGCCTGAGGCAGCCAACGGTGGCAATATAGGCAAGATTAAGGACGGCGATATTATTGTTATTGACATTCCTTCGCGCAGCATCAACGTAAAACTCAGCGATGAGGAACTGGCAGCGCGCCCACAGCAGCCACTAAAGCGCAACCGCGTGGTCAGCAAGGCTCTGCGTGCCTACGCTCAGAGCGTTAGTTCAGCCGATAAAGGTGGCGTGAGAATCATTGAATAGAAAAACTAGACAAACTAATTGCACTAGTAGTCCTAGTAAAACTAGAGAGACTAGTAAGACTAGAGGAACTAGCAGAACTAGAGATACTAGCAGAAATAGAAAACAGAAAGAAGAATGAAAGAAATAATCACAGGACGAGAGGCACTGATGCGTGCGCTGAAAGCCGAAGGGGTCGACACCATCTTTGGCTATCCAGGTGGAAGCATCATGCCTGTCTATGACTCGCTCTACGACTATACGCGAGGCGACAAGAAATCATTCCACCACGTGTTGGTGCGCCACGAACAGGGTGCTGTTCATGCTGCTCAGGGCTATGCCCGTGTAAGCGGAAAGGTGGGCGTGTCGATTGTCACTAGCGGCCCAGGTGCTACGAACACACTGACGGGTGTGGCCGATGCCATGCTCGACTCTACACCGTTGGTTGTCATTGCCGGTCAGGTGGGTATTGGCGCACTGGGTACTGATGCCTTTCAGGAGGTCGATCTCGTGGGTGTGTCGCAACCCATCTCGAAGTGGAGCTATCAGATTCGCCATGCTGACGATGTGGCTTGGGCGGTCAGTCGTGCTTTCTACATCGCTCGTAGCGGTCGGCCTGGCCCAGTGGTGCTCGACTTCCCCAAAAATGCACAGACGCACACTTGTGAGTGGACGGGCCCTGCTCATGTAGACTTCGTGCGTAGCTATGTGCCTTATCCTACGCCCTCTGATGAGGCTATTGCCCAGGCGGCACAACTCATCAACGAGGCTAAACGTCCGTTAGCTTTGGTTGGGCAAGGCGTTGAACTCGGAAACGCCCATCAGGAGTTGCTCGAAATGATTGAAAAAGCCGATATTCCTGTAGGCAGAACACTGTTGGGCCTTTCGGCTCTCTCCAGCCGTCATCCCTTGAACAAAGGTATGCTTGGCATGCACGGACAGTACTCACTGAACATGAAGACGCAGGAGGCCGACGTGATTATTGCCATCGGCATGCGTTTCAGCGACCGTGTGACAGGCCTGCCCTCTACCTATGCCCGTCAGGCCAAGATCATTCATTTGGACATCGACAAGGCCGAAATCAACAAGTGCATTCATGCAGATGTGCCCGTGATAGGCGATTGTAAGGTGACATTGCCTGCCATCACAAAACTGCTGAAGAAGAACGACCATACGGAATGGAAGAACTCGTTCGACGAATATTTTGAAATGGAGAAACAACAGGTCATCGAACCGGCCATTCATCCCACTGAAGGACCTTTGCTGATGGGCGAGGTGGTGAACGTGGTGGCTGAGGCCACGAAAGGTGATGCCGTGCTGGTGACCGACGTGGGGCAGAACCAAATGCTCTCGGCCCGCTATTTCCACTACAACCGTCAGCGTTCCATCGTCACCAGCGGTGGACTTGGCACAATGGGCTTTGGCATGCCGGCTGCCATTGGAGCCACCTTTGGAGCTCCTGACAGGACTGTCTGCATGTTCTGCGGAGACGGAGGCTTCCAAATGAACCTGCAGGAACTGGGCACCATCATGGAACAGCAGGCACCTGTGAAGATGGTTCTGCTGAACAATAACTATCTGGGCAACGTGCGTCAGTGGCAGGATATGTTTTGGGAAGGCCATCGCTCGTTCACCCCGATGCTTAATCCGAAATACGATCTCATTGCGAGGGCTTACGGAATACCCTATGAGCTGGTTGTCAACAGAGAAGAACTGGTAGCAAAGGTTCAGGCAATGCTGACTACCGATGGGCCTTTCATTTTGGAGTGTGCCATCAAGGAAGATGCCGATGTGATGCCAATGACGGCTCCAGGAAAGAGCGTTGACGAAATGATGCTGAATTTTGAGGGATAAGTGATATCTGTAAAATAAATTCTTAACAATGGAACAGGAGAAGAAATTCTATACCTTATTAGTATATTCAGAGAATATTGCAGGTATTTTGAATCAGATAACGGCCGTCTTTACGCGCCGACAGGTGAATATCGAGAGCTTGAATGTGTCGGCATCAAGCATTGAGGGCGTTCACAAGTACACCATCACTGCTTGGTGCTATGATGATCAGGTGGCGAAGATCACCCAGCAGATTGAGAAGAAAATTGATGTTATCAAAGCAAACTATTTCACTGACGACCAGCTGTTCATCCGTGAGACGGGTCTCTACAAGCTGTCTACTGACATTGTGATGCAGCATCCTGAGATTTCGCGAATTGTTCGCCATTACGATGCTCAAATCACAGAGGTCAATCCTACTTATGTCATTGCGATGAAGAGCGGTAAGACTGATGACATCATGAGTCTCTATAATGCACTGAATGAGTATGGCTGTGTGCTGCAGTACACCCGTTCAGGCCGTATCGCCGTCACCCGAAGTACGCAGGAACAGGTCAGCGAGTTCTTGGAACAAAGAGAAAAGGCAGGTCGTTAGAGTCCTGCCTTTTCTAATTCTATAGCCATTTCTTGCTGCAGCTCACGGGCTTTGTTGCCAGCAACTTCAGCAAAATCGTCTCCATTAGAGGCATAAATGATGCCTCGGCTGGAGTTCACGAGTAGTCCGCAGTCTTTATTCATACCGTAGTGGCATACTTCCTGAAGACTGCCACCCTGTGCACCCACGCCAGGCACGAGCAGGAAGTGCTGGGGAGCCACGCGACGGATGTCCTCGAACATCTTGCCTTGAGTGGCACCAACGACATACATCATATTGTCTTCTGTTCCCCATTCCTGACTTTTCGTCAGCACCTTCTCGAAGAGTCGCTGACCGTCTTTGTCCTCAAAAAGCTGGAAGTCGTGCGAGCCCTTGTTGCTGGTCAGCGCGAGCAGGATGACCCACTTGCCTTCATACTGGAGGAACGGTGTCACGCTGTCCTCACCCATATAGGGGGCTACGGTGAGCGCATCGATGTCGTATTCCTCAAAGAACGTACGGGCATACATTTGGCTGGTGTTGCCAATATCGCCACGCTTGGCATCGGCAATGATCAGGTGATTGGGATGGTTCTCCTTCAAGTACTTCACCGTTTTCACAAAACTCTCCATGCCCTTCAAACCGTAAGCCTCGTAGAAAGCCAGGTTAGGCTTATAGGCCACGCAGTAGGGGGCAGTGGCATCAATGATGGCCTTGTTGAATTCGAACACGGGGTCGTGCAGGTCAAAGACGCACTGCGGCATCTTCTTCGGGTCGGTGTCGAGACCCACGCAGAGGAAGCTTCTCTTCTGCTTAATTTGCTGTATGAGCTGTTGTCTTGTCATGATTCTCAATTCTTGATTCGTTACAGTTCTGCTTCTTTCATGCGCTCGGCATTCTCGGCCACGGTGAGGGCATCAATCATAGCCTGTATGTCGCCAGCGAGGAAGCCCTGCAGGTCGTGGGTGGTGTAGCCGATGCGGTGGTCGGTCACGCGGCCCTGCGGGAAGTTGTAGGTGCGTATTTTAGCACTACGGTCGCCGGTGGAGACCAGCGTCTTGCGGCGCGAGGCAATATCATCGACGTACTTCTGATGCTCCTTGTCATAAATAAAAGTGTATAGGCGGCTTAGGGCTCGCTCTTTGTTCTTCGGCTGGTCTCGGGTCTCTGTACACTCGATAAGAATCTCCTCGGTCTCGCCCGTGTTAGGGTTCTTCCACATGTAGCGCAGACGAACGCCCGATTCCACCTTGTTCACGTTCTGACCACCGGCACCCGAAGAGCGGAAGGTGTCCCACTTGATTTCCCCTTCGTTGATGTGCACTTCAAACTTGTCGGCCTCAGGCAGTACGGCCACCGTTGCGGCCGAAGTCTGCATGCGACCGTTTGACTCGGTGACGGGCACTCGCTGCACGCGATGCACACCGCTCTCGTATTTCAGCGTACCGTAAACATCGGCACCCGAGACGGCGAAGTCAATCTCCTTGTAGCCGCCCACAGCCCCTTCGTTGAAGTCGGTCACTGAGAGCTGCCAGCCTTTCGACTCGCAATAGTTCTTGTACATCTTGAACAGGTCGCCGGCAAACAGGCAGGCCTCGTCACCACCTGTTCCTGCGCGTATCTCCATCTGCACATTCTTACCGTCCTCAGGGTCTTTCGGAATGAGCGCAATCTTGATTTCCTCTTCCAACTTTGGCTGCAAGGCTTCGTTCACGGCCAACTCCTCGCGAGCCATCTCTTTCATTTCAGGATCGTCTTCGTTAGTCAGTATGTCCTTAGCCTCTTTGATGCTGTTCAGACAGTTGATGTAGCGTCGGCGTGCATCCATGATGTCGCCCAGGTCCTTGTATTCCTTCGTCAACTTCACAAAGCGCTGCTGATCGGCAATGACACTGGGGTCGGTGATGAGTGTCGACACTTCTTCGAAACGGCTCTCAAGGCCGTCAAGTTTTTGTAATATGCTGTTATTGTCCATAATTGAATGTTCCAAATTCAGAATTAATGGTGAGCGATCTTGCCCCTTCCTCGATGTGTCCCACAACCTGAGCATCGATGTTAAAGCTCTTGCTGATAGCAATGACCTGCTCAGCCACCTCAGGACGAACATAGATCTCCATGCGATGACCCATGTTGAACACCTGGTACATCTCCTTCCAGTCGGTGCCTGAACAGTCGTGGATGGCGCGGAACAATGGTGGTACGGGGAACATGTTGTCCTTCACTACGCGACAGTTGTCGCCTACAAAGTGGAGCACCTTGGTCTGAGCGCCGCCCGTGCAATGCACCATACCGTGAATCTCTGGGCGCAGCTCGTCGAGCAGCCGCTTGATGACAGGAGCGTAGGTGCGGGTGGGGGAGAGAACAAGCTCGCCCATGTCGGGCAGTTCGGTAAACTGCGACAATGTCGCAGTATACGGAACTGCGTCCGTCAGGCGATACTTGCCACTATAGACGAGGTCGTCGGGCACAGCGTGGTCAAAGCTCTCGGGATATTTCTCCGCCAGATATTTCGCAAACACATCGTGACGGGCAGAGGTGAGGCCGTTCGAGCCCATGCCGCCATTATAGCGATGCTCATAGGTGGCCTGTCCGGTAGAAGAAAGGCCTACGCTAACATCGCCCGGACGGATGTTGGCATTGTCGATGACATCACTGCGCTTCATGCGGCAGGTAACGGTTGAGTCGACAATGATGGTGCGCACCAGGTCGCCCACGTCGGCCGTCTCGCCACCTGTAGGATAGATGCCGATACCCATCTGGCGCAGTTCGCTGAGCAATTCGTCGGTGCCGTTAATGATGGCAGAGATCACTTCGCCAGGGACGAGCATCTTGTTGCGACCGATGGTTGATGAGACAAGGATATTGTCGACGGCACCCACGCAGAGCAGGTCGTCGGTATTCATGACGATAGCATCCTGTGCAATGCCTTTCCATACAGAGAGGTCGCCCGTTTCCTTCCAGTACATATAGGCGAGGCTCGACTTGGTGCCGGCACCGTCGGCATGCATGATGTTGCAGTAGTCAGGATCGCCCCCCAGAATGTCGGGGATGATTTTGCAGAAGGCCTGTGGATAGAGACCTTTGTCGATGTTCTTAATGGCGTTGTGAACGTCTTCCTTGGCGGCCGAAACGCCGCGCTGCATATAACGATTGTCAGTCATTGAATGGTCGATTGTCAATTAGAACTTAACTTGCGGAGCCTTCTCAGCACCGGCCTCTGCCTCGAACTTCTGCATTTTGTCAAATCCAAATACGCCTGAGAGCATCGAGTTGGGGAAACGACGAATCTTCAGGTTGTATTCCTGAACAGCAGTATTGTACTTGTTGCGTTCAGTGTTAATGCGGTTCTCGGTGCCTTCCAGTTGCACTTGCAGATCGCGGAAGTTTTCGTTGGCTTTCAGGTCAGGATAGTTCTCCTGAATAGCGATGAGGCGACCCAGTGCGCTCGACAACTCACCCTGTGCAGCCTGGAACTCCTTAAGCTTCTCAGGTGTCATGTTTTCCGGATCGAGCGTTACCTGTGTGGCCTTCGAACGTGCGCTGACCACGCCTTCGAGCGTCTCCTGTTCATGGGCAGCATAGCCTTTGACGGTCTCTACCAGATTAGGAATCAGGTCGGCACGACGCTGATAGGCCGACTGTACATTGGCCAGAGCTGTGGTGGCATTCTCCTCAGCTCCCACCATTCCGTTGTAAGCACTGATTGCCCAAAGCGCAATGACAACGAGGGCAACGATAATTCCGATTAGAGTTTTGTTCTGTTTCATATCTTTAATAATATAATAATGTGTCTACCAACTTGAAGTGGCACCTCCGCCACCTGAACTGCCGCCGCTGAAGCCTCCTCCACCGAAGCCTCCTCCGCCGCCAAAGCCACCGCCATGACCTCCACCGAAGCCTCCGCCTCCAACAATGACCACAGGGGCCTGTGCGAAAGGATTTGCATGCAGCAGATGACTTGCAGAGGGACCGTTGTAGCGATGGGCTAAATAAGCAATTAGTAGCGCCCATGCTCCCAGCAGCAACATATAGATGGCTATGATGGCAGCCATCTGGTCTCCCAGGCTTTCCTGCTTTTGTGCGTAGGTGAGGGGCAGTTCTTTCTTCTGGAGCGTGTTGTAGATGGCCTCTGTCAGATAGAGCATGCCGCTGTCGGGCTGTTCGCTTTTCATGAAAGGAATGGCATAGGTCTGTTGCAGGCGCGAACATTCTATATCAGTAAGGTCGGCTTCCAATGACCGGCCTGTATGTGTGCGCACCAGATGATCTTGGTATGACAGGACGATGACCAGTCCTCGGTCGTCCTTGCCTATATGATAGCGGTCGAAGAGTTCCTGTGAGAAGCGGAACACATCTCCGTCTTCCACCCTGTTGACGATGATCATGGCCGATTCAATCTTCAGAGAGTCATCCATCTTCTTCAGCCATTGGTTCAGTTGTTGTTCGGTCGTCGTGGTTACCACTCCGTCGGGATTAGAGACATAGCGCGAGCCATCGGTTAGATGTGGCATCGGTATGCTGGCAGCTGTCCATAGCGTCTGTTCGGTCTCGCCATCACTATTTACGCTCTTGGCTGTTGCTGGCTCTGGTTGCACATCAGCAGGAGCAGAGCCAATAGTGTAGCCACAAGCCGCTACCTGAGTCAGCAATCCGATAACAATCAGGCGTTGCCAGTATTTCTTGAAGCGGACAGAGGTGGTCGTCTCCGTGTCGCTTGACTGCAGGAAACGTTCACATTCGCGTGTAAAGGCAGTGCGGTTCAGTTCGTATTGATCTTCATATTGTTGTCGAAGGGCTTCTTTCTGTCCTCTGCTGAAGAACCCCATCGAACGCTTCTTCAGACGGTATTCCTGTTCCAGCAAGTCGGTGACGGCATTGTATCTCTGTGCAATGTCTTTCAGTCCGTTGCGGCGCGTCAACTGCTTGCTAACCAGTTCGGTATTCTTCTTGCGGTCGGCATATATGGAAGCAATGACAAGGGGAATGAAGATGGCGCAGTAGCATTGCAGTACGCTCCAAGCCGATGCCACAGAGCCGATGGCAGAGCCAACCGTGATGGCTGCTCCTGTACCGATGACTGCGGCTGTCGAGCCAATCATCACGGTCGATGCTGATATGTTGTTCCGTTTTGCCAAGTTGTTGCCTCCTTATTTCCCGTTCCAGAACTCCCACGAAGCGAATGCCTGCAACAGGAGCATTTCGAGACCGTTCTTCGTCTGCGCACCGCGAGCCGCCCCTTTCTTCATAAAGAGTGTCTCGTCGGGGTTATAGATAAGGTCGTAGAGAATATTGTGGTCGTCAAGTGCCTCATAAGGCAGGTCTGGACAAGTCTCTGTCTTGGGATACATGCCCAGCGGCGTGCAGTTGACAATGACATTGTATTCCTTCACCACGTCAGGAGTGATGTTGCTGTACTGAATGGTGCCTGGGCGTTCGTAGCGACTGACGAAGACGGGCTCGATGCCCAGTGACTTCAACCCGTAGGCAACAGCTTTCGATGCACCGCCCGTACCCAGCACCAGGGCTTTCTTATGATAATCCTCAAGCATGGGCTCAATGCTCTGCGTGAAACCGATGACATCAGAGTTATAGCCCTTCAGCCTGATTTTCTTGCCTTCGTGTTCAACCTTGATGACATTGACGGCTCCGATGGCGCGTGCCTCTGGACTTACATAGTCGAGAAATGCCATCACCTTCTCTTTATAAGGGATGGTGACATTAAGCCCTTTCAGATCGGGATTGGAACTGAGCACCTCTGGCAGGTCGTCGATAGAGGGAATCTCGAAGTTTACATACTTGGCATTGATGCCTTCGTCGGCAAACCGCTGGTTGTGGTAGCCGATGGAGAACGAATGCCCTAAGGGAAAGCCTATGAGTCCGTACTTATCCATAACGTGTGATACAATCTATTTGTTAAACCTATTTTGTTGCGAAATATATGGTGCATATGCCAAAGGTGAGCCGTCGGAAAGAGGTATCACTGAAGCCAACCTTTTTGAGTATTTCCATCATGCGCTCGCCCTGTGGGAAAGCCTCGATGGTCTTCGTAAGATAGGAGTAGGCACTGGTGTCCTTCGAAATCAAACGCCCATAAACAGGAAGAATGGTGTGCGAGTAGACATAGAAGAGCTGCTTCATGGGGAAACTGACGGGTGTAGTCAGTTCTGCGATGCTTAGGTGACCGCCCTTTTTGAGTACTCGACACATCTCTGAGAGCCCCTTTTCCAGATCGGCAAAGTTGCGGATGCCGAAAGCTGCAGTGACGGCATCAAACGTGCCATCAGGGTAGGAGAGTGCCAGACAGTCTTCTTTGGCAAAGGATATTGTGTCCTGCAATCCCAACCGTTCCACCTTTTGTCGGCCCACGGCCATCATGCCGTCGCTGATATCGGCTCCTACAAGGCGTTTTGGGTGTAGCATCTGGGCAGCAAGAATGGCAAAATCGCCCGTCCCCGTTGCAATGTCGAGTATCGACTGCGGCTGACAGGGCTGTAGCTGTAGAATGGCTTTCTTGCGCCATCCACGGTCGATATCCCACGACAATCGGTGGTTCAGTTTGTCGTAGGTAGGGGCAATGTTGTCGAACATCGCCTCTACCTGTGCGGCCTTCTCACCTTCGTGATAGGGGTTGATTTTTTCTTGCTGGTACATGCTGCTAGTCTTTCTAGTGTGGCTAGATAGTTATCTTTTTTTCAGCCACTCGCTGACATTCTTTTCAATACGGGCGGCAATGTCGCCTTCTTCAGCAGCACGGTCGAAGCGCTCGCCCACGATGTGCTCGTAGAGCTCGATGTAACGCTCAGAGACGCTCTCAGCATATTCGTCCGTAATCTCAGGCATCACCTGTCCGGGCTCGTTCATGAAGTCATGTTCAATGAGCCACTGGCGCACGAACTCCTTCGACAGTTGGCGCTGCGGCTCGCCTTTGGCCAGTTTCTCCTCGTAGCCGTCGGCGTAGAAGTAGCGGCTGCTGTCAGGAGTGTGAATCTCATCAATAAGGTAGACCTTGCCATCGCGCTTGCCAAACTCATATTTCGTGTCGACGAGAATCAACCCACGCTTGGCTGCAATTTCCTGTCCGCGTGCAAAGATCTTGCGCGTGTAGTCTTCCATCACGGCATAGTCTTCAGCCGAGACAATGCCCTGGGCGATGATTTCTTCCTTCGAGATATTCATGTCGTGACCCTCGTCGGCCTTTGTCGTCGGCGTGATGATGGGCTCGGGGAAGCGCTCGTTCTCCTTCATACCGTCAGGCAAGCGAACACCGCAGAGCTCGCGGCATCCGTTTTTGTATTCACGCCAGGCAGAACCGGTCAAGATGGAACGGATGATCATTTCCACGCGGAAGCCCTCGCACTTCAGGCCTACCGTCACCATCGGGTCGGGGGTGGCCAGTTTCCAGTTGGGGCAGATGTCGGTAGTGGCATCCAGAAACTTAGCGGCAATCTGGTTGAGCACCTGTCCCTTGAAGGGAATGCCCTTAGGCAGCACCACGTCGAAAGCCGAGATACGGTCGGTGGCCACCATTACCATCAGGTCGTCGTTGATATTATACACATCACGAACCTTGCCGTGATACACACTTTTCTGTCCCTCGAAGTGGAAGTCAGTCTTTGTTAATGCTTTCATTGTTGTTGATATTTTCGTTGTTTCTTTCTTTGTCGAATGATTCGTATGCGTTGACGATACGTGTCACCAGTTTGTGGCGAACAATGTCTTTCTGGTCAAGTCTCACCACACTGATGCCCTCCACATTACTCAATATATGTAGCGCCTCGATGAGTCCGCTCTTCTGCGTCTTAGGCAGGTCGATCTGCGAGGTGTCGCCTGTGACAATCATCTTTGTATTCCATCCCATACGGGTGAGAAACATGCGCAGTTGGGCAGGTGTCGTGTTCTGGGCTTCATCGAGAATGACTACAGCATCGCTCAGTGTTCGGCCGCGCATGAATGCCAGCGGAGCAATCTGAATGACGTGTTTCTCCATCATGTCCTGCAGTTTTACCTGCGGCAGCATGTCCTCCAGCGCGTCGTAGAGCGGCTGCAGGTAGGGGTCAATCTTGTCCTTCATGTCGCCAGGCAGAAAGCCCAGCTTCTCACCTGCTTCAACAGCAGGGCGCGAAAGGATGATTTTCTTGACGGTCTTCTCTTTCAGCGCCTTGACAGCCAGCGCAATACTAAGATAGGTCTTGCCTGTTCCTGCAGGTCCTACAGCAAAGATCATGTCATTACTGAAGTGGGCATCAATGAGCCGTTGCTGATTCTCCGAACGGGCTTTGATGGCACGCCCCGACATGGTATAGCACACCACGCCGTCGGGCACCTCGTCTTTTGTACGCTTGCCCTTGATGATGTCCAGAATGTCCTCTTCTTTCAGCGAATTGAACTTCAGGACGTGTTGTCGCATCTTCTCAGTATTCTCTTCGAAAGCGGCCATCTGTTCCTCGTCACCCAGCACACGCATCACATTGTCGCGTGCCACGATGCGCAGCTTCGGATACAGTGCCCTGATCATTTGCAAGTGGGCATTGCCAACCCCATAGAAGACAACCGGGTCAATATCCTCTAAAACAATATGCTTTTCTATCAAACCTAATTAAATATTTAATTTGAGTGCAAAGTTACGAAAAAATGAGAGAAATGCAAAAGAAAAGACAGCTTTTCTTTTCATTTCCGAGTGCAAAGAAGTTTCCTTGAGCAAAGCGAAAAACTTCGGCGAAGCCAAAGTTACGAAAAAAGGTTGTAAAGAACAACGGATTTGGGAAGATTAACGCAATTTGGCCTGAAATAAGGCTGCTCGGCGACGATAGGAGACGCTTGCCAGGGCAAGAATATAGAAGAAGTTCCGAGTCTATCCCATTAGTGGATTTTTTGGGGGGGCGTATAGGTGATTAAGCAACAAAAATGCCAATAAGTTTCTTTCTTTGCGAATAATTCATTAAATTTGCACACGAAACGCCTAATTTTATACAAATCGACTTAGAACAATGGAGAA
This sequence comes from Prevotella sp., assembly GCA_017458225.1. Classification (GTDB taxonomy): domain Bacteria; phylum Bacteroidota; class Bacteroidia; order Bacteroidales; family Bacteroidaceae; genus Prevotella. Next base: position 4,480 of record JAFTFX010000034.1, on the reverse strand, counting down.
TCCTCATTACAACCGCATCAAAGCGGTTCTGGCAGAGAAAGACAAGACAGGAACCTGGCTTTCAGGACAGGTCGGACGAAATATTGGAACTGTCTCACGATGGATGACAAACAAAGTTCAGCCATCTGTAGAGCAGCTATATGACATTGCCAAGCATCTTGATGTGGATGTGAGAGAGTTATTGGTTTCAACGAAATAATAAAATAGGTTTTCTGCCTATATGGCTAAGTTGTTAAAGAAAGATAGTTTTATAATATGAAGATCATTCTAAGTAGAAAAGGGTTCGACAGCCAGTTTGGTAAACAGGCAAGTCCCATCTTACCTAATGGGATTTTGCTGTCAATGCCCATTCCTTCTGATGATTTTCTGACCTACAATAGTATAAAATGGGGTGAACGTTCATATTTAGACGTTATAAAAGAGTTAAGACCAAGGACTTACTTGAACGAGGACTGCCATTGCCATCTTGACCCAGATTTAAGAGCAGAAACTATAGAAAGAGCTGAAGGCTGGATGCCTGCATTTGGCCAAACAGGAAGTTCTCTTACTGAACTCAGAGAGAACAGAGTAAAAGAAGGAGACTTGTTCCTGTTTTTCGGTTGGTTCAGGCAAACAGAATATTATAAAGGGAAGTTGCGCTATATCCCGAAGGCACCAGACCTTCATGTGATATATGGATATATGCAGATTGGTCGTATCGTGGAATCGCCAACACAAATTCCCGAATGGCTAAAATACCATCCTCATTCGAATTTTGAAAAATATAGGGATGCATGGAGCAAAGGGATGAACGCCATCTATTTGCCGACACACCATTTGTCTTTCGCGCCAACAGTGTCTGGGTGCGGAACTTTTTCTTTCCACAAGAGTCTTGTGTTGACAAAGGAAGGATATAGCAGAAGTCGATGGGAGTTTCCTACAACGATGCAAGGAGTCGAAATCTCTCATAATCCACATGGATGGAAAGATGATTATTTTCAATCGGCAGCTCGTGGACAGGAGTTTGTCATGGATGGCACTTCTGCCGTAATGGATTGGGTGAAATGTTTGTTTAACAGAATGTGATTATTATGGTCATTGCGCGAATCCCGTAAAGTATATAAACATGTAAATACAAAGAATTATGAAATATTCTCTAAAAGAACTTATAAATCAAATTGAAACGCCTGATTTTTCTCAATACAAGCGATACACACCATTGTATATAAAGGAAGCTGCAAGGGGTTTGAATTGGGACGAATGGGATGTCGAAGTATTCAATGATTATTTTGAAATAGCACACAATAGTGTGGCATATTTAGGGCAGGGTGTGCTGCGTCCTCATCACAAAGAAAAAATAAAGAAGAGTTGGATGAGATTGGCACCTCATCTAAAAGCTATTGCTTCCAGCCAAGATGTACCTCTATGGGGTGAATATGAGATCATAAGAAAGATTATCAGAGAGTGTACTGAGGATAATATGCAAATAGCCACAAACAGATTGTTGGCGTGTTTGCAGCCCAAGCTGCTATGTACGGAAGTTGACCTTAAGAAAGTCAACGAATTGATTGATTATATTATAACATATACTGATACCATCATTCCAGAATATGACAGAAATAATTGGGAGAAAGCAAGTTTTTTCCTTTTGAAGGTGTTCCATGAACTCTTCCCAGAAAGGCATTATCTGGATTTTTCATACATTCCCTGGAAATTGTTAAAACTGTTTAGAGACAAAGAAAAGACAGAATTGAAAACTTATTGGCTCATTTCTTCAAATGATGATGTATTCAGATTAGAAGACTGTTTGGCTGAAAACAAATCTGTTGATTGGCAGGGAAGTTTTTCGCCAAAGAAAGGAGACATAGTATTTATTTATCGCACAAAGCCCTCTCAACGGATATGTTATATGATGGAAGTTGAAACAATTAACATTCCATATCGTAATACCATAAATGATTCAAAATATTGGGGAGATAATCATTCTCCAGAAGGAACAACGAATCCAGATGAACTATACCATAGGCTAAAATTTTTGAAAAAGCCGATATCAGAATCCTTGCATCTAAAAGAATTGCAAAAACAAGGGATGAAAGGTGTCCCGCAAGGTCCAAGAAGACTGTTTGGAAACCTTTTGGAATATATCCTTAATGCATTTGAACCTTACCAAGATTACTTCGATGAAATCCCCAATCCAGAAACAGTTTTCGAGGGAGCAAAGAAAGAGATTGTCGTTAATCGTTATGAACGTAGTCCGGAAGCAAGGAATATGTGTATTGCTGCTCATGGATGCAAATGCGCTGTCTGTGGCTTAGATTTCGAGAAGATGTATGGAGAAATTGGCAAGGGCTTTATTCATGTTCATCACATAGTGCCAATATCGTCCATTGGCGCAGAGTATCAAATCGACCCTGTAAAAGACTTGATACCAGTCTGTCCCAATTGTCATGCTATGTTGCATAGACAAGAACCGCCATACAGCGTGGATGACCTGAAAAAAATGCTTGGAAAGCCAATTACGGTTGAGCAAAAAATGAAGCATAATCACGGAATAATTGATTAACTTTGCAAACGAAACAATATATGGCAAACGAAATTGTAAACACAAAAGTAATAGAGCAAGTCAGTGAAAGTCTGTATAAGGGTGTCACAGACATTATAGACAATGCACGTCAAGAAGTTGTAGTATATGTGAACAAACATTCTGATATGATGTTCTGGCACATAGGGCGCTACATCAATGAGGACATGGGCTATAAACAGTACTCGGCCTATGGAAGCAAGATTCTTGCGACACTGTCGCAAAGATTGACAGCACGCTATGGCAAAGGCTATACGTATTCTGCCGTAACAAGAATGATGAAGGTGGCTCGCTATTACAGTGACGAGGAAACGTTTGCGACGCTGTCGCAAACATTGACGTGGAGTCATTTTCTGGAGCTTGTAACTATTGAGGATGCAACAAAAAGATTGTTCTATCAGCAGATGGGTATCGCAGAACATTGGAGTGTTAGAGATTTACGGGATAAGCAGGATGAGATGTTGTATGAACGTTCTCTCATTGCTGTTAAGCCTGAAGACGAAATTGTCAAAACACTTGAGAAGGTGACACCTACTCACATGGAGCCAGATGTTGTACTCCGCAATTCGTATGTACTTGACTTCTTGGGCTTGAGTGGCTATTATTCCGAGGAAGAACTGGAAGATGCTATTGCAAAACAGTTAGAAGCATTCATTCTGGAATTGGGACAAGGCTTCGCTTTCTTGGAGCGTCAAAAGCGTTTTACCATCGATGGTACTGACTACAAACTGGATTTGCTGTTCTATCATCGTAAACTGAAATGTTTGGTTGCCATCGACCTTAAGCTTGGAAAATTCAAGCCTCAATATAAGGGGCAAATGGAATTGTACCTCAAATATATGCAGAAATACGATATGCAGCCGGACGAGAATCCACCTATCGGCCTTCTGTTGTGTAGTGAAGGTAATACTGAGCATATCGAACTAATGATGCTGAACGAGGACCACATCAAAGTTGCACAATATCTTACCTGTCTGCCTGACAAACAATGGTTCATCGACAAACTCAATCGCTCGATACTCATTGCAAAGGAATATAGTGAAAAACAATAGCAATACGTTTGGCAGATTCAGAAGAAATGATTACCTTTCTTGCGTCCCGATGGTTGCAAGCGACCGAAGGCCGAGCGACGAAAAGTCATGAGCATATCAAAATAAAACTGAAAAAACTTTTTGCAGTTTTTGCTGTCACTGCTGTCACTCGGACTATCACGAAACATGCATTAAGCCCCTTTCGCGTGTTGTTTCGAAACAAGCGTCAAGTTTCACTCTGTTTGGCATCATATCTCGCTCTAATTAACGTCAAATCCCGCTCTGGTTAATGTCTGATCAGAGCGAGATATGACGCAAAATAGAGCGGAATTTGACGTTAACCAGAGCGGAATCAGGCGTTAGTCAGAGCGAAAGATGGGTGGGATTCTCTGTAGTCATGTTTTAGTTGAGTCTCTTGAATATCTTCTCCGTCGTCTCTGGGCTGCGAGTCTGGATTTATCTACCCATTTTACGGATTCACAGCCAAAACCACCTCGCCCGACAACGCACAAAAATCGCATACAGCGTATCATCCGTATGCGATTTTTATGCTTATTTAATAGAAAAGGGGCTGTTCCGGCGGTGATTCGCCCTCAAATCGAGCCGTTTCAGTGCGCAGCCGCTCCCCTCCCTTCCGCTCGGCCCCTTGGGGACGCTTGCTACCGAAGGGACGCAAGAAGGGGAGGGGCTGGGGGTGGGGTCTGTAACTTCAATGACCGTAGTATCGCCCTGAATCTCCCGTCCAATCCTCACAATCTCCGCCACAATCCCCTCGACGCTCGCCCAGACCTGCTCGTTGCGGAACCGGACGACCCTGATTCCCTGCTCGCCGAGGAACGCCGTCCGCTGCTCGTCGTACTCGAACCGGTAGTCGTGCGAACTGCCGTCC
>JAFTFX010000044.1 GCA_017458225.1 Prevotella sp. | reverse complement strand
ACGGGCTTCGTGCCGCGGTTCTCGCCGTGGTGGATGGTGTTCACCATCTCCACGACCACCTCGCCCTCGTGTACCGTATTCTCCCGGCCGTCCTGTCCGATGATGGTCAGCTCGCCCTGCACCAGTATGCCGTAGTTCATCACGGGGTGGTGGTGCCAGCCCAGTTTCTGCCCGGCGGGGAACTCATACTTCACAGCCACCAGCTCGGGCCGTCCCTGCAGATAGTCGGGCAGTTCCACGCCGTCCCAGCTCTGCGAGGTGCGGATGAGCTCGGTGCTCTTCACCGCCGATGCGGGATTGTCCACTTGTGCGTTAGCCTTGTCGCACGAATTCAGTGATACACTCGTAATCGTCAGGCCGCAAATCAGGATGGCGGCGAGCGCCCAAATCAGAATATTCTTTTTCATCATTGTCTTGTATTTATATAGTTTTGTAAATATCTTAATATGGTGTCACTTCTATTTTTTCACGAACTTTTCACCACCCGTGATGACGATGCCGGAGCGGGCTGTGGCGGGGATTCCGTCGATGCGGTAGATGGTCGCACCTTTCTTTCCTCTCTGAGTAGCGAGGGAAAGAGAGACCTTCTTTATATCTGTTGTCGGGGCACTGGCCTCGCGCTGTAGGACCTGCGTCATGCAGTGGGCGGCACCGTAGCCGTCGATGAGACTCTCAAGGGGTATCCACTCCACGGTGACGCCAGCATCGTGGAAACGTTGCTGCAGTTCCTCGCTCTGTCCGCCTACGGCCATGATGTGGCGTGGGGCGATGGTCAGGAAGTTGTTGGCATAGTGCAGTTCATCGGCCTCGTCGATGGGGATGATTTCGAAGCCACGACTCTTGATGTAGTCCACGAAAGGGAGGTCGCGGCGCCAGAGCGAGTACTCCTTGGTGCCAGGCTTGCGCGCCCAGATGTCACAAGTGCCATATTCAGGCTGTCCGGGCTGGGCTTCCAGCCGGCTGCGCACCATGGTGCAGAGGTCTCGGTCGATGATGTTGAAGTGCGTGTCGAGGTGCATCTGCATCTGCCACAGTTTATGGTCGCGCACCACGACAATGGTGTCGTGGCCGAAGGCGTCGGACTCCATCATCTGGCGAATGCCCTCGTCGTTGGTACGCATGCCACAGCCGATGAGCGAGATGGTGCCCGCTGGAATGTAGTCGCCGCCCTCCAGCCGTCCGTCGCCCTCGATGCGGAGGATGGGCTTCAGGCCGAGGTGATTATAGCATAGTTCTATGATGTCGGTCTCGGGCGTGCGCTGGCTGGAGTTCATGTTGCAGATGACGTGTCCGCGCGGCGTAGTGATGCTTTGGTCGCGGGTGAAGTAGAGGTTCATCAGTGGATTCTGGATATACTTCGCCTCGTAACCCGTGTTGTTGTCGGTTTTCAATAGTTTCACAGTGGGCTGCAGGAGGATGCAGCGCATGAGGTCGGAACGGCTCATCTTGGCGAGCACGTCCTGGCGGTAGGTCTCGGTGGCTTCAGCACTCTCGCCGGGGATGTCGGTGATATCGTAGTGAAGCACGTTAGCGGCAAGCGAGCGCAGGCTGTCGATGCCCACCTCGTTCATGATGCCGGTGACGGTGTGTACGCGTATGCCGTTCTTCTGCAACATCATGATGTAGTTCCGGTGCTCATCGGCGGCCTTGTCCACATCGAAGTAGTGCTCGAACAGACCGGCCGAGGGATGGATGACTCCGCAGAATAGTTCCTGTCCCGGCGTGTGCATAAGGATGTCGCCCGCCTTCAGCCATTCGGCCTGGGGATAGGTCATCACCGTTTCCTGGGCTTGTGCCGTTGCGCCGCAAGCGAGGATGGCGGCGAGCATCCATAGTTTTGCTTGTTTCATTTTTGCTTTTTTATATCTTGCACTCTTGTAATATTTTACAAAGGGAAAAGTCAATTGTAATCATACCCAGGTGCCTGTCCCGGCGACTGATCGGCGGCCGCTCCAGTAAAAAAGCTCATAGTTGCCCCCGCGTTACCTACGGCAACGGGGGGCGTGATGGAAGAGCCTCTGCCTATGATTAATAGTTCAGGTAGTCGATGGCGAGGATAAAGTGTTTCTTTGGATTGTGCCACTGGAAGTCCCATCCTTCTATTTGGCCGTTTGAGAGGTTGATAGCATACTGGTTGGTATAGAGGACGAATGTAATCTTCTTGTCAATCCAGTATTGCTCCCCTTTGTTCAACTTGCCGCCACCACTGATATTGTTCAAGATACCGGCAAAGAAGTCCCATCTGTCCTGCAGCAGTTTTGCCACCGTCTTGGCCTTTTCCTCGCCAGGCACGGCTGCCGTGTCGTAGAGCAGGTCGCTGGGCGTCCAGGTTTTTGGAACGTATTCATCGGGCGAGATGGCAAAGTACATGGCCTTCACACCGTTACTTTTCTCGCGTATGCAGACGAAAGTAAAGACATCTTGGGTGTGGTCATCTACGTGGAAGTCAACGGTGAGACGTCGCGTGTCACCGAGGTGGTACACCTCGTCGCTGCTGTCGTTGTATGGCCATGCGCTGTTGGTAAGGAATGTCACCTTGCTGAAGTGTTTCAGCAGTGTCGGCGACGAGGGCGTTACTTCGGCCACTGCGCCTCCAGAGGTAGTTGCCGTGAAGAGTATGGAGCCCTGTATCTTGCCGTCGTAATCGGTAAGCAGATAGGTGAGGTCGTTGCCCGCCTTCGTCACATTGCCGTTGGGAGCCACCCATTCACGGAAGATGTCCTCGGCCTGGGCCAGCGTTTCCACACCAATGTAGAGGTGTGTGGTGTCGTTGTCGTAGAGGGCCTCGCCGTAGTTGCGACTGAGGAAGTTACCCTCAGAGTCAATGCTAACGATAGCGTTCTGGAAATAGTTCAGATCGTCGTAGTCGGTTACGACCTGCGACTCGGGCACATTCTGGCCGTTATTATCGTCATCGTCGCTGCTGCATGCAGTGAACCCTGTGGCAGCAATGGCCAGTGCTGCGAGGGCATTCATGAATTTTATTGTTTTCATATTGATTTGCTTTTTTATAGTGGTTATTATGTACATATATGATTAGTCGTCAAGCCAGTCGATGCACACGAGGAAGTGCTTCTCGGGGTTGTGCCACTGGAAGTCCACTTGGTCAACGTCACCCTTTGAGAGGTCTATGCACCACTGGTTGGTTTTGAAGAGGTATGTTTTCTTCTTATTCAACCAGTATTTTTCGTCCCTGTTCAGTTTGCCCATGCCAGCCGCATCGAAACAACTTACGAAGAAGTTCCAGTCCTTACGCAGTATTTTCGATATTTCAAGTCCCTTCTCCTCACCGGGCACTGCTGCCACGTCGTAGAGCAGGTCATTGGGTGTCCAGGTCTTTGGAACATACAAGTCGGGCGAGATGGCCACGAACATGGCGTTGACACCGTTCCCCTTCTCGCGTATGCACACGGAGTTGTATGAAACGTTCTTGTATCCGCTCACATTGTGGTCGACGGTCAGTTCGCGAATGTCACCCAGACGGTATTTACCTTCCGTGGAGTTATAAGGCCACGAACTGTTGGAGAGGAATATCACCTTGCTAAAATGCTTAAGCAGTGAGGGTGACGAGGGTGTTACTTCAGCCAGTTTGCCTCCTGAGGTGGTTGCCGTGAAGAGTATGGAGCCCTGCATCTTACCATCGTAATCGGTAAGCAGGTAGGTGAGGTCGTTGCCCGTCTTCGTCACATTGCCAGTGGGAGCCACCCAGTCGCGGAAGATTTCCTCGGCCTGTGCCAGTGTCTCAACACCTATGTAGAGTTGTGTGGTGTCGTTGTCGTAGAGAGGCTGTCCGTAGTGTCGGCATAGGAAGTTGCCCAAGGAATCAATGCTTACGATGGCGTTCTGGAAGAAACTCAGATCGTCGTAGGAGGTTACTGCCTCCGACTCGGGTACGTTCTGGCCGTTATTGTTATTGTCATCGTCGCTGCTGCATGCAGTGAACGCTGTGGCAGCGATGGTCAGTGCTGCGAGGGCATGAATAAATTTTTTAGTTTTCATAATCATGTATATTTTAAGTTATTAATAGTTTTATTTTATCTTTCCAAGCATCTGCAGAGTCTTGTCGAGCAAGGGCACTGGGTCGTACACCTCGATTGCGGGGTCGTTGGCCAGTGTGCTCACGGGATCGCCGGCGTCGCACTTGTTCTGGTAATCCTGCAGTGTATTGCGGTAAGCCAGCAGTTCGCTATGGCTCAAGAGTTTAATCTTTGGAACATACTGCATTGTAAACACATATTTACCAGGTGCTTCGTCAGTGAAGAAGACCACGGTGATGCCCACCACGAAGTCGGGAATCGTGCCGTCACAGGCATAGGTTATCTCGCCTCGGTCGTTGTCGGCTTCCTGATACTTCTCAGTGGCCCAGGGTATGTACACTTGCGGATGTGCTATGACATCCTTGCCGCCTATGTCCTGCAGGCGTCCGAAGTAACTGAAGTCGGCACCCTTCTGCTTGTGGACCTTGCAATTCGAGGTGGTTTCGGGGTCGTCGGCCTGTGTGAGCATGATTTCCTTAGGCTCGATCTTGTGTACACGTATCGGCGTGGTGTTGGGTCCGAACTTGATGCGTCCCGACTTGACGCCCTGCGACATGTCGATGGTAGGCCGAGTGAGATTCAGGGCGCGACAGTAGGGCAAGGTGTAGCCGAAGTTACCGTAGGGGAACACCGAGTAGGTAGCGCTCACACATACACCGTTTACATTTTTGTAGAGGTCGGTGTTGAGGTTGAGTTTGATGCTCGTGGGGTCGAGAAACGCGATGAGGCGTGCGCCGTAGGATTCGAAATCGCTGCTCTGGTATTTACCGGCCGACGTGTAGGAAAGGTTGAAGTTATCGACCGAAGCCATGATGTCTTCTTTGGCTACGCAGATGACGGGGTCTTCGGCCAGACTGATGATACCTTTTCCGAAGTGGCCGTTTTCGCCGTTGACGGCATCAATGTTCTTCTTGGTTACCTGTATAAAGCCAGCATTGTTGGAGTTGTAGCCCTTGATGGTGCCGGTGAGGTCGATGGTACCGTTCATGGTGAGATTTATCTTTCCAGGTACGGTGTCATACCACTCGGCAGTCTTTGTATCGAGTGCTGAGAGTACTCCTGAAAGAATGGATGTAGCCGTTGATACGCCTCCGGCCACGCCCTTGAGTCCCATCATGAATTTATCCCAGCCTCCAGGTCCGCCTTGGGCACCAGCCTCGAAGGCGCGTTTGTCCATGACTTCCCTGGCATAGCCACCTGCTCCGCCGCTTGCAACGCCGCCTGCAATGCCGTTGATGGTATTCAGTATGCCGATGGCACCTGCGCAGCCCGACACGCCGCCGTGCTGGATAACCTCCTGTGCACGGAATGTACCGTTGATGTCGGCGGTAATCTTACCGGAGAGCGATATGTCCATGTTTGTCTGTGTGACACAGTTGATGAACATCCTGCTCTTGGTATTGTCCGTACGCCAACTGTTCATGGGCACGTATCCGGAACAGTTGATGTCGAAGACGTTCCATCCACTCTTCAGTGACTTAGTCATTGACTCGCTGAAGGGCGACATCACATCGTGGAAAGTGTTGCTGCATGCCTGCGCATCTATAAGATTCACGCTCAGGTTCAGGTTTCCGTTGGCCACGCTGTGGCTGGTGGGTATGCTGAATCCCAGTGCATTGTAGAAGGGGTAGCGGTTGTCACCGTCGGTTCCCATACGCACCTCGAAAGCAGCCTCGTTCTGTGTGGTGCCAGTGTCATCTACGTAGCAGAACGCTCTGAGTATGCCCAGGTATTTGTTGTATAGTCCAAAATAGCGTGTGTGTGTGTGGCGGCAGGGTCGTTCAGCGTGCTGAAGGCCATCTCCCAGCCGTTCGCTTTAGTGAGTCCGGAAACGTAGCCAGGGGCGCATGTCAGTTCAGCATCCCCAGACCACGGCGTGTACTGTGGCTCGGCAATGCCGATGAGTTTTACACGATCTATTTTCTCCCAGTTGTTGAACCACTCTTCATCGTTGCCGCCATTATAGGCATCGCCGTCGCTGGCCGCATACTGCGTGAAGTTGACTGTGGCAGTGTTACCGTTTTCGGCTGTTACGGTAAGTTTAGCCTCGCGTTTCTGCAAGCCGTCGCTAATAGCCTTGGTAACAATCTGCACTGCGGGCAAACCTTCGTAGGTCGTAGTGGCCGTGGCAGTAATCCAATCGGTGGGGTTGTTAATGCTTTGCACCGGCGACTCTAAACTGTCAAGGGGAAGAATAATATCCTCCACAGCGTCGGCAAGTGTCTGTTGATAGTTGAATGTCCTTTTAATGGCATCCGTGTTGTCGCCAACGTTACTGTCGCTGCACGACGTCAAAGACAGAGCACCTATTGCTAGGGCAGCAACTGTCATTCCTAAGATTTTCTTTTTCATTTTGATTTAGAATTAGTTACACATTATTTATTATATCTGATGAATTCGGCGGGGCCGGTGATATAGAGGTTACCAAACTGGGCAGCGTTGACAATGCGGGCGTGGGAGCCGAGGGTGTGCTGGGCGCAGTAGAGGAAGAGATCGCGGAAACTGGTGTCGGGGTTGTCGGTGAGACAATTGACAAGGTTCTGCGAGAAGCGGTCGCACATCCAGACCTTGGCGTCGTTGCTCCAGCAGTCGGCCCATGACTGCTCCTGGCTGTTGGCTCCCGACATGGCGAGCACTCCGGGAATGCCATCGACGGCACGGATGACGCACTCGCCATAGCACGGCTCGGCCACGACGAGCAGTTTGCGGTACAGCATCTGTCGGGCTGTCTGACCGAGGAGGTCGGCGCTGAAACCATTGCCATAACTGGCATCGCGCCAACAAAACTCGTCGGCGCCGCCATGCGACATGCTACGGCCGTGGCCGCTCCAGTAGAAAAGCACGTTGTTGCCCTCGCCCTGCGGCAACACTACCGGCAGGCGGTCGGACTGGCGGCCAGCAAGGATGTCGGCCACGTCAGTAGCGGTGAGGTCGGCACTGTCGTAGTCAATATCTGCCGCAAGGATGCCAGTGCCAGCAGTGGTGCCGCTGAGCAGGTCGGGACCATCAGGGCGGGTGCGAACGACGCCCCGTTCGGGATTCTGCGGGTCGTTAGCCATATCCTTGTCGAGGATGAGGATGATGTGGTCGTCGGGGTATCCGCCACGGCGCAGCGACTGGTAGATACTGAGCACGTCGGCCTGGTGGCGGTAATTGATATAGCCGTTGCTGCCCTGCACCAAGACGGCATACTGGTCGGTGAGCGCAGGATAGGCGAAATGGTGGTCGGTGCCCCCGCTCACCTGCTGCATGAAGTCGTCGCTGGCGCGCTGCTCATTGTAGAGGTAGAGCCAGGCTGCACTGGCATTAGTGGTCCGTTTGCCGGTGCTGCCGAAATAGCTGCGGTGAAGTATCTGTCCGTCCATAATCTGCCAGTGGACGTAAGTTGTAGTAGTGGCGGCAGTGTAGGTTTCGCGGTCGAAACTGATTTCACCGGAAGCACCGATGAAATGGAACAGTTGGCCACTCTCCATGGCAGAAAGATAAATCTGCATCGGTGTGGCACTCCATGCCGAACCACCCATGGAGGCGTTGGCAGTATTGGTAATGGTAACGATAGCGTCGTTGAATTGCTTATTGATGGATTCCTCTCTGGGGTGATGCTCGACGTAGCAGGCCGCGAAAGCAGCCAGCATCAGACCGTCGTAGAACTTACACTCTGCAAAGGTGGGCAGCACGCCGAAGCGTGTCTGGTAGGTCAGTTCGAAGCCTGTGGAGGGGTCAGCGTATGGCGAGAACCCCTGATAACCTTGCAGCATCTTCCTGCCGTCGGCGCCGAGGGCCTCCAGGCTCTCCTCGCTCAGTCCCGAGAAAGCGAAATAACTACGGTACATACTTTCGAACTGTTGCCAGTAGGCATCGTTCTCCTTAGAAAAGGCATCAGTCGAAGCGAATACCTTTGTGCCATAGTAATCTACCAATAGTTGGCGGCGCATTCTGGCAATGTCGTACAGCATCTTCGTAGTCTCCACAGCCATGAACGTGGCAGAGGTAAAATCGAAAGCGGCACCCACTTCTGACTCATCGCTCATTTCCAACATATGGTTATAGAAGTCCTCAGCCTTCTGGATGGTCTGGTTTTCTAAAAGTTCTATGCCATAGTCCTGGGCAAAGAAGGGTACCCAGTCGGAGAAGGTTTTGCCGTAGATGTTGTCGATGGCAAAGACGATGGCGTTAGGCTTTTCGGTGGTGTACGACTGACTGATGGCAGCATAGTCGCTCATCAGCAGGCTGGCCAGTTCGACATCGCTGGCGGTGAGCGACCAGAGGAACGGCTTGTTGTTGGTATTAAGTCCGTTGGTGGTGATAGCATATCGGCGGATGATGTCCTCGCTGGTGGCTGTCGGGGCAATGAGTGGCTTCTCCGCCTTCATGCATGCAGGGGCAAAAGCAGCTACGCTCTCGTTTGCAAAGGGACCAATGATGGCCACGATGTCCTCGCGGACGGAAAGCCGCTCGCTGAGCGCGGTGAGGTCTTCGCTGAGTTCATCGTACCACTCAATCTGTAGGTTGATGGCGAGTGTATCATACATCTGTGCCTCGTGGGAATTCTTAATGAACCAGTCTGCCGTACGCTCCAGACGGACTTTCGTGGCGGCGTCGCCCAAGGGGGCTACCACTGCCACTTTCTTCTCCACCCAGTGGCGGGCAGGAACGATTTCAACGGTATCGTCTTCCTGTTTACAAGATGTAAATAGTGAACAGTGAAGAGTGAAGAGTGCTGCGCACAGCCACACCATCCAGTCTATTCTCTTACCTCTAAAATTACTTCCCATACTCGGCCTCCTTTCTGATAGCTTCCTGGTGAATACGTTGCTGCAAATCGTCGCTCAGGAAACTGGCAAAACGACGCCTGCTGTCATCGGTATAAGGGTGAACCTCAACGCCGGTATAGCCGTCGGCGAGCCCGAACGTCTGGTGCTTGGGCATGCCCTCGGACGAAAGCCACTGCTCAATGCACCGGAGGACGGCGCGGTCAACATGCTTGACAACGGAGAAATTGCAGTGGGCAGATACCGCCACACAGTCGATGCCTACAAAGTCATAGAAACCGAACAACTCGATGAGACGACGGAAATTGGAAGCCGAACCGCCACAGATGGGCACCAGAAGATGGCGGTCGCTCTGCCATTGCCGGTTGGTCAGCAATTGGATGGCAGTGGTATCGGCAACGGTGAAGCCCCCCGACACCTTGTCGGACAACCAGGCAGTGACCAGATTCTTCTCCGGTTGGCCGTCGGTCACAATCAGACTGGCCAGGAAACCGTCGGTATAACCCTGCATCGCATCGGTGACTGTTTTCACCAAGGGGTTCGCACCTACCAACAGTACATCGGTCGCCTCTACCGGCGTGATGTTGCCTGCCTCATACATAGCACCGTAATACGGCATGTAGAAAGTAGAGCCTTTGCCCTCAAGTGGGGTCTATGTCTCAAAATAGAGCAGGTCGGTGTAGGGGTTGGATTCCAGACGACTGATGTTCTTGCGCAGATAGTCATCGTAGCTGGCTGCCGCTACGATGAACAGTCTGCGGATGGTGTCTTGAGTAGTAGCCATGACCTGAAACATCATCTGGAGATAAGCCAGGCCCTCGTCAACTGTTGCCGGCGAAAGTTGCATGGTGCGCAAACCGTATTTATGTGCGGCCATCTCCACACCTTGGCATATCAGGTCATTATAGCCTTTGTCGCCAAGTGCATTAGGATCATAGATGACTGTCACCAACGGTACAGTGCTGGCCTGATCCTTGGGATCGGATTGGTAGATGATATCACCTTCTTTAGTACACGATGTCGTCAATATCAAACCACACACAAGCGTGGCGGCCATCATCCAAATCTTAATCTTCTTTTTCATTGCTCTGAGTCTAATTGAAAATATAATGTTTTTTCCATTACAGGTCGACGACCGGATGATTTCCGGATGCCTATGACCCCTGCTTCACGGTCTCCGTCACGAAGCAGGCCACCAGGCCGTAGGTGATGGT
>JAFTFX010000033.1 GCA_017458225.1 Prevotella sp. | reverse complement strand
TTTATTTGCATTGCTGATTGATTTTTCCTCTCCGCAGGACTCAGACAACCTCGTCGCTACGCTCCGAGAACGTCTGAGTCCTGCGGAGAGGGAGTCTATTTATGCTCCCAAGAAATTGCACTTCTATCTTGAAAGTTTACGTGCAATCTCGTTCAGAGCCACAAAGCGGTAGCGCTTCGATATGTGGGGCACTGCAGTATAGGCGTAGTGCTTGGCTTCAGCCTTCCGGCGTAGTGCCTCCTCCACAGCCGTTACAATCGCAGGGGCTTCGTATGCACTCTCCTTGGGCTCCAGCAAGAGCAGGTGCCCTTTTGAGCAGGCTTCGAAGTAGACCCCACCGGGTTTGTAATACCGCTCATGCGGAGACCCATCGGCAGGAAAGCCGTCTGCCAACATCACTACCAGGGGGAAACCCTGTTCGCGGACGGTTCTGGCAATAAGGCGCTCGCCATTGCTGATGGCCGCCGTATAGGTCACTGCACCTTGATGTGCTGCTGCCAGCACTTCTTTCAGCCGTTTTTCGATAGTCGTGCTGTCTGCACTCCGTGACATCTCCACCAACTGACGGTCAGGCCATTGCAGCAGGAAATGGTTGCCCAAAGAGGTGAACGGCAATCCACAGAGCACCGTTGCTCTATGCATGCGAAACAGGTCTGGGTTCTGCCTTTTGAGCCAAAGGCGGCGTGGATTATCCTTCACGTAATCAATCATTCTGCGCAACTGGCCCGGTGCATGAAGGATGCGCTCGTGATAATAGGCCTTGTCTTGTTGCCAGATACTGCCCCTGCCCGCAAAAATGCGGACAAATTGCACGGGGACGTTCCCGTTCGTTTCAGCAAGTGTCTGCGCCCCTCCGTGCACTCCAGCGAGTGTCTGTTCTCCTCCGTTCGTTTCAGTGGGTGTCTGCGTCCCTCCGTTCGCTTCAGTGGGGTGCGCCCCTCCGTTCGCTTCAGTGGGTGTCTGCGTCCCTCCGTGCATTTCAGCGGCGTTCTCGCCGCTGTGATAGAACTCCTCCTTGTAAACCTTAGTGCAACCACTCTTGAATCCCCGCACCACAGCCCCAATGCTCTGCGGAAGCGGTTCCAGCACCTGTATGACCAGATGCACATGGTCGGGCATCACCATCTGTGCCAGCACTTTCAGGGCATACCCTTTTCCCTTGTAGAATTGCGCAAGTTCGCTGAGCATCCGGCACACACGCTGTCCAAAAGCGTTGAGCCTGACATAAGCCGTTTCAGCATGCTCGCCCTCGAGCGTGCCAAACAGCGGATAGCGCCCCTCCACAGGTAGCGTGAAGTGATAGATGGCACGGCCTCGATAGTCCCATCCCTTTTCGCGATGGTGCCGCAAGGGGTCGACCGGCCTCCATGGCTTCTCTCTTTTGTCTATAGTCTCATGTGTCATTGTTGCTATATCACCATATCACGGAACGGTTATTGCATGGCCGTTTACCCTCATCCGTCATCGTGCTATCGGTATCTGTAGTGCTTGCGGTGCGACAGGTAGCTGAGGTCTGCATCATGTCGGTAGGCCTCCTGTTCGAAGCGAATGTTCAGGTAGGCCTTTTCGCTGTCACGATACTTGCAGAGCAGCACCAGCCACTCCAGAACGTACCAGATGAAGAAAGGCAGATAGAGCAGTTCGCGCTGCTGAGCCACATGGATCAGCTCGTGGTTCAGCTCTCGCCGGCTCAACGGACGCACTGAAAAAATCAGCCCACACAGCGTGATGGCCAGGAACTTCTCTCCCAGCGGCAACCGCTTCATGATAATCACCTTATGTGTCATTGTAAAAAGGTTGGGCCCTACCCACAGTGGAAGTACTGGTTGACCAGTTGCAGAATTTCGTCGGGACGGTTCTCTATCTGTTTGCGGAGGGTGGCATCGTCGAAGGAGCGGAGCTGGGTGATGATGCCATCGATCATGGTAGGGGAGAAGACATCGTACTGCTCGAACACCTTGCGCTGCAGTTGCAGACAGTTGGCTGAGGCCATGCAGGAATCGGGCAACTGGGCGAGCTGTGCCAAACGGTCGGCGTGCTGAGCATCGTGGATGTTCACGTTAACGTAGGTGCGCTCGGCAATGGCGAGGGCATCGGGCATCTCGAAGCCGTGACGACAGGCAACGCAGAGACCGGCCAGCAGCTGATAGAGGTCGGCAGAGCCGTCGGGTGAGCGCATCTCTACGGTCTGCTTGCCGCTCATGTCCCTTTCTTCGCGGTTCTTCATGGGATTGGCCACGGCCGACATGTCTACACCGGCGGCCCATCCCAGCGGTACGCGAACCAGCACGGAGCGGTTACGGTCGCCCCAGCAAACGTTCGTGGGTGCCTCCTGATGAGGAACGAGACGGAAATAGCTGGTGGGATTTTTATTGCCGAAGGCAGTGATGGCTGGTGCCAACTGCATCATGCCGGCAATCATGCGACGGGCAGCGTCGGAGAGCACTCCACCGGAAAGCATCTGGTTCTGCCCGTCCTTGGTCATCCGCATGTGGATATGCAGGCCAGAGCCTGCCTTGCCCGTGGTGATCTTTGGGGCGAAGGTCACGTCGTAGCCCTCCTCGTAAGCTAGGTTGCGGATGACCCACTTGGCCAGCATCAACTGGTCGGCGGCTTGCTCCACGGGTACGGGCAGAAACTCTATCTCGTTCTGTTCGTAGGTAAGACCGTCAAGGGTGAAATTGCCCACTTCGGAGTGTCCGTATTTGATTCGACCGCCTGTCTGTGCAATGTATTTCATGCACTTTGTGCGGAAGGCATTGGTCTTGGCATAGGGTGCCGACTCGTGATAGCCGTGCTGGTCGACAGCAGGAAAGACTTCCTCATTGGGCGCGATGACGTAGTACTCCAGTTCGCCCATGGCTTCGAACTGCATGCCCGTCACACGGGTGAACGCCTCAGAAGCTTTGCGAAGTGTCTGCTCGGGAGCACTGGCCAGCGGCTGTCCGTCCTTGTCGAAAAATGAGCAGAGCATGGTGAGTGTGGGAATCTCGGCAAAAGGGTCGAGGAAGGCGGTGCGGAAACGGGGCAGCACATAGAGGTCGCTGGAGCCGGCCTGTATGAAAGAGAAGAGACTGCTGCCGTCGACACGCTCGCCACAGGTGAGTATAGTCTCCAGATAGTCCAGATCGTTGATGACGAAGTTGAGCGTCTTCAGTTTTCCGTCACCGCCAGGGTACATGAAGTTGATCATCTGGATGTCGTTCTCGCAGACATAGCGGACGATGTCGGCCTTGGTCAGTTCAGCGGCAGGCTTCTGCAGATAGGCCACTACGGGGTTCTTCGTCAGGCTGAGCGCTGAAGTCGAAGACGGGTTCGAAAAGGACAGGTTGTTGTTCATAGGTCAGATAATGCTGTGAAAAGGTTTGAAATATGCAGCAAATATACATAATAATTCTGATACTGCAAGGAAAAATAGTATTTTATTTGGCATTTTAGGCGCTTATTTGTAACTTTGCGCTCGAAAATTATCAATCAATCCGATATGCAATACTACAGCACGAACGGAAAGGCACCCCAGGCCGACCTGCAAAAGGCGGTGGTGAAGGGACTGGCCGAGGACCGTGGGCTCTACATGCCCGAACGTATCAACAAACTGCCGAAAGCGTTCTTTGACGATATGCCCGGCATGAAATTTCAGGACATTGCCTACAACGTGGCCAATGCATTCTTCGGCGAGGACGTGGATGGCGATGCTTTGCAGGACCTGGTCTACGACACGCTGTCGTTCGACTGCCCCATCCGGAAAATCAAGGACAATATTTATACTTTGGAGCTGTTCCACGGACCCACACTGGCCTTCAAGGATGTTGGTGCTAGGTTCATGGCAAGACTGCTGAGATATTTCACTCAGAGTACTCGGAGTAATCAGAACAGTCAGAGTAATCAGAATAGTCAGAATAATCTAATTAATGTGCTGGTGGCTACTTCGGGCGATACGGGCTCGGCGGTGGCTAACGGCTTTCTGGGCGTGGAGGGCATCCATGTGTATGTGCTCTACCCGAAGGGCAAGGTGAGCCCCATTCAGGAGTGCCAGTTCACCACGCTGGGGCAGAACATTACGGCCATTGAGGTGGACGGTGTGTTCGACGACTGTCAGCGGTTGGTGAAGAGCGCCTTCATGGACGAGGAACTGAACCGCCACATGAAACTGACCTCGGCTAACTCGATTAACGTGGCCCGTTTCTTGCCGCAGGCATTCTATTATTTTAATGCGGTGGCACAACTGCAGTCACTTATAGCTAATGGCCAGCAGCCAATAGCCAACAGCCAAATTGTAATGTGCGTACCCTCAGGCAACTTCGGCAATATCTGTGCAGCACTGTTCGGCCACCAGATGGGACTGCCCGTGAAGCGGTTCATTGCAGCTAACAATGCCAACGACATCTTCTACAACTACCTGCAGACGGGCTGCTACGAGCCGAAAGCCTCGAAGCAGACACTGGCGAATGCAATGGATGTGGGCGACCCCTCGAACTTCGCTCGCATCATCAACCTCTACTCGGAGAACGGCCGGCTGACTCCTGAAGAGACGCACCAGCGCATCACAAGCCTGATCAGCGGTGCCACCTACTCTGATGAGCAAATCAAGGAGACCATGCGGAAGTGTTACCAGGAGACTGGCTATATTCTGGATCCTCACGGTGCCTGTGGCTATCGTGCCTTGGAGGAACAGTTGCAACCTGGCGAGATAGGCATCTTCTGCGAGACGGCCCATCCTGCCAAGTTCAAGGAGAAAGTAGACGAAATCTTGGGCATCGACGTAGAGATTCCCGAGCGCCTGCAGGCTTTCATGAAGGGCGAGAAGCAGAGCGTGCCGATGACAAAAGACTTTGAGGACTTCAAAAATTATCTGATGCAACAATAAAAAAGAGGGCGTGCCAAAATTTTTGACGCACCCTCTTTTTATATGCTCGATTATTAACGTTTTTCCAGCAAGTCGACCTCCACAATGCGGAGCTCGGTCTTGCCCTTGGCCGACTTCATGCGGTCCATTTCGTTGGCCACACCGCCAGCCAGCTCTTTCACCAAGCCGAACTTCTTGCTGTCCTGTGCCGGCGCCACCATCTTGATGGTGAGTTCCTTGGCGGCCACGGGCTGGTCGATGCTGATGTGGACATAGCCCAGCGAGGCTGGGGTGATGCCCTCCCACACCTTCTTCTTGCCGGCATAGACCTCGAGAGGATAGCACTTCTGTCGCCAGCCCGTCAGTTTCAGCGTGATCTCGCTGATGGCAGCCTTGCGAGCGAGCTGATAGGTCACCCAGGCATGCTCACGTTCGCCGTCGCTCTTCCATTCTGTCTGCTCGTTGTCGTCGTAGCTGTTCTTCAGGCTTTCTGAGCTGACAGCGGTCTTGGCGTTGACAATGTCAACGCTTACGAAACTATCCTTATAAGAAGGAGTGAAAGGTGTTTCGCCTCGGTCGAGGACGGGCTTCAACGTCAGCGAAGGCAGTACGTCGGCAGCAGGAGCCTGCTGCGTCTTCAGCGTGAGATAGGCAGGGCGCAGACCCTCGGCCGTCACAGAGAGTTCGATGTCGCCAGGATTGGTAGTGCTGCGCACCAAGATGCGGTTCACGCCACACTCCACGGGCAGCGACATAGCACCCACGTAGTTGTCGCTCACGTTCTTCTTGTTGGAAGAGTCGAGCAGGGCTTTCTCGCCCTTAGTATTCGTGTCTTTGGGCTTGTCGAACGAGAATTTCGAATTGTCGCGTGTAGCAATGCCACCTATCCAACGGCCTTCGCCATACATGCCGAAATGAATCATGCTGTTGTCGAGTGGACAGCGACGGCCCTGCTTGTCGAGCACTTCAACCTGCACGAGGGCCATGTCGGCACCATCGGCCTTGAAGCCCTGTGGGTTCTCAATGGCCGTGAGCTTCAGTTGATAGGGCTTACCTGCTGTCTCGATAGCGTAGCGTGAGGTTTCTTTACCTTCCGTATAGCTGACGGCCTCAATCTTGCCGGCCTCGAACTTCACGTTCTTGAAAGTGAACAGCCACTGGTAAGAGCGTTCGCCCTTGCCCACCGACTTGCCGTTGACGAACAGTTCCACCTCGTCGCCAGTTGAGACTACATAGATGGGCTTCACCACATCTTTCTCATAGTTCCAATGGCCGATGATGTAGGTACGGTCGTTCTCGGGCGACACCCAGCCGTCCCACATCACCTGATGGGCATAGAAGGCATCCTTCGGAATGCGCATGGCATCGACCACGCCGCTGGTGCGATAGTTCGACTCGCCACGGTGATGGGTGTTAGTGTCGCTGAATACAATCTTTACACCACCTGAACTGACACGCTTGCCCGTGCCGGGGCGCTCCAGCCAGTACTCGTTCCAGCGCTCCACCATGCCGCAGGCCAGTGCGTCCATATTGTGGTTGTAGTCGAGGGCCGGTGCTCCGCGATAGAGTGGGCCGTCGCCTTCCTTATGATAAGGATAGCTGTATTCGTCCCAGTATTTGCGCAGACCCTCGTCGCGATAGTATTCCATCGACCACATGGGCTTGGTGCCCGACTTGTTGATGTAGAGCATCTCACCGCCGTATTCAGCTTCAGGGCGGTCGAGCATTTCGCGGCTGCCGATGGCACGGCCGCCACAGGGGTCGTACTGGTCGCGAATTAGTTTCATCTCCTCCATGTGCTCCTTGGAGATACGGAAGTTGCCGCACTCATAGAAAATGATGGAGGGATTGTTCCTATTATATATAATGGCATCGCGCATCAGTTGTGTGCGCTGCTGCCAACGGGCACCGTCGACATCCTTCTCGGCATCGCCGGCCGGCATGGCTTGGATGAGGCCCACACGGTCGCACGACTCGATGTCTTGCTTCCAGGGACATACGTGCATCCAGCGAACAAGGTTGCCGCCACTCTTCACGGCCAGGTCGTTCGAGTAGTCGCTCAGCCATGCAGGAATCGAGATGCCCACGCCAGGCCACTCATTACTGGTGCGCTGGGCGTAGCCGTGCACCATGAGCACGCGGTCGTTCAGATAGAAGCGGCCGTCACGGAACTCAGTCTTGCGGAAGCCAGTACGGGTGACAACATCGTCGGTTTTCGATCCGTCATCAGCCTTGAGCAGTGTCTTAACGGTGTAGAGATAGCCATAGCCCCATGACCAGAAGTGCAGACCTTCGACCGTCTTCTGCACTGAAACAGTGCGAGTCTCGCCCGGCTTGAGCGTGACACGCTGACCGTCAAGATGGGCCACTTCGCGGCCCTCGGCATCGAGCACCTTGGCGAAGAAAGTGAAACTGCGCTCTTTGGTATCCTCATTGCGCACCTGCGATTCGGCATGCAACGTAGCCTTGTGGGCCGCCACGTCGAAGTCGGAAGCGTAGATATAAGTTCCTGTGGTGCCCAGATTGCTATAGAGCGGCAGCGTCTGATAGAGACGGTCGGTAAGATGCAGGAATACATTTTTGGGCAGTCCGCCGTAGTTGGCATTGAAGTTCTTGTCGTTCCACTGGTAGCGGCTGTTCAGCGTACGGTCGCGGTAGGTCCACGAGTTGTCGCAGCGCACGGCTATCACGTTCTTGCCAGCCTTGACAAAAGGTGTAAGGTCGAAGCCGAAGGCCATCACGCCATTGTCGCTGAAGCCCACCTTCTGTCCGTTCACCCACACGTCGGCACCCTGACGAGCACCCTCGAACTCGATAAACACCTTGCCGGCCACGTCGGCAGCCGTGAGCTCGAACGTTTTGCGATACCAGCAGATGGTGTCAGTCAGATCGACAATGTCTTTCTTGAATGCTTCGTCGCCATTGAAGGCATAGGGCAGCGTGACCCGTTGCCAGCAGCTGTCGTCGAATGCTGGAGTCGAAGCCTCGGCCACATCGCCCACTTGCAGCAGCCAGTCAGCGTTGAAGTTCAGTTTTTTCCTCTCAGTAGCTGATGCCGACAAGGCGACTGCCAGCATGACCAGTGAAAAATAGATTTTCTTCATCATATTTTAGATAGTAGAATGTTTATTGGTGCAAAATTACGAAAACACAGGGGAACAGACTCTGTGGATTGTCCGTTTTCCTGTATTATCGTACGCGCTTATTCGATTTTCTCACCATTGATGACCACATTCTTAAGCGTCAGGTTCTCTATGGGACGCTTGGAAAATGCCTTGGTCTTGCCGTGATCCTTGCTGTCAATATCCTCGAACGAGAAGTCGTTCAGGCGGAATTTGTCGCTACCCTCGACGTTGAAGAACACGCCACAGTCCATCCGAATGTTTTTGAATGCCACATTGTTGCATTGCGACAGAGGCATGTCGGGGCGGTCTTGTTTCTCGTAGAACTGTGTCCAGCCCTTGATGAGCAGGAAGTTGCGGCATTTGCCGGTGAAGTTCTCCACTCGTACATATTCATAATGCTGGGGCGTGTCGGGGCGCATCTTCAGCCAGAGCACGTTGTTGGTGTTGTCGGCCTGGCAGTTGCGCATGATGACGTTCCAGTCGTGCACCGACTCAGAACCTAGTGTCATGCAGCCGTGCGTGGTGCCGTAGTGGCAGTTCTCCACCAAAATGTTATAGCAGGGGCCGTTCTCAGGGGCCTGGTCGGCAAAGGTTCCCTTACCGCCCTTGAGCACCACGGCATCGTCGTTCACGTTCATATAGCATCCACGCACCAGCACGTCGTGGCATACGTCAATGTCGATGGCATCGGTTGAGGGCCCCTTGATGTCGACCGTCGACGAATAAATGTAGAGGTCGAGATAGCGCACATGGTCGCAACGATAGATGTGGTTGGTCCAGAAAGGCGAGTTGATGAGGCGCACATCCTGAATGGTGACGTTCTGCGAGTTGGAAATATAAGTCAAACGGGGCCGCTGGGCATCCTTGTTGGTGCACTGGCGGTTCCATTGGCGGCGAATCCAGAACTCTTCCCAGTATGCCGTGCCGTTGCCGTCGATAGTGCCTTTACCGGCAATGGTGAAGCCGTTGATGCTGTCGGCATTGACCAGTGCGGTGAAGTACTTACAGGTTTGTCCCTCGATGCGTGTCTCGCGAATCTCGAAGTCGCGAATGCGCTCCGAACCTTTCAGCACACCACCTTCTTCAATATAAAGATGTGTGCCCTGCTTGAAGAACAGCGAGCCGCTGAAGAACGTGCCCTTTGGCACCACGATGACACCGCCGCCCTGTTTGGCAGCACGGTCGATGACGGCCTGGATGGCTTTCGTCTGAATTTCGTTGGTGCCCTGGCGCACGCCATAGTCGGTCAACACATAGCGCTTGCCCAGCGTGCTTACATCCACTTTTGTGGTGTCGCGGAACCATTCGGCGATGGGCTCGCCGTTGGGCCATAAGTCCAGTTTTACTTCTTTTTTCTTTCCCGTAGCCGTGCTGCAGGTCATTACCAGAGCGAGGCAGAAAAACAGCAGATTCTTCATTGTTTCGTTACTTTTAGATTAGTTTTCTGGGCACAAAGATATAAAAAACTATTGAAACTGTGCTGAAAACTATCAAAAACATCGGCGAAAAGTTACCAAAAGTTGTAAAATAATCCCATGATGACGGTTTTTGTACAAAAATACAACTAATTGTACGGAATTATTGGGCCTGTTTTGGCAGAACTTACTACTTTTGCAATCGAAAAACAACTACTTAGTTTAATATATAAGCACATTTTGTAATAGTTTAAGTGAAATAGTTTTAGTTAGTAATTTTATGGTAAAAGGATTGAGTCGGGCTGGGAAGTTCGACTCATTTTCTTTCTAATATTGCCTTTTCTGGCCTTCAATGACAAATTCTTACCTGTTTTTTCGCGCTTAATCAAAAATAATGTGTATCTTTGCAGCAGTTGTGAGAAACAACGTGTAAATAGGACACTAACATAAAATGTATTAAGCTTTATACAATGAAAGATTTTTTTAAATTCACACTTGCCACCATCTGTGGTATCGTGTTGCTGTCTGTCATCTCAGGCATCTTGTTTATGATTTCAATTGTCGGCGTGATTGCCAGTGATTCTGCTTCGACGAAGGTAGAGGACAATTCGGTGTTCGTACTGAAAATGAATGGCGTGGTCAATGAGCGTTCAGAAGAGAGCAACCCCTTCTCGTCGCTGCTGGGGCAGACCGATATGGAAGAGATGGGCCTTGACGACATCATTGCCTGCATACGGAAGGCAAAAGACAATGACGATGTGAAGGGCATCTATCTGGAGGGTGGCGTGATGGCATTCGACTCGCCAGCCTCGGCTCAGCAGATTCGCGATGCACTGCTGGATTTCAAAGAGAGTGGCAAGTGGATCATTGCCTATGCCGACCAGTACTTGCAGACCAGCTACTATGTGGCTTCGGTGGCCGACAGCATCTTCTTGAACAAGACGGGCATGATAGACT
Source organism: Prevotella sp. (assembly GCA_017458225.1). GTDB lineage: Bacteria > Bacteroidota > Bacteroidia > Bacteroidales > Bacteroidaceae > Prevotella. The sequence continues at coordinate 22,183 of JAFTFX010000033.1, read as the reverse complement.
TTAAAGGTCTGGGTGGCAAGAACGAGTATATGGCTGGTCTCTACGAGAAACTGGGCATTAAGTACCAGCCTGTTCGTGTAGGTAAATATAAGAGCTATGTGGAGCGCCAGACCCGTAAGGGCATGAGCGACGAGGACCGTGAACAGCGTCTGGCCTATCTGCAGGGCATTTGGCAGCACATGCTAAAGGACATGGCTGACAGTCGAAAGACCACGGTGGAGAAGCTCGACCAGTTGGCCAACGACAGTATCATGGTGTTTGCCAATCCCGATGACTATCTGCAGGCACGCCTGATTGACGGCCTGATGTATCCCGACGAGATCAAGAATGTCATCAAGGCCAAACTGGAACTCGACGACGACGATGACATTAACCAGCTGCTTTTCTCTGACATGCTGAATGTGAAAGCCAAGAAGAAGGACAAGGGCGACGAAATCGCTATCTATTATGCCTATGGTGAGATTATTGATCAACCCCTGAGCGCATTCGCCAGTGGTCATGCCATCGTGGGTAGCACCACAGTGGACGACCTGAACAAACTGGCTGATGATGACGATGTGAAGGCTGTGGTGATTCGTGTGAACTCAGGCGGTGGCAGCGCAGTGGCTTCTGAGCAGATATGGCGTGCCGTTGAGAACCTGAAGGCCAAGAAACCGGTTGTTGTGTCGATGGGCGGCGTGGCTGCATCGGGCGGCTATATGATTAGCTCGGGTGCCAACTATATCATGGCTGAGCCCACTACGATTACTGGTTCTATCGGCATCTTCGGACTGATTCCGAACCTCAGCGGTTTGGTTACTGACAAGCTGGGTGTCACTTTCGACGGTGTGACAACCAATAAATACACCGATTATGAGAACAACCTGGTGCTGGCCAAGGAGAACAGTCAGGAGATTGCCTTCATGCAGACCTATGTGGATCGTGGCTACGAGACATTCCTCGGTATCGTGGGGAAGGGCCGCGGTATGACACGCGACGAAGTTCATGAGGTTGCTCAAGGACGTGTGTGGCTGGCTACCGATGCACTGCCCATCCATTTGGTTGACAGCCTTGGCTCGCTCGACGATGCAGTGAAGAAAGCTGCTGAACTGGCAAAGGTTGACGAATATCATACGGGCGTACATCCTGGAAAGAAAGACTGGATGGACTCGTTCCTGGATGATGACAAGAACAAGGGTACTTATCTTGACGGTGAGCTCCATGCCCTGCTGGGCGATCTGTATGAGCCCGTTATGCAGATGCGCCTCGATCAACAGCGCAACCGTCTGCAGGCACGCCTGCCATACAGCGTGGCTGTGAAGTAATCGGACGGTATTGCTCGTGAACGTTTTAATGCAATAAAGGGATGGAAGGCGATTTCATCAGAATTAACAAATGGCTGTTGCCCTTCAGTTGGCTGTATGGTTGTGGGGTGAGGTTCAGAAATTTCCTCTTTGACGTGGGAATTCTGAAAAGCCATGCCTTCCATACACCCGTTATCTCGGTAGGAAATATTACGGTAGGAGGCACAGGGAAGACCCCTCATGTGGAGTATCTCATCAGGTTGTTGAAAGACCAGGTGAATGTGGCTGTGCTCAGTCGGGGCTATAAGCGCCATACGAAGGGCTTCCTGGTAGCTGACGAACAGACCACGGCCAGTGAAATCGGAGACGAGCCTTTCCAGATGAAGACGAAATTCGATGGCATCACTATTGCGGTAGACAAAGATCGAGTGCACGGCATTACGATGCTGACGGAGCAAAACAAGAATCTGGATGTCATTTTGCTTGACGATGCCTTCCAGCATCGCTATGTAAAGCCGGGTGTCAGCATCCTGCTGGTCGACTATCATCGACTGATTATCTACGACCAACTGCTGCCGGCTGGCCGGCTGCGCGAGCCGTTAGGAGGGAAAGACCGTGCTGACATTGTGATTGTGACGAAGTGCCCGAGAGACTTGAAGCCTATGGAGTTCCGCGTAATCACTAAGGCAATGAATCTCTATCCCTATCAGCATTTGTTCTTTACGACACTCGAGTACGAGAATCTGCACCATATATATAATAAGGTGGAGCGTCCTCTGACCGATCTGCATCCAGAAGAAAACGTACTGTTGCTGACAGGTATTGCTTCGCCGCAACAGCTGATGGAAGACTTGTCGCCCTATACGCAGCATCTGTATCCGCTGTCTTTCTCCGATCACCATCAGTTCAAGGAAAAAGACATTCAGCATATCAACGACACCTTTGCTGCCCTGCCATCTCCGAAGTGTATCATCACTACAGAAAAAGATGCGGCCAGAATTGTGAGTTGCAAAGGGTTCAGCGATGAAGTCAAAAAAAGTATATACTCTCTGCCTGTGAGAATAAAGTTCATGTTGGAACAACAGGAAATATTTAACGAAAACATTATTGGCTATGTACGAAAAAATTCAAGAAACAGCATCCTGGTTAAAAGAAAGGATGACCACAAGTCCGAAAACAGCCATCGTTCTGGGGACAGGCCTCGGACAATTAGCTTCAGAAATAACTGACACGCTTGAGTTCCCCTACTCAGAAATTCCTAACTTCCCTGTATCTACCGTTGAGGGCCATAGCGGCAAGCTTATCTTCGGAAAGCTGGGCGGCGTAGACATTATGGCTATGCAGGGCCGTTTCCACTACTACGAGGGCTACTCCATGAAGGAGGTTACCTTCCCCGTTCGCGTGATGTACGAGTTGGGCATCAAGACACTTTTCGTCTCGAATGCTGCCGGTGGCATGAACCCTGGCTTCAAGATTGGCGACCTGATGGTGATTACCGACCATATCAATTTCTTCCCCGAGCATCCCTTGCGCGGCAAGAACTTCCCCACAGGTCCTCGTTTCCCCGATATGCACGAGACCTACGACACCCAGCTCATCCGTCTGGCCAGTCAGATAGCCCGCGAGAAGAACATCCGCCTGCAGTATGGTGTCTATATGGGCGTGCAGGGACCCACGTTTGAGACTCCTGCTGAGTATCGCATGTATCGCACACTGGGGGGTGACACCGTTGGCATGTCCACTGTGCCCGAGGTCATCGTAGCCCATCACTGCGGCATCCGCGTCTTCGGTGTAAGCATAGTGACCGACCTTGGCGGCTTCGATATTCCTGTTGAGGTTAGCCATGAGGAGGTGCAGGAGGCTGCCAATAAGGCTCAGCCCATCATGACCGAACTGATGCGCGAAATGATTGTGCGCTCCGAGCTGTTGGAGAGCAATACTGCCAACAAAAAGGTCAACGAGAATCACCCCACAGAAGAGTGGAAGAGCAAGGCGTAACCTGTTTACGAAACATTTATGGACGGCTCGCCCCCTTGGGCGTTGCCGTCCGTTTTTTTATGGATTTTGCGGTACAAAACATGTTCTTTGACAGTACTATTTGCCGCATATTGCGGTGCAAATCCTGAGCCTTTGCAGCTTTTGCTTACAAGCAAACGACCATTCACTTACAAGCAGAAGACCATTCGCTTACAAGCAGAAGACCTTTTGCTTACAAGCAAAAACTCGTTGAATGTAGTTAATGTCAGTAATGCTTTTAATCTCATCTTGCTCATTGTTTTGGTTAATGTTTCGTGTCCTCGTGGTGAAATCCACACTAACTTTTAGGGCATAAAAGAATACGTAGACATTCACCATACGCACGTCAGGTTTGGAACTTACCTTCAATCATCTATGGGAAGCCTGCGCTTTATGGCGCAAGCCTCTTGATGATTGATATTGCCCTTCACTTGCTGAGGTGGTAATTCGAGGTGCGAATGAGCAAATAATGATATTTGTGCCTCATACCTTTTTCTGTTGAGGTCAAAAGGCACAGTGCAAAAGTAATCAAAATTGCTGGAACATCCAATATTTTTACTGAAAAACGTCTTTTTCTTTCTTTTTTCCTCGATTTCGTTTGTTTGAATGGATATTATTTGTATCTTTGCAAAAGTAATCTCCACTACGGTAATAAGGATTACTATTTATTTGGTCTATGAAGTTCTATGACAGGGAGAGTGAGTTGCAGACACTCCAAAACGTGCTCCGGCAAAGCAAGCGCGAGGCACGGATGACGGTGCTGATGGGACGGAGGCGTATCGGCAAGACGGAGCTTTCCATCAGATGCGGTGACGAAACGGTGCTGTATTTCTTCGTCGGCAAGAAAGCGGAAGCGCTGTTGTGTCAGGACTATGTACGCGAGATACGGGAAAAACTGAACGTCCCGATACTTGGTACGCCAAACACTTTCTCCGAGGTGTTCAAGTTTGTTATGCAGCTGTCTGAAAGCCGACCGTTCACGCTAGTCATCGATGAGTTTCAAAACTTCCTAAAGGTAAATACAACCATCTTCAGCGACATTCAGCGCGACTGGGACTTGCACAAAAGCAAGAGCCGACTGAACCTGATTATCAGCGGTTCGGTATTCACGCTGATGAAGAAGATATTCGAGGACTACGAGGAACCGCTCTTTGGACGTGCGCACGAGAAGATGACCCTGCAGCCGTTCACAACAGATGTGCTGAAGCAGATCCTGGCCGACTTCAATCCCGAATACACCTCGGAAGATCTGTTGGCACTCTACAGTATTACTGGTGGTGTGCCTTGGTATGTGTCGCTGTTGCTCGACAAGGGCCACACGCACCGTGACGAGATGCTGGCGGCACTGACCGAAGAGAACTCCCCCTTCATCAATGAGGGCAGGAACATTCTTATCGAAGAGTTCGGCACCGACTATGTGACCTATTTCTCCATCCTGACCTGCATAGCCAGTGGGCTGAAAACCCGTGGCGAGATTGAGAACGAGTTGGGCAACAGCAACATTGGCCCCTATCTGGTGAAGCTGGAGGACTACTACAAGATAATTAACAAGTCGCTACCGCTCTATGCCAAGGAAAACAGCAAGAAGGTAAGGTATGCGCTAAGCGACTGCTTCCTGACATTCTGGTTCAGGTTTTTCTACAAGTATCAGGCACTGGTGGAGAACAAAGCCTTGAAAGCGCTTGGCGACATTATCAAGAGAGACTACAGTAGCGTGTCGGGCTTCATGATGGAGCGCTGGTTCGTCCAGAAGTTCCAGGAACAAGGCCGATATATCGTCGGGAAATGGTGGGACAGGCGAGGGGACAACGAAATTGACCTAATTGTCGTCGACCCGATAGCCAAGGAAGCCTGGATATACGAGCTGAAGAAACAGGGTTACAGGTACTGTGAAGAAGAGTTCCGCGAGAAGGTGGCGAACGTGCTAAACCAGACACCCGAATTGCGAAAGCTCTCAGTCCACATAGGTTCATTGTCGTTGGAGGACATGTAACGCATTCTGGTTGGAGAGCTTTTTTCTTCCTTTTCTTTCTATTTCTCAGAATACTTTTTTAACTTTGCAGTCGAAAACAATAGACAATACAACCATATATGGAAATAGCAAAACTTGGAGAGTTCGGACTGATTGACCGCCTGACCAAAGACCTCAAGAAAAATAATGAATCAACGAAGTACGGTGTAGGCGACGACTGTGCCGTACTCAGCTATCCTGACAGCGAGGTGCTCGTGACGACCGACATGCTGATGGAGGGTGTACACTTCGACCTGACCTATATCGACCTGAAGCATTTGGGCTACAAGTCGGCGATGGTGAACATCAGTGACATCTTTGCCATGAATGGCACGCCACGCCAGATCACCGTATCGCTGGCACTCTCGAAGCGCTTCAGCGTAGAGGACGTAGAACTGTTTTACGAAGGTCTGCGGCTTGCCTGCGAGAAATGGGGAGTTGACATTGTGGGTGGCGACACCACCTCTTCCTATACAGGACTGGCTATCTCGATCACCTGCATCGGCGAGGCTCGCAAGGAAGACATCGTCTATCGCAACGGGGCCAAGGATACCGATCTTATCTGTGTGTCGGGCGATCTTGGTGCCGCCTATATGGGCTTGCAGCTGTTGGAACGCGAGAAGAGTGTCTACTATAGTCAGGTCGATGATTTGCAGAAAAAGATTGCTGCAGCCCAGAAAGAAGGCGACCAGGATAAAATCATAAATCTTAAATCACAAATTTCAAGCCTTGCTCAGCCCGACTTCTCTGGTAAGGAGTATCTGTTGCAGCGCCAGTTGCAAACTGAAGCACGTGGCGACATTGTGAGAAAGTTGCGCGAGGCAGGCATCCGTCCTACGGCGATGATGGACATCAGCGACGGGTTGTCGTCGGAACTGATGCATATCTGCAAACAGAGTGGGGTGGGGTGCCGTGTCTTTGAGAAAGAACTGCCCATCGACTATCAGACTGCCGTGATGGCTGAGGAGATGAACATGAACGTCACCACCTGTGCTTTGAATGGCGGCGAAGACTATGAACTGCTCTTCACTGTGCCAATCGGAGACCTTGAAAAGGTGAAGGAACTCGACGACGTGCACCTGATAGGCCACGTCACCGACCAGAAGTTCGGACAAGTGCTCGTTACACGTGACAATCAAGAGTTTGAACTGAAGGCACAAGGCTGGAATCCGCTGAAATAGCAGACTTTTATAGTTTATTAAGAAAAATAATCGGCAATTCACTTTGCCGATTATTTTTTTCTTCGTACCTTTGCACCCACAAATGAAAGGACATGCCTTTTCTTGGTGCCTTAGCTCAGTTGGTAGAGCATCGGACTGAAAATCCGTGTGTCCCCGGTTCGATTCCTGGAGGTACCACTCCTCCTTTCATTATGAATCCCGCGAAAGTCTTCGGACTCAAGCGGGATTTTTTGTTGTGCAGTTGTTGGGGCATCATTCAATATCCATGAATGCTTGCATGAATTCCTGCAGGCGCAATAGGCCGTAGCTGCCGCTGACACAGGAAATCTCATCATAGCGCTGGACTGCATCGGGCTCTATACCTTTATAATATATAAGGAAAGGGACTGGCTCGTTGACGTGGATGCGGAGCTCAACCGGAGTGGGGTGGTCGGGCAGTACGGCGATACAGACGGGCTCATTCATCTTCTCGGTAGCTTCGAAGATAGGCTTGATGAGTCGCTGATCAAGATAGTTGATGGCACGCAACTTCAGGTCGAGATCGCCGTCGTGGCCAGCTTCGTCGGTGGCTTCTACGTGAACGAAGACGAAATCATCCTTCTGCAAAGCCTCGATGGCTGCCTGCGCCTTGCCCTCATAGTTGGTGTCGGCAAGACCTGTTGCACCAGGCACCTTGATGATACGAAGACCCGCATAGCGGCCAATGCCTTGAATGAGGTCGACGGCTGAGATGACGGCTCCCGTCTTGATCTGAGGATATTGATCCATCAGTGTCTGCATCGACGGACGATAACCGCCACTCCAAGGCCAGATGCTGTTTGCTTGGCGCTCGCCCCTGGCAGCCTTGGCCAGATTGTATGGGTGACGGGCCAACAGCTCTTGTGATTTCAGAATCAAATCATTGATTAAACTGGCTGTTTCTTGTGCTTCCTTTTCATAGCCTTCTTCGGCTTTCACCAGCAGCGGCCTCCATTCTTCGTTAGGATGGTCGTGTGGAGGATTGCAGACTATGTGCTTATTGCCGCCTTTGATGACAAGCAGATGGCGGTACTGGATGCCGCAGATGAACTTCACACGGTTGCAGCCCTGTGTGCGGTTGATGGGGGCGGCAAGTGTTTCGTTGAGGTAGTCGATGAGCACACGGGCATCCTCAGTTTGCAGGTTACCGCCATTGTGGGTGACAATCTTACCGTCTGCGAGGGTGATGATATTGCAGCGGATGGCGAAGTCGTCGGGCTGCATGTCGTAGCCGATGCTGGCAGCCTCCAACGGTCCGCGGCCTTCGTAGACTTTGTTCAGGTCATAGCCGAGAATGGCGGTGTTGGCTACTTCTGAGCCGGGAGGAAATCCTTCCGGAACAGTGATAAGACGGCCTGTACGACCGTTATGGGCCAGCATGTCCATCATGGGCTTATCGGCATATTCGAGGAGGGTCTTGCCTCCGAGACGCTCAACAGCGTGGTCGGCCATGCCGTCGCCGAGAATGATAATGTGCTTCATAGCTTAAATATTGGCAATTGACATGATATTGGCAAACACGCCGGCAGCAGTGACAGAAGCACCTGCACCATATCCCTGAATCAGCATGGGGTATTCCTTATAGCGTTCAGTGGTGAGCAAAACAATATTGTTTGACCCCTCAAGTCCATAGAAGGGGTGGTGCTGGTCGACGGCTTCGAGCGAGACAGAGGTCTTGAATCCCATACCTGTGGCCTGCTCGTCGTTGTCTTTCTCCATCTTGGCAACGAAGCGCCAGCGTTTACCTTCGGCTTCGAGCACCTTGCGGCGAGCCTCGAAGTCGGCATCAAGCTGAGGCAGGTTCTTCCAGAATTCATCCAGTGAGCCCTCAAAGAAACTGTCGGGCATGAACAGATGCTTTTCAACATCCTCTTGTTCCACTTTATAGCCAGCCTCACGAGTGAGTATGACGAGCTTGCGGATGACATCCTTGCCACACAGGTCGATGCGTGGATCAGGTTCGGCATAGCCTTTCTCCTTGGCCAGACGGACGGTCTCAGAGAAAGGAACTGAACTGGAAAGAGTATTGAAGATGTAGTTGAGCGTACCTGAGAGTACGGCCTCAATACGCAGAATCTTGTCGCCAGAGTTCAGCAGGTCATTGATGGTGCCGATGATGGGCAAGCCAGCTCCTACGTTGGTCTCAAAGAGGAACTTGATGCCACGCTGGAGAGCAGTCTTTTTCAGTTTGTGATAGTCGGCATAGGGGCCTGATGCAGCAATCTTGTTGGCTGTGACAACGGAGATGTTGTGGTCGAGGAAGTCCTGATAGAGGGCAGCCACATCGGCCGAGGCGGTGCAGTCGACGAACACCGAGTTGAAGATGTTCATGCCGATGATTTCCTCTTTCAGCCGCACGATATTGCTGGGCTCGGCTTGTTCCATCAGCGTCTTGTAGGTGCGCAAGTCAATACCGTCGCGGTTGAAGATGGCTTTCTTTGACGAGGCGATGCCCACCACTTTCAGTTTCAGCTGGCGTGTTTCCTTGAGTTGCTTGTATTGGGAGTTGATCTGTTCAATAAGGTTGCCGCCCACGGTGCCAATGCCGCAGATAAAGAGGTTGAGCACCTTATATTCCGACAGGAAGAACGAATCGTGGAGCACGTTGAGTGCCTTTCGCAGAAATTTCGCGTCGACAACAAACGAGATGTTCGTCTCGGAAGCTCCCTGTGCGCAGGCTATGACCGAGATGCCGCTACGGCCCAGTGTGCCGAACAGCTTGCCGGCAATGCCAGGTGTGTGCTTCATGTTCTCGCCCACGATAGCAATGGTGGCAAGTCCGCTCTCAGCATGCATGGGGAACATAGCGCCTGTGACAATCTCCTTGGAGAACTCCATGTTGAGCACCTCGACGGCACGGTCGGCATCCTCGTCACGCACACCGATAGAGGTGGAGTTCTCAGAAGAGGCCTGGCTGACCATGAATACTGATATGCCGTTTTCGGCCAATGTAGAGAAGATGCGGCGGTTAACACCGATGACACCCACCATCGAGAGACCTGTCACCGTGATGAGCGTGGTGCCCTTGATGCTGGAGATACCCTTGATGGGTTTTCGGTCGTTCTCAATCTTCTGCTTGATGAGTGTGCCTGGATGCTCAGGGTTGAAGGTATTCTTCACCTTGATGGGGATATTCTTCACGCAGACGGGATAGATGGTTGGTGGATAGACCACCTTGGCACCGAAATTGCACAGCTCCATAGCTTCTACGTATGAGAGCTCGTTGATGGTATAGGCGGTCTTGATGACGCGCGGATCGGCTGTCATGAAGCCATCCACGTCGGTCCATATTTCAAGCACGTCGGCATCAAGGGCAGCAGCAATGATGGCTGCGGTGTAGTCGGAGCCGCCACGGCCGAGGTTGGTGGTCTCGCCTGTATCGCGGTCGCGGCTGATGAAGCCGGGAACAACAGGAACAATTCTGTTGGTTGCCATCGAGTCGCCGCATACAGAACCGAAGGCCTCCTTCACCAGCTTTGCCGTCAGTTCGGTGTCGAGCACGTTCTTGCCTTGTTTGCGAACGGTCTTGATAAAGTCACGACTGTTGAAGCGGCGGCCGCCCTCAATGAGAGTGGCCACGATGTGTGAACTGAGCCGTTCGCCATAGCTGACGATGGCTGCCTGCGTCTTGGGACTTAGATCGTGGATAAGGAATACACCATAATATATAGAGCGCAACTGCTCAAACAATTCGTCGAGCGTGGCAAGCAGTGTAGTTCGTTTTGCTGTGTCGGTGATGACGGTGTTGACCATTTCGTGATGGCGACTTTGCATTGCGTCAAACTCGTCTTTCCAGATTTCATCACCATTGAGTGCTAATTGGGAGGTTGCAATCAGTTTGTCGGTGATGCCTCCCAGTGCACTCACAACGACGATGACAGAATCCTTTTCGGCCTCTACAATCTTCTTCAGGCTCAGGATGCTTTCTACGGAACCTACGGATGTTCCGCCGAATTTCATTACTTTCATTTTGATGTTCTTTTTGTTGTTGTATAACCCCTTAACGGACGGGGCGATGACTTTACAAGCGGCAAAATTACGAAAATAATATGAAATTGCGGCAAATTAGGTGGAAAAGTCCGAAAAAAAATGTAACTTTGCGCCTGATTATGAATGATAATAAGCAAGCAGCCCTTGAACTTGGCACAAAACCTGTAGGCGCATTGCTTTTGCAATACGCACTGCCCGCAATGGTGGCGATGGTGGCCTCCAGCCTTTACAATATCATTGACCGTTCGGTCATCGGACAGGTGGTGGGGCCGACGGCTATTGCCGGCTTGGGCATCACTTTCCCCTTTATGAACCTTTCAGGAGCTTTTGGCGCAGCTGTCGGCGTGGGTGCATCGACTTGCATCAGTGTGAAGCTGGGGCAGCGCGACTATCAGACGGCTGAGCATCTGCTGGGCAATACCGTGACGCTCAATCTGATTGTCGGCTTCCTGTTTATGGTCGTCTGTTTGTTTTTCCTGGATCCTATACTTCGTTTCTTCGGAGCCAGCGATGCCACGCTGCCTTATGCTCGTGAGTTTATGCAGGTCATCCTGGCTGGAAACATGATCACCCACATGTATTTCGGCATGAACGCCGTGCTGCGTGCTGCAGGCAAGCCGCGACATGCCATGTATGCCACCCTGTTCACGGTGGGCTGCAATATGGTGCTGGTCGTCGCTTTCGTGTGGTGGTTCCGCTGGGGCATCCGTGGAGCCGCGCTGGCCACCATCACGTCGCAGACGCTGGCACTCTGCTGGCAGATGTGGGTGTTCAGCGACAAACGTGAGTTGCTCCACTTGAAGCGAGGCATCTATAAGCTGAAGGCCGACTTGGTGCGCAACATCATCAGTATCGGTATTTCGCCGTTTTTGATGAATGCCACATCGTGTGTGATTGTCATAGCGATGAACAATCAGTTCGTGCGTTATGGCGGCGATATGGCTGTGGGTGCCTATTCGATAGCCAACTCAATGGTGATGGTATTCTTTATGTTCGTCATCGGCATCACGCAAGGTATGCAACCCATTGTCGGCTATAATTATGGTGCACAGAATTTCAGTCGTATGTTGCGTTGTCTGTGGCTCGCAATTACCGTTGCCACGATGATTCTGCTTTTGGGATGGACTCTCTCCATGCTGTTCCCGCGCCAGATAGCCCGTATTTTTACAGCCGATCCGACGCTTGTGGAGATGTCTGCCCGTGGCTTGCGCATTGATATGCTGGTGTTCCCAGTGGTGGCCTCGCAGGCCGTCATCACCAACTTCTTCCAGTGTATAGGCAAGGTGAAGGTCAGCATTTTTCTGTCGCTCTCGCGCCAGCTCATTCTGCTGTTGCCGATGGCGTTTCTGTTTCCTTTGTGGTGGGGGCTTGACGGCGTGTGGTTCTCTATGCCGGCCAGCGATTTTCTGGCATTTCTTGTCACCATTCCGCTGTTGTTGTGGTATCTGAAAAAATTCAAGTCTTATGGGCAAAAAGATAATTATTAACATTGGTCGTCAGTTGGGGGCCGGCGGACAGGAGATTGGTCGCATGCTGGCTGAAGAGTTTGGTGCGAACTACTACGATCGCGAACTGCTGAATCTGGCAGCTAAGGAGAGTGGTTTTTCAGAGGAATTTTTCAAACGCAACGACGAGCGGAAGGGCTTTCTTCGCTCATTCTTGCATCTGCCATACGGAAATGGGGTAGGCACCACCAATTTCTATCAGAGCAATTTCTCGCAGGAAAGCCTGTTCAAATTCCAGAGTGATGCTATCCGAAAGGCTGCCGAGGAAGGCTCGTGCGTCTTTTTGGGACGTTGTGCCGACTATGTGCTGCGCGATTTTTCAAATGTGGTGAACGTCTTCATCACGGCTTCGCTCGACTTCCGTGCCCGTAAAGTTGCAGAGAAAAAAGGCATCTCTGTCGGCCAGGCTCAGAAAATTATTGAACAGAAAGAGCGGAATCGTGCCGAATACTACCACTATTATACAGGCAAGCAGTGGGGATATGCTGCCAGCTATGACTTGTGCATCGATGCTTCGCTGCTGGGCTTGCAGGAGACAGAGCGCATCATTGCCGATTTCGTCAGAAAGCGGTTTGGCCTTTAAAACTTTCAACTCATGAAGAAGATAGGTATCATCAGTGACACCCATTCCTATTGGGACGACAAATATCTGCATTATTTCGAGCCCTGCGATGAGATTTGGCATGCAGGCGACATCGGCTCTGTTGAAGTGGCTGAGCGGTTGACAGAGTTTCGACCCTTTCGTGCCGTCTGTGGCAACTGCGACGGGGGCGACCTCCGACTGATGTATCGCGAGCTGAACCGCTTCAGGTGCGAGGATGTCGACGTGCTCATCAAACACATCGGCGGCTATCCTGGCAACTACGATCCGTCGGTGCGCGGATTGCTTTATTCTTCGCCCCCTCAGCTGTTTGTAGCCGGGCATTCCCATATTCTGAAAATAAAGTACGACAAGACCCTCAATCTGCTCCATATCAATCCTGGTGCTGCAGGCATGCAGGGGTGGCATAAAGAGCGAACTTTAATAAGATTGACCATCGAAGGCAATAAATTCACTGATTGTGAAGTTATAACATTAGGAAACAATAAATTTAAAGAGATATGAAGACAATCGTCATTACTGGTGGCGCAGGCTTTATTGGAAGCCATGTGGTTCGCCTTTTTGTGAACAAGTATCCTGAGTATCACATCATCAATCTGGACAAGCTGACCTATGCAGGCAATCTGGCTAACCTGAAGGACGTGGAGAACAAGCCCAACTATGAGTTTGTGAAGATGGACATCTGCGACTTCGATGCTTTCTATAAACTGATGCAGGACAAGAAGGTCGACGGCATCATCCATCTGGCTGCCGAGAGCCATGTGGATCGCTCTATCAAGGATCCTTTCACGTTTGCTCGTACCAATGTGATGGGCACGCTCTCGCTGCTGCAGGCCGCCAAGCTCTATTGGGAGTCGTTGCCCGAGAAGTATGAGGGCAAACGTTTCTATCACATCTCTACCGATGAGGTGTATGGTGCGTTGGAACTGACGCATCCTGAGGGCATTGAGCCCCCGTTCACGACGACGGCATCGTCGGCTGAGCATCATTTGGCCTACGGCGACAAGTTCTTCCTGGAGACCACGAAGTATAATCCCCACTCGCCCTACAGCGCCTCGAAGGCTTCGAGCGACCATTTTGTGCGTGCTTTCCACGACACCTACGGCATGCCTGTCGTGGTCACTAACTGCTCGAACAACTACGGCCCCTATCAGTTCCCTGAAAAACTGATACCTCTTTTTATTAATAACATCCGTCATCGCAAGCCGTTGCCTGTCTATGGCAAGGGCGAGAACGTGCGCGACTGGCTTTTCGTGGAGGATCATGCACGTGCCATCGACCTCATTTTCCATGAGGGCAAGATTGCCGATACATATAATATCGGTGGCTTCAACGAGTGGAAGAATATTGATATCATCAAGGTGGTCATCAAGACCGTTGACCGTCTGCTGGGGCGTAAGGAGGGTGAAGATCTCGACCTCATCACCTTCGTAACCGACCGCGCCGGCCACGACCTGCGCTATGCCATCGACTCGTCGAAATTGCAGCGTGAACTTGGTTGGGAACCGTCTCTGCAGTTCGAGGAAGGTATTGAGAAAACCGTGCGCTGGTATCTCGACAATCAGGAGTGGCTTGACAACGTCACCTCTGGCGATTACCAGAAGTATTACGACAACATGTATCAAAACAGATAGCATTTGATGCATTTGCTGTGAGTGTTTGATGTATTTGCTGTGAGCGTTTGACGTTCTCTCTTTATGCAAATGATGTAGTTGAATGGACGAACTAAGTAATTCTCTTCACAAATATCTGGTTATGATGGCTTACGAAGGTGCCACTCATGAGCAGGAACACCAGATGGAACACCTGTTGGCACTCCTCGACCCGCAGGACGAGCAGGCCATCGTCAGCTACTACGGGCTGTTTGACGAACCGCGCCTCTCACTCGGCGAGATAGCCGCTAAGCGTAAGGAACAGGTGGAACAGACGCTGGCAACCATTGATAAATGTATACGAAAACTCGCCGTCACCCCAGAGTGGCAGCTAATAAAAGAAAAACAATGAAAAAGATTCTTCTGTTAGGCTCAGGCGAACTGGGCAAAGAGTTTGTGATTGCCGCCAAACGTGCCGGCCAGTATGTCATCGCTTGCGACCGCTATGATAATGCTCCTGCCATGCAGGTGGCCGATGAGCGCGAAGTCTTTTCTATGCTGGATGGCGATGCTCTTGAAGCGGTTGTTCGTAAGCATCAGCCCGACATTATCGTCCCTGAGATTGAGGCTATCCGCACCGAGCGCCTCTTTAAGTTCGAAGAAGAGGGCATACAGGTCGTTCCCTCGGCCCGTGCCGTCAACTACACAATGAACCGCCGCGCCATTCGCGACTTGGCTTCCAAGGAACTGGGCCTCCGCACGGCCAAGTATTTTTATGCCAAGACGTTTGACGAGTTCAAACATGCTGCCGACGAGATTGGCTTCCCTTGCGTGGTGAAGCCGCTGATGTCTTCGTCTGGTCACGGTCAGAGCTATGTCCACAACGATGATGAGCTGGAGCAGGCCTTCCGTGAAGCAATGGAAGGCTCGCGTGGCGACGTGAAGGAGGTTATCATCGAAGAATTCATTGACTTCGATTCAGAGTTCACACTCCTCACGGTAACTCAGCAGCATGGCTGGCCCACACTGTTCTGTCCGCCCATCGGGCACGTGCAGAAAGGTGGTGACTATCGCGAGTCGTGGCAACCTTATAAGATTAGTGATGAGGCCTTGAAACAGGCACAGACGATGGCCGACAAAGTGACTCGCGCCCTGACGGGCTATGGCATCTGGGGTGTGGAGTTCTTCCTGACGAAGCAAGGCGAGGTCATTTTCTCCGAGCTGTCACCACGTCCTCACGACACAGGTATGGTCACGCTCGGCCATACCACCAACCTCAGCGAGTTCGAACTCCATTTCCGTGCTGTGATGGGCCTCCCCATCGCAGGCATTCATTTGGAACATGCAGGTGCCTCCGCCGTTATCCTTGCGCCAGCCTCCGCGCCCAGCGCTTCTCCGCTGGAATACAATCTCTCCGAGGCCCTTCTTGAAGACCGCACTCGCGTTCGCATTTTCGGCAAGCCCGAGGCTCATTTCGGTCGTCGCATGGGCGTTGTGCTCTGCTACGGCGAGCCGACCGACGATACCACGCCGTTGCGCGATAAAGCCAAGCGCTTGGCAGCCACCGTTTTGGGCACTGATCCATACATGAAGAAATGAAGATAACACTCATTGATCTTCCTAAAATCATGGATCCTCGCGGCAACCTTACTGTTGCTGAAGGATTCGACAAGGTCCCTTTCGATATCAAGCGTGCCTATTGGGTGTATGACGTGCCGGCAGGCGAGAGTAGGGGAGGGCATGCACACAAGCGGCTTCAACAGTTGGTGATAGCCTTGAGCGGATCCTTCACGGTGACGCTCGACAACGGACGGGAGCGTGAGACCGTTCTGTTGAACCACCCTTGGCAGGGCCTTCTGATTGAAACCAACACTTGGCGTACGCTCGATGATTTCTCGTCGGGTGCTGTCTGCTTGGTGCTCGCATCCGAGCATTTTGAGGAAGAGGACTACATATACGACTACGACGAATTCTTAAACTATGTAGGATGTTCGAAATAAGGAGATACACGCCAGATAAGGCTGGCGAATGGAATAGGTTCGTGGCGCAGTCGAAAAACGGAACGTTTCTTTTCGATCGCGGCTACATGGACTATCACTCCGACAGGTTCAGCGATCATTCGCTGCTTTTCTACCGTGGGCAGCATCTTTATGCCATCTTACCTGCCAATGAGAAGGAGCACACGCTCTATACTCATCAGGGCCTTACTTATGGTGGATTGGTCATGGGCATGAATGTGACTACCGTCCATGTAATAGAAATATTCATGCTTCTGAATCAATATCTGCGCGAACACCATATCCAGCGGGTCGTCTACAAGGCGATTCCTTGCATCTATCATCTTGTTCCGGCTGAGGAACCCCTCTATGCCATGCATCTCACGTGCCGCTATCATCTTCTGGAGCGCGATGTGTCGTCGACCATCGTTTTTGCAAAACAACTGAAGTGGAGAAATGGGCGCAGACAGGGCCTTCGCATTGCTTCTGACAAGGGCGTGGAGGTAAGGTTCACCAACGACTTCGACGCTTTCTGGCCGATATTGGAGAAAAACCTGTGGGTCAATCATCAGGTCAGACCTGTTCATTCTTTTGATGAGATCCTTCTGCTAAAAAAACGCTTTCCAGATAATATTCTGTTGTTGGGAGCCTACCAAAACCAAGAGCTGTTGGGTGGGTCTGTTGTTTATGTCACTCCCCAGGTTGTTCATACACAGTACATCGCATCAACGCCAGAAGGCAAACGGCTGGGCATAGTCGATGCCGTCATTGGCCATCTACTGCGCTCTTTCCCGAATCATCTGTATATGGATTTCGGCAAATCTACCGAGGCTCATAGTGATATTCTGAATGAGAATCTCATTTTCCAGAAAGAAGGCTTTGGCGGACGCGCCATCTGTTACGATACCTATGAATGGACGCTATGATTGACTATCTTCCACTGAAGCGCATCACGGCCATGCACGCCGCGGAAATCCATGAGGCTCTCCGCCAAGTGGCCGATGGCGGATGGTATCTGCGTGGGGAGGCTACTGACCGCTTCGAGAAGGAATATGCTCACTACATTGGCACTCGCCATTGTATTGGCGTGGCCAACGGCTTGGAGGCACTCACGCTCATTTTGCGTGCCTACAAGGTTTTGGGCATCCTTCACGAAGGTGATGAGATCATTGTACCGGCTAACACCTTTATTGCCAGCATCCTTTCCATCACCGAGAATCGTCTGACTCCTGTGCTCGTAGAACCCCGTCTCGACACTTTCCTGATTGACGATTCACTGATAGAGCAGGCCATCACCCCTCGCACTCGTGCCATCATGATGGTCCATCTCTATGGTCGTTGCGCCTACACCCCTCTCATCGTCGCTCTCTGTCAGAAGCACAACCTCCTCCTTCTCGAGGACAACGCTCAGGCTCACGGCTGCGTGTTTAAGGGTAACGCTCAGGCTCGTGACTGTGCCTGTCCGCCCCCTGTCCCGTATACCGAGGCAGTGCCTCGGTCTCTGCGAAGGACCGGTTCTCTTGGCAATGCCGCCGCCCATAGTTTCTATCCAGGCAAGAACCTTGGCGCGTTGGGCGATGCCGGCGCTGTGACCACTGACGATGATCGGCTGGCCGAGACCATCCGCAGCATGGCAAACTACGGCTCTTCCCAGAAATATGTCTTCGACCACGTAGGACTCAATTCACGACTCGATGAGCTGCAAGCTGCTGTTCTCAGCGTGAAACTGAAGTATCTCGATGCTGACAATGCCCGTCGGCAGGAGATAGCCAACCACTATATTGACAATATCTCTAATCCGCTGATTCAACTGCCAACGAAAACGGGCAGTGTATATCATATTTTCCCCGTCTTGTGCCCTCATCGCGACAGATTGCAAGACTATTTGAAGGCGGAGGGTGTGGCAACGGCTATCCACTATCCCATACCTCCCCACAAACAGGCTTGCTATCGTGAGATGAACGCCCTTTCGCTGCCTGTCACGGAGCGTATTCATGCTGAGGAACTCAGCCTGCCTTGCCATCAGGCGATGACGCAGGCAGAAGTGGAACGGGTCGTTGAACTGATGAATAAATTCCACTGATCATGTCGTTCGTCTCTGTCGCCTTCCTCGTTTTCCTGCCAGTCGTCTTTATTGTCTACTGGCTCCTTCGGCGGCATCTTGCCTGGCAGAATCTCTTCTTGCTGTCGGCCAGCTATGTGTTCTACGGATGGTGGGATTGGCGTTTTCTGATCCTCATTTTCATAACCTCCTTGTCGAGTTATGCCAGTGGTCTGCTCATTGAAAAGACCGAAAGGAAACGGTTGGTGGCAGCAGTGAATATCGGCTTGAACATTGGCATTTTGGCAATCTTTAAATACTATGGGTTCTTCATCGATAACTTCAGCGCGCTCCTGCAACAGGTAGGCATACAACTTGATGCTCCAACCTTGAACGTCATCTTACCGGTAGGCATCAGCTTCTATACTTTTCAGTCGCTCAGTTATACCATCGATGTCTACCGTAGCAAAATACCTGCAACTCGCAACATTATTGCTTTCTTCACCTACATCGCTTTCTTTCCGCAGTTGGTGGCAGGCCCTATCGAGAGGGCAACTAATCTGTTGCCTCAGATGCAGAGTCAGCGCCATTTTCAGTATGACGAGGCGGTCGATGGCTTGCGTCTCATGCTGTGGGGCTTCTTTAAGAAGATGGTGATTGCCGACAACTGTGCGGTGGCAGTCAACCTGATATGGGCCGATTATGCTCATGCCAACGCATTGACGCTGTTGGGCGGAATGGTGTTGTTCACCTTCCAGATCTACGGCGATTTCTCTGGCTATTCAGATATTGCCATCGGCACTGCCCGTCTTTTTGGCATTCGGCTGATGGAGAACTTCCGCTTGCCCTATTTCGCTTCTTCAATGCCTGAGTTCTGGCGCAGATGGCACATCTCGCTGATGACGTGGTTCCGTGACTATCTTTACATACCCTTGGGAGGCAGTCGTGAAGGTATGCCGAAATGGATTCGCAACACCCTTTTGGTCTTTTTGCTGAGCGGCTTGTGGCATGGGGCCAATTGGACGTTTGTCGTGTGGGGACTCTACAATGGCTGTCTGCTCATTCTGTGGCGATACATTCCCATCCGCTCTGTCGTGCTCACTTTCCTGTTGGCGGTCATAGGGTGGGTCTTCTTCCGTTCGTCATGTATGCACGAGGCCATTGGCTATTTCGCTTCACTCTGGCAGGCCATAGCCGAACTCAATTTCGGTTCTCTGCAACATGGGAAGGTGGCATTGCTCTATTGCCTGCTGCTTGTCGCTGTAGAGTATGTTCAGCGCGACAGGCTCTGTCCGTTGCAGTTAGAAGGAACTGCAATCGGACGCTATCCGGCAGTTCGTTGGACTGTCTACTATGTTGTTTTGTTCTTGACATTCTTTGGACGCGGTGAGGAACAGACTTTTATTTATTTCCAATTCTGATGCCCATGAAGAAGTTCGTATGCAAAGCCTTGCTTTTCCTCTTGCCCTTCCTGCTGGTGTTGGTGGCGACGGAACTTTTTGTGCGTCATTTGCCCAACACCTACAGGTATAAGGAGCAGTGGATGCATGCGAATGGTGGTCATGTCCAGACGTTGTTGCTGGGCAATTCGCATGGCTATTACGATCTGGTTCCTTCGGAAATAGGCGATAGTGTTTTCAACCTGAGTAATGTCTCGCAGCGAACAGGACAAGACTTGTTCTTGTTGAAACGGTATGCCTCTCTTTGTCCTCGTCTGAAAACCGTTGTGATGGTGGTCGACAACTCAAACCTCTTTGACCCTCCTATGGAAGCCGACGAGCCAGGCAGGGCCACCTATTATCAGTTATATATGGGCTACGACCGCCATTCTCGTCTTTCACGCTACGAGTTCGAATTGTCGAGCATGATCAGTGTAAAGGCCAAGTTGACCAAGCATTTCAAAGGTGAAGGGATGGATTGCGATAGCCTTGGATGGGGAAAGAACTATACTTTGGAGCGTCGTGATCCTGAAGCTCTTAATCCCCTTTACGTAACTCTTCATCAGGTGCGTTCTTGGGGTGATGCTGACCGCAATGCCCGTGATGTGGAAGAAGTGGCAGCTTGGTGTCAGCAGCATGCTTTGCGGTTGGTCCTGCTCGCTACGCCTGTGTGTGCAGAATACAACAGAAGGGTGAGCCTGCCGCAGCGCCAGTATTTGCAGCAACTCTATCAACGTATCCGTTTGCGTTACGGAGCTTCCGTGCTCGATTATTCTGCCGATCAGCGGTTTGTTGACGAAGATTTCTTCGATCCCGACCATCTTTCAGACCGTGGTGCCAGGAAATTCTCTTCGTTGTTGCATGCAGACCTTTCTGAATTATTGCGATAATTGCTCCAATTTATGCGAAAATTGCCCGGATTTATGCATAAATTGCTTGGATTTATGCATAAATTGTTTTCCGTCTCATAGGAACAATGTAAAAATTTTTTATCCTTTTTATTCACGAAAAATGACTTCTCGTCGGAGAAAAAGTCGCATTGTTCATTTTGGGCAAAATGGCCGTTTGGAAACTCGAATGAAAAATAGTACTTTTGCAAAAATTTTTGTCAAAAATGGAAAGAATAGGAGAAAAGATTAAAGCGGTGCTCTTTGCACAGCATCATTCGGCCAAATGGTTGGCTGAACAGATTCCTTGCGAGCGCACAAACGTATATGACATCTTTAAACGTACGGATATCAATGTGAATCTGTTGAAGCAATTATGCGTCATCTTGGATTACGATTTCTTTGCTGATTTGTCTAAAGAAGTGTTTCCACAGAAAAAATAGTGAGGCTGTTTACGTTTTTTAGCTTAAAAATTGTCTCTATATTTCTTCCAATAGTTTTTTCTGCGTATCTTTGTTCCGATTTTTGTTTATGAATAAAGATATAATTTGATTTTATGGATTACGAAGAACTTAATTATGGCACATTGTCACGCGAACAGCAATTGGAAAGTTCGCTGGCATTTCCTGTGTTGATGCGCAAGGTCTATCTCTGGATGAGTCTTGCATTGGTTATAACTGGGTTTACGGCTTTTTATGTGGCAACATCCGAGAGCCTTTTGACTTTGATCTATGGAAATAAGATCGTTTTCTGGGTTGTCGCTCTCGCTCCGTTGGCATTGGTCTTCGTGCTTTCAGCAGGCATACAGAAATTGTCATTGACTGCTGCCACATTGGTGTTTGTACTCTATTCGGTGTTGATGGGAGCATCTCTGTCCAGCATCTTCCTGACATACAGCACAGGGTCTATTGCTCAGACGTTCTTTGTCTCTGCCGCAACGTTCGGCACGATGGCGTTCTATGGCTATGTCACCAAAAAAGATCTTACTTCATGGGGACGATTGTTCTTCATGGCTTTGCTCGGGCTGATTATAGCCCTCGTCGTCAACATCTTCTTGGATAGCTCCCTGTTAGAGATTGGAATTTCTTGCTTCGGCGTAATTATTTTTGTTGGTCTGACAGCCTATGACTCACAGAACATCAAGAATATGCTTCTGCAGGCACCCGATGCAAGCGAGAGCATGCAGAAAATTGCATTGATGGGCGCACTGACGCTCTACCTCGACTTTATCAATCTCTTCTTGTATTTGTTGAGACTCTTTGGCAATAGCAGAGATTGATTTTTGCTTGACGCAGTAATAACAGCTCCTGTCTTCTTTCTGGATGACAGGAGCTTTCTTAATATATATAATAAGGTGTAATTAGTAATGGGACACAAAAATATCTGTTTTTTTTGTATTTTGTGTCAAATTATTTTCAAAAAGTTTTGGTGGTGTCCTTAAAATGCTTACCTTTGCATCCGCTTTCGCTCAAAAAACGGGTGAGGCGACTTAAAGAAAGAGTTCTTTGAAAGATTTCCATAGACAGAAGTAGTACAAGAAGCGACATATTTTATGATATGTTGGGTATAAGAAACAAACCGTTTAATTCTTGAGAATACTGGATAGTCGTTCTGAGACAGAT
>JAFTFX010000032.1 GCA_017458225.1 Prevotella sp. | reverse complement strand
CCTCTCGACCTTACGGGGTAAGGGGGAACTAGTTCATGTCCCGTCGGATTACGCGCTTGTATGGCAAAAAAAACAGACAGGCATGTCTCAAATGACGGCAAGACTAGACCGTTGAAAAATTATCTGCGGATTTTAGGTATACCTTGAATCAAAACAATAATACGAAGAAAAATGGGAATCAAGACTGAACAAGAAACAAAGGACAAGCGCACGTGCCTCTATGAGAAACACGTGGAGCAGAAGGCTATGATGGTGTCGTTCGGCGGCTTCGAGATGCCCCTGCAATATGCAGGTATCGCCCCTGAGCATGCCGCTGTGCGCGAGCGCGTGGGCGTTTTCGATGTGAGCCACATGGGCGAGGTGACGGTGAAAGGCCGTGATGCCGAGCGCTATGTGCAGCACATCTTCACCAACGACGTGGCCGGTGCCCCTGCAGGGAAAGTCTTCTACGGCATGATGTGCTATGAAGATGGTGGCACTGTCGACGATCTGCTCGTCTATAAAATGGCTGAGCAGGATTTCTTCCTCGTCATCAATGCCGCCAATATCGACAAGGACTGGGCTTGGATGCAAGAGCAGGCCAAAGGCTTCGATATCGACTTGCAGAACCGTAGCGACTATTATGGCCAGCTGGCCGTGCAGGGACCGCAGAGCGAAGAGATCGTGGAACAGGTGCTGGGCTTGGCGTGCAGCGAGTTGGAGTTCTATGAGGCAAAGACTCTCCCCCAGCCCCTCCCTGTGAGGGAGGGGGGTGTACACCCTCAAGGCGAGAATGCAGCTACAGAACTGTCTACTCCCCTCCCTTGCAGGGAGGGGGCGGGGGAGAGTCTCCTTATAATCTCCCGTACCGGCTACACCGGCGAGGACGGCTTCGAGATCTATGCCTCGCATGCGTACATTAATAATTGTTGGGACAAGCTGATGGCTGCCGGCGTGCAGGCCTGCGGACTGGGCTGTCGCGACACACTGCGTTTCGAGGTGGGTCTGCCTCTCTACGGCGATGAGCTCTCGGCCGAGATTTCGCCCGTGATGGCAGGCTTGACCATGTTCGTGAAGTTCGACAAGCCAGAGTTCATCGGGCGCGAAGCCCTGCTGAAGCAGAAGACCGAGGGCACAGAGCGCAAACTTGTCGGCATTGAACTGCACGACAAGGCCATACCCCGTCATGGCTACACCGTGCTGAAAGGCGGACAGCCCATCGGCGAGGTGACCACCGGCTATCACACCCTCTCTACCGACAAGAGCGTCTGCATGGCACTCGTCGACAGCCAGTATGCGAAGCTGGGCACCGAGGTGGAAGTGCAGATTCGAAAGAAGACCTTCCCCGGCGTGGTGGTGAAGAAGCGCTTCTACGAGAAGCATTACAAGAAATCGTAACATTGAAACATCGTAATATCGAAACATCGAAATCTCGAAAAGTCGAAATAAAACAACAATACTATGGCAACAGTAAAAGAAGGACTCTACTACAGTGAGTCGCACGAGTATGTGAGAATTGAAGGCGAGTATGGTTACATCGGCATCACCGACTATGCACAGCATGAGCTGGGCAACGTGGTCTATGTAGACATGCCCGAAGTGGACGACGAAGTGGAAGCCGGCAGCGAGTTTGGCGCTGTGGAGAGCGTGAAGGCCGCCAGCGACCTGATGTCTCCCGTCAGCGGTGTCGTCGTTGAAGTGAACGAAGCCCTCGACGACCAGCCCGAACTGCTCAACCAGGACCCCTGGGAAAACTGGATTATCAAGGTGGAACTCTCCGACAAGACCGAGCTCGACAACCTGATGGATGCCGAGGCATATAAAGAAATGATTGAAAATGCATAAGTATTTTCCCCATACCGAGGCCGACCTGCAGTCGATGCTGGCCACCGTAGGCATCGACACTGTCGATGCGCTCTATGCCGACGTGCCCGAGAGCATCCGTTTTCGTGGCGACTATCAGCTGCCGTCGGAGATGAGCGAGCTGGAGGTGCGACAGCTGTTCGAACAGCTCGGCTCGCAGAACCGCCAGCTCACCTGCTTTGCCGGTGCCGGTGTCTACGACCACTACACGCCCGCTGTCATTCCCAATCTGCTCTCGCGCTCCGAACTGCTCACCAGCTACACACCCTATCAGGCTGAGATCTCGCAGGGCACGCTCCACTACATCTTCGAGTATCAGTCGATGATGGCCGAGCTGACAGGCATGGACATCTCGAATGCCTCGATGTACGACGGCACCACGGCTACGGCCGAGGCGATGATGATGGCCGTGGCGGCAGGAAAGAAGCAGAACACGGTGCTGGTCAGCGAGACCGTCGACCCTAAGACCGTCGAAGTGCTGAAGACTTACGCCCATTTCCACGGCATTCATGTTGAGATGGTGAAGGCCGAGAATGGTGTGACCACTCTCTCCTCTCTCCACTCTTCTCTCTCCGCTGTCAACGACGTTGCCGGTGTCATTGTTCAACAACCCAACCGTTATGGCATCGTGGAGGACTATACAGGCTTTGCCGATGCTATCCACGAGAAGAAGGCACTCTTCGTGATGAACAGCATCATAGCCGACCTCGCCGTGCTGAAGACACCGGGCGAGTGGGGAGCCGACATTGCCGTGGGCGATGCTCAGTCGTTGGGCATACCCATGCAGTTCGGCGGACCGTACGTCGGCTATATGTGCTGCACGGAGAAACTCATCCGCAAGATGCCGGGCCGCATCGTGGGCCAGACGCTTGATAATCGTGGTCAGCGTGCTTTCGTGCTCACACTGCAGGCGCGCGAACAGCACATCCGCCGTCAGAAAGCGACGTCGAACATCTGCTCTAATCAGAGCCTGATGGCCCTGTGGGTCACCGTCTATTGCTCGCTGATGGGCAAGCAGGGGCTCCGCGAGGCTGCCGAACTGAGTTATGCAGGTGCCCACTATCTGTGCGAGCAACTGCTGGCAACGGGCCGTTTCTCCCTCGTCTACGATCAGCCGTTCTTCAACGAGTTCGTGGTGCACTACGATGGAGATGTCGATGCCCTTCAGCGCCGCTTCACGGAGAACGGCATCTTCGGTGGCATCAAAGTGGCCGACGACCAGATTATGTTTGCCGTCACCGAGAAACGCTCCAAGGAAGAAATCGACCAACTGCTTTCCCTCATTTAATGTCCGGTATGGTGCGACATCGTCGCACCCCTAATTGAAAGAACAATGAACAATCGATTATACGGAAACCTGATATTCGAGTTCTCGCAACCTGGCCGTCGCGGCTACTCACTGCCGAAGAACCGCTTCGGCTCCTATGAAGTGCCTGCCTCTCTGCGCCGCAAGGAAGAGGCACAGCTCCCCGAGTGCGACGAGCTCACCGTGGTGCGCCACTATACCAACCTCTCGGCCAACAACTTCGGTGTCGACAACGGTTTTTATCCCTTGGGCTCTTGCACCATGAAGTACAACCCCAAGATCAATGAGGAGGTGGCCGCCATGCCACAATTCCAGAACCTGCATCCCCTGCAGCCGAAGGAAACGGTGCAGGGGGCCGAGGCTGTCTGCACACTGCTCTGCCGGTCGCTTTGCGAACTGACGGGCATGCATGCTTTCACCTTGAAACCCTTTGCTGGTGCTCATGGTGAGCTGACCGGCCTCATGGTCATCAAGCGGTATCATGAGAATAGGGGAGACGCTGCCCGCCGACTGGTCATCGTGCCCGACTCGGCCCACGGCACCAATCCCGCTTCGGCTGCTGTCTGCGGCTTCGATATCGTGGAGGTGAAGAGTGGGGCAGACGGCCTAGTCTCACTAGAGGAACTAGTTAAACTAGTAGAACTAGAAGGCCCCAACATTGCCGCCATGATGATGACCAATCCCAACACTCTCGGCCTCTTTGAACGGCAGATCCCCGTGATTGAAAAGCTGATACACAAGGCTGGTGGCCTGATGTACTACGACGGTGCCAACCTGAACCCCATGCTGGGTGCTTGTCGCCCCGGTGATATGGGCTTCGACGTGATGCACATCAACCTGCACAAGACGTTCTCAACGCCTCATGGCGGTGGTGGACCCGGTGCCGGTCCTGTGGGTGTGCGCAAGGGCTTGGAGGATCTTTTCCCCGAGGTGTCTCCCTATCATGGCAACTTCGCTGTAGCCATGAAAGCCTACGCCTATATTCTCTCGCTCGGTCGTGAACATATCAAAGAGGTGGGCCCCTTGGCTACGCTCAATGCCAACTATATCAAGGAGTCGCTGAAGGATGTCTATGAACTGCCCATCGAAGGGGTGTGCAAACATGAGTTTGTCTTTGATGGATTGAAAGATAAGTCGACGGGTGTCACCACGATGGACGTGGCCAAGCGTCTGCTTGACTATGGCTATCATGCGCCCACCATCTATTTCCCCTTGCTGTTCCATGAGAGCCTGATGATTGAACCCACCGAGAACGAGTCGAAGGAGACCATCGACGGCTTTATTGCCGTGATGCGGCAGATTGCCGAAGAGGCCAAGACCGACCCCGAGCTGGTGAAGTCGGCACCGCACAACACGCCCATTGGCCGTGTCGACGATGTGCTGGCTGCCAAGCATCCTGTCACCACCTATCATCAGTTGATTGCAGACAAATCATAATTACTCATTACTCATTGCTAATTACTAATTATGAATACATCTGATCTCATTATCATCGGTGCAGGCCCTGGAGGCTACCGTGCTGCCGAACTTGCAGCCAAGGCAGGACTGAAAGTCGTCATATTCGAAGCCTCGGAGGTGGGTGGCACCTGTCTGAACGTAGGGTGCATCCCCACGAAGACCTACGTGCATAGTGCTTCCTTTGCTGAGGCCGTGGAACGCATGCCACAGGTGGTGGCGCAGTTGCGCAGTGGGGTAGAGAGCATCCTCTCGCACCCCAACATCACCCTCATTCGCGGAAAAGCCTCCTTCGTCGATGCCCACACGGTCACCTGTCCTGTGTGTGGCTGCATTGCAGCTACTAATGTCATCATTGCCACTGGCTCTGAAACGAAGTGGCTGCCCATCCCCGGCATTCATGAAGACCCTCGCGTGGTCGATTCCACTGGCATGCTCGCCTTGCGCGAGTGTCCCAAGAAGCTATGCATCATCGGTGCTGGTGTCATCGGCATGGAGTTTGCCAGCATCTTCAATCGCTTCGGTTCGGAGGTCACGGTGATAGAGTACCTGAAAGAATGTCTGCCTGCCCTTGACAGCGACATTGCCAAGCGCCTGCGTAAAACACTGGAAAGGCAGGGAATCACTTTTAAAATGAAGACCGCTGTGCAGTCGCTGGCCGACATCGATGCCGATGTCATCCTGATGGCCACGGGTCGCAAGCCCCGTACCGAAGGGTTGAACCTGGAGGCTCTTGGCATCACGCTCAACCGTGACGGTTCCGTCCCCGTTGATGAAAACTTCCGTGTGTGCATCGCCTCTCCCTTGGAGGGGATGGGGGAGGCTTCCGTTTATGCCATTGGCGATGTGAATGGAAAGCAGATGCTGGCCCATGCTGCCGAATGGCAGGCAAAAGTGGTGGTAGATGAAATAGTAAGGAGTCGTGGAGAAACGGTAGCCGATTCTTCACTAAAAAACATCCCTGCCGCCATCTTTACCACGCCCGAGGCCGCCTGCGTCGGTCCTACCGAAGACGAGTTGAAGGCGCGGGGTGTGGACTACGTGTGTCGCAAGGCCTTCCATCGTGCCAATGGAAAGGCACTGGCCATGGGCGAAACCGACGGCATGCTGAAGCTATTTAGCACTTCTCCCTCACAGGGTGGGGATGGGGGAGGGTCTCGCATTCTTGGCTGTCATGCCTTTGGTGCCCACAGTGCCGATATAGTGCAGGAAGTCAGCGTGTTGATGCAGCTAAACGCCACCGTGGAGCAGTTGCGCAACATGGTGCACATCCACCCCACACTGTCTGAAATATTGTTGTCGGCAGCCGAGCAATAATCTGTTAACTCCCGAAATTTGCCAATGAGAGAAACGAAGGCAGAATTCCTTTTTTGTTCAAAGCTGATGATTATCGTCTGGATGGTCATCAGCTATGCTTTCGTTTCGTGCATAGACCCTTCATCGCATACCGAACAGGTTCAGAAAATGATCAGTGCAGCCATTGCTGCGGAAGATACCGATGCCGTGATGGCACTCGACCTTTATGAAGAGGCTTATGATGTGCTGTGTCAGTATCCTGATTCAGATCTCGAAAGCGAGGTGCATTATCGTATGGGATTATTGTTCCTGCGCAATGGGTTGGCAGAAGAGTGTATAGAGTGCATGACTTCGGCATTTGTCCTCGACTCAGTCCAGCGCGATACAATGGGCATGCTAAGGGAACTTGGCTATATCGCCTTTGCCTATGAGACACGCGGACACATCGAGGCGGCTCGCGGCACGTTGTCGAGAGTCGTTGACGACTTGGGCAACAGCCCATTGCAGGTTCACAGGGACCTGCAGACCGACTATTACGATCGTTATCTGAAGGTAAGAACGAGGCTGGCGAGGCTGTTCGCGTGAAGTATACGATACCGGTCTCTTTCCTGCTCGACGGTTCGCGCGACGAGGCCGACCAGATGCCTGAGTTCCCCGGCGGTCAGGAGGCCCTGATGAAGTTTATTGCTGACAATGTGAAGTATCCTGCAGAGTGCGAGGAGAAGAGCATTGAGGGGCGCGTGCTGGTTCGCTTTGTCATTGACGAGCAGGGAAATGTTACCAATCCCATTGTTGTCAAGTCTGTTGACCCGCTGCTCGATGCCGAGGCTCTGCGTGTGATCAAGTTGATGCCGAAGTGGGCTCCCGGACAGAACGAGGGCAAAGTTGTGGCCGTCAACTACACCGTTCCTTTCACCTTCCGTCTTCAGTAAGAAAATGTGCTGAAATAAAATTCTGAAAACAATTATTGGTTATCAAAACTGCTGTAACCAACAGCAAAAAGAAAGAGGCTGTGCTATATTAAACGACACAGCCTCTTGTCTGTTTTTATTGCGCCTTGTTCGCTGTCAGCTTCACATCCTTGAGCGTTATCTGGGTGGTCTTCTCGTCAATGGAGGAGGCCACCTTGTTATATATAATAGAGCAGTCGCTGATGGTGATGTTCTTCACGCACTCCAGACCTGCTATGCCGGCAGCTTTGATGCCGGTCTTGCAGCCGCGACATACCACGTTGCTGATGTGGATGTCTTGGAACTGCGGAGCCCACTTCTTCTCTGCTTCGGTATAGGTGGGCGTATCGGTAGTGGTACCGGCATGCTTGTTCACGTAGTCGCACTGGAAAGTGATGGCCTCGCTGCTGATGTCGTTCATCATGATGTTGCTGATGAAAATCTGTTCCGACTTGCCGCCACGGTCGAGCGCACTCTTGAAGCGCAAGCCTACGTCGGTGCCACTGAACATGTTGTGGCGCACCACCATGCGGCGCATGCCGCCAGCCGTCTCACTGCCGAAGACGAAGCCGCCATGGGCGTGGTTCACCGTGTTGTGGGCCACCACGATATCTTCACAGCCGGCGATGGCGTGGCTCTTCGAGGGCTTGCCGCTCTTCATGCAGATGCCGTCGTCGCCCACGCTGACCGTCGAGTTCACGATGAGTGCCTGATGGCAGTCGCTCAGGTCGATGCCGTCACCGTTCTGTACGTTCCATTCTGAGCGTACCGTCACACCGTCGATAATCACATTCGTGCAATAGCAGGGATGCAAGTGGAAACGGGGCGAGTTCTGGATGGTCACTCCCTCTACCAGCACATTCTCGCAGTCGGTCAGACGAATCAGGTCATTGCGCATGGACTCCTGTTTCTGGGCCGTCTCGGAAATATCGGCATAGCCATTCGTCAGTTGCCAGGGGTACCACAGGTCGCCTTTCTCGTTCAGTTGACCACCCAGTTCCTGATACTGTCGCCACTCGACGTCGCTCATTTTCATGCGTTTCACGGGTCGCCACAGGTGTCCGCCACCGTCAATCACGCCCTTTCCGGTGATGGCGATGTTCTTACGTTTCGAGGCGCGTATGCAGGGGTACACGCGCTTGGCATCGGGATTCTTGTCCAGAAACAGCTGCTTGTCGGGCGAGAAACACACGATAGCCCCTTGCTCCACGCGCAGTTCAATGTTGTCTTTCAGCATGATGGGTCCCGTCAGCCATACTCCTTCTGGAATCACCACGCGACCGCCGCCCAGCTTGGTCACTTTCGAGATGGCCTTTTCAATCGCTTCGGTACACAGTGTCACGCCGTCGCCCACAGCTCCACATTCTGTAATGCTCACCTGATGGTCAGGAATCTGTATGGGAACGACTGGTTTCACTTGACAAGGCAGATCCTGATAGTATGTGTCATAATCGGACGCAAAAACGCCTGTTGTGGCTAGCATCAGGCAAAGGGCAGAGAACAGTTTCTTCATTTTATTGAATGTATTAGGTTTAGTTTTGGTGCAAAAGTAAATAAAAAAGCCGAAAGCAGCAAACTTTCGGCTTTAATATTATTTTACTGAACTTTCCCATCCTAGAATATTCATAAAACTACAAATTTTACGGATTATACGGATGATGGGAATTTTACTTATTCCAACATTGGCAAGGATATGGGGTGTACATTAGAAGCTGTATTAAATTCGTAGTTTATATAAGAAGTCATGAGGTGGGAAACTTCAATTATTTTATGATCTGTTTATATTAGGCCAGTCGGTCAGATTAAAAAAATCTCCAAACCGACAAGCGATTTGGAGAAAATCTTATCAAATACCCAATTATGCCTTAATTTTTGGATTTCGTCACAATATCATGATTTCTTCGACGGACAAGCCTGTGTACTTGGAAATCAGTTCCACCGGCATGTTGTCGGCTTTCATCCTTTTGGCATCTTCTAAGTGGCCTTCAGCCCTGCCTTCAGCCCGTCCTTTTTTATGTGCCGTCTCCATGGTGCTGTAATAGTCCCAATATTCCTTCTTGCTGTCTTCATATTCCTGCCGTTCCTTTGGCGTGAAGCGAGCAATCTCAGCCTGTTCGAACAACCGAGAGAAAACACGGTCTTGCAATGCCTGTGGGCGCTCCAACAGACGTGAGAGATTGCGAAGGGCAAACATCCACTTGTCGAACATGGTTACCAGTTCGTCCTCTGTCTTATTGAACTTGGGCATCTCAAGGTAGAAAAATGTCAGTTTGTCGTAGAACACATGGTTGTCCTCTATATCCTTCAACTTCACTTCGTGCACGTAACTGTTGTCAGGATATTCTCCGTCAGGGAAAACAAAGTTCAGTATGCCGATAGTGTAGACATCCTCTAAACGATAGTTCCATTTTCCTTTCGGTGCCTGTTCGCGTATGGGCATCGTGGCATAGTAGACACTCCGGTCTTTGAAATACTCTTGCTCGGCCTTTTGCATTTCGACGATGAAGCGTTTTCCACTTTTGGTCATGCAGTAAACGTCGAACACGGCACGGCGATCACCGTAGCCTTCACCCAATCGCTCGGTATTCAGATAGCTGATGTCGGTTATTTCACGTTTGCTGTCGTTGAACAGCGCGTTGAGGAAACTGATTAATAGTTCTTTGTTCAACTCAGAACCAAATAGTTTTTTGAACCCAAAGTCTGTGTAGGGATTGATATATCTTTCTCCTTCTTCAATCATACCCAATCTGTTTTGTTTTGTTGGCAAAAATAGAATAAATAATCCGAACCGCCAAGCGATTTGAAGAAAAACTTGTCAAATTCTCCATTTTGCCTCGATTTGTCTCAATTTGTCTCAATTTTTATATGTTGAAAACAATAGAAGGGACATCTTTTCGTGAAAACCAAAACTTTTCTGTCATATTGTTAGGTATTTCAGGAAAAATGTGTACTTTTGCACGCAGATTGAATTGTTTAACAACACAAAGTACAAAAAAAGATGAAGAAAATCAGAGTAGCCGTCGTTGGTTACGGCAACATCGGAAAGTATGCCCTTGAGGCACTGGAGGCCGCTCCCGACATGGAGGTGGCAGGTATTGTGCGCCGCCAAGGGGCAGAGAACAAGCCACAGGAACTGGCACAGTATGAGGTTGTGAAGGATATCCGTGAACTGAAAAATGTAGACGTGGCCATCTTGGCTACCCCCACTCGCTCATGCGAGGAATATGCCAAGCAGATTCTGCCGCTGGGCATCAACACCGTCGACTCGTTCGACATCCACACCCTGATTCGCGACTATCGCCGCACGCTCATGGAACTGAACAAGAAGACCAACACCGTCAGTGTGATTGCCGCCGGATGGGATCCGGGCAGTGACTCGATTGTCCGCACGCTGATGCAGAGCCTGGCTCCAAAGGGACTGAGCTACACCAACTTTGGCCCCGGCATGTCGATGGGGCACAGCGTCTGCGTACGCTCTAAGGCTGGCGTGAAGAACGCGCTCTCTATGACTATCCCCCTCGGTGAAGGCATACACCGCCGCATGGTATATGTCGAGCTGGAGGAAGGTGCCAAGCTCGACGAGGTGACAGCCGCCATTAAGGCCGACCCCTATTTTGCCAACGACGAGACGCATGTGTTCCAGGTGGAGAGCGTCGACGACGTGCGCGACATGGGTCATGGCGTGAACTTGGTGCGCAAGGGCGTCTCAGGCAAGACGCAGAACCAGCGACTGGAGTTCAACATGAGCATCAACAATCCCGCACTGACAGGACAGGTGCTGGTGAACGTGGCACGCGCCTCGATGCGTCTGCAGCCCGGCTGCTACACGATGGTCGAAATTCCAGTCATCGACATGCTGCCAGGCGACAAGGAAGAACTGATCAGTCATCTGGTGTAAAACACTTGTTTCAGAACAGTTATTGCAACAACATCCCAACCGTTAAGTGGCTGGGATGTTTTTTTGCTGAGGGGAAAAATCGTCCAAAATTCACGTTGAGGCAATAAAGAACGGCTTTCTGTCGTTATTTCATTGTATATATACAAATTTTGTACTAACAATGATAGAATATATCAAAGGCGAGCTCACCGAGCTGACGCCTGCACTTGCCACTGTAGAGGCTGCCGGAGTGGGCTATGCCCTGAACATCTCGCTGAATACTTATTCAGCCTGTCAGGGGAAAAAGGAAGTGAAATTGTACGTCTATGAGGCTATTCGTGAGGATGCCTACGTGCTCTATGGCTTCTATAATAAAAAGGAACGCGAGATGTTCCAGTTGCTCATCACCGTCAGTGGGGTGGGGGCCAACACGGCGCGCATGATGCTCTCGGGCATGAGTGTGCCTGAACTCTGCAATGCCATTTCCACAGGCAATGCGAAACTGATTCAGAGCATCAAGGGCATTGGCAAGATGACTGCCCAGCGCATCATTGTCGACTTGAAAGACAAGATTGTGGCCCTGGGCATCACCGAGGAGATACCTGCTGGCGGCTCTATCACGGTCCCCATCGACAATGCTGTTCGCGACGAGGCAGTGGCAGCCCTCACCATGCTGGGCTTTGCGCCTGCTCCCACGCAGAAAGTGGTGGTTGCCATCTTGCAGGAACAGCCCTCGCTGCCCGTTGAACAGGTGGTGAAGTTGGCACTGAAACAAATAAAATAGAAAAGACTCTCCCTCGCCCCCTCCCTGTGAGGGAGGGGCGTGTGAAGGATGATATGAGAGAAAAGTGAAGCGAGTTGCCTATATATTATTGGTGTTGCTGAGCATCACGGCATTTGCCCAGGTGCCCCGGCCCGACGATGATGACAAGCAACCGAAAAAAGCTGCGCCGAAGGCACAGCCAAAGTCGGTGACTGTCGAGGATGAGACCATCCCCGACTCGCTGTTGCATCCTCGCTGGCGCATCCAGAAGACAGCCCCTGTGCTGACGGAGGATGCCGACACCAGTGCACTGGACCTCCGGATGCCTGAGAACATCAAACTGGAGGCCGTCTACGATGACTCGCTCAATCTTTATTTTATCGGTTCAAAGATAGGCAATTCCTATCTGAACGCTCCCGTCATGATGACTCCCGAGGAGTATCTGAAATGGAGCGAGCGGCGTGCCCGTCAGGCTTTCTTCCGTCAGAAAGATGCTGAGAACACCGCTGCCAAGGGAAAAGAGAAGTTCGATTTCTCTGACATGCATTTCGATCTGGGCCCAGCCGAGAAAATCTTCGGCCCTGGTGGTGTGCGCATCAAGACGCAGGGAACGGCTGAGCTGAAGTTGGGTGCCACCGTCAAGAACGTGGACAACCCCTCGCTTCCCATCCGTAACCGCAAAACCACGGCCTTCGACTTCGACGAGAAAATCAACCTGAGCGTCAACGGAAAGGTGGGCGACAAGGTGGACATGACGCTGAACTACAACACCGATGCCACCTTCGATTTCGACACAAAGAATATCAAGCTGAAGTATGAGGGCAAGGAAGACGAGATTATCAAACTGGTAGAGGCTGGTAATGTGACCTTCCCCTCGAACAACTCGCTGGTGACGGGCGCGTCGAGTCTGTTTGGTATCAGGACTGATTTGCAGTTTGGTAAGTTGAAGCTGCAGACGGTGCTCTCGCAGAAGAACTCCACCTCGAAGAGCGTCTCCAGCAAGGGCGGCACCCAGACTACCCCCTTTGAACTGAACGTGGCCGACTATGAAGAGAACCGCCACTTCTTCCTATCGCATTATTTCCGCGAGATCTACGACAACGCGATGCAGCGGTTGCCTAACATGACCACGGGCATCAAAATCAACCGTGTGGAAGTGTGGGTGACCAACAAGACGGGCACCACGGCCAACTCGCGAAACATCGTTGCCTTCACCGACTTGGGTGAGAACCTGGCGCAGTATATCAGCAACAGCTATTGGTCGGCCAGCGGTTCGCCTGTTCCAAGCAACCAGGCTAATAACGAGTATGCACAGTTGGTGGCAGCCATTGATACCGCCTCGCGCAGCATTGACCTGATTACGGCACGGCTGGAGAGCTTCACCCAGCTGGAAGGCGGAGCCGACTACGAGAAACTGTCGTCGGCCCGACTGCTCACTTCGAGCGAATATACCGTAAATACCGCCCTTGGTTATATTTCGTTGAAAGCAGGGTTGCAGACTGATCAGGTGCTGGCCGTGGCATACGAGTACACATACGGCGGCCAGACCTACCAGGTGGGCGAGTTTGCCAGCGACCTGACACAGACCGACAAGACCCTCTTTGTGAAGTCGTTGAAGAACACGTCGAACAACCCCTCGCAAGGCAACTGGCGACTGATGATGAAGAACGTCTACTATCTGGCCACCAATATTGAGCGGGAGAAGTTCCGTCTCGACATCAAGTACCAGAGCGACACCACGGGCACCTATCTGTCCTATCTGCCCGAAGCCGCACTGAAGAGCACTACCCTGTTGAAGGTGATGGGACTCGACCGTTTGGATAATAACCAGAAAGCCCATTCTGACGGGCGTTTCGACTTTGTGCAGGGCTATACGGTCGACAACGGTCGTGTGTTCCTGCCTGCCGCCGAGCCCTTCGGTGCCTATCTGCGCCGTTACCTGAAGCAGAAGGGGCTGGAGTCAGTGGCCGACAAGTATTGCTTCGATGCGCTCTACGACTCGACAAAGACCTTCGCCAAGCAGAATGCCGAGAAGAACAAGTTCATCATGGCGGGCCAGTTTAAGGGCTCGTCGGCCAATGTCATTTCGCTGGGTGCCTATAATGTGCCGCAGGGCTCGGTGGTGGTTACTGCAGGTGGCGTTACGCTGCAAGAGGGCAGCGACTATTCTGTCGACTATGCCGCTGGCGAGGTGACCATCCTGAACCAGAGCATCATTGATGCAGGCACCAGCGTCAATGTGTCGCTGGAAGACAATACACAGTATGGCATGCAGCGCAAGACCATGTTCGGTGTGAACTGGGAATACGAGTTCAACAAGAATTTTACCCTGGCCGGAACACTGCAGCACTTGCAGGAGAAAGCCCTGATAACAAAGGTGTCGCTGGGTGAAGAACCGCTGAACAACACCATTTGGGGACTGAGCCTGAATTGGAAGCAGGAGTCGCAGTGGCTGACCAAGATGCTCAACAAGATACCCTTCCTGCATGTTACGCAGCCATCGCAGATCACCCTGACGGGCGAGTTTGCACAGCTGATAGCACACAAGTCAGTAGGCACGCAGGACAACGCCTCCTATATTGATGACTTCGAGAACACCAAGAATCTCATTGATGTGAGCGATGCGAAGGCTTGGGTGCTGTCGAGTGTGCCTTCGAAGACTGTCGATGCCGATCTGGACAAGACCACTGTGGCCAGCGGCTACGGGCGTGCTTTGCTGGCCTGGTATAATGTAGACCCCATCTTCACTCACCGTTCGTCGAGTCTCACGCCGAGTCATATCAAGAGCGACTTGGAACAGCTCTCCAACCACTATGTCCGCGAGGTATATGTCCGCGAGCTCTATCCCAACCGCGACCAGTCGAGCTATAACGGAGCCACCAGCACACTGCCCGTGCTCAATCTGGCCTACTATCCGCAGGAACGCGGTCCCTATAACCTGACCACCCAGTTCAATGCCAACGGCACACTGAAGGATCCTGCCAAGAAGTGGGGCGGCATGATGCGTCGTCTGGAGACCACCGACTTCGAACAGGCTAATATAGAATATGTGGAGTTCTGGCTGCTCGATCCTTATATCTATACGCGCAAGAACGGAACGGCTGCCAAGCACAGTGGCGAGCTCTATATCAATCTGGGCGAGGTGAGCGAAGACGTACTGCGCGACGGCAAGAAGTTCTATGAGAGCGGCATGCCCGTCGACGGTTCGTCGAATTTCACCACCACTCAGTGGGGCCGCATTCCCGTTCAGGCCACCCAGACCTATGCTTTTGCCACCACTGCCGGTTCGCGCGTGTTGCAAGACGTGGGTCTGAATGGCTTGAATGATGCCGAGGAACGCGAGTATCCCTCCTACAAGCAGTGGTTGGAGAACGTGTCCTCGGTGGTGACCAACGACAGCCTGCTGCAGGCTTGGCGCACCGACCCTGCCGGCGACGACTATCACTACTTCCGTGGCACCGACTTCGACAACCAGCGCGTCAGCATCATGGACCGCTACAAGCGCATCAACAATCCGCAGGGCAACTCGCCAGCCTCTGACAACCAGACCGAGTCATACGATACATCTTATAAGACAGGTCCCGATGTAGAGGATATCAACCAGGACTTCACCCTCAATGAGTATGAACGCTACTTCCAGTACCGCATCCCCATCAGCGATGCTGAGCTGCAGGCCTACAATAACGGTACAAAGAGCGAAGACTCCTATATCGTAGACCATCGTGACTATAATGCCAAGTTGCGTAACGGCGACTCTGCCACTGTCCGCTGGTATCAGTATCGTGTGCCGCTGGCCGTGTTCCAGGAGAAGGTGGGCAGCATTAACGACTTCACCAGCATTCGCTTCATGCGTATGTTCTTGACCGGCTTCGAAGAGCCTATCGTGCTGCGTTTCGGCTCGCTGAGTTTGGTGCGTGGTGAATGGCGACAGTACAAGAAGAACCTGAACACCTCGGCTGGTTCTGAAACAGGTGTGCTGGAGATGAGTGCCGTCAATGTGGAAGAGAACACCGACCGACAGCCCGTGGCATACGTGCTGCCGCCAGGTATTTCGCGCGCCACCGACCCCTCACAGCCGCAGCTTACCGAGAACAACGAGCAGGCACTCTGTCTGACGGTGAAAGACCTGAGCCAGAACGAGTCGAAGGCGGTCTACAAAAACACCAACCTCGACTTGCGTCAGTACAAGCGTATGGAGATGTTCGTGCATGCCAACTATCTGGTGCCCAACAGCACTCAGCTGGAGGATAACCAGCTGGCTGTGTTCATCCGTCTGGGTAGCGACTATACGAACAACTACTACGAGTATCTCATCCCCCTGAAACTCACTCCGGCAGGCATCTACCGCTGGAATGTTCCTGGCGACCGTCCGCTGGTGTGGCCCGAGGAAAATATGCTTGATATCGACCTCAGCGTCTTTACCCGTCTGAAGAAAGCCCGCAACAAGGCACGCTCTACAGGTGCGGCCACCAACTCGCAGCTCTTCAGCGACTACGATCCCGACAAGCCCAATAACCGCATCAGCATCATGGGTAACCCCACGCTGGGCGAGGTGAAGACCATGATTATTGGTGTGCGCAACCTCAGCAGCGACATGAAGTCGGGCGAGGTGTGGGTCAACGAGTTGCGCTTGCGTGAGACCAACAACCACGGCGGTTGGGCGGCATCGGGTGCACTGAACGTACAGCTCTCCGACTTCGGCACTGTCAACCTGACTGGTCGCTATGTGTCAGAGGGCTTCGGCGGACTGGAAGACGGCATCATGCAGCGCAGCACTGACACCCAGAAATCATATTCCTTCACGGCCAATCTTGAGATGGGTAAGTTCTTCCCCGAGAAAGCCAAGGTCACGGCTCCCGTCTACTACTCGTACACGAAGGAAATTATTGAACCCAAGTACAATCCGCTGGATTCCGACATGGAACTTGACGATGCCTTGGAGTCGGCTGCCAATAGTCATGAGCGCGACTCGATAGAGAGTATTTCTGTGACGCGCAATATCTCGCGCAACTTCTCTATCTCCAATGCCCGTGTGGGCATCAAGAACAAGCGGCACCCCATGCCCTACGATCCCGCCAACTTCTCGGTCAGCTACAGCCACTCGCACCGCAAGACCAGCGGACAGACCACCATCTGGGAGACCGAGGATCAGTGGCGTGGCGCGCTGAACTATACCTATACACCCGTCTACAAGACGTGGGAGCCGTTCAAGAAACTGAAAGGAAAATCGAAATGGCTTAACTTCCCCAAGGCATTCGGCATCAACTACTTGCCGCAGAATATCTCGTTTGGTTCTGAGATGAACCGCACTTACTACGAGTTGCAGGAGCGCGATCTGGAAGCCACCGAGAACTCCAGTCTGCCGCTGACGTTCAGTTCGCAGTTCCTCTGGAACCGCGACTTCCAGTTGCGTTGGGACCTCACGAAGAACCTGCACATGAACTTCCAGTCGGCTACCCATGCAGAGATTGAAGAGCCCTATACCCCCATTAACAAGGATCTCTATCCCGACCGCTACTCGGCTTGGAAAGACTCCGTTTGGACCAGCATCAAGCACTGGGGTACGCCGCTCGACTATCAGCAGACCTTCACGGCCAGCTACCAGCTGCCCATCGACAAACTGCCCATCACAGACTGGATCAAGAGCGATGCTTCCTACAATGCCAGCTACTCATGGCTGCGCGGTACTGAGTTGGAAGACGGTTCGTCGCTGGGCAACACCATTTCGAACAACAGCAACCTGAACATCAATGGTGCCTTCAATATGGAGACCCTCTACAACCACTCGCCGTTCTTGAAGAAGGTGAACGAGCGCTTCAAGAAGCAGCCCGTCAAGAAACAGCCTGAGAAGAAGAAAAAGGAACCGAAGACCACCGCCAAGAAAGACCCGAAGGACCAGCAGGCTGAGAAGGACGACAAGAAAGAACAGAAAGTTCTGCCGAAAAACAAGAACAGCTATCAGCGCGAGCTGTCGCTGGTGCCCGACTCTGTCTTCACCATCCAGCACGGCAAGAAGACCAAGCGCATCTATGTTACTGCACGCGACAAGAAGGGCAAACCCGTCAATCTGAAGTGGAAGGCTGTCGACGAGAACAAGATCAAGATCTGGGGCAAGGACAGCATGGACATCAAGCTCTCCGTCATGCCGAAGACACCGCTTGAGAAAGAGTGGTGGTACAATCCGGCACAGTATGCATCGCGCTTCCTGATGATGGTGCGCACCGTCAACCTCTCCTATCGTAAGCAGCGCTCTATGTCGCTTCCTGGCTTTATCCCCAATGTGGGCGATGCCTTCGGACAGCGTACGGGCAGTGTGCTTTCGCCGGGTCTCGACTTCGCCTTCGGACTGGCTGGTGAGGGCTATATCCAGAAAGCCCTTGACAACGACTGGCTGCTTTGTAATGACAGCGTGGCCACGCCGGCAACCACCTCGCAGACCGAAGACCTGCAGTTGAAGGCCACCCTCGAACCTGTTCGCGACTTGAAGATAGACCTTTCTGCCTCGCGCACCATGACTCGCTCGAAGAGCATTCAGTTCATGTATGCAGGGTCGCCCACCACACAGAGCGGTTCGTTCAATATGACAACGATCTCTATTCAGAGTGCCTTGGAGGGCATGGGCGATGCCGCCAACGGCTATGACTCGCCGTCGTTCAACAAGTTCCGTGGGGCTCTCGAGAGCTTCCGTGCCCGTGTGCAGGCCCAGTACGACGGTGCTGCGCCCAATGTGGTAAATGCCGACGGAACGCCAGTCGCAGTCAATAAGGTGGATCCCTATTCGGCCGACGTGATGATACCTGCCTTCCTGTCGGCTTATACGCTGGGGGGCTCGTCGTCGCTCGATCTTTTCCCCACGCTGAAACGGCTGTTGCCTAACTGGACTGTCCGCTACAGTGGCCTGTCGAAGTTGCCTTGGATTCGCGACCACTTCAAGAGCGTCAACGTCAATCATGGCTACAAGTCGGTGTTCAGTATCGGTGCCTACAACAGCTACAGTTCGTGGGTGGAGTATATGGGTGGTCTGGGCTTCATCAAGGCCAGCGACGGCTCTTATACGCCCAGCTCGCTCTACAACGTGTCCACCGTCAGCATCAACGAGGCCTTCTCGCCCCTGTTGGGCATCGACATGACGCTGCAGAACAATATGACGTTCAAGGTGGAGTATAAGACCACTCGCGTGCTCAACCTCTCGATGACCAGTGTCCAAATCAACGAGGCTCTGTCGAAAGACTGGGTCATTGGCGTGGGCTACAAGATTTCTAATTTCAATCTCTTCGGCATGGGCAAGACCTCGCGCAAGGTGAAGGGTGCCAAGGGCAAGAACAAACAGCAGCAGGACGACAAAGACAAGCAGTCGGCTCAGTCGAAGCGTGGCGGCGTGAACCACGACCTGAACACCCGTCTTGACATATCGTTCCGCGACCAAGCCTCCATCACGCGCGATATCGCCTCAGGCGTGTCTTCGGCCAGCAGCGGCAACTCTGCTTTGAAGATTTCCCTCTCAGCCGAGTACACCCTGTCGCGCTACCTCAGTGCCAGTGCCTACTATGAGCGGCAGACCAATACGCCGTTGCTCTCGGCCAACAGCTACCCCACCACCACACAGGACTTTGGTGTCTCGCTGAAGTTCTCGCTCACCAGATGATGTCTTGCTGAAACATTTTTACCATAGTT
Organism: Prevotella sp.; assembly: GCA_017458225.1. Lineage (GTDB taxonomy): Bacteria > Bacteroidota > Bacteroidia > Bacteroidales > Bacteroidaceae > Prevotella. The sequence goes on along the minus strand of JAFTFX010000032.1, from coordinate 14,713 downwards.
TAGTGCATTTTTCAGAATAAATGACTATCTTTGCGACATGGATCTTCATCTCACACTTTTAGGACTGGCCGCCGTGGGCAGCCAGACAGCCGGGGCGCAGACTGAAAACGAATTGCGAAAGGCTACGCCCGAACACCCGAACATCGTGTTCATTCTGGCTGACGACATGGGATATGGCGACCTGCACTGCTATGGTAACCGCTATATCCAAACACCCAACATTGACCGTCTCTGTGCTACGGGCACCAGTTTTACGCAGGCCTACGCCGGCAGTGGCATCAGCTCGCCCTCGCGCTGTGCGCTGATGACGGGCAAGAACAGTGGCAACGGGCGCATTCGCGACAACCAGTGCTATGCCGGCGGCATGACGGGACTGAAGATTAATCCACGGGGCGACACAACCATTGTGCGGAGAGCGAACTTGTTGGCTGAGGACGTGACGCTGGGAACGGTGATGACGGCAGCAGGCTATCGCACCTGTCTGGTGAACAAGTGGCACTTGGACGGCTACGACCCTGGCTCGGCTCCCAACCATCGCGGCTTCGATGAGTTCTACGGATGGACCATTGCCACCGTACATTCGAACGCACCTTATTACTATCCCTACTACCGTTTTCATGGCGACAGTCTGATCAATATCCGTGAAAACGAGAACGATGCCCACGTGCGCCATAATACGGAGATTTCGACCGACGATGCTATCGGTTTCATTCACCGCAACAAGGAGCGCCCGTTCTTCCTCTTCTTAGGCTACGATGCGCCCCATGAGCCGTTCAATATCGATGATACTTCGTGGTATGACGAACAAGGTGACTGGACTGCGAATACGAAACGCTATGCCGCACTGGTCACCCACATGGACTATAACATCGGCCGGCTGCTGGCCACGCTCGATGCCCTCGGTCTGCGCGAGAACACGCTGGTGATCTTTGCTTCCGACAATGGGGCTGCCGTGCAGGCTCCGACTGAACAACTTGACTGCGGCGCTGGTTTGAAAGGACACAAGGGACAGCTCTATGAGGGCGGCATCAAGGTGCCCCTCATCGTCAATCAGCCGGGCCGCGTGCCTGTCAGACAGGTGGACAACTTGGTCTACTTCCCCGACTTCATGCCCACGTTGGCACAACTCTCGGGAGCCAGTCCGCAGCTGCCTGAGCAAATTGACGGCATGGACATCTCGCCGCTGTTCTTTGGTGGACATGCCGATACCGACAGCCGTTATCTGTACTGGGAGTTCCCTGGCAAGCAACGGGCCATCAGGCATGGTGAGTGGAAGTGCGTGACGGTGAAGAAAAACGCACCGTTAGAACTCTATCGCATCAGCGAGGACAAAAATGAGCAGCACAATCTGGCTGCAGACTATCCTGAGCTGGTCAGACAATTGGACGAACAGATGAAGCGCATGCACCACTATTCGCCCAACTATCCGCTGCCCGGCGAACCCTGAACAGCATTCCCACGGCCATGTGAAAAGAAAGCCTTTTGGTGGGCTTGCCTGCAAAAAACGGGGGAAATGGGCTGAAAATGGCCAAAACTATCTTAAAAAGATACGATTTTAGTATTCGTTTTTGCGATTTCTGTATATCTTTGCAGCCATGAACAAGCTATTTACTTTACTACTGGCCTGCCTGTTGGTGGGCGAACTGCAAGCAACGGGAGTGTATAACGTACGTGATTTCGGGGCCAAGGGCGACGGCAAGACGCTTGACTCTCCGGCCATCAATACGGCCATCGAGGCAGCTGTCAAGGACGGCGGCGGACAGGTGTTGCTGCCTGCCGGTACCTATCTGAGTGGATCGATACGCCTGAAGTCGAACATCAACCTGCATCTCTCAGCCGGCTGCGTCCTTCTGGCGGCTCCCGGTTCCATGAAAGCCTACGACGAGAGTGAGTCCTTTGGCGGGTTCCCAGAATATCAGGATGGCGGACACACCTATTTCCATAACTCACTGATCTGGGCCGATGGCGAGAAGAATATCTCGATCACCGGTCACGGCATGATTGACGGCAAGGGACTGACCCATAAGGACACCGAGAGCGGTGGCAACATCAAGGGCGGCTCCATTGGTACGGGCGACAAGGCCATCGCGCTGAAACTGTGCCGTCAGGTCACCATTCGCGACATTACCATCTATCGTGGCGGCCACTTCGGCATTATCATGACGGGCTGCGACCTGTCGACCATCGACAATGTGACTATTGACACCAACCGCGACGGCTTCGACATTGACTGCTGTAAGTATATGACCATCACCAACTGTCGCATCAACACGCCACGCGACGATGCCCTGGTGCTGAAGTCGAGCTATGCGCTGAAGAAGCCCGTGCTCTGCGAACATATCGCCGTCAGCAACTGCAACATCACGGGCTATAAGTGCGGTTCACTCATTGACGGCACCTACATACCCGAACCCGTCGGCTGGGTGTGCGGCCGCTTTAAGCTGGGCACCGAGTCGAATGGTGGCTATCGTAATATCTCGCTCACGAACTGCACGTTCATGTACTCCAGCGGCCTTGCTTTCGAAGAGGTCGATCAGGGCCTGATGGAGAACATCGTGGTCAGCAATATTACCATGAGCCACGTGCACCATTATCCTATTTATATTACCACCGGTTGCCGTAATCGAGGCCCGAAGGAGGTCACTCGCATGAGTTCGGCTCGTGATATTCAGATATCGAACGTCATTGCCGACGACTGCGACTCGCTCTGCTCCATTATCGTTACCGGCATGAAAGACGAACCCGTGCGCAATGTGTGGCTCTCGAACATCCGTCTGTACTTCAAGGGCGGCGGAGCCAAGGAACTGGTGGATAAGAACTACCGCGAGCAGGGCACGAACTATCCTGAGCCGAAGTTTGCCGGATGGACTCCTGCCTACGGCCTGTATGCCCGCCATGTGGAAGGCCTCTATGTCAACGATGTAACCTTCCGCTACGAGCGTCCAGACTATCGTCCTGCTGTGGTGCTCGACGATGTTCGCAAGGCCACGCTCCGCTCCATTGATGCTCCCACTGAGCAAGGTGTAGAGCAGGTGGTGACGTTCCGTTCGTCAGATATCAGTCAGTAAAATCTATCGTCTGAACTCCTGAACTCCTGAACTTCTGAACTCCTTACAATGATGGAACCTAAGAAAATAACTCTCGATACTGTAGTGCGTGGCATCATTGCCATTGTCATCATGGTGGGCATCGTCATGCTGCTCAACCGTTTGAGCGGTGTGCTCCTGCCCTTCTTTGCAGCCTGGCTGCTGGCCTATCTGCTATTTCCGTTGGTCAGATTCTTCCAATACAAGTGCCGGCTGAAGTACCGCATTCTGGGCATTGTCTGTGCCTTGCTTTGTGTATGTCTGGTGCTGGCGGTCTGCTTCTGGCTGATTGTGCCGCCCATGATTGAGGAGGCCGGACGCATCAAGGACGTGATGATTGCCTACGTAGAAGGCAACAGCACGCTGAACAGTATTCCTGGCAAGGTGCAGGACTTCATTCGCGAGCATACCGATGTGGAGCAGCTGAAGGCCATTGTGACGCAGGAAGGCTTTATGGACAGTGTGAAAGAGACCATGCCGAAGGTGTGGGATGTGGTTGCCCAGTCGTTCAGTGTGCTGAGCAGTCTGCTGTCGCTCACCATGATTTTGCTCTATACCATCTTTATCCTGCTGGACTATGAGGAGATTTCCAACGGTTGGCCCAATCTGCTGCCAGAACGCTATCGGGGCTTTGCCGTTCAGCTGGCCAGCGATGTGGAAGAGGGCATGAACAAGTATTTCCGTGGTCAGGCTATGATTGCCTTCCTTGTAGGTGTGCTGTTCAGCATCGGCTTCCTGATCATCGGCTTCCCCATGGCCATTCCCCTCGGCATGTTCATCGGCTTGCTGAACATGGTGCCCTATTTGCAGATGCTGGGCTTCATCCCCACCATCATCCTGGCACTGGCCAAGAGTGCTGAGACGGGTCAGAACTTCTGGATCATCATGCTGATGGCTATTGCCGTGTTTGCTGTGGTACAAGTCATTCAAGATGCCTTCCTCACACCCAAGATCATGGGACAGGTCACGGGCCTGAATGCTGCCATCATCCTGCTCTCGCTTTCCATCTGGGGCTCGCTGCTTGGCATGCTCGGCATGATTATCGCCCTGCCGCTCACCACGCTGCTGCTCAGCTACTATCAGCGCTACATCATCAAGCGAAAAAGGCCTATTTCCTGATGTTTACATTTTCTTTCTTCACACCTTCGCAGTAGTGAAACTCACCCTCCTGATCGGCGGTGATGTAGATGTTGCGCAGGTTCACGTTCTTGATGGGCTGTTCGGGCAGACCGTTGAAGTAGAAAGCACGATTGGCTCCGCGGCAGATGATGTTCTCAATGGTGATGTTGCGGAAGCAGGGCGTGGTCTCATCGGCTACGATGCGGGCCTTGGCCGACTGCTGTTCAATGCCATCCATGTCGTCGGTCACCGACTTGCCGTCGTAGTAGAGGTCGAAGGTCAGCGCATCCTCAATGATGTTGTACATGGAGATGCTGTTGATGAAGATGTTCTCCACCACGCCGCCACGTCCACGGGTCGACTTGAAGCGCAGACCAACGTCGGTGCCGAGGAATTGGCAGTCCTTGACCAGGATGTTGCGTACGCCGCCGCTCATCTCGCTGCCCACGGTGAAGCCGCCATGACCGGCGAAGACTGTGCAGCCGCTGATCACCACGTTCTCGCAGGGACGTGCACGCAGGCGGCCTTCCTTGTCCTTGCCGCTTTTGATGCAGATGCAGTCGTCGCCGGCATCGAACACCGAGTTGACCACCAGCGCATTGCGGCACGACTCCAGGTCGAGGGCATCGCCATTCTGGGCATAGAAGGGGTTGCGGGCCGTGATGCCGTCAATGATAAGGTTCTCGCACATCAGCGGATGGATGTTCCATGCCGGTGAGTTCTGGAAGGCCACATTTTGCAGCAGCACATTGCGGCAGTTCACCAGCTGGATGAGCACCGGACGACGGCGCAGGTGTTCCTCCGACGGATACCACAGGTCTTTCTTCTCTGACATGGTGCCGCCGTTCTTCGTCATCTTGGCCCATTGCTTGTCGGTGACCTTCCATTTCTTCAGCGGTCGCCAGTTCTGGCCGTTGCCGTCGATGACCCCACGGCCGGTGATGGCCACGTTGACGAGGTCTTTGCCTGTGATGGGCGATTGGCAGCGGCGGTCGGCCTTGCCCTCATAGACGGTCTCGATGACGGGATAGAGACTCATGTCGCCTGAGAACAGGATGATGGCTCCCTGCTCCAGATGCAGGTCGATGTTGCTCTTCAGTTCGATGGGCCCCGTGAACCACACACCCTGTGGCACCACCAGTCGTCCTCCGCCTTTCTGGCTCAGTGCGTCGATGGCCTTTACAAAGGCCTCGGTGCAGAGCGAGGTGCCGTCGCCCTTGGCTCCAAAGTCCTTTAGGTTCACCAAGTGGTTGGGGAACGTGGGCACCGTCACTTCCGGCATTGAGAAGGGCAGGTTGCTGGTGTAGATACTATACGGATTGTTGTTGGCTGCCTGCATGCCTGTGGCAAGAGTCAGCAGCAATGCGGTTGCTAATTGTTTCGTCAGTTTCATCATTTTGTGTCAGAGAAAAATTCTATAATTCTCAAATTCTCGATAATAATTAGTACAGCACCATACCGCCGTTGGGCTGCATCTCAACGGTGTACAGGCCTTTCTTGTTTTTCTTCACGGTGTTCTGCTGCGTGCTGACCTGCTGGGTCTTCTTGTCAACGGCATCAATGATGATGTTGCTCACGTTGTAGTCGTTGAGGTCGAGCACCATCTTCTGCGGCTCCTTCAAGGCGTTCAGGCCTGCAATGTACCACTGGTCGCCGTGGCGACGGGCCATCACCACATATTTGCCGGGATAGCCGGCCAGCAGGCGTGTCTCGTCCCATGTGGTGGGAATGGTTTTTAGGAAGTCAAGTTCCATCTGTGGCAAGTCCTGCAGGTTGTTGGGCTGAATGGCGATGCACTGGATGGCAGCCTGGTTGGTAAAGGCTGTGGCCAGTTCGAAGGCATCGGTGGTCTGGCGCAGATGGCGGCTCTTGTTGTCCTTCGACAGGTGCTTGTTCATGATCACACCGCCCCAGTCCATTGTGGCTACGGCATTGCGGCAGAAGGGGTGCATGGTCAGCTGGAAAGGCTCCTGCTTGGCGTGATAGTCAGAGAAGTAGACATTCTCAGAGGCCAGCACGGCTTCAGAAGAAACGAAGTTGGGATACATGCGCTCCCAGCCACGGGGCAGGGTGCAACCGTGGAAGATCACCTGTATGCCGTAGCGGTTGGCATCGAAGAGGATGTCTTCGTAGAGGCGCATCGTTTCCTGCTTGTCGCCGGCGAAGAAGTCCACCTTGATGCCCTTCACGCCGATTGCTTTCAGCCACTTCATCTCGCGGTCGCGTGCAATGCTGTTGTCCATGCATCCGCGTGGGGTCTGCGGCGCATTGTTCCAAGCACCGTTGCTGTTGTACCACAGCATCAGGCTCACGCCCTTCTGCTGTGCATACTTCGAAAGCTCAGCCATGCGGTTGCGGCCAATCTCGGTGTCCCAACAGCCGTCCACTAAGCAGTATTCGTAGCCCATGGCACCGGCCAGGTCGATGAACTGCACCTGGTCGTTCCAGTTGATGCTATAGTCTTGCCAGATGAGCCACGACCAAGTGTAGCGGCCCGAGCGGTAGTCTTCCGACGGTTCGTAGAGCGGCTTCACCACGTCGTAGGGGATGGTGGTCTCCACGATGGGGCTGAGCGACTGTCCCACGGTGATGGTGCGCCAGGGTGTCTCGGCAGGCAGCGCGATGGCAGCCGTTGCCGAGCCAAAGCCGTTGTTCTCGCCTGCTTGGGGGAAGGCAATCGTGTAGCCCGTTCCTTCGCGATAGTCGCTGAGGTGGGCAGCGCAGTACTGGCTGCTGACACCCGTCTCAGAAATCAGAACCCAGAGTGCATTGCCTGCATTCTGGCCTCCCCCCTGTTGGGGGGATGAGAGGGGAGCCTTAAACAGACACGGGAACGTATATCCCTGTCCGAACTTCGACTTCACCGCCATCGGGGCATCGGGCACATACTCCTCTTCATAGCTGGGTTTGGTGCGCTCCCAACCCTTCATGGGGTCTATCTGCGGACAAACAAAGGTGGTGGTGCCGTCGGGCAGGGTGAAGCTGGTGGCCTCGCGCTCAATGACGGCGCACTTCGGGTTCATGGCCTCCGTCGCTGCCATCATGGCGAAGGGTGCCTTTGTCTGACGGGGAATCAGGTAGCGGAAAGCCACGTCGTTGTCTTTCACGAAGAACTCCACACTCATGCGCTGCTTCTTGGCGTTTTGGAACTCGGCAACCAGCGTGTTGGCATCATACGAAATGGCCGACTGCTTCACCTGCCGCATTTGGTAGGTGTCCTTCTGGTTGCCCGTCTTCACCTCGCCCATGGTGAGGCCCTGCGTGAAGTCGCCGAAGTCAGCCTTGAAACCCAGTGCCGAGGGCAGCAGTACGCTCTGTCCGTCGAGTGTCACGGCGTATGTGGCGCGTCCGCCCTGGTCGTTGATGGTAACCGTGAGTTTTCCGTTGGGCGATGTCACGCTTGCCTCGTTAGCAAAGGCCGTCAGGGGCAGCAGTGCCAGCAGTGGTAAAAGGAATCTTTTCATCTATTTCTTCGTTTTTTTAAGTTAGTAATCGTGGGTAGTTTTGGTAATTCCCGACAAAGATACAAAAAACCGAGAAAAAAACAAAGAAACTCCTTTCTTTTTTAAGTTGAGTGATAGTGAATAAGCATTTAACAATAAAAGGCCGCTATCCTTTCGGACGGCGGCCTTTACATGAATATATCTACTTTTTTATTCTTCGTCCCAGAAGTTGCTGCCGCGACTTAGGGAGTTGGAGTATATAGCACTTTCGCCAGTTCCAGTGACTGAAGCTGCCTCTTCGTTATTTTGTGTGAAACTACTGGCTGCTTGCATTAAAGATTCCAGTTTTATGGTGTGCCACTCTGTGGCAGGAATTATATAGTTCTTTTTCATATTGTTTTTGTTTTTAACACGAATGACCATAAATGACCATACGCTCGAGTTCTGCTCGCTTAGCTTGCTAAGAATGATTAATAAATATTATTTCATCACGACTTTTTTGCCGTTAACAATGTAGAGTCCGCGTGTGGGGTTCTTCACCTTGCGTCCCTGCAGGTCGTAGACCTCTTGGGCCATTGTTTCCTTAACCTCTACTTCAGCGATTTTCGTTGTCTCGCTTTCGAAGTCAAAGCCCATATAGCGTGCAGGACTAACATTCGCAGTGCTAAGATATGCGCGGTTGGCGGGTAGGTAAGCACCCTCTCCCGATGTTGCTTTGTAGAAGCCTATGCCGCTCGCTTCGTTAGCCAGAATGTAGTTCTTTTTTGAACCTTCACCGTCGTATGCTACCTTCGTGCGTGCGGTGATACCAATGAGCTCGTTGTCAGTAAAACTTGTTGATGCGGCATCTGATGTGAAAGGTATCGGCTTTGTTACAGCATTAGGACTATAAAGGATAACTCCTGTTTTTGCAGGAATAATACCATCGGTAATTTGGGTAAGTTCAACAGAAGAGCCATTTGATACAGCTTTATAGGCAGTAATGCCAGTTCCGCTGAAGTCGAGTTTGTTTTTGCTACAGTAAGTAGCATATTTTGCACTAGTAACAGTAACGCTCTCAGCATCACCATAGACTTCTATACTTGAAATACGCATGTTATTCGCATTGGTGACTTTTATAGTGTATATGGTACCTGCTGTTTGTTTGGCGGTCGCGATTTCAAACTCGTGAGCCACTTTGGAGCTTGTTGCTTCTGAACTAACCGCATTATCTCCAACAAAAATATTAAACGTGACGGAACCTGATGCACCAGTCGCTCCATATACAGTTATCTTTTTAACGTCAAATGAGAATGCTGGTAATGACAGAGATGCACCAGTCTTTCCAAGCATCACATTGTCCGCGTCAAAATAATAACCATTGCCACTTGGGCCATATAGTGTTATTGTGTAATCCCCACTTGTATATTCGTGTGTACCAGTCTCTTTTGAACTCGTAGGTATTTTCCATTCGCTATTGTCAGACAGGTCAAGAGTTACAACAGGAACTGGTATTTCAGTGAAATTGGCGGTCAGGGTTACGGTTGCTCCTGAAAGTGTAAACTCTGTCGTGGCAGTGTTGGATGAGGTGGGGGTTGCACCAGTAGCAGTCCATCCGTTAAAAACATAGCCACTATTGGGGACGGCAGTCAAGGTAACTGTATTGCCTACACGAGAGATTATTGAAGTCACGACATCATCTCCTTGTTTAAACGTACCAAGATTGTCTGTCGCGACCAAAGTTACATTAGATACCTGATATGGAGCTGCAGAGAGTGTCACCGTCTTGTTGCTGGCAAGACCGCCACCACTGATGGTGATTGTGCCATCCATATCATCGTTCAAGGCTGTAGGGGCAGCGGTTACAGTAATGGTCTGAGCTGTCGTCATGTCTTGTGCAATAGAAGTAGGTGACACGGTATACTTTGCATTATTGCTAGCAATAGTTAGAGCCCCTGTTAGGTTAGCTGGGGTCACGGTGAAAGTCAGGTTCTTTGTTTGTCCAACTTCAACATCGCCAAAGGCAAGTGCTGTCTCAGAAACGGTAGCTGCAGGATTTGTTGCTGCCGATACGGTGATTGCACACGTGCCAAATACAGTGTTCAATGAAGAGATGGCTTTGATGTTTGCTGTACCTGCTCCAACGGCATGAACCACACCACCACTTGTCACAGTAGCAACACTGGTGTTGTCTGATTCCCAAGTAACACTCTGGCTGGCACTGGCAGGAGTAACGGTAGCCGTCAATGTCACATCCTCGTCACCTGCCGTTATGTCCAAGTTGGTCACCGTAGAGCCGCCCTGTTTGACTGTCACGCTTGAAGGTAATGCTTCTTCATTGACACCCCAAATAACAAAGCGTTTTCCTCCTGATGCGGTAAAGGTCAAATCCGTATTAGACGATAGAGCGGTACTGAAGGTTATTACTTTGTAAAAGCTAGAAGAAGAAGCTGTTCCTGTCAAAGTGAATGGCGAACTACCTGAAATGCCAGAATCGCTAGTTAAAGCAATGTTGCTTGAATATCCTGATGGAGTAATAGCCAGTGAAATGTTTTCCTTATTCCATCCAGCTGCATGAAAATGTAGGTATTTAGTCCCTGCAGGAACTGTAATCTTAACTGCACCTGTAGCACTTCCTGTTCCTGCTTTTATTGCATCATATTCTGTACCACCACTAACGACTTTGACTTTTGCTGTAGATGCAGAAGTTCCACCCGTAGTAGATAGGGCGATACTACTAGTATAAACTGCCGAATAGTCTGCTTGTCCCCACACATTACTTCCCCCTACCAGGGCGCATAGCAGGAGCATTGTTTTTAATAGTAAATGTTTTTTAATCATAATGAATTATTATTAGTTGGTTGATTTTATACCATATTTATATAGAGGCTGAGGCAGGTGCCTCGCATCGCTGAAGGGGAAGCTCACGCTGGCCCATAAGCGAGTGCAAAATTACGGTGTTTTTCCGATTTAACCAAAGAAAACGAACAAAATATGTTCGGATTGCCCGAAAAAGTGATTTCGCGCAAAGCCGCAGAGAGCACATACCCTCTGCGGCTCTGCGTGAGAAATTATACCATTTTTGTCAGTTTGTCAGGGCGCATCCGCATGTCCCAAAAGGCAGCTACACGAAGTGTCTTGCCTCTAACATAATAGATCAATTTGTGATATTTCCCTATATGTGTGGCGCGATACAAAATATATCTATCTCTCAGCAATGGCTCAGGAAACCCTATTTCAGGATATTTACGTAGAGTCTTTATTTTCTCATCTATTTCATGGGCAAGGTTTACTGTCGCCTGCGTGCCAAAATTTTCAAGATAGTAATCAATGGTGCTGCTGATATGTTGAGAAGCTTTCTTGTTATACTTTACCTGCATAGCTTTGAATTTTATCCCACACCATTTGCATTACTTCTTGATGCGTAAACGTGTCTCCTCGATTGAACTCCTTTTCACCTTCTTCTATGTCGTCTATGGCTGCTGAGAAACTTTGAGGCACTCCCGTAGGAATGAAATAATGCTGGTGTTGGCCTGATTGCATAGAAGTAGACGTTGCGCCTATTGGCTCGCATGCCATCAATGGCTGTTCTTCATTTAAGCTGGAAAGGAAAAGATCTTCACTCATATTATATGCGATTTATCGTAAAGTGTTCTGCAAAATTACGGTGTTTTTCCTGTTCTACCAAAGAAAACGAACAAAATATGTTCAATAAGCGTCACTTTTCGCTCTAATTAAATACAGATTTCGGTGTGATTCAATACAAACCACACCGAGATCTGATATTAAACAGAGCGGAATTTGTTGCTAATTAGACCATGATATGCCGTCAATTGCAGAATGAGTGACAGCAGTGACAGCAAAATTGCCAAAAACTTTTTTGATGGTTTATCTCAGGTAGTCCTTGCGGTCGGGGCCTATGTAGAAGCCGGGCTCGGAAGGCTGGTTATAGCCCACGTTCTGCGTGGCTACCGAGATGCGATAGGGAATGTCGAGCATCAGGCAGTTCATGCGGTAGTCGGTGGGGAAGGGGGTGACATAGATGCGCAGCTCTGACGAGTCGTCGTTGCGCACGATGACCTCTTCGCGCCAGTCGCCCAGGATGTCGGCAGAGAGACAGGGGTTCGACTTTGTGCTGTTGTTGAAGCGACCCTCAAAGCGCTGCACGGTGTCGATGGTCTTCTCTGTCCAGTTGTATTTCGATACCGTCTCGTGGTCGAGCAGTTCGCGCAGCAGGTCGCCGTCCCACCAGATGCCGAAGTTCACGGGCAGGTAGCGGCCGTTGATGACCAGCGTGTTGTCGTGTTGCGGATCCTTGGGGTCCTTGGCCGTTGAGACCACTTCGCCCTTCATGTTGCGGATGCCGTGGCTGTCGGTGCTCCACATCTCCATGCCGGGATTGGTGGGGTCTATGTCGGCGGCCATTGCGCGGCCTACGTCGGTGCGGCTTTTAATCTGGAACACCACCTTGCCTGTCTTGGCATCGCGCAGGTCGCTGCCGTCGCGCTTGTTTTCGTGGCAGTCCCATATATAGAGGTGGTTGTTCTTCGGGTCGGCCACCAGATGGATGGCATCGCCATGGCCGAAGCCGGTGTTGTACAGTCCCTTTCCGTCGTTGTCGACGGCCATCGAGCCGTAGGTGATCTCGTCGAGTCCGTCGCCGTCAACGTCGCAGATGCGCAGGTTGTGGTTGCCCTGTCCGGCGTAAGTGGCCCACTGGGGCTGATTGGTGTCGAAGGTCCAGCGGTTCGTCAGTTGCCGTCCATCCCAGTCCCAGGCGGCAATGACTGTGCGTGTGTAGTAGCCTCGGCAGAAGATGCCGCTGGCCACCAGCTTGCCCTCCTGGTTCTTGGCACCCAGATAGCCCACGCCGGCCAGATAGCGCTCGCAGCGGTTGCCGTATTTGTCGCCCCATGCAGCCACATCGCCGCGCTCGGGAATATAGGGTTTGGTGTCGAGGGCGCGACCGGTCAAGCCGTCGAACACGGTGATATATTCAGGTCCTTCTATGATGTGTCCGCCCTTGTTGCGCCAGTCGGCCTGTCCGTCGCCAATCACCTTACCGGTGCCGTCAGTGGTGCCGTCGCCCGTCTTCACCATCAGCTCGGCCCGTCCGTCACCGTCGAAGTCGTAGACCATGAACTGCGTGTAGTGGGCTCCTGAGCGGATGTTCGTCCCAAGGTTGATGCGCCAGAGCCGTTCGCCGCTCAGACGATAGCAGTCGAGCAGGGTGGGGCCCGAATAGCCGTAGTGCGAGTTGTCGTGACTGTTCGACGGCTCCCATTTCAGGATGATCTCATACTGTCCGTCGCCGTCCACATCGCCCACAGAGGCATCGTTGGCCGAGTAAGTGTATTCGCCGGTGTCAACCCACTGTCGGCGGCCACGACCGCGACCCTGTCGGTTGGCGCGTGGCTGCCCTTCCATCACAGGCACTTTTCCTCCTTCTGGCTTCTCGAGTTTCACTGGCAGATAGCCCACGGGGGCATCGGCACAGAGCGTGTACTGTCCGTTAACGCTGCCGCCCTTCACCTCGTAGATGGCATCTTCGCCCTGCAGGGGCTGCTCGTCGATGAAGAACGTGCCGCCCTTGGTCAGCGGCTGAGGGGTCAGCCGGTGGCCGTTGCGATAGACATCGAAGGCTTCGTGATGATGGTCGTCGCGCAACACGCGCCAGCTGACGACCACTTTGCCGTCGGCTTGTCGGATGGCCACTACGCCACGGTCGAGCGACTCGGTGGCCATTTTCTTCACGTGATAACGCGACTGTGCGCCGGCAGAGCTTCCAGCCAGCATGATCAGGAGCAAAAGAAAGAAATGTTTCATATAGGTGTTTTTTAGATGCTCAGTTCGTCGAGCACCTTGATGAGTTTTTTGTTGAAGGGCTTGTCTGTACGTATGCACTCAGAGAAAGGCACGTAGACCACCTCGTTGTTGCGCACACCCACCATCACGTTGCGCTGTCCCTGCTTGATGGCCTCGATGGCACCAACGCCGGTGCGACTGGCCAGAATGCGGTCGTAGGCCGAGGGACTGCCGCCGCGCTGCAGGTGACCCAGAATAGATACGCGCACGTCGAACTCAGGGAACTCTTTCTTCACACGGTCGGCATAGTAGAGCGCGCCGCACTTGGGACTTTCCGATACGATGACGATGCACGACTTCTTCGACTTGCGTATGCCGCGTGCCATGAAGTGGGCCAACTGGTCTTCTTCCATCATCTCCTCAGGAATGATGGCTGCCTCGGCACCGCAGGCAATGGCCGAGTTCTGAGCCAGGAAGCCAGCATCGCGCCCCATTACCTCAACGAAGAAGATGCGCTCGTGCGAGTTGGCCGTGTCGCGTATGCGGTCTACGCACTCCATGATGGTGTTCATCGTGGTGTCGTAGCCAATGGTCGAGTCGGTGCCGTAGAGGTCGTTGTCGATGGTGCCGGGCAGACCGATGCAGGGGAAGTCGAACTCCATGCCGAAGTTGCGGGCACCGGTCAGCGAGCCGTTGCCGCCGATGACCACCAGTGCGTCGATCTCCTCTTTTTTGCATGTCTCGTAGGCTTTTTGCATGCCCTCCATGGTCATGAACTCCTTCGAACGGGCCGTCTTCAGAATAGTGCCGCCGTGGGTGATGATGCCGCTCACGTCTTCAGTTGTGAACTGCTTCACCTCGCCTTTGATGAGGCCGTCGTAGCCTCGGTAGATACCCTTGATGTTGAAACCGTTGTAAATGCCTGCGCGTGTCACGGCACGTATGGCTGCATTCATGCCTGGTGCATCGCCTCCGGAAGTCAGAATGCCGATTGTCTTAATTCTTGTCATGATGCTTGTTCTTTATGAAATTTCGTTTTTGCTATGTCGTACTTCACAAATCGTCGCAAAGATACGAAATATAATTCAACGGAACAAGTTTTTGACAGAATTATTCATTACATAGCAAGCGTGCAATCTCGTTTATAGAGTCAACCAGCAAGTGCAAGTTGTGTGCAAAGTTAGGCATAATGTTTGAAAAAGACTTCATTTGGTGTGAGAAAGTTTAGTTTTTCCCTTGGCCTTCGGTTGATTTTGGCCTGTATGGATGCAATTCTCCTGT
>JAFTFX010000043.1 GCA_017458225.1 Prevotella sp. | reverse complement strand
TGTGGCATTGGCAGAGTTGCGTTTACCCGCACCGATGGCAGCGCCACATTTGCCACCAGTGATGTCGAGATTACCTCCGTGGATGCGAATACCTCCGCTGTTGCGGCCCTCGCTGCTTCCGATGCCCGCAGCACCCATGTAGCTATTGGTAACGACAAGGCGTCCTTCGTGGTCGCCGTTGCTCTGACTGTAGATACTTACTTCGCCCCAGTTGTTGCCTACTTCCACCTTCAGTCCGCCTGTGAGTGTCAGTGTAGCATCATCGGCGAGGATAATGTGCGCCTTGCCGAATACATTCAGCGTCTGGTACTTCACATTTCCCCTTACCACGTAGTAGTGGTCGTTCTGGTCGCTGCTGCTTCCGAGCATCATCCATTCATCGCTGTGGTCGCCCGTCAGCACAGTGCAGTCCTTGGTAGTGGCGGTGGTGACCACCTGTTTGTTCGTGGCATCCCATGAGCGCACGTTGAACGTCACGCTCTCGGCCCATGCCCCCTGTGCGACCGCGCACAGCAGGGCGATAGTCATCATAAATGCTTTTTTCATTCTTTGTTTTTATTCTTTTATTCTGTTATTAAAGCAGGCCCGAACCGAGCAGTTGGTTCAGGCGCACACGGCGGCTGATGAGCCGCGACACGGTGTGGGCGGAGGCGTCGAGTTGGCGCTCCTCGCGGCGGCGGCCCTCATAGAGCCGCACGGCGATGCGGGCCAGCAGCACTGCCACTGCCGCCAGCACCAGAATGACGAAAATCTGAATCATGTTCATATTGAATCTGTAAATTTAATGGTTTCTCTGTGCGTGGGGGGGCGGCGTGTCGCCCGGGTCAAGCCCCTGACTGCGGACCTCATCAGTGAGGCGGTCCACGGCGTGCTGTTCTCTCTCGATGATCTCCTCGCGGCGACACAGCAACTCGCGCCGACGGCTCGACTGCCACATCATCACCGACACGACGAAGCCCATCGCCAGCACGACGACGGCCATCACCAGGAGTAGGGTGTCAAGTCTTGTCATAAGTATTGGGTGCTTTTTAAAAAAGAGTTAGAAATGTGGGAAATCAGTTAGGCAAGTGCATCACAAATCGTGCACCACCCGTATAGCTTGTATCAAGGCGGATGTCACCGCCCAAGCGACGGGCCAGTGAGCGAGCGACGGTAAGGCCGATGCCTGTTCCGTCGTAATACTCGTTGAGCTGTACGAACTCTTCAAAGATGTGCTCGGCTTCTGCAACGGGTACGCCGATGCCAGTATCTTCTACAATGAAAAGTGTCTTTCCCCCTTCTGCTGTCACCTTGAGCAAAGCCTGTTCTTTCTTTTCCGTCGGCTCTTGGCTGTGTTGCGCTTCGGGGGGTAGTGTGAACTTTCGGGCATTGTCGAGCAGTAGGGTCAGCGCACGAGTGGCGGCCGTCAGGTCGGTCTGCAAGATGATGCTCTCTGCCTCTGGCGCTATCTGAAGGTCAAATGTCAGGTGTTGAGCCATGCTGATGCCCGATGCTTCTACGGCCTGCGCTGCAATCTGAATGGCCGTCACATGGTCGTTGCGCTCTAATACTGTCTGGCTGTTGACATCTGAGAGTTCCAGCATTTTGTTCACAAGCCCCGTGATGCGGTCGGTGTTCTCTAATATCTGGCGGTTGATGTCTTGCTTGGTCTCGTCGTCCAGTTCCATGCCGGGGGTAGTGACAACTTGTGTAAAGCCCGACAGGATGTTGAGCGGTGTGCGTATTTCGTGGGAAATCTGCTGTATGAAGTTGCTCTTCATCTTCGCCGACTCCTCAGCACGGGCATTGGCCATTGTCAGTTGTTCGTTTTTCTCTTTCAACTGTGCGTTATGTTCAGCAAGTTGTCGCTGCATCCGGTGGCGGTAGATGGCGTATATGGCAAAGGCTGCAATCATGACCAGAATCATGATGAGGAAATTGATTTGCTGCAGTTCTGCCGAGCGCGTTTCCTGCTCCAAAATTTGTGTATCCTTCTTGTGGATGGCCTGCAGACCGTCGGCATCGTTTCTTCTGGCATGCATGATGGCAGAGTCGAGCACCTCGCAAATCTGTCGTGCCGTTATGTTGGTAGAGTCATTGTTGTCCGTCATCACGTTGGCACGATATTTCTTCAGCATGTAGCGCTGGATGTTCTCCAAGGAATACATGGCATTAGCACTGTAAAGGTAGTCGGTGATGGTGCTGTAGCATGCCACGGCCTCGTTCCACCGGCGGGCCACGGTGAAGAAATCGCTGGAATTGGCCATGCCTTCCATGCTCTTCGAAAAGCGTGTCTGCTGGTAGTCGGCATAGTCGCTGTCAGCCTCGCCGAAGCGACCCAGTCCTGCCAATGCTGTAGCACGAAACACCTTGTACCGGCCCCATTGCTTGTCGATGTATTTCTCGTCGTCGCCGAAGAGCTCCCTGTATTCGGACACATACTGTCCGAACCGGTCAGTCCATAGCAGTGCCTTCTCATATTCACCCTCGCTGTTCCATCCGTAGGCAATGTTGATAAGGCCGGCCACTGCATCGTGGTATGCCTCTTTCGTAGCGTTCGCCCGGATGTTATGGTTGTGCATCTCGTAGGCATGTTCAAACATACTGATAGCCGTCGTGTCTTCCTTGTCGAAATGCGCTTTGGCGCAACCGGTGAAGATAATCAGGTTGGTGTAGTCGCTGGTGGTGTCGCACTCCAGCTGCTCCAGTCTTTTCACGGCAGGCTGGGAGGTTAGCAAGGTCATCGCAAATTCGGCGTAGCGGCAGTACTTGCTGGAAAGATAACTGGCCGACTTGGCATAATAGACCAGGTCGGTGGCATCGGTAGAGTTGGCGGTGGCGTTCAGCGACTCCTGCCAGTAGAACTCTGCCATCGACATGTCGCCCATTTGATAATGGGCCATACCTTGCCAGAAATGGCTCTCACCCTCCCTAATGTCACCCACTTTGGCCAGACTGTCAGCCAGCGTCAGGAGCCGCTGGTCGTCTCTTTGGTTTGAGGCTGCTTCCAACATACGGGTCGCCTCGCCAGATGTTGATTTCTTGTCGCTACTGCTGCAGCCGACGAAGAGCATCGCTGCGAGTAGCATGGTCATCGGCCATATCCAGGCCGATACATGACTTGTAGTTTTCACCTTGCTTTCCATCTTTACTGCAAAGGTACTCCTTTACACGCGTATATACAAAGGTGTCAGACAAGTTGGACCCTGGTTTCAGACAGATTGAACCCTCGAAAAGACAAGTTGAACCCTCAACTGTTCTGGTTGCGGTACTCGGTGGGGGTGATGGAGTAACGTTCCTTGAAGAGGCGGCTGAAGGTGCGGCGGGTGCCGAAGCCGGAGGCGGAGGCGATGTCGTCGACAGTCATGTCGGGACTGGTGGCGAGCAGATCCCTGGCATACTCCAGACGGCAGTGGTTGATGAAGTCGGCGATGGTGGCGTACTCGCTGTCCTGCGAGAAGGCGGCACCGATGCGCTCCTTCGACAGGTGGAAATAGTCGATG
>JAFTFX010000031.1 GCA_017458225.1 Prevotella sp. | reverse complement strand
TGTCCAGCATGACCGAAGCGTCAACAAAAACGGCACAGCTTTTTCGCTTGTGTCTATCAAACCAGTACGACAACATAACAACTGTCTACTGACTCAGTTAATAAAGAGAAAAAGTGTCTAGTGAAATCAGGAAAAGTCATTGCTTGTAAGTGAATGGTCGCTTGCTTACAACCGAATGGCCTTTTGCTTACAAGCGAATGGTCGTTTGCTTACAAGCAAAAGCTGGAAACAACGATGCTTTGTACCGCCATCTGTACTGTGTTGTACCGTAATATATGCTGTGTTGTACTGCAATATGCGCTGCATTGTAGTGTCATCCGTGCTATAGCCACAATTCCCCGTCCTTGATAAAGAAAACAAAAAAACTATGCGCAGGATGCAGTCAATTGATAAATAATGACTAATTTTGCACGTTGAACGAAGAAAACTCTATTTCACCAACATGCACATGGACATCTCCGACGAGCAATCGCTCGACAATGCAGGCATCCGCATCACTGCCAACCGCCTGCTCATCTGGCGCAAGGTGCGCCACTCGTTTGCCGGTCCGTTCAGTCTGGCCGACCTTGAAGCCGCATTGCCCACGATAGACCGTTCTACGCTCTTCCGCACGCTGACGCTGCTCAGCGAGGCCCATCTGCTGCACGACATCGACGACGGCAGCGGTTCGCAGAAATACTGCGTGTGCCACGTTGACGATACCCGTCATTGCATGGGGCATGTGCACCTGAGCTGCCATGTGTGCCACAAGACGTTCTGCCTGACCAATGTGCGCATTCCGCCGGTGGCTCTGCCGGAAGGCTTCGTGCCCGAGGAGACCGAATATATCGTGAAGGGCATCTGTGCCGACTGCGCCAAGCACCAAGCACACTGACCGTCACCCCTACCCTACACACAGAACACCTGTTTTTCGCATGATACACTTGAAAGATATCCATAAGACCTATCAGGGAGCCCAGCCGCTGCATGTGCTGAAGGGCATCACGCTCGACATACGGCGCGGCGAGTTCGTCTCCATCATGGGGGCATCGGGCTCGGGCAAGTCTACGCTGCTGAACATCCTGGGCATTCTGGACAACTACGACTCGGGCACCTACGAGCTGGCCGGCGTGCCCATCTGGAACCTCTCGGAGGCAAAGGCTGCCGAGTATCGCAACCACATGATAGGCTTCATCTTCCAGTCGTTCAACCTCATTTCGTTTAAGACCGCCGTGGAGAATGTAGAGCTTCCGCTGTTCTATCAGGGCGTGTCGCGCCGCAAACGGCACACGCTGGCGCTGGAATATCTGGAGCGTCTGGGCCTGCTCGACTGGGCAGAGCACTATCCCAACGAGCTCTCTGGCGGACAGAAGCAGCGCGTGGCCATCGCCCGCGCACTCATCACGAAGCCCCAGATGATTCTGGCCGACGAGCCCACTGGTGCCCTCGACTCGAAGACCAGCATCGAGGTGATGCAACTGCTGAAGCAGCTGAATGCCGAGGAGCACATCACACAGATCATCGTGACCCACGATCCCCACGTGGGCGAACAGACCAACCGCATCATTCGCATCAAGGATGGAGTTATTGAAGGAGATATGGCAGACGGCGCGACGCAATAGGCTGCGCACTGCACTGACGGGCTTTGCCGTTGCCTGGGGCATCTTCATGCTGATTGTCCTGCTGGGTGCCGGCAACGGTCTCATCAATGCCCAGCTGCAAGAGTCAGAGCGCTTCCTGTCGAACTCCATGATGGTGTTCGGCGGCCGCACCTCGAAGGCCTATCAGGGACTGAAGGAGGGGCGCACCATCCAACTGCAGAAAGGCGACCTTTCGGCCACGGCCACCGCGTTCCCCGACATTATCGACGAGGTGGGAGCCAGCTACACTACGAGCGTGGTGATCACCAACGGCCAGGAATACATGGCGACCGAGGTGAGAGGTGTCTATCCCAACCACACGAAGATTGACAAGGTGGAGATGCTGCAAGGCCGCTTCATCAACGAGGTGGACATCCGAGAGTCGCGCAAGGTGCTGGTGCTCAGTTCGAAGCAGGCCAAGGAGCTGCAGCCACGCGACTACCGCCGCCTCTTCGGCCGCTATGTCAAGGTGGGCAACCTAATGTTCCGCGTGGTGGGCATCTACAAGGACGAAGAGAGCGGCGCGTCGGAAGCCTTCTCGTCATACACCACCATCAAGCGCATCTTCGGTGCCGGCAACAACAGCGCCGGCGACATTGAGTTCACCTTTCACGGACTGACCACCGAAGCCTCCAACGAGCTGTTCGAGACGGCCTATCGCAAACGGCTGAACGCCAACCATCAGGCCCACCCCGACGACCATAGTGCCGTGTGGCTGTGGAACCGCTACACGCAGAACATGCAGATGGAGACGGGCATCGGCATCATTCGCACTGCCCTGTGGATTGTGGGACTGTTCACGCTGCTGAGCGGCATCGTGGGAGTCTCGAACATCATGCTCATCACGGTGCGCGAGCGTACCCATGAGTTCGGCATCCGCAAGGCCATCGGCGCCAAGCCGTGGAGCATTCTGCGCCTCATCATCGTGGAGAGCGTCATCATCACCACCTTCTTCGGCTATCTGGGCATGCTGCTGGGCATCATGGCCAACGAGTATATGGATGCCACACTGGGCCACGACACCATCGACACCGGCCTGTTCAAAGCCACCATGTTCGTCAATCCCACCGTGGGTCTCGACGTGTGCCTGGAGGCCACGCTCGTGATGGTGCTGGCAGGAACGGTGGCCGGACTGATACCAGCCTATAAAGCTGCCAGCATACGCCCCATCGAGGCACTACGTGCCGACTGACAAACGCCCCTCTGACTATGAGAATAGATATTGACAGCTATCGCGAAATCATCGACACCCTGACACGCAACAAGTCGCGCTCACTGCTGACCGGCTTCGGCGTGTTCTGGGGCATCTTCATGCTCATCGCACTGATGGGGGGCGGCAAAGGTCTGAAGGAGATGCTGGAGAAAAACTTCGACGGCTTCGCACAGAACACCGCCATGATCTGGGCACAGCAGACCACCAAGCCCTACAAGGGCTTCAGGAAAGGCCGCTGGTGGTCGATGGACCATAAGGATATTGAACGGCTGCGCCGGCGCGTGCCCGAGCTCGACGTGACGGCCCCCATCCTGTTTGCACCGTGGGGACTCTCGAACACCGCCTACTACTCCGACCAGCGCACCTCGCCGCGCATTCAGGGCACCACGCCCGACTATGCCCTTGTCGTTGCCCCTCGCATGCGTTACGGCCGCTTCATCAACAGCATGGACATACACGAGCACCGCAAGGTGTGCGTCATCGGCAAGAAAGTCTATAAGGACCTGTTCAAGGAGGGCGGCGACCCCTGCGGCAAGAAAATACGCATCGACTCCACCTACTACGAGGTGGTGGGCGTTGACTATAACACCAATGCATCGATGAACTTCAACGGACGCGCCGAGGAGAAAATCACGCTGCCGCTGTCGCTGGTGCAGCAGACCTACAACCGAGGTAACCAGGTGGACATGATCATCGTGACGGGACGAAAGGGAGTGGTGATGAGCAAGATCACACCGCGCATCCGTGAGACCATCGCCCGTGCACACTATGTTGATCCTGCCGACGAGCAGGGCCTGATGGTGTTCAACACCGAAGTGCTGTTCCAACTGCTCGACAACCTGTTCCGAGGGGTCAACTTCCTGATATGGCTGGTAGGTCTGGGCACTCTACTGGCAGGAGCCATCGGTGTGTCGAACATCATGATGGTCACCGTGCGCGAACGCACCACCGAGATAGGCATCCGACGTGCCATCGGAGCCACGCCACGCATGATTCTGTCGCAGATCATCTCGGAGAGCATCGTCCTCACGCTGATTGCCGGCATGACCGGCATTCTGCTGGCAGTGATGGTGCTGCAGATGCTCGAACTGGCCAATACCACTGACGGCATGGTGGAAGCCCACTTCCAAGTAGACTTTTGGACAGCCCTGTTCGCCGCCTTTGTGGTGTCGGTCATGGGGGTGCTGGCAGGCTTGGCCCCGGCAGCGCGCGCCATGAGCATCAAGCCGGTCGATGCAATGAGAGACGAATAAAAAACATTAACAACAATGAAGAAATACAGCAAACTGATTATTGCCGCCATCGTAGCAATCATTTTTATCGGGACCTTCGTGTTCCTGTGGATGAAAAGTCGGCCCCAGGAGGTCGTGTACAACGAGTTCACGCCCACGGTGGGCAACGTGGAGAAGACAACCGTCATCACCGGAAAGATTGAGCCTCGCAACGAGGTGAACGTGAAGCCGCAGATATCGGGCATCATCACCGAACTGACGAAACAAGCCGGCGACTATGTGCGCGAAGGCGACATCATCGCCAAGGTGAAGGTGATTCCCGACATGGGACAACTGTCGGCAGCAGAGTCGCGCGTGCGCTTGGCTGAGATCAACCAGCGGCAGGCCCGTATTGACTTCGAACGCGAGAAGAGCCTCTACGACCGGCAACTGGTGTCGGCCGACGAGTTCGACAAGGTTGCACAGGTGCTGCGCCAAGCCGATCAGGAGGTGGCCGCTGCACAAGATGCCCTGCAGGTGGTGCGCGACGGTGTGTCGAAGTCGAATGCCTCGGCATCGTCGACCCTGGTTCGCTCTACTATCAGCGGCATCATCCTCGACATTCCCGTCAAGGTGGGCAACAGCGTCATCAACTCAAACACGTTCAATGACGGCACGACCATTGCGTCGGTGGCCAACATGAGCGACCTCATCTTCCGTGGCAACATAGACGAGACCGAGGTGGGCCAACTGCACATCGGCATGCCGATGAAAATCACGGTCGGTGCCTTGCAGGACTTGTCGTTCGATGCCGCCCTGGAGTATATCTCGCCCAAGGCCACTGAGAGCAACGGTGCCAACCAGTTCGAGATCAAGGCTGCCGTCCAACTGAACTCGCTCCAGAAGAAAGACACTGGCGAGCCCGTTATTCCGGCATACGGTCCTGTTGGCGGATCGCCCTTGCGCTCCGGCTATTCGGCCAATGCCGAGATAGTGCTGGCCAGTGTGCAGCAGGTGCTCACCATCCCTGAGAGTGCCATCGAGTTCAGTGGCGACTCAACATTCGTCTACGTCATTGAAGGCGAAGGCAGCAAGCCGACTTACCGCCGCACACCCATTGAGACAGGACTGTCTGACGGCGTGAACATCGAGGTTAAGAAAGGCATCGACGCAACTGAGAAGGTGCGCGGTCCGCAAATCCTGACAGAGACTGGCAATTAACTGATAGCAACCCCATAACCAACCAACACATGAAAAGATTTAACCTACTGATTCTCAGCCTACTTTTTCTGACGAAAGCACAGGCACAGGTGTCGTTCGGCCAGGCGGAACTGCTGAACGACGGATGGCGATTCCTGCGTGTGGACACCGCATGGAACGTATTTGAAGCCCCCGACATGCGAAACAGCGACTATGATGACTCGCGCTGGCGACAGGTGACGCTCCCCCACGACTGGGGCGTGGAGCAGCCCATGTCGCCCGACAAAGGCAGCTGCCAGGGCTATCTGACGGGAGGAATAGGCTGGTATAGGAGAAGCATGGAGGCATCGGGGGAGTATGTTTTCCTCTACTTCGAAGGCATCTACAACCATGCTGAGGTCTATGTCAACGGACAGTTGGCCGGCAGTCGCCCCAGCGGGTTTGCCTCGGTGCTCTACAACATCACACCTTATTTAAATAAAGAGGGCAGCAATGTGGTTGCCGTGCGCGTTGACCACTCGCAGGATGCCGACTCGCGCTGGTACACAGGCTCGGGCATCAACCGCAACGTGTGGCTCGTCAAGGCTCCTGAGGTGCATCTGGCACAGTGGGGCACGGCCTATCGGCTGAAGAGTATCGACAAGAAAAAGGCAGTGGTAGAGGTGGATGTGGAGACCACAGATGAGAGACTAAAGAGCACAGACTATAGACTACAGGCCACTGTTGAACTGAAGGATGCCCAAGGCAATGTGGTGGCTAAGACTGCGACGAACATCGGCACGCAGGAGAAGAAGACCGTCACCCTCACCGTCAAGAATCCCCATCGCTGGTATCTCGACGACCCTTACCTTTACACGCTCACGACGACCCTTAACAACGGCGACCACTCAGAGGTCACCGCCGGTCTGCGCACGCTGGACTTCTCGCCCACCCGTGGCTTCGCGCTGAACGGTGAATGGATGAAGGTGAAGGGTGTTTGTCTGCACGACGATGCCGGCGTGCTGGGCACTGCCGTTCCCAAGGCTGTGTGGGAGCGCCGCCTCAAGGAACTGAAAGCCATCGGCGTGAACGCCATCCGCATGAGCCATAACCCACACACGCCCGAGCTATACGACCTGTGCGACGAGCTTGGTCTGCTGGTCATGGACGAGGCCAGCGACGAGTGGGAGTTTCCCAAGCGCAAGTGGATGAAGGGCTGGAACCAGGGAAGACCTGGATTCCAAGGCACCTATACCTACTTTGAGCAGTGGATTGACCGCGACGTGGCCGACATGGTGCGGCGCGACCGCAACCATCCCAGTATCTTCATGTGGTCGATAGGCAACGAGGTGGACTACCCCAACGACCCCTACTCTCACCCCGTGCTCAACGGCAACGGCACCGACTTCACACAGCCGGCATACGGCGGCTACAAGCCCGACCAGCCACATGCCGAGCGCATCGGAAAAATTGCCAAGCGACTGGCCAAGATTGTGAAGACCATCGACCCTTCGCGACCCACGACGGGTGCACTGGCCGGCGTGGTGATGTCGAACGAGACGGAATATCCCGAGGCTGTCGACGTAGTGGGCTATAACTACACGGAAAGCCGCTACGACAGCGACCATCAGAAATACCCCAACCGCGTCATCTACGGCTCAGAGAACCGCCACGACCTTGCTGCATGGCGTGCCGTCAGCGAGAAAGAGCACATCTTCGGACAGTTTCTTTGGACGGGCATCGACTACTTAGGCGAGAGCGGCACATGGCCGGCACGTGGCTCCAGTGCCGGACTGCTCGATCTGGCGGGATTCAGAAAGCCCCTCGGCTGGTATCGTGCTGCCTTGTGGAGCAAGGAGCCAGTGTGCTTTATAGAGACAAGGAACCGCCGCAGGGGAAACCAAACGCGCGTGGTCTGCTACACCAATGCCTCATCGGCACGACTGCTGCTGAACGGCAGTCCCATCGGGGGCGAGCCTCAACGCGACGACAACAGCGGCATGCTCTATTGGGACATTGACTACCAGCCGGGCACCCTGCGCTGTGAGGCCGACAACGGTGCAGCATACGAGGTGAAGAGCACAAAGGCCCCCCATGCCTTGCGCCTAACAACCGATTCCCTCTGTCACGTGTTCATCGACATCGTCGACGAAGATGGCAATCTTGTAAGACAGGCCGACAACGAGGTGACGCTGAGGGTGCAAGGAGCCCGTCTGCTGGGCATGGAGAACGGCAACATCATGGATGCCACGGTAGCCGGACGGCAACGCAGAAACACGCTGCGTGCCCATCAAGGGCGACTCGTGGCCTATCTGCAGCCACAAGCCGAGGGGCGCATCGTGATTGAAGCCTCATCGCCTTGGCTACAGTCAGCAACGCTACAATTCAATCATTAATAATTACATTTATGGACTACAAGAAAGCATTTGAGACGATGGTCAGCGAGACAACCAAGTATCTCGCCAACAGCCATCTGAAGACCATGGTACTGGGCTTCTCGGGCGGTCTCGACTCGACCGTTACGGCAGCCATCTGCCATGAAGTGGTAAGACGCAACCCCGAGATGGGACTGAAATTCATCGGCGTGAGCATGCCCTGCTCCACCAACAGCGTTGAAGAGAACGACTCGGCATCGATGGCCATGAAGGCCTTCAGCACCGAGTGCTGGGTGGAGAACCTGCAGGCTCAGTATCTGCTGATGAAGGCCACCTGCGAACAGCGCTACCCATCGACCCACATCTCGCAGGGCAATATCAAGGCACGTCTGCGCATGCTCTACCTCTACAATCTCGCCTCGGTAACCGGCGGACTGGTTATGGACACCGACAACCTGACGGAGCACTACCTGGGCTTCTTCACCATTCATGGCGACGTGGCCGACTACAACCCCATCGGCGGACTGTGGAAGCATGAGGTCTACGAGCTTTGCAAGTACCTCTTCACCGAGGTGTTCAGCGACGAGAACGATCCACGCCACCAGGCGCTGAAAGCTGCCTACGACATCATGCCCACCGATGGCAACGGCGTGGCTGCCGGCGGCGACATGGCACAGATAGCACCCGGACACACCTACGAGGATGTGGACGACATTCTGAATACTTATCTCACCGCACGCGATGATGCCCAGCAGATGGAACGCCTGACAAAGGCCTATGGCGAAGAGACCGTGGAGCGTGTGCTCAGTCGTCACCGCAACTCTGAGTTCAAGCGCAAGCGCCTGCCGCTCGTCATTGAGCGCAGCCTGTATGGGGATTAAGTCAAGAAAAAGGGTTGTCACAATCAGCGACAACCCTTTTTCTTTGTTTATACTCTGCTGATTACTCAGCAACGACGGGCTTGTACTTCGGCACAAGAGTCTTCATGATGCACCAGCCGATGAGGTAGGCCACGGCGCAGAACGAGAAGACAATCATGTAGGCAGCAGGTTTGCCCTCGAAGCCCATGAACGTGAAGGCAGCTCCCTGACCGGCAGCCCATGTGAAGAACACACCAGAACCCATATTGATGGCCATAGAGCCCAAACCGCCTATTGCAGTACCCAGACCGACAATCGTACCGATGGTAGACTTGGGGAACATATCGCCGATGGTGGAGAAGAGGTTTGCCGACCATGCCTGATGGCCAGCACCCAGCAGACCGATGAGGATGGCAGGCCACCATGCGCTATAGGCACCGAGGGGCTGTGCAAAGAGGCCCAGCACAGGGAAGCAAGCAAAAATCAACATGGCACGCATACGACCCAGATAGGGATTCATGCCCTGCTTCTCGACAAAGATCTTAGGCAGGTAGCCACCACCAATTGAGAGCACGGTGACGATGGCATAGAGCGTGAAGATAAGGGCAATACCCATTGTGGAGTCGCTGGTATAACCATATTGGTCGCTGAAGTAGGCAGGTGCCCAGAACAGGAAGAACCACCACACGCCATCAGTCATGAACTTACCTACCAGGAATGCCCATGTCTGGCGGAAGGTCAGACACTTGAAGAATGGAATAGCAGCCTCTTCCTTGACAGCTCCACGGTCTTGCACCTCTGCAAGATCATTGTCCTGCTCAATGTAATTCAGCTCAGCCTGATTGACGCGCTTGTTCTGGCGAGGCTTATCATAGGCCCATATCCAAAGGCCCATCCATACATAGCCCAGCACACCTATGATGATAAAGGCCATTTCCCAACCCCAGGCACGAGCCAGCAGGGGAATCGTAGCAGGAGCAGCCAGAGCTCCCACTGAGGCACCACTATTAAATATAGAGGTAGAGAAGGCGCGGTCTTTTTTGGGGAAGTACTCGGCAGTAGCCTTGATGGCAGCAGGGAAGTTGCCAGCCTCACCGACAGCAAGAATCAGACGGCAAGAGAGGAACAGCCACACAGAAATAGTGGCAATGGCAACAGCTGCATCGCTACCAGCCTGAACAGCACGCAAGGCTGCAATATCAGCATAGCCCTCGATACTCATTGTAGCCCAGCCGCAGCCGGCATGCAGCACGGCACCTGTTGACCATACAAAGATGGCAATCAGGTAGCCCTTCTTGGTGCCCATCCAGTCGATAAACTTACCAGCGAAGATATTGGCAATGGCATAAAAAGCAGAGAAAAGACCCGTTATATAACCATAATGCTCATCGGTCCAGTGAAAGTCGACGGCAATAAAGTCCTTCCAAGTTAGTGACAAGACCTGACGGTCCATGTAGTTAACGGTAGTTGCCAGGAAGAGCAACCCGCAGATGACCCAACGGAAGTTGCTCATCTTAGTAGTTTGTACTGCAGACATAGTTTTTTTGATAGTTTTTTGTTATTGCAATTTATTCGTTATTACGTTATGATAACCTTTACTTGATATCAATGACGGGGATATTGTCCTTGTCGTTATAGTAGAGGTTCTCGCCGGCCATACCCCAGATAAAGGTATAGTAGTAGGTGCCGGCGGCGGCGTGGATGCTCCACTCGGGGCTCATGATGGCCTGCTCGTTGTGCAACCAGACGACGCGGCTCTCCTGTGGCTCACCCATAATGTGGGCGATGGTCTGCTCCTGAGGCAGGTTGAAATAGTAGTAGGCCTCTATGCGGCGACCGTGGGTGTGAGGGGGCATGGTGTTCCAAGCAGCGCCCTCGTTCAGTTGGGTCAAGCCGAGCTGCAGCTGGCAGGGGCCTTCCTCGAGCACATCGTTCACGATGAGCTTATAGACGGTGCGGTTGTTGCACTCTGCCAGCGAACCCACAGGTCCCCACACGGCAGCTTTCAGCGAACCCTTACGACCGTCGAGGGTGATCCACTGCGTCTTGTAGTGCTGATGGGCTGTGGCCGAGTTCAGGTAGAACTTGGCAGGCTTCTGTGCATCCTTCGAGCGGAACAGCACCTCCTTGTTCACGTCAATTGACTGTCCCTTCTTGTCCTTGCCGATATGGCCGCGACCGATGTAGAGGGCCTCCTTGGGCGAAAGGGCATACTCCTTGCCGTCGACGATGACCCATCCGTCGCCCTCGCCGCAGTTCACTACGCCGAGCTCACGGTTATACATGAAATACTTGTCCTGAATGGTCTTGTCGACATCAAGGCCGAGTTCCAAAAAGTTCTCCAGCTTCAGGTCTTTGGTCACAGGCATGGCACCACCGAAGATGAAGCGATCGTAGTGCGAATAGGTCAGATGGATCTTGTCGGCTTCCATCACTTTCTCCATGACGAAGCGATCGCGAAGCGTCTTCGTGTCGTAGTGTTTCACATCCTCGGGATGGCACGCCGTCTGAAACTTCACATCTTGCTGGGCTGAAGCAGAAACAAATGTTCCAACTAACAGCGCAATAGAAAGAAATGTTCTCTTTTTCATATATTTAAATTTTAAACATTATGCGATCTTCTGTGGAAACAAATTGCTGTAATTCGTTTCTTTAAAAATCTTTGGTATTCTTTTCCTCGCGGGTGATGCGCATGCGGTTCCACACCACCATGGCGAGGGTGATGAGCGTAAGCACACCCATGCCCACCCACTGCAGATATTTCACGCAGGCGAAGATGACATAGCCGAAGAGTGACGAAGCGAAATCGAGCGCGCCGCCCTCGAAGCCCTCTGGAATCTTGGCAGCCGAGGCCGTGGGATCAGCTTTCAGCACCTCGCCGGCAGCCAGTGTGAAGGCCGGTGCCATATCGGTGACGAAATAAAGACCGATGATGAGGGCGATGAGACCGATGATCAAACTCTTCACCACATTACCCTTGGTATAAGGCAGAATCATGGGGAACAGATAGAACATGCCGGCCAGCGATGCCAGAGGCAGGAACTGGTTGCCTGGCAAGAACACGGCGATGGCCAGGATGACGGGAATGAGGATGACCGAGCATACCAACGTGGTGGGATGACCGATGACCAGTGCCGGCGACATGCCGATGTGCACTTTCATGCCACCAAAGCGTTTCTTGGCCACCTCCTGCGTTTTCTCAGCAATAGGCTTCAGACCATCGATGAACAGCGAAGTGATACGGGGGATAAGTTCCATCACAGCGCCCATTGTCACACCAAGGAACAGCACCTTCTTGATGTCGAGCTGGGCAGCCCAGCCAATCAGTGCGCCCACAATGACACCCAGCACGAGGGGCTCGCCCAGCACACCGAACTTCTTCTTCAGGCCCTCGGCATCGATGTCGAGCTTCGAGAAGCCGGGGATGCGGTCGAGCAGCCAGTTAATGGCTACGGCAAACACCGTGAAGCTCTGACAGAACGGCTGTGGGATGCTGATGCCCTGCAGGTCATAGTGTTCCTGGAACTTCTCAGCCGTGAGGTCGGCCATGACGAGCGTGACGATATAGCACACGATGGCAGCAAAGTAGCCCCACAGCAGGCTCTGGTCCATCACGAAATAGGCCACGGCGCCGATGAAGGCGAAGTGCCAGTAGTTCCACAGGTCGATATTGATGGTGCGCGTGCACTTGGTGAGCAGCATCAGCAGGTTCACACCTAAGCAGATAGGGATAATGAGTGCACCCACAGCGGTGCCGTAAGCCACGGCAGCAGCAGCCGGCCAGCCCATGTCAAATACTTTCAGCTGCAGGCCGTAGAGTTCGGAGATCATCTTCAACGGACTGTCGAAGTTGGTGGTGAGCAGGGCCGTAACGATGCCAAGGCCCACAAAGCCGACACCTACATAAAGACCGCTCTTGAGCGACTTTCCAAACTTCATGCCTATGCACAGGCCGATAATAGTAAAGAGGATGGGCATCATGACCGATGCACCCAGACTGATGATGTAGCTAAATACTTGTTCCATTTTTTAACTTAATATTGTTTGTTTTAGTGTAGAACATGTGCAAAAGTACACATTTTCTTTTAATTAACAATACGAATTAAAAGAAATCTTTACTTAACCGATTACGGAAAGACTATTTAAACGAAAAAAGAGTTGAGCGAACTCAACTCTTTTTCGTTTGGTCGGGATTACTGGACTCGAACCAGCGACCTCGCGCCCCCCAGACGTGTGCGCTACCAACTGCGCTAAATCCCGATCCTCTGCAGAGCAGTTTCCTGCTTTTGCGGCTGCAAAGGTAGTATATTTTTGCGAAACAGCCAAATTTTTCGCAAAGAATTTATAGGTTTTTAATAATACTCGTCTTCTTTGAAGATCAGATTGGGCGTTTCACCGAAGTAGTACGGCTCGCCTTCAATCACCGTTTCAATGGTTTTGCGCTCATATTCGCGCCTGACAGGCTCCACGCGCAGCAACAGATCGTTGAAGTCAATGGTGGGTATGACCACGCCAAAGATGCCGATGCCACAACGGATGCCCTCGGCATTGAGGTTATTGAACACATACATGGTGATATACGCTCCATGATTATACACCTCCAGACGGTTGTGCCTGTAGAAGGTATTCATCAGTTCCTTGTCGACCACCGAGTCGGCAGTGGTGAAGATGTAGCCGATGTTGGCCAGGAAGCTGTCAATCTGGTCCATCTGCGAACTGTCGTTCTTCTCGATGCACTGGCGAATATTGTCAGTCATCTCATCCCTCATGTACTGCTCTGACGGACAGGTGGCATAGGCAATAACAGTCAGGATGCCCATCAGAACACCCAGAATAATGATTTTTCCGAGGCATGAGTGATAGAACATGCCCCAAACGGTCTCCTTGGTGCGGTAGTCACCGCGATCTGCCTGATACATAGTATTCTTTTGTTTTTTAGTCTATTTCCGGTTCTGTAAAGTGTCAATGCGAGATGAGGTTCATAAACTCCTGGCGGGTCTTTGCCTGATTGAAGGCTCCGCTGAAGTCGCTGGTCGTGGTGACGCTGTTCTGCTTCTCCACGCCACGCATCTGCATGCACATGTGCTTGGCCTCGACAACCACCATCACGCCAAGGGGATGGAGGGTCTGCTCAATGCACTCTTTGATTTGCAGCGTCATGCGTTCCTGCACTTGCAGGCGATGGCTGTAGATGTCTACCACACGGGCAATCTTTGAGAGCCCTGTGATGTAGCCGTTGGGGATATAGGCCACATGCACCTTGCCATAGAAAGGCAGCATGTGGTGCTCGCAGAGCGAGAAGAAATCAATGTCCTTGACGATGACCATCTGTGAATAGTCCTCCTTGAAGAGGGCATCGGTCAGCACCTTGTGGGCATCCATTCCGTAGCCGCGCGTCAGCACTTGCATTGCCTTGGCCACGCGCAGCGGTGTTTTCAGGAGTCCTTCGCGGTTGGGGTCTTCACCCAACAGCTCAATGACTTGTTTGTAGTGAGCGGCCAGTTCGTCGAGGCCTTCTCTGAATGTTTCGTTCTCTGGTTGATACACGTCGTATAGCAACTATGAATAATAATACACGTTTAGTATTGCAAAGTAATTTTTCCCTTCACGATGGTGGCAGCCGAATAGCCCAGCCGCTTCACTTCCTGCAGGGAGCGGTGTGCCTCTTCCTGTGTGCGGAAATTACCCATGCGGCAGATCCAGCGCGGCGAATAGAAGTGCACGTAGACAGCCTCCTGGGGGAAGAGCATGCGCAGTTCATTGCCAATGCGCTCAGCTGTCTGCCGGTCCTTGCGCGAATTGCCGCCGGCATACACCTGTACACGATAGCCCGTCGTCTTGATGGTGTGTCCTGTGGCCTTTTTCACCGTCACGGTGTCAACCACTGCAGCAGCAGTCTCGTTCTCCTGTTGGGCGGTGGTGCTGGCTGCCTCGTTATGATCGGTACGCTTCAGCGTCTCTGGCTTGGGATCCTGCCGCTTGGTAGTCACCACGGGGGTGACTGGCTTTTCGACAGCTACCACTTTCTTGGCCGCCGTGCCGGCATGCGGACCGTTCACCAGATTGTCGATGGCCTTGTCGTGATGAATAGTGACCGAGGCCCCGTTCTGGGTATGGCTCTGGATGCGCTGGGTGAAGGTCTGAGCCGACAAAGGTAAAAAAGCAAGTAGGTAAAAAGGCAAAAGCATGCATACCTTTTTAGTCAAACTGAAATTCTTGTTCTCCATAACGCTATACACTTTTTTACTTAATTACGTTTCTTACTTTTCTACCTTTCTCACTCAGTCGGTTTCGTTTTTTCTTACTTCTTCCAAGCATCGATGATGCCCTTGAAGTCGGCGCACTTCAGCGAAGCACCGCCAATCAGGCCACCGTCAATGTCGGGCTTGGCAAACAGCTCAGGGGCATTCGAAGCCTTGCACGATCCACCGTAGAGAATAGTGGTGTCGTCGGCAACAGCCTGACCATACTTCTCAGCGATGATCGAGCGGATGTAGGCATGAATCTCCTCAGCCTGCTCGGCAGTAGCGGTCTTGCCCGTGCCGATGGCCCAGATGGGCTCGTAGGCGATAACAATCTTGCGGAAGTCCTCCTCGCTGAGGTTGAACACCGAGCCCTCCAGCTCTGCCTTCACCACCTCGTTCTGCTTGCCGGCCTCGCGCTCTGCCAGGCTCTCGCCGATGCAGAAGATCACCTTCAGGTCGTTCTTCTGTGCCAGCAGCACCTTCTCCTTCAGAATCTCGGGAGTCTCCTTGTAGTACTCGCGACGCTCTGAGTGGCCCAGGATGACATACTGCGCACCCGTCGACTTCACCATCTCGGCGCTCACCTCACCAGTGAAGGCACCCTTCTCCTTGTCAGCGCAGTTCTCAGCACCCAGACCGATGATGTCCTGGTCGAGGAACTGGGCAATGCTTGCCAAGTGGATGAAAGGCGTGCAGATCACAACGCCACAGTTGGGCTTGTCGGCCTTCAGTGTCTCGTTCAGCTCCTTTGCCAGAGCGATACCGTCTTGCAGGTTCATGTTCATCTTCCAGTTGCCTGCTACAATTTTCTTTCTCATTTTTGTTTTACTTGTTTTTATAAGGGTTGATGTTAAAAGTTTCTCTTCCCATGCCTTCGCAATCTTGCGCTTGCGCCTCACCCACTTCGTCCACATCCATGTGCGGTCGGCGAACACCAGCAGCGACAGCGGCAGCACGAACCACAGCAGCAGTTTCGACACCTTGCCCGGCACCGTGTCTTCAGGCATCTGTCCTATCTCCAGCTGCTGCAGGGGCAGCAGGGTCTCTTCTTCGCTGATCTCCGGCAGGCCGTTGCTGCTCCACTTGCGGATTACGGTGCCCCCCTTGAGCAGCATCAGACCGGGATTGCTGCGCACGACGGTCTTCAGCGTCGTCTCGTCGGTATGACAGAAGGCATATTCAGCGCCCGTCTTCTCACACCAGCGGTCAATGGCGCGGCCGTTGCTGGCCGTCAGTCCGTAGAAGCGGTAGTCGTGTTCCTCGGCATACTCGTAGATCTCGTTGATGCGATCCAGTCGCGAGTCGTCGGCTGTTTCCAGTCGCGGTGCTATCAGCAGGAACACATAGCCCGTGTCGCTGAGCACCTCGTCGGTGATATCGTCGCCCTCTACGGTCTCTATCGAGAAGTCGTGTATGGGCGGCACATAGCCCTCGCTGATCATCACCGTGCGCGAGTCTACGAAGTGCCACGACGAGTCGGCTGTGAGTGCTGCTGCCGGATAGTCGGCAAGTGTGAACTCCTCGCGCCGGCCGTCTTTTTCATAGATGAAAGTCGTTTCAAACTGGGGCGTCGGTGCGCCCTCGGGTATCTCCATACCCTCTCGTATGTTGGCCCCCACGTGATAGGGGCGGAAGTCGAACATCGGCTGGTCGTAGATGCACAGGGCCGAGACAATCAGGATGAACAGGGCCGAGTAGTTGACAACAATCCACTGGTTCGACTCGCTGACGAAGCGGAACATGCGTCCCGGCCACACGGTCACCACTACGGCTGCTGCCAGCAGCACCACATTCTTGCCGAAGGTCTGCCAGTTGGTCAGCACCACCGCATCGCCAAAGCAACCGCAGTCGCTGATGGGATTGGCGAGTGCCAGCCAGAGCGTCAAGGGGGTCATCACCGCCATGATGAGCAAGACGAGCCTCGACGTAAGCCGCCGGCGGATGGCGAACAGCAGGAAGATGCCCAAGCAGAACTCCACTGCCGACTGCAGGATAGACAGGCTGATGGTAGCCAGATCCGACAGCAGTCCGCCCATGCCCATCGCCTCCAGATAGTCTTCTATCTTGTACTGCGTCCCTCGCGGGTCTACGGCTTTCACGAAGCCCGACAGGATGAAGACGACACCGAGCAGGAAGCGGCAGATGTTGACGACTACGCTTCTCATTTCACCCCGTCACTCATCACCCGGCACCAGCTTAATCAGTGCGAACACCGAGTAATTGATAATGTCCATATAGTTGGCATCAATGCCCTCGCTGACGAGTGTCTGTCCGGCCAAGTCTTCCATCTCCTTGATGCGCTGCAACTTGGTCAGGATCAGGTCGGTATAGCTGCTGACGCGCATGCCGCGCCAAGCCTCGTCGTAGTCGTGGTTCTTGCGCTTCATCAGCTCCAGTGCCTCGGTGGCATACTGGTCATAGAGCGCCAAGGCCTCAGCTGGTGTCTTGTCGACGGTGTCACAGTAGCCGTTGGCCAGTTGTATCAGCCCCACAATGCCGTAGTTCACCAGTCCGATGAACTCAGGACGGATGCCCTCGCCCACCAGCGAGAGCCCAGTGGTCTCCAGCTGACGGATGCGCTTGGCCTTGATGAAGAGCTGGTCGGTCAGCGACGACGGGCGCAGGATGCGCCACGAAGCCCCATAGTCGTGCAGTTTCTTCTCGAAAAGCGAGCGACACTCGGCAACGGCCTCTTCAAACTGTGCATTCGTTCTTTCAAACTTATCCATAACTTCCATGTAGCTACCAAAGTCGATTTCGGGTGCAAAGTTACAAAATTTTGTCTATCAACAGGCGCATCTGCCCTTTTTTTTTCATTTTTACCCTAAAACCTTATTTTATAATTGCACAGAGAGGCTCGGAAATGGTGGCATCGCGGCAGCTTATTTTTGTTTTGGCGGCAAGCTCTGGAAGTGGCGAGTGGCCCACACCTGGACAAGGAATACAAGGCAGAGCAGGATGCCCACTTTGTAGGGAGCCGTCAGGTCGGCTCCAAACAGGGTGCGCGACAGAGGCATGACAATCAGCGGCGAAAGGAACTGCCCCAGATAGAGGGCTGCCGAAAGCAGAGGCATGACAGTGGTGGCCGAGTTCTTGCCTCCCTTAATGCTGGCAATGGTGTTCAGATAGGGAACACCCACACCGTTGGCGATACCGATAAACACAGAACCAAGAACGATGAAAGCGATTGACGATTGTTCATTGGCAACAGACAATTCCGAGGGTGCCAAATAGGCTGCATAGCCCAAAAGGAAGAACAGAGGGGCGAAGTATTTGACTGGCTGGCGGAAAGCGTGCATCAACGTGCCGAAAAACATTCCGACGAAGAACGCCACGACATCGAGACCCACCATGATCATCGTGACAGCCTCGGTAGAAAGCGTCGTCTGCTGACGGGCGATGATGGCGAAGTTTGTGGGAAAGATGAAGAAGATCATCATCAGCAGAAGCATGCCCACGACTGACGGATGGAACTTAAGCAACTGGCGCGGCTGGAACGGAATGCCCCGTTTGTTGGCCGACCCCAGCTGCTCGTCGGGCAGCCACAGCCACACCATCACGACGGCTATCAGCCCCATCAGATAGACCAGAAAGGCGTAGTTCCACTCAATAGTAGCCAGCAGTCCTGCCAGCAGCGTGGCAACAACGCCCCCCATCTGGTTCATCGCTGCCGACAGTCCCATCAGCCGGGCTTGTTCCTCAGGCGGAAAATAGTAAGCCAGCAGCCCCGTGGATAGCGGCATGATGAGTCCCACGCTGATGCCAAGCAGTGCTCGCATCACAAGCAGCACATAAATGTCATTGACAAAAAAGCAGCCCGCACCAGCCAGGACATAGAGCAGCAGCCCTGTGGTGGCGATGGCCCGCGTGCGCAAAAGTCGGCTGACGGGCAGGAAGAACAGGTTGGTAACGATAATCAGCAGTGCAGGCATGCTGACGATGAGTTGCACCAGCAGGGGATTTGCCCCACTGAAATGAGCCTTCATGATGCCCAGTGCGGGCGCGATGGCGGCTCCGGCCATCACGGTGAGCAGCGACATCGACAGGATAGTGGCCGTCACCCGTTTAGAGACGTTTTTCTTTTCCATAAAAAAATCTGTGGAGTTCTTTCGCCCTTCCAGTAGCAAACGGCGTTGCCGAGCGGCTTAGCTCTACCAAGCTATAGAGTCATTATTGTAGAATTCGGCTGCAAAAGTACAAAAAATTTTTGAATTGCGGCAAACTCTGGCACGATTAACGTCATTTTCTGCTATAGTTAACGTCAAACTCTGCTCTAATTAACGTCAAACTTCGCTGCAATCTGATATTAACCAGAGCGAAGTTTGACGTTAATCAGAGCGAAATCTAAGGCAGATTGCAGCAGAAGATGACGCCGATTGCAATACTGCCTACTCCACTTTTTTTCTTACATTTTGCTGTCACCTGTCAAAACGCCTTTGTACAAAGGGATTTCCAAATGACAAGTGACAGCAAAACAGCAAATACGCGCAAAACTTTTTTCGATAGATAGAGACGAATAGGAATAGAGTTTTTGGATGTTTTTTTCAAAATAATGCTAAAAGGAGCATGAGAAATGCGGCTTTTAGCATTATTTTTAGTAACTTTGCGCAAAATCTATAAATTAAGGGCTCGACCTAAGCAAGCAATATGGACGACGAAATCAAAGACGACATCTTGGAGGAGAGAGAAGAGAGAAGTGAGGAGAACGCCGAAGCTTCGGACACTGCCGAGGGACATAGCGACTACAAGCCGGTGAACCGCTTCGACGCATCGGCCGTTCACCACCTGAGCGGCATGTACCAGAACTGGTTCCTCGACTATGCCTCGTATGTGATTCTGGAGCGTGCCGTGCCCCACATCGAGGACGGACTGAAGCCCGTGCAGCGACGCATACTGCACTCCATGAAGCGCATGGACGACGGACGCTACAACAAGGTGGCCAACATTGTGGGCCACACCATGCAGTTCCACCCTCACGGCGATGCCTCTATCGGTGACGCGCTGGTGCAGCTGGGACAGAAGGACTTGCTGGTGGACACACAGGGCAACTGGGGCAACATTCTGACGGGCGACCGTGCCGCCGCTCCCCGATATATCGAGGCTCGCCTGAGCAAGTTCGCACTGGATTGCGTATTCAACCCCAAGACCACCGAGTGGCAGCTGAGCTACGACGGCCGCAACAAAGAGCCCATCACGCTGCCCGTGAAGTTCCCCCTGCTGCTGTCGCAGGGTGCCGAGGGCATCGCCGTGGGTCTGTCGTCGAAGATTCTTCCCCATAACTTCAACGAGATATGCGATGCCGCCATCAGCTACCTGCATGGCGAGCCGTTTCAGCTGTACCCCGACTTCCAGACGGGCGGCTCAATCGACGTGTCGAAATACAACGACGGCCAGCGCGGCGGCGTGCTGAAGGTAAGGGCCAAGATTGAGAAGCTGGATCAGAAGACGCTGGTGATTCGCGAGCTGCCGTTCTCGAAGACGGTGGGCACGCTCATCGAGAGCATCACCAAGGCTATTGAGAAGGGCAAGATCAAGGCACGCAACGTGACCGACCTGACCTCGGCGCAGGTGGAGATTCAGATTCACCTGGCACCGGGCGTGTCGTCAGACAAAACACTCGATGCCCTCTACGCCTTCACCGACTGCGAAATCAACATTTCGCCCAACTGCTGCGTCATCAGCGACCAAAAGCCGCAGTTCCTCACCGTGAGCGACGTGCTGCGCCACTCGGCAGAACGCACGAAAGACTTGATCCGGCAGGAACTGGAAATCCGCAAGAACGAGCTGCTGGAGCAGTTGCACTTCCAGTCGCTGGAAAAAATCTTCATCGAGGAGCGCATCTACAAGGACAAGAAATTCGAGGAAGCTCCCAACGTGGACAAGGTGTGCGAGCATATCGACGAACGCCTGACGCCCTACTATCCGCAGCTGGTGCGCGAGGTGACGAAGGACGACATTCTGCGACTGCTGGAAATCAAGATGCAGCGCATCCTGAAGTTCAACAAGGAGAAAGCCGACGAGCTGATGGCACGCATCAAGGCCGAGATTGACCAGATAGACCACGACCTGGCCAACCTGACTGAGGTGACCGCGGCGTGGTTCCAGTTCCTGAAAGACAAGTACGGCAAAGACCATCCGCGCATGACCGAGATACGAAACTTCGACACCATCGAGGCCACGAAGGTGGTGGAGGCCAACCAGAAACTGTACATCAACCGGCAGGACGGCTTCATCGGAACGGGTCTGAAGAAGGACGAGTTCGTGTGCAACTGCTCTGACATCGACGACATCATCCTGTTCTACAAGGACGGCAAATACAAGGTGGTGCGCGTGGCCGAAAAGCTGTTCGTGGGCAAAAACGTGCTGTGGCTGGGCGTGTTCAAGAAGAGCGACAAGCGTACTATATATAATGTGGTGTACCGCGACGGTCGCAAGGGCCCGTGCTACATCAAGCGTTTCAACATCACAGGCATCACTCGCGACCGTGAGTACGACCTGACGCAGGGCACCGACGGCTCGAAGGTGATGTACTTCAGCGCCAACCCCAACGGCGAGGCCGAGGTCATCAAGATTACCCTCGATGCTTCTGTACAGGCCACAAACAAGCGCATGAGCATCTTCCTGGAGCGCAGTTTCGCCGACGTGATGATCAAGGGGCGTGCCTCGAAAGGCAACCTGCTCACGAAGAAACCCGTGCACAAGATAGGCCTGAAGAGCCACGGCCACAGCACGCTGGGCGGCCGCAAGGTGTGGTACGATCCCGACGTGAACCGTCTGAACTACGACGAGCACGGCCGACTGCTGGGCGAGTTCTTCGATGACGACCAGATACTGGTGGTGCTGCAGAACGGCGATTTCTATCTGTCGAACTTCGACGTAAACAACCACTACGAGGAGAACATCCTGCGCATCGAGAAGTTCCAGGCCGACAAGGTGTGGACGGCGGTGCTCTTCGATGCCGACAACCAGGGCTTCCCTTACATGAAGCGCTTCCTGATGGAGGCTTCGAAGCGCAAGCAGAAC
This sequence comes from Prevotella sp., assembly GCA_017458225.1. Lineage (GTDB taxonomy): Bacteria > Bacteroidota > Bacteroidia > Bacteroidales > Bacteroidaceae > Prevotella. The sequence goes on along the minus strand of JAFTFX010000031.1, from coordinate 60,058 downwards.
TTCATCGGCGAGAACCAGGCTTCGCGACTGGTGCTGCTCACCGATGTGGTCTATCCGCTCATCAAGGTGACCTACGGCGGTGCCGACGAGTTCCGCGGCTCAGAAGAGATTGATGCCGAGCAGTTTATCGGTGTGAAGGGCTTCAAGGCCAAGGGAAAGCGCATCAGCACCAACGAGATAGGCAGCATTGAGGAACTGGAGCCCACGCGCTTCCCAGAAGAGCAGAAATCATCTGACAACTCAGAATCCTCAGAGTATTCAGAATACTCAGATCACTCCGACAACTCCGAGACCCCCGACGAAGACCTGGACCCCGATGCAGGCAAGAGCCAGCAGCAGATCATCGACGAGATGACTGGTCAACTGAGGCTGTTCCCCGATGAAGAATAAACAGGCAACGAGCTCCACTGATGAAGAACAAACAGGAACCGAGCTCCACCGATAAAGAATAACGCGATGAAATCGGCCAAAATCATCATTTTCTGCACCTTGCTGCTGACTCCTGGCAAAATGGTGGCGCAGCAGGGCGACGCCATCCGGTCGCACTACGTCACCACGCAGAGCTACCAGATAGGCATCGGCGGCGTGAACATCTTGGACACCTACCTCTCGCAAGAGAAGTTCAGGGGTACCGTCGTCACCGCCCTCAGCATCCGCGAGCGACAGAAGGAGGGCAGCCAGTGGTCGACCATCGTTCAGAACCAGCTGCACCTGTCCACCGCCAAGGACCGCAGGGAGAACGAGTCGGTACTGGAGGGCTGCTACAACCTCTACGTAGGCCGCTACCACGACTGGCGACTGCTCGACGGCAACCTGCGACTGCAGGCCGGCGCACTGGCCAACCTGGGACTGGGATTCATCTACAACACCCGTAGCAATGGCAACAATCCGGCACAGGGACGGCTGTCGCTGAACGTGATGCCATCGGGCATTGCCACCTATCAGTTCACTTTCCTGAAACGCCGCTGGGCTGCTCGCTACGAACTGGACCTGCCCCTGCTGGGCGTGATGTTCAGTCCCAACTTCGGACAGTCCTACTACGAGCTGTTCACACAGGGCAACTACGACCACAACGTGGTGGCTACCACCTTCGTCTCGGCTCCCAACTTCCGCCAGCAACTCAGCGTGCAGTGCAACCTGAGCCGCACGCTGACGCTCTCGCTGGGCTATCTGAGCGATGTGCAGCAGGCTCAGGTGAACAACCTGAAGCAACACATCTATAATAATAGTGTGATGATCGGCATCGTCAAACGCTTCCAACTGATCAACTACCGCCCATGAAACGCCTTACCACCCTACTTCCCCACTGGCTGCCGGCACTGCTGCTGTCGTTCCTCCTAATGTCGTGTGTCGACACCGAGGAGTTCGACGACACACCGCAGGGCAACTTCGAAGCCCTCTGGAAAATCATCGACGAGCACTACTGCTTTCTGGACTACAAGCAGCACGCGATAGGACTGGACTGGCAGGCCGTCTACGCCAAGTATCAGGTACGCATAGACAACGACATGAGCAACAGCCAGCTATTCGAAGTACTGGCCGACATGCTGGCGGAACTGCGTGACGGCCACGTGAACCTGACATCCTCGTACGACTTTGCCCGCAACTGGTCGTGGCACGAGAACTACCCGGCCAACCTGAGCGACTCGCTGTTGCGCCGCTACATGGGCACCGACTACAAGATTGCCGCAGGACTGCAATACAAAATACTGGATGACAACATCGGCTACATACGCTACGAGAGCTTCAGCAACGGCATCGGCGACGGCAACCTCGACGAGGTGCTGTCGCACATGATTCTCTGCCGAGGCATCATCATCGACATTCGCGGCAACGGCGGCGGCGAACTGACGAATGCCGAGAAACTGGCTGCCCGTTTCTGCAACGCGAAGACCCTCGTAGGCTACATACAGCACAAGACCGGCAAAGGGCACAGCGACTTCTCGCCGATGGAGGAACGCTATCTGGAGCCCTCGTCAGGCATGCGTTGGCATAAGGGTGTCTGCGTGCTCACTAACCGCCATGTGTTCAGTGCCGCCAACGAGTTCACCATGTACATGAAAGCCCTGCCGCAGGCCAAGATTGTGGGCGACCATACGGGCGGCGGTGCAGGCATGCCTTTCGCAAGCACGCTGCCCAACGGATGGATTGTGCGTTTTTCAGCCGTTCCCACCTACGACCGCAACAAGGCTTCGGCAGAGTTTGGCCTGGAGCCCGACTACAACGTACAACTCACCGATGCCGACTTCCAAAAGGGCGAAGACACCATCATCGAGTTTGCCCGCCGCTTGCTGGTGCAGTAAGGTATTCAGTAGATTTATGCAAAAAAAACATCAGACAAGTGTGTTTTTTCTTTGGAATTATTCCTTTGTTTGATGAAAAAACAGTACCTTTGCACGCACAAAAGACAATAATGTCGGTTATGCGCCTGTGGCGGAATTGGTAGACGCGCTAGACTTAGGATCTAGTGTCTCACGACGTGCAGGTTCGAGTCCTGTCAGGCGCACCAGCAAGATGACCTACAATCTGACAACACTCATTGTTTTTGCTGTATCACTCATGAACGTCGTGACGGGCTTGGTGTGCGGCCTGCTGTTGCTCTGGAAGCGCAAGGAGGTACCCGACCGTTCGCGCGTCATCTTCGCCATGCCTGCCTTGCTGGCCGTCGCCGTGTTTCTGAACAAGATGGTGCTGCTGCCATGTTGTGTTTGTCGACGGCAGCAAGTGCAGAGGACACATGGGACGGTACTTATTACAGTACTTCTTCGAGTTTCAATTACAGCTCATGGGGTATCACCAAGACCACAGTAGATGATGTCGAATGGTATCACTTCACCACTGCCAAGCAGTTGGCCACCTACGCTGACTACGTGACCCATTGGACAGGTGTGTATAACAGTATCAACATCAGCCTGGATGCTGACATCAACCTGAATAACTATCCCTGGCTGCCTTTGAGACTTGGAGGCAACTTCAAGGGCAATGGTCACACCATCCGTGGACTCAATGTCACCGGTGAAGAGTATGTAAATTACAGGTTGTACTGCAGAAGGCACTATCACTCAGGGTGACTACCAGAGGGCAGCCGAAGGTAATCTGGGCGGCATCGCAGGCTATGTAAGATACTCTACTGTTACCGGAAACACCGGAAGAGTCGACATTACGGCTCCCCATGTGACGAAATATGCAGGAGCCATCGTTGGTCAGAACTACAACGGCGAGTCGACCATTTCAGGCAACACCTATCCCAGTACTCAGAGTATTACCCTGAAGAGCATGACGCTGACAGGCAGCGCGGAGCGCACCGTAGGCTTCGACCCAATCATTAAGACCATTGTCATCAGCGACCTTGACGCTCCTGTGGCTGAGAAAGATCTGGATAAATCGGTTACTGTAAATGGCTACTACGAAACTCTGGCTAACAGTGAGATTGCCGGGGCCACATGCGCCATGAACAGTCCTATGACAACCTATACCCCGACCTATACCCCTGCACATACCACAGCAGAGGCCGGTACGGTGTATACCGTTAGTATTAGAGTTGCAGCGAATTCAGGATTCTCCTTAGCCGAAACGCCCACCGTTTGGTTCAAGATTGGTGGCACTTACTACGCAGGCACCTACGACGGTTCCGGTACAGACAAATATTGCACATTCACCTTCCCTGCCACAGTTGTCATCGGCGAAGTAGCGATTGGTGACGATGCCACGAACAGCAGTTACGTTACAGCTTATTTTAACTTTTGCAAGTACAGCACTTATCAGATGATTTATACCCCTGCAGAAGTAGGACAGGCGGGAGATATCCGATCTATTGCCTTTAAAGTTGCTACAGCCTCTTCATATACTACAACTTCTGTTAAGATATATTTGGCCCATAAGAACAAAGCTTGGTTCACCAGCCCAACTGACTATTTCCCTGCCAGCGACCTGACACTGGTTTATTCAGGCAGTCTCCCACATTAGGAACGACAACAGGCTGGGAGAAGTTAGACTTCAACGAGAATGGCGGAGTGTTTGCGTACAACGGCACCGACAATTTGGTAGTCGTGGTCTGTAAGTCGGCAAGTAATGCGAATTTTAACTTGACATATTATAATACATCAGTGTATTACGACGCCAATCCTCTCCTATATCCAAGCCTCAAGCGTGGTGAGAGCTATCGTGAAGAATATGCGGATGTCACCAACACCGAGAAACCTTATGACGAAACAAGAGAAAGACCCAGCGTCAAGTTCTGGATAGAATATCCGCCCACTGATTTTGAAATAGAGGAAGGCGTGGCTTATACCAGAATAACCAACGCAAAGAATATCAACGTCACCTACAAGCGCTCGTTCGACAGCGAGCGCGTGGACAAGTTCCAGGCGTGGTTCATGCCGTTCGACTACACCGTGACGGCCGCCGACTTGGAGAAGTTCACGTTCTACAAGATCAACATGATTGCCAATGCTGAGCATCCGGGCGAGAATCCTGAGAGCGACGAGGTGTACATCTTCGTGAATCCCGTAGAAGCAGGCACCGTGCTGAAGGGTAACAAGCCCTACGTCTACAAGCCGAAGGAGGCCGTGACCGACTATGTGTTCTCCATCGAGAACACCACACTGCTGGCCAAGACCGATGCCTCGGTGCTGCACACCGAAACGGCACAGACCAACTACGACTACTATGGCACCTACGACAACACGACTGCAACAGCAGGCAGTCCGTTCTACTACATCAGCGTGAATGGCAACATCTGCTACGGCACCTCAGTCACCGTGGGTCCCTATCGCTGGATTCTGCGCGCCACCGACAAGGATGGTGTCAGCTATGCACGCCCAATCACGTTCATTGAGGACGAAGGCGAGACAACGGGCATCAAAACAGTTGAAAGTTCAAAACAGCTGAAAGCTCACAGCTACTATGACCTGCAGGGTCGCCGCGTAGAAAAGCCTGCCAAGGGTCTGTACATCAGCGGTGGAAAGAAAGTTTTCATTAAATAGAAAAGGAGGAGTGACAGCAATGACAGCAAAAACGTATAAAACTCCACTCATAGAAATCTTCGAAATAAGCACGGGCATGACGCTGCTGGCCGGCAGCGTCATCACCCCGGGCGCAAACAACGAAGAGCCGGGCTCACGAGAATTCGACTTCGACGACGAGGGCTTCGGCCGTCAAGCCGGTCGGCGCTCGTCGCGCAATCCGTATGACGACGGCGAGGACGATGACGACTTGCAGTATTGAAATAGAAAGCGTACACACAGAAAAAGACGTTGCCAACCAAATGACAACGTCTTTTTCTTATCCTTTGCCTTAGAGAATTACTCGGCAACGATGTTACCAGAACGCTTCTCCTTGATGCGGGCAGCCTTACCGGTGAGTTTGCGCAGATAGTAGAGCTTAGCGCGACGAACCTTACCAATCTTGTTCACCTCAATGCTTTCAATGTTGGGCGACTCCAAGGGGAAGATACGCTCTACGCCAACCGTTCCCGACATCTTGCGAACGGTGAAACGCTTCTTCTCGCCATGACCGACAATCTTAATGACTACACCACGATAGAGCTGGATACGCTCTTTCGAACCCTCGATAATTTTGTAAGCGACAGTCACAGTGTCACCAGCCTTGAAGGTGGGGTGCTGCTTGCCGGTTGCAAATGCTTCTTCAGCAACTTTAATTAAGTTCATTTGTACTTAAAGTAATTAAATTTGTTGTTATCGTTCCAACGCAACATAACAGGCAACTCTCCTATCTTCCTGCCAGCGATTACGCGGAAAGCGGCTGCAAAGGTACGAATTAGTGGGCAAAAAACCAAATTTTATTTGTTTTTTCATCTTTTTTTTGTACATTTGCAGGGTATAATCATGATTCTTCTATGAACAAAACACTAAAAATCAGCACTGGGATTGCCTGTTTTGCACTACTGACGGCATGCTCTTCCCACTATGCACTTACGGGCATTCAGCATCAACGCATCACGATAGACCAGCGCTTTGATGCACAGCCGGACCAGGCGGCTGCCGAGTTTCTGAAACCCTATAAGCACGTTGTCGACTCGATTATGGGGCCCATCGTGGGACAATCGGCTCACTACATGGCTGCCGACAGGCCCGAGAGTGCCTTGTCGAACCTGCTGAGCGATATTCTGGTGTGGGCCGCCAAGGACTATGGAGAGGAGCCCGTGCTGGGTGTATACAACATAGGGGGCATCAGAACGGCACTGCCAGAAGGCAATGTCACCTATGGCGACGTGCTGGACATTGCACCGTTTGAGAACAAGATATGTTTCCTCACGCTGACGGGCGAAAAGCTATTGCTGCTGTTCAGCCAGATGGCAGCGCGTGGTGGCGAGGGTGTCAGCCACGGTGCCGAGCTCGTCATCAGCCCCGAAGGCAAACTGCTGTCGGCCCGACTGCACGGCAAGGAGATTGACCCGAAGGCCGACTACCGCATCACCACCATCGACTACCTGTCGCAGGGCAACGACGGTATGACGGCCTTCAAGGACGGCACCCAACTGGTGTCGCCACAGGAGAGCAAGAACAACACACGCTTCATCATCATCAATTACTTCAAGGAGAGAGCTGCCAAGGGCGAAGCTGTCAGCGCGAAGGTTGAAGGAAGAATCAAAATTGCAAAATGACTATGAGACGTACATTTCTTATCATCGCAATATATTGCCTGGGACTTGCAACCATGCAGGCGCAGAAGTCACTGACCATTCTGCACACCAACGATACTCACTCGTGCATCATGCCCATGAACCCGAACCTGGCCGACACCATGTTGGCCAACAGGGGCGGCTATCTGCGCCGCATCGCACTCATCAACGAGGAACGACAGAAAGAGCCGAAACTGCTGCTGTTGGACAGCGGCGACTTCTCGCAGGGTAGCAGCTACTACAGCCTGTATAAGGGCGACGTAGAGATAGGACTGATGAACCAGATGGGCTATGATGCCACCACGATAGGCAATCATGAGTTCGACTTCGGACTGGACAACATGGTCCGACTGTTCAAGATGGCGAAGTTCCCCGTGGTGTGCTCAAACTACGACTTCGCCGACACGGAACTGGCACAGATTGTGAAGCCCTACACCATCATCAAGCGCAACGGACTGAAGATCGGCATCTTCGCCCTTTGCCCGCCACTGATTGGTTTGGTGGCGACGCAGAACTACGGGCCACTGAAATTCCTCGACCCGATAGTGTGTGCACAGAAGATGGTGGACGTGCTGAAGAAAGAGAAGAAATGCGATGTCGTGATCTGCCTGAGCCATCTGGGCTGGGAGGTAACGGAATATCCCTGCAACAAAGTGATTCCCCAAACACGCGGCATCGACCTTGTACTCGACGGCCACTCACATACCTATTTTAAACATCTGGAGTATGTGAACGACTTGGACGGAAAGCCTGTTCCTGTCAACCAGAACGGAAAGCACGGTTGCTTCACGGCCAAGATGAAACTGGAGTTTGGGAAGAAATAGGCACTGAAGACTATTCGAAATAGAGTGTCAGCACGAACATCTTGGTGTGGGCACTTGACACGCTTTGGGCGAACACACGCTTGTTGATATCAGTCAGTTCGTCTACATGCGACTTGTCGAGGGCATTGGTCAGGCCGTAGCAGAACTTCAACTCTGGTATCAGTTTGAAGAAGGGAAGATAGAAATCGCAGCCCAGTCCCACCTCAAGCATCAGATCGTAGCGTTTCAGCTGAACATAGTCTTGATCTTTTCCCGTCAGATTGATCATCGGGCTGACACCGGCAATGAGGTAAGGCCGGTAGTTATTGAAGCGTTCGGCTGAGAACTTGATATCAACAGGAATGGAGAGATAGGTGTTTTTCAGGTCTTGAGTAGTCTCCACAGGCCGTCCAGACTCCGTCAGTTCCAGCATGTTGCGATAGACCAAATGCTTCGCGCCGAAATGCATGGTGGGCGTGACGCGCAGGGAGAAATGCTGGTGCAGGCGCAGGTCGGCCAACACGCCCACACTGAAGCCCGGATTCCACATGTCGGCATCGCAAAGCACGTAGCCCTGCTGACTTTGCCCGTCGGGCATCAGCACAGTCTGGGGCCCCACGTTCACAAACTCAGCATCCTGCATGTGCAGACCAATGGAAACGCCGAAATGCAAAGGGCGCAAGTCTATGTAAGGCTTGTTCTGCACTTTGCGTTCCTGGGCCGTGGCACACAGTGCCGACAGTGCCAGAGTGAGACATATCAGTAAACGTCGCATCAGTATATTTAATAACGAAGAAAAGGGAAAGTTATTATATCACATTCTATTTCGACGGCGTATAAATTGCAAAAATAAATACCAAAATATTGGTATGATTAGGAAAAAGTTATTACTTTTGCATCATCAAAATTAAGTATTAACTAATCAAAATTCAAAAAACATTATGGCATACGTAATTGGTGATGACTGCATTGCATGTGGAACATGCGCAGGTGAGTGCCCCGTAGAGGCAATTTCTGAAGGTGAGAAGTATTCAATCAACGCTGATCTGTGCACCGAGTGTGGCACATGCGCAAGCGTTTGTCCTTCTGAGGCCATCAGCTTAGGCTAATCCTAACATTAGCTTCATAAACCAAATCAAAATGAAGGAGGCACTCTTAACAGAGCGCCTCCTTTCTTTTTTATTTAGTCCTTCTTGAACAGTTCCATAATTTGTTTGGCTGTCTCGTTCTCAGGATCGATCTCAATCACTTTCTGAGCGAACTCACCAGACTTAGCGGTATCGTCCTTTATCTTCAGATAGTAGACCATCAGGAAGTTGCCGCTCTCCTTCATACGGGCAACATCTGACTTGTCTTTCTCAGCTTTCTCGGCAATGATGTTGAACAGTTCCTCGTAGAACGGCTGGGCCAGTCCCTGAGCAGCCTCCGGATCCATCATGGTGCCTACACGAGCACGCCAGAACAGCGAGTATTCCTTGGCATCGGCATTCTTGGCAGCCAGGTCAGCATAGATTTGATCGGCCTTCTGCAGTTTCTCCATCTTAGCATCACCCTCCAGTGTGCCAGCATACTGAACATAGAGACGGCCCAGGTCGGCATAGTCGGTCAGCGTGGCGTGCGACACTTCCTTCAAGAACTGATCGTAGTAGTTGACGGCATTTGCATAGTCGTCAACACCCTTATAGGCATCGGCCAGCTGCTTGATGACACCGGCACGCTTGTCGTTAGAGTCGAACTCCTGCTCCAGAGCCTTCTTATAAGCGGCGATAGCCTCGTCGTGCTTCTTGGCACCATTCAGGGCGTTGCCATAGTAAGAGTAGTCGAAGTAGGTGAACTTGGCAGAGTCGCTCTTGTTGAACAGGCGATCGGCATACTCCAGAGCCTTTTCGAAGTTCTTCAGGTCGGTATTGGTGAAGAAAGCTAAGCGGTTGAAGCCTGCATCACGGGGAGACTTCTGCAGGGCGAACTCGGCTACCTCCAGCGAAGGCTGGTGCTTACCTGTAAGATAGTAAGCCATGGCGAAACTGCGCACATCGCGCTCTTCCATCTTGGAGAGATCGGCCTTCTTGAAAGCCTCGATAGCGCTGTCGAACTCATTGGCCAGGTAAAGGATACGACCCTTCAAAGCATCCACGGGCAGGTCAGGACGCTGCACGCGCAGATCCTCCAGCTTATCGGCAGCCACCTTCGGGCTCACCTTGCGGTAAACGCTGGCATACTTATAGTAAGCATCGGGGTTCTTTGGGTCGAAATAGATGGCCTGGTCGTACATACGGGCAGCAGCACCACCATCGTCAGAGAGGGCTGCAATATCGCCCAGCACGATATAGGCAGGACCGTAGTTCAACTTCGTGGCATAGTCAGCATAGAGATGGGCATTCGCCGTATCCTTAGCCTCATAGTAGGCGCGGGCAATACCCACAATGACTTCACCATTCTTCTTGTTCTTCTTGTAGATAGACTTAATCTGCTTCTCTGCGTCGGGCGTATTGCTCTTGATCAGAGCCTTCACAGTCTCTACGGGCGACTCATCCTGAGCCATAGCCGGGGCACTGAAGCTGAGCGACAGTGCGCCAATGAATAGATATTTTAATGTTTTCATAATCAATTTATTTGATTAATTGTTTATTTACTCTCCTGGATTATATCCCTTATTTTTCTGACGATTTAGCGTGCTCGAAGTTAATCGATGTTTAATAACATTAACAAGAAAAGCTACTGAATAGTATGTTTTCAAGCCATTATTTAACAACATTTACCTGTCGGACGTTCAGGTCGCGCATGATGGGCAACAGGCCTGCGTTGAAGATGACGCGCTGTCCCTGAGGCAGTCGGCAGAAGTTGGCAAAGCCCGTGGGCTGACCTGTTCGCGGCTCATTGATGATGGCATAGATGGTGCGCACCAACGGGTAGCTGCCATTATATATATAGTACTGATAAGGGCGGCGGCTGTTCTGCACTGTAGCAGAGTCGAGCCTCGACACCTTCATCACCGTTATGTTCTTCTTGAATGTGACATTGGTCGTGTCGCGCTGGTCGTTCAGCCAGTTAGACCCGATGATGCCAAAGGCATTCGGCGTGCGCTCCACGTAGTCTACCACCTCGGCACTCTTCAGCATGGCACCGATATTCTCCTGCATGTCGCTGTTGATGGGCTGTCCGCCAAGGATGGAGTCGACACAATAGCGCACGGCACTGGAACGCGGATTGTCGAACACCACCTCAATCTTACCGAGTTTCGACTTCGGATAGATATCGCTCCAAGAGGTCACCTCACCCTTCAGAATGCGTGCAATGTCCTTCACCGTAATGCAGGTGTCGGTATTGACATTATTGACGATGATAGCCAGTCCGTCGTAGCCGATGGGCATGATGCGCGGTGCAAACGAACGTGCCTTGAGGTTGCTCAGTTCCTTCTCGGTGAGCGAACGGGTGGTGAAAGCCAGCCACGTCTCGTTCTTCATGAGCATCTCAATAGCCTCCTGCTCACTGGTGTAGAGTGCTTTCAGCGTGTCCTGATGAACCGCATTGCGATTGAACACCCGGGTAAAAACTTCCAATTCCTCATCGAGAATGGGATGGAAACTCTCGTCGGCTGCAAAGAACGATGCTGCAGCCTCGTAATCATAGCCTAAATCAGTTTTAGGCTTGTTCCCACAAGCGAGGAACAAGCCTAAAAAGAGTGATAATCCAACGATCTTGTTGAATCGAGTTCTGTTCATACTTTTAATTTTATTGTAGTCTGAAGGTTACAGGTACGGTGTACTTCACACGTACAGACGAACCGTTCTGCTTACCAGGATTCCAGCGAGGCATCTGCTTCAGCACGCGCACAGCCTCCTTATCCAGTGAGGGGTCGATAGAACGTGCTACCTGCACGTCGGTCACCGAGCCATCGCGCTCCACCACGAAGGTACATACCACGCGACCCTGGATACCATTCTCCTCGGCAACGGCCGGATAGCGGATATGATCGCTGATCCACTTCAGCAGGGCAGCCTGTCCACCGGGGAACTCAGGCATCTGCTCTACCACGTCGAAGACCTTGGTTTCTTCCTCCTTCGGCTTTTCGTCGGCGATAACCTCCTTGGCCTTCAGCACTTCGCCTTCAGCCTCGTCGTTACCTTTCACATCGAAAGTACCGATGGCAGTGTTCGTCTTGGCGAGGTCGTCCTGCGACTTGATTTCGTCCTCAGGCTTCACCTCGTCGTCCTTCTTAATCTCAGGTGCTGTGAACTTCACTGAGCTCTTCACCTTCTCTACAACTTTCTGCTCAACTTCAACCTTGACAGGCTCTTTGCGCTCCACCTTGGCTTCCTTCTTCTGAGCCAGCTTAGAGAGCTCGACGTCGGTCTCAATGGCCACGTCGCTCTTCATGGCATTCTGCACGACACCGACCACAGCCACCGTAATGGCAATGGCGAGGCCGATACCAGCCATGATGAGCAGGGAGTAGAAGTTGCGCTTACCTGTTTCCTGGCGCAGCTGATAAGCACCGTAGGTCTGGTTTTTGCCCTCAAATACGAGGTCAACCCATCCATTATCTATAAGATCAATTCTTGACATAGTTCTATACCTTTCTTTTATTTCTCGTTAGTATACTTTATGCCTTTGAGTTCGAGAAGCTTCTCATCGTCCTCATTGACCTTATCAATCACATACTTACCAATACTGCAAATCAGCATCTCGTCAAGGGCCTGAACCATGTTGTTATAGGTCGAAACGTCCATCGGCTTGATGATCACGGTCAGCGTCTGCATACCCTGATCGCCAAATTCGGCCAGGAACTCCTCTGCCTTACCATTACGGATGTCAGAGAGTTCTTTCTCGTAAGCCTCGGTCGTCATTTTGTCACCCAGCTGAGCTCTCTTCTCGTCCAGCTTCTTCTTCGCCATCATGACACGTGCCACAGGCGAGAAGCCGTCCTCGGTGATATGCTCAATGAGCAGTTTGCGAACGCCCTCCTTGCCCCAAGTGGTCTCCTTGATGCATTCGGGGTTTTCGTAGTCGGGCAGACCTTCAACATAGTAAATCTTATCTTCACCACCAAGGAACAGCGTGATAGTGTACGAAGCCTTCGTCACCGACTTGTCTTCCTTGGTCATATTCTCATCATTACTCGGCATCGTCAGCTGCATTGCCTGCGGCTTGCTCAGCGTGGTACAGAGCATGAAGAACGTAATCAGAAGCATCATCATGTCTACCATTGGCGTGAAGTTCACGCGGGTATCCATTTTTTTCTGCTTAGAACCACCTTTTTTTGCCATACTTTATTCCTCCGCTAACTTTTTGGTGTCAAGATTAGTGATGAGCTGATAGCGGTTCTCGTTCATATCCTGAAGTTCCGACATCATCTTCTTCACCACGGCATACGATGTGGTAGCATCGCACTTAATGGCCAGACGAAGGTCGGGGTTGGAGTTACGAGCTGCCTTCACCCATTCCTGGAACTCACTCATTCCGCCGTCGATACTATCGAGGGGGATGCTCAACTTCTGGATCTCCTCACCCATCTTCTCCTTTTCGAGGCTGAGATAGGAAGGCAGAACGCTCAGGGGGGCACCGATCATGGGATCCTCCTTGAAGTTCTTGAGCTGAGCGCCAGTCAGGCTTATGCCAAACTTGCCGGTCACCTCATCGAGCATGTCGTTCATCGTGTTGCGGTTCTCAGAGCCCACATAGATGTTGCCCTCTGGTGATACCAGAATGTTGAGCACATCATTTTCGGGCACCTTGACCTGCGACACTGATGAAGGCGTGTTGACAGATACTGGTTCCGGCGTCAAGAATGTTGAAGTCAACATGAAGAAGCACAGAAGCAGCGTCATCACGTCCGACATAGGCGTCATGTCGATCCAGATGTCTTTCTTCTTAATTTGAATTTTACCCATTGATTAACTCTTTAAGCAATTAATTAATAAAGGTAAAACGATTAAGCCTCGTTGTGGTTAGAATCGTAGGTGGCTGCGATGGTGAAGCCAATCTCATCGAGAGCGTAAGTCAGCTTATCGATCTTGTTAGAGAAGAAGTTATAAACAACGGTAGCAACCCAAGAGGTCAAAATACCAGAAGCCGTGTTCACAAGGGCCTCAGAAATACCTGCAGACAGAGCCATTGAGTCAGCACCGCCACCAGCAGACAGAGCCTGGAACGATCCGATCATACCGAGCACAGTACCGAACAGAGCGGTCAGGGTACCCAGAGAAACGATGGTTGCAACCATAGGCATATTCATCTGCAGCGTAGGCATCTCCAACTGGATGGCCTCTTCGTGAGCCTGCTGAATCTTGGCAATCTTAGCAGCCTTCTTCAGTGTGTCGTCGGTCTCAACGGTCTGATACATATTGATAGAAGCCAGCACCACGTTGGCAACCGAACCCTGCATCTTGTCGCACAGAGCACGAGCCTCGTCAAACTTCTGAGCCTTGATGGCGCTCTTCACCTGAGCGGTGAACTTAGCCAGGTTCATCTTACCAGAAGCATTCTTGATGGCCAGGAAACGCTCGAAGCCAAGGCAGATAACGGTGAACAGAAGGGTGAGGATCAGACCTACCACGAAACCGCCTTTATACACAGTACCAAGCAGGTTTGCGGGGTGACCGCTGCGGTCGCCGCCTACGAAGTTGTCGGGGTTACCCATCACGAAATACCACACACTGTAACCTGCTGCGCAGCAGACGGCGAGGATAATCCATGCTTCCTTCATTCCAGTGAAGCCCGTTTTTTTAGCTGGGGCTGCAGCCTTTGTTGTTGTTGCCATAATTGATTTAATTTTTTGTTTTTGGTTATTAAGAAATATAATTTGATAAAGTTCTTCCAATTTAAGGCTATCTGCCGACAAATTGGGCCACATTGAGTGTCCAACTTGGCAGAATCACGCGCAAAGATAGTAAATTAATGTGGACTTCCGTATCAATTAACCACTTTTAACGTACCTTTTCTCTTATTTTTTCAGTTTTTCGAGTGCCACGCCAATGCGCCGCATAGCCTCACGGATGTTGTCGTCGCTTGTGGCATAGCTCATGCGGAAGCAGTCGGGATCGCCAAAGGCATCGCCGCCCACCGTGGCCACATGGGCCTCTTCCAGCAGATACATGGCCAGGTCGGTGCTGTTGGCGACAGCATTGCCCTTAGGCGTTGTACTGCCATAGAAACTGCTGCACTTGGGGAACAGATAGAAGGCGCCCTCGGGCACGTTCACTTCCAGTCCCGGAATCTGCTTGGCCAGTTCCACAATGAGGTTGCGGCGGCGCTCAAAGGCCTTGCGCATTTCCTCGACGCACTCCTGGCTCTGGGTGTAGGCAAACTCGGCTGCCTTCTGACTTACTGAGCAAGGGCCGCTGGTGTACTGTCCCTGCAGTTTGTTACAACCCTTTACAATCCATTCGGGCGCTGCAATATAGCCAATGCGCCAGCCTGTCATGGCGTAAGCCTTCGACACTCCGTTGACAATGATGGCGCGTTCCTTCATGCCGGGGAACTGGGCTATTGACTCATGGTGGCCCACGTAGTTAATGTGCTCATAAATCTCATCGGCCAGCACAAAGAGGTCTTCATGTTTTAATATAACGTTCGCGAGCGCGCGCAATTCCTCTTTATTATAAACAGAGCCCGTAGGATTGCTGGGCGAGCAGAGAATAATCATGCGCGTCTTCGGTGTGATGGCGACTTCCAACTGTTCAGGGGTCATCTTGAAGTTCTGTTCGAAGGTGGCCTCCACAATGACAGGTTCGCCGCCAGCCAGTTTCACCATCTGCGGATAGCTTACCCAGTAGGGCGCGGGAATAATGACTTCCTCGCTTGGGTTCACCAGTGCCATCACGGTATTGCAGACACTCTGCTTGGCACCGTTAGAAACGAGAATTTCCGCTGGAGTGTACGACAAGTGGTTCTCGCGTTCCAGCTTTCGGGCGATGGCCTGCCTCAAATCGGGATAGCCCGGCACGGGCGAATAGCGCGAATAGTTCTCGTCGATAGCCAGCTTGGCAGCCTGCTTGATGTGGTCGGGGGTGTTGAAGTCGGGTTCGCCGACGCTCATGTTAATCACATCGATGCCCTGAGCCTTCATCTCTGAGCTTTTCTGCGACATGGCCAGTGTTGCCGAAGGGGCCAGTCTCTGCAGACGGTTGGATAGTTGTGCCATAATATGCGTTTTGTATAAATGAACGTGCAAAAGTAAGCATTTATTTCGTTTTTCCTATACGAATGCCTACATTTTTCATATTTTTTCACCGTAAAAGGCATCAGATTGCTTTTCCGTCTCCGTCCCGTCGGCCCGTTGCAGGCAGTCTTTGGGCCATCACCCCGTCTATGCGTCCGGCCACATAGCTCATCGGGGGCAGTCCGTTATATATCAGCCGGTCTATGTAGAGCGGCTCGTGATTAATGAAAAGGTGGCATTCGAAAGTGTCGCCTACAGACAGCTTTGTGTTTTGTGCCTCTACAATGCGAAAATGCCCGCTGCCCAAATGTTCTATCACGCAACGACGGTCGGGGTGCCACGTCAACAGCAGACGGTCGCCTATGGCCAGCAAGTCGGCAGTGAGTGCATCAGTGAGGAACAGCTGACTCTGCTGTTGCTGCTCCTGTCCAACCGACTTTTCAAAAGCACTAAAATCCTTGTAGCCGACAAATCGGGCCAGCACATCGAGCGTAAACACACGGGGGCGTGTGTCCTGTCCGGCATAGCCCCATAGCCGTTTCAGCGTTGAGGCGCTGATGGTGGCATGCTGCTGACTGAAAATCAGACTGCTCAGTTGTTCGTAGTCGCTGGGCGTATGAACGGTCATGCCCGATACCTGTTCGATAGTCTGGCGCAGCAGAGCCATCACTTCGTCGTTACTCGTATTCATAGGTCGAGCATGACCGAAGCGTCAACAAAAACGGCACAGCTTTTTCGCTTGTGTCTATCAAACCAGTATGACAACATAACAACTGTCTACTGACTCAGTTAATAAAGAGAAAAAGTGTCTAGTGAAATCAGGAAAAGTCAGAAAATCGCTGCTAACAGGTTTTTGCTTGTAAGCAAAAGTTCATTTGCTTACAACCGAATGGCCTTTTGCTTGTAAGCAGAAGGTCGTTTGCTTACAAGCAAAAGTTGCAATGTGAATTGATTTGTACCGCAAACAACGATGCTTTGTACTGCAAGCAACGATGCTTTGCACCGTAATATAAGTTGTTTTCTACAACAACAAGCTTTCAACTTACAGGTGCAGCGTGTGACCCATGCGCTCCTGCTTGGTCTTCAGATAGCGCAGATTGTACTCATTGGGGGACACCTCGATGGGTACATTTTCTATAATCTCCAGACCGTAGGCTTCCAGTCCGACGCGCTTCACGGGGTTGTTGGTCATCAGGCGCATCTTGTGCACGCCCAGATGGCGCAGCATCTGTGCACCGCAACCATAGTCGCGCTCGTCGGCTTTGAAGCCCAGACACAGGTTGGCATCCACGGTGTCGTAGCCTTCTTCTTGCAGTTTGTAGGCGGCCAACTTGTTCATCAAGCCGATGCCCCTACCCTCTTGCTGCATGTAGACAATCACGCCTTTGCCTTCCTGCTCAATCATCTCCATCGCCTTGTGCAGCTGTTCGCCGCAGTCGCAACGCTTCGAACCGAGAATATCGCCCGTCATACATGAAGAATGTACGCGAACGAGGATGGGCTCGTCTTCCTTCCACTCACCCTTGATCAGGGCGAAGTGCTCCTGTCCGTTACTCTTCTGACGGAAGGGGATGATGCGGAAGTGGCCGTGGTCGGTAGGCATGTCGACCTCGACACCCACCTCAATGAGCGACTCCTTCTGCAAACGATAGGCAATGAGGTCTTTGATGGTGATGATCTTCAGACCGTGTTCTTTGGCGAAGACCTGCAACTCGGGCATGCGAGCCATGGTGCCGTCGTCGTTCATAATCTCCATGAGTGCGCCGGCAGGATAGAGACCGGCCAACTTGCACAAGTCGACGGCTGCCTCAGTATGGCCCGAACGGCGCAGCACACCGTTGTCTTGAGCATAGAGGGGGTTGATATGGCCGGGACGACCGAAGGTCTGAGGAGTTGATGTGGGGTCGGCCAATGCCTGAATGGTGGCGGCGCGGTCGTGGGCCGACACGCCAGTTGTGCAGCCTTCCAACTTGTCAACAGTGATGGTGAAGGGGGTGCCCAGCACCGATGTGTTATCGGCCACCTGTCGGGGCAGGTCGAGCTCTTCGCTACGGCTGATAGTGATGGGGGCGCACAGCACGCCACGGGCATATTTCAGCATGAAGTTGACCATCTCGGGGGTGATCTTCTCGGCCGCACAAATCAGGTCGCCCTCGTTCTCGCGGTCTTCATCGTCAACGACTATCACAAACTTACCATCGCGGAAATCAGCAACGGCCTCATCGATGGTGCTCAGTTGGAAATTATTCATATTCTTCTTGCGAATTTTTTAGATACTTACTTAGCTTTGACGGGTCGGCAAAGAGGTCTTCTACCGCAACCACATCGTCAGGGTTCTGCTCGGCCAACTTCAAGGCACGGGGGACAATCTTCTCACTGGTCTGCACAATATCGCGCAGGTCGCGATAGAGCCTGAAGCGGAAGCGCAGCATGCGGAAATAGAAGAAGATGCCAAGCGGCAGAATCAGTCCTGTCAAAATGTTGAGCCACTTGCGCTCAAACGGGCGCGTGTGGGCATGGGTAGCCAAAATGGGATAGTGGTTGAGTTCTTCAAGAATGACGGGATCTTTCGTATAGCCCAAGTCATCCACCACCACCTCAAGCACCTCGTTGATATGTTCAATCTCATGATCGTCGCCGGGACGGAAGAACACGTCAATGGGCGACGGCCACCGCAACAGCTTATGATGGTCGGAGTAGGCCTCAATCTCACGGCTGATGCAATCCAGCATCTTCACGTCAAGCAGATATTTCGGGTCGGAGATGATTACTTCCTTGGCCATCACACTGCGTTTCTGGCGCAAGCCCAGTATGCGCATGAGCAGCAGCTTATAGGCATCCATGCTGAAGACGGTAGAGTCTTTGTTGGCCTTATAGGTGAAGAAGACGGCCAGCGGTGCCAGCACCATCGTAGATATCCACTTGCCGAACCATACCGACCACTCGTCGGCACGCGCCATGCGCATGCCTGAGTTTTCAAAGATGTAATAGATGATGAACACCAGCACCGAGATGATGACAGGAACACCCAGTCCGCCCTTGCGGATGATGGCTCCCAACGGTGCACCTATAAAGAAGAACACGATGCACGACAGCGATAGTGTGATCTTGGAAAGGAGCTCCATCTGGTGCGAGCGGTACTCACGGTTCTCATAGAAGCTGTAGTCTTCCTTCATCACCAGATCGTTGGTGGCAGTCTGTGCCTGCGCAACGGCCTCCTTCATCACCTGCAGTCTCTTTTCACCGTTCAAGGCGGCATAAACGGAATCGTAGTTGAGACCCTCGCTCAACTGCTGTTCAATTCTCAGTGAGTCTTCGCCTTTCGCAACAGGAATCTTCAGCACATAATCGTAAGCATTCTGGTAGAACTGCAGGCCGATACTGTCGCAACGGTGACGAATAGAGTCAAGGTCGTGCAAGATGCGCTTACTGCTCTTCGACTTCGCATTATGGCTCATGTCTGACACGTCGTCCATGCTGAAGCCGCCGTCATAGTCGAGCAGAATCTGTTTATTTGCAAAGGTCTCGCGCCGATAGGGTATTTCAGCCGACCCGCCAATATCCTGAGTGCGCATGTTTTCGAACCACTCGCCGTTCCACAGCGTCAGTAGCAGGTGCTTCTTTTCCTCGGTAGACTGCAGCATGCCCGAGTCGGCCAAGATAATGGCCTGATCTTCATAGCTGCCGGTACGGCGGTAGATCATAATGCCATACAGATGACCCGTCTCCATGTCTTTCTTCTGTACATAGAGATTGGTCTCAGGCAGTCCGTCGTAGAAGATTCCCTCGGGAATCTCCAGTTCCGGGCTGGTCTGCTTCATGGCCAGCAGCAAGCGTCCGAACGAGCGGTTAGCCTCAGGGCCTACTACATCCTGAAAGAAATACGACATGCAAGCGATGCAGCACACTACAAAGATGAGTGACCGCATGGCCTGCATCAGCGAGATACCTGCTGCCTTGATGGCCGTCAGCTCTGAGCTCTCGCCCAGGTTACCGAAGGCTATCAGCGAAGACAACAGGATAGCTAAGGGAAAGGCCTGAGGCATCAGCATCAGGCCCATGTACCAGAAGAACTTTGCCAGTACATCAATGGTAAGTCCCTTACCTATCAGTTCATCGACATAGCGCCACAGGAACTGCATCATCAGCACAAACTGGCAGATGAAGAAGGTTCCCACGAAAAGCAGTCCGAACTGCTTGACAATGAATATGTCGAGCTTCTTTATTCTCAGCACTATTTCACAACCACGGTTACACGACGGTTATAGTTATAGGGGTTCAGCTCGTCCACACCGCCGGCAGCAACAATCTCGATGTTGTCGCGGCTGACACCCATTGCCACCAGCTGGTTGGCAACGGTCTCGGCACGCTGCTGGCTGAGACGCTGGTTCAGTTCGGCATCACCCGTCTGACTGTCAGCATAGCCTGTCACCACAATCTTCTTGTTGCTGTCGCGTGCAATCTGTGCCAACACCTTGACATCCTCCAGATCTTTCTTCGAGGCAATAGTAGACTTGCCGCTGGCGAAGAACACCGAAGCAGGAGCCGTCACGACATCCACCACTTTCACTTCCTTCTCAACGACCTTCACCTCCGTCTTCGGCTCGGGCTTGTTGGCCAGCTCTTCTTTCAGGCGTGCATTCTCAGCATCGCGCTCGGCAATCATGGCGTTCAAACGATCCACCTCGCCTTTTGAAAGTTCCTGCTGACAGGGCTTGCACAGACGGTCACGGTCCTCGTCGCTCAGCTGGTCGAAGAAGTACTTCGCACCCACCTGGAGCTTCCAGCACTGGCTATAATCATAAATATAGTCCCAAGTCTTGTTGATATACTCACCCTTGTACTTATTCATTGAGAAGTAAGGGATGCCCTTGTCTACCTTTGCCACATTCAGGATCTGTCCGCCATTGGCTGGTGCCATGTTTTTGAACACGCCCCACTTCGAGTTGAACAAGTTGCCGATGTTCTTCACATCAGCAGAGAGTTGCAGCTTGTGATGCGTCTTGCCCAGACAGAAGGTGAAATCGTGAGCATAGCGGAAGTCAAAACGATGAACCATCGGTGTGTGCACATCGTAAGCACCGGCATACTCACCCTTGTGATTCTTCAGATAGTCGTCCTGCTCAACAAATCTCCAATAAGCGAAACGGTCGGCCTCACTGGCAAAGTGAATCTCATTATCGTTGGCAGGAATATACATCAGGTCAGTTGTCTGTCCGTCGCCATTGATATCACCTGAATAATAATAGGTGTATGGCGTGTTAGAAGGTGTTCCCTCATAGAACAGGGCGAAATGTTCTTTGTTGTAGTCATAGCTGACGTTGGCAATGATACGGTGAGGCAGCACGAAGCTGGTGCTCTGCAGATCGGCAAAGCGTGTTCCGTTAACGGTATACATTGCCTGCAGTACTGAGCTGGCACTGCTACCCGGCATAGACGAACGTTCCTTCATCTTCGTATAGGTATAGGCAGCCATCAAGTGCAGGTTCTTCACCGGTTCTGCATTCAGCGATACATTGGCTGTGTAGCCATAACCGTGATTGGTGTTCGTCAGCATATAGGCGTTGGGCATATTAGACACCTTGCCTGCTGCATCGGTATAGGTCAGTCGATAGTTGCCAGCCGGATAAATGAAACGGTTGTCAGCACCTTTCAGACGATCCCAGCCATCGGTATTGTTCTTGATACTGATATCTTCCAGGAACACGTCGTTAACCACTTGTGTATAGGTGAACTCACCCGTGACTGACAGTGGGAACGATACCGGCAGGTTGTAGTCGACAGCTATCGACGATTTCCACACCTGCGGCATCTTGAAATTCTTGTCGACAGCTGAAATACTGCTGGGAACAGCACCGTCTTCAGGCGTAATCGTTGTCTTGGCATTCGGATTGTTGGCCACGATGATATCGCGCAACTCGTCTGGATTGGTCTTCAGACCACCAGTGAGAGCGCCCAGCACAGCTGCACCATAGGTCTTGTCGCTGCTGCTCTTATAGAGGTATTTCGACATACCTGTGCTGCCTGGCATATTGGTGAAGAACACCAACGGCAAACGACCAACGAACAGGCCAGTACCGCCACGCACCTTCAGGTTCTTGTTGCCCAGCACATCCCAGACAAAGCCGAAACGAGGCGAAATGCTCAAGTTGTTCTTCGGCCACTCACCTGTAGTGAGATGCGTGCCAGCATAGTCAAGGGCATCAATGGCTGCATTGGCCATCAGGTCGTTGTTGTTGAACATCATATTGTCTACACGGACACCCAAAGTCAGTTTCAAACGGTCGAAAGCATTCCACTCGTCTTGCAGATAGACGCCAAACTGGTTGAATGTCACTTTATCGGTAGGCTCGGCCTCGCCGTTATAGCCCCAGGTCAGCGCCACGTTGGCAGGAGCGGCTCCTGTATAAAAATCATTCAGGCTGTTATAGGCGTATGAGCCATAGAAGCTGCGCAGATAGGTGTTATAGGCAATCTGGTGCTCCCAGCTCACACCAGCCATCAGTTTGTGACTGCCCAGGAACAGGGTGGCATTGTCAGTAATGGTTGTAATCTTGTTGCGAACGCGGTTGCCCGGTGTACAGAACTCGTAGCCTAATGTGATATAGGGCTTGGGAACACCGTTGGCATCAGGCTCATAGATATCGACAAAGGGGAACTTCGACGAATTGCTGTCGCGAACATCATCAATATCCGAATAGGTAAACAGCAGTTCGTTAGAGAAAGCCTTGCCAAAACGACTATTCAAGCTTGACGAAACAGTTGTCACCTTGTTTTGCTGTTTATACAAACTGTTGACATAGCTCATGGCCGACTGCGAGAAGCGTCCCTCCGTGTTATAGTTGAAACTTTGACCGAAGTCATTAGAGACGGGGGTAGGCACGTTCCACACCTCGTTGTTCGTGTGGTTGAAGCGAACCATGAAGTGGTGGTTCTGGCTGATATTCCAATCCAAACGAGCCAGGTATTTGATATTCTTCTCGTCAGCAGGGAAATCGGTCCACGAACCAGTGTCGTAGCCATATCTCTGTTTGACAAACTGAGAAACCTGCTGCAAGTCGCTCAGCTTAGCGCGTGAGATATTCTGTGTGGGATCGGCAACGCCGTCCAAAGAGCCACGCCAACGAGTTGTTATTGTTGGCACGATGGCCTGTTCAAAGTTAGCGAAGAAGAACAGTTTGTTTTTCACAATGGGGCCGCCCAGCGTGAAGCCGTAGGTCGTTTTGCGATCCTTGCCAGGATCAGACAATGTCTGCTCATTCACACGGTTGCCGTGCATGTTCTCATTGGTGTAGTAGATGTAGGCCGTTCCCTTGAACAAGTTAGTACCCGACTTCGTAATGGCGTTGATACCACCGCTGACGAAGTTGGACTGACGCACGTCGAAGGGCGACACCACCACCTGCACCTCGTCGATAGCATCGACCGAAACAGGTGTTCCGCCACCAGGCAGATTGGAAGAAAGACCGAAGTTGTTGTTCAGGTTGGCACCGTCGAGTGTGAAGTTCGACATACGACCATTGGAACCGCCAAAGCTCATGCCGTTGGCATAGGGCGAAAGACGAGTTACCTCAGTGATAGAACGGCTGATAGTCGGCAGACGGGTCAACGTTGCATTGTTGATGTTGGTCGAAGCACCGGTCTTCTCCGTTGCAAACTTCGATGCCTTTCCACTCACGATGACCTCGCCCAGCTCGCTGGCATTTTCAGAAAGCGATGCGTTGATATTGAAGGTCTCACCCAGTTCAAGAACGATGTTCTTCAGGTTCTTGGGCTGGAAGCCAATGTAGGAAATGGTCACCGTGTAAGGGCCACCCGTACGCATGCCCTGAATGACAAAACGGCCACTGGCGTTCGTCACTGCTGCATAGCGTGTTCCTGAAGGCTCGTGGACGGCCTGCACTGTAGCTCCGACAGCTTCTTCCTTAGAGCCGTCAACTACCACTTTACCCGTAAGGCTTGATGTTGTGATTTGTGCCACTGCTGATAGCGAAAGCATAAAGAGCATGGACACCAGAAAAAGAATTCTTTTCTGCATATAATCAGATGTTTTTTAAGTTTTTTTATTTACGCTGCAAAATTAAACAAAAAAAATCATATTAGACCTTAAATTGCGGCATATTTTTCAAAAAGAATGGAAAATAGGCTATTTTGCCGTTACTCCGCCGCCTTTTGTGAAGTTCAGTTGACGTCGTTTCAGTTTTTTTGATGCATGATCGAAGATAATCTGAGGATCGTAGTGGCGACCGCTCACACGTACTTCGAAATGCAAATGCTCCGTTGTGGCGCGCCCTGTGCGCCCCGTCAGGGCGATTTTCTGTCCTGCCGTTACCCGTTGCCCTTCTCTCACCAGGTTTTTCACATTGTGACTATAGAGTGTCTCCAAGCCGTTGTAATGGCGCACAATGATGCAGTTGCCATAGCCGGCAAACGGCTGCGACATCGTCACAATGCCATCGAAGGCGGCCAGAATAGTGTCATTGGCCCTGGTCTTCAGGTCTACACCCGAATGTCCCCGACCGCCACGGGCTCCATAGGCACTGATCACCTTTGCCCCCGGCAGCGGATAGCACCATGCATCATCAGGAATATCGCGCAGGTCTACTGTCAGCACGGTTTTCCCCTTGAAAGGGTCGCCCAGCAGTCGTTTGCGCTCTTCTGCCTGCGTCTCAGCCTGCTCCTGCATAGTAAGCTGCGGAGGAGCCTCAACGGGTATGGGAAAAGGATACTTTCTGGGTGTGAAAGTGCTCTGCGAACAGGCCTGCAAAGCCGTACACAGACAGAGACTAGAAAGAATCCTTTTTACATTCATATACCACTGTTTTCGTTAGGTTTCATCGTCTACGTACTCGAAATCCTCAAGATATTCCACGTCGTCGAGATCGTCCACATCATCCGTCTCGTCCTCGTCGGCGTAGTCGAAATCATCATCGAGTTCGTCTTCCAGTTCGGCGGCAAAGGTCGTCATGTCCTTATCGCGATGGACGAGCGTATCCTCGGCCGTAATCGCCTGCAGCTTATTGCTTTCGGCATTCAACTCTTTCCAGAGCACGTCTTTCAGTTCTTCGAGACCAAAGCCCGTGACGGCTGAGATGAACACGACGGGCAAGTCCTGCGGCAGCGTCTCGCGCAACATCTCTATCAGCTCGTCGTCAAGCAGGTCGCACTTGGTAACTGCAAGCACACGGTGTTTATCAAGCATTTCCGGGTTGAACTGTCGCAGTTCGTTCAGCAGAATCTCGTATTCACGCTTGATATCGTCAGTATCGCCGGGCACCATGAACAGCAACAGCGAGTTGCGCTCTATATGGCGCAGGAAGCGCAGTCCCAAGCCTTTGCCCTCGGCGGCTCCCTCGATGATACCTGGGATATCAGCCATCACAAACGACTTGTTGTCGCGATAGCCCACGATGCCCAGCGAGGGCTCCATCGTAGTGAAGGGATAGTTGGCTATTTTCGGCTTTGCGTTCGATAGTGCCGACACCAGTGTCGACTTTCCTGCATTGGGGAAGCCCACCAGACCGACATCGGCCAGCAATTTCAGCTCCAGAATGACGGTCATCTCCTGCATGGGTTCGCCCGGCTGTGCATAGCGCGGTGCCTGATTGGTCGACGTGCGGAACTGGAAGTTGCCCAAGCCGCCGCGTCCGCCTTTCAGCAGCACAATCTCCTGCCCGTCGTAGGCCACATCGCAGACGAACTTGCCCGTCTCAGCATTATAGACCACCGTACCGGGCGGCACGTCGATATAGACATCCTTGCCATCGGTGCCGTGACACTTGTCGCGTCCGCCGTTGCCGCCATGCTCGGCAAAGATATGACGGGAATACTTCAGGTGCAACAGTGTCCAGTAGTTGTGGTTTCCGCGCAAAATGATGCTACCGCCCTTGCCACCGTCGCCGCCATCCGGACCGCCATTCGGGTTGTATTTCACATGCCGCAGGTGCATAGAGCCCTTACCGCCCTTGCCCGAGCGGCACACTATCTTCACATAATCAACGAAATTGCTCTCCATAAAATGATTTAGCTAGTATGCCTAGTGATACTAGTTATCCTAGTGATACTAGTAATACTAGCAATACTAGCAACTAGTTTACTAGATTTTTTCAACCACCGCACAGATATCTGCGAAGATACGATCCAGGCTGCCCAGACCGTCGATGTGGTGATGCAGTCCTTCCTGCTTGTACCACTCAATGAGCGGCTGTGTCTGTGAGTGATAGACCACAAGGCGTTTCTTGATGGTCTCCTCGTTATCGTCGGCACGGCCACTCTGCTGTCCACGCAGAATGAGGCGCTTCATCAGCTCATCTTCGGGCACATCAAGTTCCAGCATGGCTGCAATCTTGTCGCCACGCTCGTTGAGCATCTTCTTCAAAGCCTCTGCCTGCGGAATGGTGCGAGGGAAGCCGTCGAAGATAACGCCCTTGTGCTCGCGGCCGAAAGAGTCGTAGACGCTGGCCAGGATGCTCACCATCAGGTCGTCGGGAATCAGCTGTCCGTTGTCAATGAACTGCTGAGCCGTCTTGCCCAGTTCGGTGCCTTTCTTGATTTCAGCACGCAGTACATCACCCGTAGAGATATGCTCCAGACCATATTTCTCAATTAACTTGTCGCTCTGTGTGCCCTTGCCTGAGCCTGGTGCACCAAAAATCACGATATTCTTCATATTGTTGTCGTTATTTCGTTATGTCGTTTCACGTTATTTCGAGATTTCGAAATTCCGCGATTTCGATACTTCTTTTTCCCGTCTTTATTCCGAAACCAGCGTGTAGAGGTCTTTCAGACCGCGGCCCTGCTGGTCGTAGTCGAGGCCATAGCCCAAGATGAAATCATTAGGAATGCGGAAGGCCACATACTCCAGATTGAGGTCTTCCTGCAATTTCTCCGGCTTAAAGAACAAGGTGCATACATGGATGGAGGCCGGATTGCGAGTGCCCAGCGACTCTATCATCTGGCGGATGGTGAGTCCAGTCTCCACGATGTCCTCCAAGATGATGACCGTGCGGCCGCTCAAGTCTTCGTTGATGCCCATCACCTCCTTGATTTTTCCTGTCGACGTGGTGCCTTGATAACTGGCCAGCTTCACAAACGATATCTCGCAGGGGATAGTCATCTCGCGCATCAGGTCTGCAGCAAAGATAAAGGCTCCGTTCAGTACGGCCAGAAACAATGGATTCTTACCCTCCATATCCTTTGAAATCTGTTGGGCCAGCTCTTTGACGCGCCACTTGATTTGCGCCTCCGGCATCGATGTCTCAAACGTTTTGTCTTTAATGGTCACTCTGCTCATTGCGGTTCTATATTATGTTGTGGGTACAAAATTACAAATATTAATAGAGGTCAAAAAGAATTTTGGCTAAAATTTAAAGAATAATGGCCAAAATTTTGAAAATTTTGGCCGTTATTCAATTTATTGCTATTGAAGAATCAATTGTACTTCAAAATTTGTCCTGGACGCAGGCGAACGTTCTGACTGATGCGGTTCAGCTTGCAGATAGCCTTCACACTGGTGCCATGCTTACGTGCAATCGACGAGAGCGTCTCGCCTTTGCGAACCTTATGATAGCGAGCAGAACCACCGCTGGAAGCCTGGTGCGACTTACCCACATTGGGACTGTTCACCATAGCAGGATCGTAGCCGTGCTTGCCATTGGCTCCGCGAAGCTGTGTGGCCAAACGACCATCCTGCTCGTAGGAATCCTTATGGAACACATAGAAGTCGTTCACGATGTCCTGGTTGACAAAGTCGAACATGATGGCAGGATTCAGTGCCACGCCGCAGAGACGGGTCTCGAAATGCAGGTGCGAGCCTGTGCTGCGGCCCGTATTGCCACCCAGTCCGATGGGTTCGCCGGCCTTCACATCCTGATTTTCAGCAACAAGCTGTTTCGACATGTGTCCGTAGATGGTCTCCAGTCCGTTGGGGTGACGAATAACGACGTATTTGCCGTAGCCTCGTCCCTCGTAGCGCACCACACGCACCTTTCCGCTGAATGCAGCACGGATTGTATCGCCTATATACACCTTGATGTCAAGGCCCTTGTGCTGACGGCCCCAGCGTGAACCGAAGTTCGACGTTATCACGCGACTCGGAGTAGGCATATAGAAGTCGCGCAAGTCAATGCGGAACGAATCGGGCAATGCTGTCTGGCGGTGTGCATAGGTATTGTCCCAATCTTCATACAACTCATCGGCAGGCGAGTCATACTCCTCAATCTCAACCAGTTGCTTCAGCATCTCAGCATCCACTGACTTCATCTTGCGATCAATGGGAGCCTGATTGGCCAGCAGGTCCTGTCCCATGACGGGAAGCACGGCAAATGAGGTGGCGACAATAACTGCAATATTTCTAATTTTCTTAAGAATCATCATTTTTTGGTTAATGTTTTTAGGGTCAAAAAGCAGCCTTGTTCCAAATGGAAAACAATATCGGCTATTCAAATAGACGGTGCAAAAGTAATACAAAACCGCAAGAAAACGGCAACTCAAGTGTGTTTTTTGGGGTCTTTTAACACTTAAACGTTTACGCTGTCAGGAAATGGCCGCCCAATTAACATTGGTTTTACGTAATTCCTTCAGTCGGTTCCAAAGCATCTGATATTTAAGCGATTGGCACAGGGGATCCTCGTCAATCACTTTCTGGGCCTCGTCGCGGGCCATCTGCACCACTTGTCCGTCGCGGGCAATATCGGCAATCTTCAGGTCGAAGGCCATACCGCTCTGCTGGGTTCCCTCCAGATCGCCGGGGCCACGCAACTTCAGGTCGGCCTCGGCAATGCGGAAGCCATCGTTCGTTTCGCACATGATATCAATACGCTTGCGTGTGTCCTCGCTGAGTTTATAGGTAGTAACCAGGATGCAAAACGACTGGTCGGCACCGCGCCCCACGCGGCCTCTGAGCTGATGGAGCTGCGAAAGTCCGAACCGCTGGGCATCGAGGATGACCATCACAGAGGCATTGGGCACATTGACCCCCACCTCGATCACGGTTGTTGCCACGAGTATCTGCGTCTCCCCACGAACGAACTTCTGCATTTCTTCTTCCTTGTCCTTAGGCTTCATCTTGCCGTGCACCTTGCTCAGGCGGAACTCAGGGAAAGCCTCACGGAGCACTTCGAAGCCCTGTTCCAGATTCTTCAAATCCGATTTCTCGCTCTCCTCGATCAAGGGGAACACGATGTAGACCTGCCGACCTTCACGAATCTGCCTGCGAATGCCCTCATAGAGCGAGGTCATGCGATTGTCAAAGACATGTGTCGTCTGGATGGGCTTACGTCCGGGCGGCAGTTCATCAATGACGCTCACGTCCAGGTCGCCATAGAGCGTCATGGCCAGTGTGCGCGGAATGGGCGTTGCCGTCATCACCAGCACATGGGGCGGCTGTTCACTTTTGCTCCACAGCTTAGCACGCTGAGCCACGCCGAAGCGATGCTGTTCGTCGACCACCACCATGCCCAGTTTCTGGAACTGCACGGTGTCTTCAATCACCGCATGGGTGCCCACCAGTATCTGCACTTCGCCCGTAAGCAGGCCGTCGAGCACTTCCTGCCGGCGCTTGCCCTTCACGATGCCCGTGAGCAGTTCCACTCGGACAGGCATGTCTTTCAGGAAATCCTTGATGGTCACCAGATGTTGCTCAGCGAGAATCTCCGTAGGTGCCATGATGCAGGCCTGATAGCCATTATCAAGTGCAATAAGCATCGACATCAGTGCCACAAGAGTCTTGCCCGAACCTACATCGCCTTGCAACAGACGGTTCATCTGCCGACCCGAACAGGTGTCCTGCCGTATCTCGCGAATCACCCGTTTCTGGGCGTTGGTCAACTCGAAAGGCAGGTTCTCTTTATAAAAGGTATTGAACAGCTCACCGATGCGATTGAACACATAGCCGCGATATTTGCGCCGCAGGTCGCTTGCATACCTTAATATATTTAATTGTACGAAAAAGAGTTCCTCGAACTTCATGCGCAGACGGGCACGCTCCAGATCGCGTGCATTCTGCGGATAATGAATGGTACGCAGGGCTTCGTTGCGCGACATCAGATGACGGCTGGCGAGTATGTCAGGGATGATAGTCTCAGGCAGCGGCTCTTTCAGTTTCTCCAGCAGTGTCTTGGTCAGCCGTTCTACCGCACGCGAGTTGAAGTTCACCTTCTTCATCTTCTCCGTCGTGTTGTAGTAGGGCTGCATGCCCATGGCCGTCGTGTCCACCTTCGTTGCATCATCAATGTCAGGATGCTGCACCTGAATGCGGTTGTTGAACACCGACGGTCTTCCAAAGACCAGATAGTCCTTGCCTATCTTGTAGCTCTGCTTGGCATATTTTCCGCCATTGAACCACACCAGATCCATGATGCCCGTGCCGTCGCTGAAGTGGGCGACCACCCGTTCCTTGCGCGGCCCCATCGGGAAGGTCTCAAAACTCAGGATATGTCCCACCACTTGCACGAAGGGCATGTCGCCCGTCAGCTCGCGCACCTCGTAGACCTTGCTCCTGTCGACATACTTATAGGGATAGTACTCCAACAAGTCGCCATAGCTCTCTATGCCGAGTTCCTGACTCAGCATTTTCTTGCGGTTAGGGCCTACGCCCGGCAAGTACATGATGTCTTGTGAGAGGATGTCCAATTTTTACAACAATGATTCGGCTAAGAGCAGGTCGGCAGGGGTGGTGATTTTGATGTTCTCGCGGTTGCCGTCTACGAGTGTGACGGCATGTCCGTAGGCCTCCACCACCGAGGCATCGTCGGTGAACGAGTCGCGATAGGGCTGACTGTTGGCAGCCTTCAGCAACTGGATGTCGAAGCACTGGGGTGTCTGCACCAGCCGGTATTCATCGCGCGGCTTGGTGCCCTCGGTGACGTGGCGCAAGGTCTCCACAACGGGAATGACGGGAATGACGGCCTTGGCCGTGCGAGCCTCCTCATAGCAACGGCGGATGACCTCTACCGACACGAAGGGACGCACGCCGTCGTGAACACCCACCACGCCCTCAGCATCGTCGGGCACGAGTGCCAGTCCGCTCTGAACGGAGTGGAAGCGTGTCTTGCCGCCATCGGCCAACAGATAGTCGATGTTAAACTGATGGGCAGCACACAGGCCTCGCCAGTATTCCTGCTGAGCCTTGGGCAGTACCAGGATAATCTGCAATTCGGGCAGCGCCTCGCGGAAGCGCAGCATGGTACGCATCAGCACCGGCAGTCCTGCCACCGGCAGGAACTGCTTGGGAATGTCGCCACCCATTCGCAGGCCTTTGCCGCCTGCCACGATGATTACATAATCCATCACTCGCGCTCCATTAAGTGTGCATATCGCATGCCCACAGCCACTTGCCGGGCCGTCTGTTCGTCCTTCAGCTGCGAGAGCAGGGCGTAGGCAAAGGGGAAGGCAGCAGCAGGACCCTCACCAGTGGTCACATTGCCGTCGACGGTGCAGAGGTTGCCTGTATAGGTAGCGCCTTCCAGCGTCTGCTCGAAGCCTGGATAACAGGTGGCCCGCTTGCCGCGCAGGATGCCCAGTCCGCCCAGCACCAGCGGAGCGGCACAGATGGCAGCCACCCGCTTGCCTGCAGCATGCTGTTTCAGCAGTGCACTGCGCACGCCGTCGTGATTGTTCAGGTTGCTGGCCCCAGGCATTCCGCCCGGCAGCATCAGCAGGTCGGCATCGCTGAAGTCGCAATCGGCAAACATCCGGTCTGCCTCAATGCGCACACGATGAGCCGTCTCCACCACCTGGGAATCGTCGACCACGCTGACGGTTACCACTTCTATGCCACCGCGACGCAACACGTCGACGGGAATCAACGCTTCGACATCTTCGAAGCCGTTGGCCAGGAAAACATAAACTTTTGCCATTTGCTTACTTTTTTCAATTACAGGTTCTTTGTGATGCAAATGTACGAAGAAAAACGGAATAAACCGTGATTTTGATTGTATTTTTTTACAAAACAGAAAACAACCGACGGCAAACCGTCTTACAAAGTCGACGAGTTTGTTTAACAAAGTCGACGAGTTTGTTTAACAAAGTCGACGAGTTTGTAAAACGATTCATTGTTAACCACCTTTCATTTAAACTTTCATTGACATCCATTCCTTTATTATTTGCGCATTTAAAGGAAAATCATTACCTTTGCACCCGATAAAATATAATAAGGTATATGTCAACACTTCGTTTCGCCCTTTTCGGCAATGTCTATCAACAGCACAAGTCGATTGCCATCCGGTCGGTACTGAGCAGTCTGCGCAATCACGGTGCAAAGATATTCATTGAAAAGGAATACTACACATTCCTGAGCTCTGCCTTCCAGGATTTCACTGACTCGCCCGACTTTACCGAGTTTGTCAGTCTGGCCGACATCAATGCAGACTTTGCCATCTCCATGGGCGGCGACGGAACACTGTTGAAGACTGCCAGCATGGTGGGGCCGACAGAGACTCCCATCGTGGGTGTGAACATGGGGCGGCTGGGCTTTCTGGCCGACACCAGCGTGAACGACATTGAAGACACCATCGATGCGCTGTTCTGCGGCGACTACTCGGTGGAGAGCCGCGCCTTGATTCGTGTAGAGACCAACGGCGAACCGATTGAAGGCAACGAGTGTGCACTCAACGATGTGTCGATACTGAAACGCGACACAGCATCGATGATTTCCATTCGCGCCAGCATCAACGGCGAATACCTGACCACCTATCAGGCCGACGGACTGGTGGTGTCGACACCGACGGGCTCTACGGCCTACTCGCTGTCGAACGGAGGGCCTATCATCGTGCCGCGAACGGGGGTCATCGTGATGACTGCCGTTGCGCCGCATTCACTGAACGTGCGCCCTATCGTACTGCCCGACACGGCTCAGATAGAGCTGACCGTCAGCAGCCGCAGTCACACATTCCTGGTGGGCATCGACGGCAGGTCGTGCAAACTGCCGGAAGGCACCACGCTCCGGCTGTCGCGTGCGCCTTATTCAGCCAAGATCGTGAAGCGCAGCGGCACGCGCTATTTCGCCACCCTGCGCGAGAAGATGATGTGGGGAGCAGACTTAAGATGAATTGAACATTGAATATACGGCACTTTTTTCAAACGACAGACAATAAGTTCACCATACGGCAGATGGTCGCATGGCTGTGGAACGTATGGAAAGGCAACCGCCTGCAGGCCACGTTGAATGCCACCATCGGTCTGCTGGGAGTGGCCATCAGTCTACTGACCGTATGGGCCATGCAGCGCGCCATCGACATTGGTTCGGGAGCCCGCGAAGGTTCCATCTACGGTGCCGTGGGCATCATGGCGGCTCTCGTGCTGTGCGAATTTGCCATCGGCATCTCGCGTGTCTGGATCAAGAACATCCTGGGTGTCAGAGCCCGCAACCGCATGCAGCAGCACACGCTGGCCCGACTGCTTCGCTCGGAATGGCGCGGACGCGAAGCCATGCATTCAGGCGACGTGATCAACCGTCTGCAAACCGACGTTAACCACGTGGTGAACTTCCTGACCGAGACGCTGCCGTCAACCATCTCAACGATTGCCATGTTCATCGGTGCCTTCTTCTACTTGTTGCAAATGGACACCTGGCTGGCCATCGTGACCGTGGGCATCCTGCCCGTCTTCATCCTGCTGAGCCGCTTCTACATTGCCAAGATGAGACAGCTCAGCCGCAAGGTGCGCGAAAGCGACAGCGTGATACAGAGCGTGCTGACCGAGACCATGCAGCACCGCATGCTGGTGAAGACGATGGAGGCCGACGAACAGATGCTGGACCGGTTGGAGGACAGCCAGTCGGAGCTGAGGCAGCGCGTCAAGAGACGCACGGCTTTCTCCGTCACGTCGAACCTGTTTCTGAACACAGGCTTTTCACTGGGCTATCTGATTGCCT
Source organism: Prevotella sp. (assembly GCA_017458225.1). GTDB lineage: Bacteria > Bacteroidota > Bacteroidia > Bacteroidales > Bacteroidaceae > Prevotella. The sequence continues at coordinate 26,579 of JAFTFX010000031.1, read as the reverse complement.
TCCTCTGGGGACTGCTGCGGCTGCACGACGGCACCATCACCTTCGGAGCCATGACGGCCTTCCTGCAGCTGGTCTACCGCATACAGGGACCGGCACGCGACCTGACCAAGCTGGCACCGGCATTCGTCAGCGTGTTCACTTCGGCAGAACGACTGATGGAACTGGAGGAGATACCCGAAGAGTTGCAAGGCGACGCGCACCTGCTGGAAGCGCCCTGCGGCGTAAGGTTCGAGAACGTGACCTATCAGTATCCGCAGAACCCGTTGCCCACCGTTGTCAACGCCACCTACGACTTTGCCCCCGGCACCTGCACAGCCATCCTGGGCGAGACAGGCTCTGGCAAGACCACCATGATCAGGTTGCTGCTGGCGCTCATCACACCACAGCAAGGCAGAATAGCCATCTACAACGGCGAGCATGAACAGGCCCTTACCCCACTCCACCGCTGCAACTTCGTCTATGTACCGCAAGGCAACACCCTGCTGAGCGGCACACTGCGCGACAACCTGCGCATAGGTGCCCCCGACGCTACCGACGAGCAGATGACGGAGGCGCTGCAAACAGCCTGCGCACAGTTCGCTCTCGAACTGCCCGACGGGCTCGACACCACATTTGCCGAACAAGGCGGCGGACTGTCGGAAGGACAGGCACAGCGCATCGCCATCGCCAGGGCACTGCTGCGCCCGGGCAGCATCATCCTGCTCGACGAAGCCACCAGCGCACTGGATGCCGACACCGAGCGGCAACTGCTTGACAACCTGCTGCGCAACCAGCAGCGCACGGTCATATTCGTCACTCACCGGCAGGCTGTTGTTGACTATTGCGACCATATCATACAAGTTGAATAGAAACAGATTTGTCAACATGCGGACAAAAAACGTGTCAAAAAACATTTTTTAAAGTCCAATTGTTTCCTATTATTACAAAAGTTTTGTATTTTTGTCGACGCTATGAAGATATTTACGAGCACCCAGATACGCGAACTGGACAAATACACCATTGAGCACGAACCCATCAAGTCGATTGATTTAATGGAGCGGGCAGCACGCACACTGACAAGAGCCATCACCGAACGATGGCCCAGAACAGTACCCGTGGTGGTCTTTGCCGGACCGGGCAACAATGGCGGCGACGCAATGGCCGTTGCCCGTATGCTGATAGAACAGGACTATCAGGTGCAGACCTATCTCTTCAATATCACAGGACACCTGTCGGCCGACTGCACAGAAAACAAAAAACGCCTGTGCGACAAGAAGGGCATGCCCCTGCTGACTGAAATCACACAAGAGTTCGACCCGCCCAAACTGGAACAGGGCATGCTGGTGGTCGACGGACTGTTCGGCTCGGGGCTGAACAAGCCGCTGGCCGGCGGCTTTGCCGCGCTGGTGAAATATATCAACGCCTCGAAGGCCGATGTCGTCAGCATCGACGTACCATCGGGGCTGATGACGGAAGACAACACCTACAACGTCAGCGCCAACATCATCCGCGCTACCCAGACCTTAACGCTCGGACATATCAAGTTGTCGTTCCTCTTCGCCGAGAACCAGGCTTACATCGGACAACTGCGCATTCTCGACATACGCCTCAGCCAGGAAGGCATCAACAAGATGGATGCCCACTACACATTGCTGGAAGAAGAGCAGATGAGACAACTGCTCAGGCCACGCAACCGCTTCGCCCACAAAGGCGAGATGGGACATGCACTGATCATTGCCGGCAGCTACGGCATGGCTGGTGCTGCCATCCTGGCAACGAAAGCCTGTCTGCGATCTGGCGTGGGCAAGGTGACGCTGCACACGCCCAAACGCAATGTGCCCATCATACAGACTGCCGTACCGGAAGCTATCGTCAGCATAGACCACGAAGAGACCACCTTCAGCGAGGGTGTACCCACAGAAGACTATCAGGCGGTGGGCATCGGACCGGGACTGGGCACCAGCGAACAGACATCAATCACGCTGATAGCCCAGCTGCGACGCACACAGTGCCCACTGGTGGTCGACGCTGACGCACTGAACATCCTGGCTAACCGACGGGCTTGGCTGCAACAACTGCCCAAGGGTATCATTCTGACACCGCATCCCAAAGAACTGGAACGGATTGAAGGAAAATGCGTTGACTCTTATGAGCGTCTGACCAAAGCACGCGAACTGGCAGAACGACTGCAGGGCTACGTCATCCTGAAAGGACAGCACACCGCCATCTGCATGCCCGACGGACACATCGTCTTCAATACCACGGGCAATGCCGGCATGGCAACAGCCGGCAGCGGCGACGTGCTGACAGGCATCATCACCGGTCTGCTGGCCAATGGCTACGACCGACAGGTGGCCTGCGTCCTGGGAGTCTATCTGCACGGACTGGCCGGCGACCTGGCTGCACGCGAGTTGGGACAGGAGAGTCTGATTGCCAGCGACCTGATCAACTATCTGCCCAAGGCATTCATCAGGCTGAAAAACTAAAAAAGAATACTCATCAGACTAAAAAAGAATGCTCATCAGGCTGAAAAAAAAACAAAAAAAGGAACATAAGGAATACATCTATATGAAAAGAAAAGTCTTCGCCTTACTATTTTGCTGCTGCGGACTGTCTGCCAGCATGGCTCAAACAGTTCTTACCGACTATCGTCCAGGCATTACTGCCGAAGGAGCCGTCTACTTCCTGCCAAAGACGGCCATACAGGTGAACATACTGATTGAGAAAAGCGTCTATACGCCAGGCGACTTCAGCAACTATGCCATGCGCTACCTGCGCTTGAAGGACGTATCGCAAGAGCCCAGCACCACCTATAGGGTTGTCAGCGTCAGCCAAACGCCCTTTGCCGTGGCCGACACGACGAAGGCATACGTAGTGAAGTTCAACGCAAAGACCGTGGCTGCCAACTTCTCACTGAGTGAAGACGGACGCTTACTGGCCATCAATGCGCAGGGGAAGGATCAAGAACTGCCTGCACCCTTCAAGGCTTCTCCAAAAGAAAAGCCCTTGAATCCACGACAATTCATGAACGAGGAAATCATTGCTGCCGGCAGCTCGGCAAAAATGGCGGAGCTTACTGCCCGTGAAATCTACGATTTGCGCGAGAACAGAAATCTGCTGATCAAAGGACAAGCTGACTTCATGCCCAACGACGGGGCACAAATGAAGATGATGCTGGACCGGCTGGAGCAACAAGATCGTGCACTGACACAACTGTTTGCCGGCACAACGGTGAAAGACACCACAGAGGTCGTTCTCACCGTGATTCCTGACGGAGCAATGGACAAACAAGTACTGTTCCGACTGTCGCAAAGAAGGGGAATGGTGGATGCCGACGACCTGTCGGGCGAACCATACTACATCACCGTGGAAGACTTGAAAACGGTTCCACCCGTCAGCGAGATTCCAAACGCCAAGAAAAAGAAACAACCAGAGAGCGGTGTCTACATCAATGTAGCCGGACGCATGCGAGCTACCATCTACCAAGGACGGAACGTCTTGTCAAAGAAAGAATTTCCTGCAGGGCAATTCGGCAATGTGGAACTGCTGAGTGGCGAACTGTTCAACAAGCACTACGCTACACACCTGTGGCTCAACACGCTGACCGGAGCCATCGACAGATTTGAAGCCGAACAACCGAAATAGGACTCCAGCTTACATCAAAAAAACATTTTCGGCTGATATCAATAGTTGTCGCGATAGATTACCTTTCCGGCACCACTCGTAATCTTGAGTGCTTCGGGGTGCTCTTTAATGAAAGAGTCGATGTGGCGGACACGCTTCTCCTCTAACACCTCGTCCATTGCAATCAAGATGCCTGTCTCCTCGACATCGCCAAAGCCATAGTTGATAGCTGTGCCAAAGAGTTTCATGGTGGGCGACAGGTTCATATAGGCATTCACCAGCGGCGGAATATTATAGCCCAAACGGCGCACCTCACGGTTCAGAATGCGATAGTCTGCACGGAAGTCATCTTCGCAGAACATTTTGGCCAGTTCAGCCTCATCAGTCTCAATTTTCAGCGGTTTCATCGGGATGGCAAGGTTCTCCTTGTCATCGAAATGCTTCTTCAGAAAATAGAGAATCATGTCGCGGCCCTCACGTATATAGCTGGGATACATGGTCATCTTACCGAAGAAGTATTTCACGTTGGGCATGATGACAGTTAGTGCACCCAAGCCATCCCACAAATTATCCAAGGCAAACAGGCTTTTAGCGCCCATGCGCGATGACTGGTAGGGCAGCGAGACAAAAGAACGGCCCAGCTCGATGGTGTAAGGCATATAGTCGCGCAAGAACTTCTCAGAGAAGTGGAACATGTGGCTGGTTGCCAGTTTGGGCTGCCCGTGTTCATCCATCTCCCATTTCGTTCCCTCCAGATAGCGGTAGCCACCAATAATCTCATTGGCCTCAGGATTCCACACTATAAGCTGCTTATAGCAGTTCTCACATGTGTCGAATTCATCAATATCGCATTCCTTTCCCGTTCCTCCGCCGGCCTCGCGGAAAGCAATCTCACGCAGTCGGCCAATTTCACGCATCACATTAGGAGCATTGTGAGCCGTCACAATATAGATTTCGTTATGGCTCTTATTGGTCATTCGCAACTGGCGCTCAGGGGTCAGTTCCCGCTTGAGCATATCTACAGGTATGGGGGCGATAATGGGTTGTTCCATGTCTTGCTATGATAGAGAATAGACTTTATTTTTTACAAATTCTGCCCATTCCATCGGCGATTTTGACTGATCGAAGGTCTGCCAGGGAATGGGCTTCCCAAATTTTATACGGAAGGTTTTACCATTGTTTTTGTACATTTCATCGACCAGGAAGAGCATGGCTAAATTTATTTTCTTCACATAGCGGTCGCTGAAATTGGAAAGGCGATAGAAGAAATTGCTATTCTGGCCCTCAAAATAAATGGGAACCACATCGCGCTGATACTCCACGCTCTTCGAGATGAACGTCTTCTTCCACGGCAAGTCACGAATAATGCCGTTGCGCCGACGGGAACACAGGCCGGCAGGAAACATCAATATATGGTGATTGCTCTGGAAACCAGCCTCTATCACTTCTGGGAAGGAACGGCTTTTCTTAGTCGTCATGTTAATGGGAATACAGAGTGGCGCCAGACCAGGCAGATTCATCAGCAAATCGTTGACTAAATAACGGAAATTATCGTCATAGTGCTTACCTATCACTGAGCCGATAGCCACGCCGTCAATACCGCCCAAAGGGTGATTGGAAACAAAAGTATATCGCTTAGGATCATCTTTTGAAGGAAGATTCTCAAGACCTTCAACTTCAAGAGTTACTCCCTGATACTCCAGACAAGCTTCCAGCCACGGTGTGCCTTTCAAGTCGCGAGCCTGCCATAGGAATGTATTAAGAAAATCCTCGTGAATGATATGTCTGAGCCAACAAACAACAGGAGAAGGCACCCATTTTGCCTTCGACCCCATCTTGCTCTTTAGTATTTTCTTAATGTCAATTGTTTTCTCGGTTATTACCTCCATGATGCCATATTCACATTTAGGGATTGCAAAAATACGACAATTCTTTTAATTAATCACAGAAAATCTATCTTTTTAGTATTTTTAATACAAAATTTGTGGGGAGTTGTGGGGGATTGTGGGGGAAAATATATAACTTTGCACCGAAGATTCTTCTTATTTATAGTTCGCATGCGATTTTTAGGTAATATAGAAGCCAAGACCGACGCTAAGGGACGTGTTTTCCTGCCCGCCACCTTCCGCAAGCAGTTGCAAGCTGCTGGCGAGGAGCAGTTGGTGCTGCGCACTGATGTGCATGGAAAATGTCTGGTGCTCTATCCTGAGAGTGCATGGAACCGCCGTCTTGACGAGATAACGGCAAAGGTGTCTGAATGGGACGAGGACGAGCAGATGGTGCTTCGCGAATTCATGGCCCAAGCCGAGATACTGTCGCTCGACGGCAACGGCCGCTTTCTGATTTCCCGTCGACTACAACAGGCCGCCGGCATTGACCAAGCCGTTCGCTTCATCGGCATGAACGACACCATTGAGATCTGGGCCGCTGAGAAGACTGAAAAGCCATTCCTGTCACAGACCGACTTTGCCGCTCGCTTGAAAGCGATCATGAGCAAGCAAGAATAACGCTACATAATGATAACCACTGCTGAAACATATCACGTTCCCGTACTCCTGCGGGAAAGCATTGACGGATTGAACATCCTGCCAAGCGGTATCTATGTGGATGCAACTTTCGGTGGCGGCGGCCACTCACGCGAAATATTGAAGCATCTGGGACCGAACGGTCGACTGTACAGTTTCGACCAAGATGCCGACGCTGAAAAAAATATTGTTGACGATGATAGATTTACCTTCGTCCGTAGCAACTTTAGATATATCAAGAACTGGATGCGCTACTACGAGGTGGATCATATAGACGGGCTGCTGGCCGACCTGGGTGTTTCGAGCCATCACTTCGACGATGAGACCCGAGGATTCTCATTCCGCTTTGACGCGCCTCTCGACATGCGCATGAACAAACGGGCGGGTACGACGGCAGCCGACGTGCTGAACGACTACAGCGAAGAGCAACTGGCCGACGTATTCTACCTCTACGGAGAACTGAAACAGGCCCGCCGCATAGCCAAGAGCATCGCGAAAGCCCGTGCGAACAAGCGCATCAGCACTACGGGCGACCTGCTGATGGCACTGGGCATAGAGGCCACTGCTGAAGACAATTCTCAATTGTCAATTACAAATTCTCAATTGAAGAAAGACATGGCACGGCTGTTTCAGGCACTCCGCATCGAGGTGAACCACGAGATGCAAGCTCTGAAGGAGATGCTATACGGCGCACAGCAACTGCTCAAGCCCGGTGGCCGACTGAGCGTGATTACTTATCACTCGCTGGAGGATCGCATCGTCAAGAACATGATGCGCGCCGGCAACGCAGAGGGAAAGGTGGAACAGGATTTCTTCGGGCGCAGCAAGGCACCGCTGAGAACGGTGAACAACAAGATTATTGAGCCCTCAGCAGAAGAGGTACAGCGCAACCCTCGCAGCAGAAGTGCAAAACTGAGAATCGCAGAAAAGACGCAAGAATAACGACAAAAGGAAATGAGCAAAAAAGACATTGACAAGGAACAAGAGCAGATGAATGCAGAAGAGGCGCAGGAAACTTCAACTCTTCAGCAACTGAAACAGAGCGTCACCGAGGACGATGACGCACCTGCCAGTACTCTGACATTGCGAAAAATTCTTGGCGGCGACATCCTATCGGCACAGATGGTGAGACGACAGGTGTGGCTATGTCTGCTCATTGCTCTGTTTCTGACCGTCTATGTGGCTTTCAGATACCAATGCCAACAAGACATGATTGACATTGCACAACTGGAAAGCGAGCTGACCGATGCAAAATACAAGGCTCTGTCGAGTTCAAGCAACCTGACTGAGCGGTGTCGTGAAAGTCAAGTACTCGAGATTCTGCGGGCCAACAAGGACAGCATGCTGCATGCCAGCAATCAACCCCCATATAAAATATATGTACGCGAGGGGAAATGACGTGCGTAGAGTGAAGGAGTTTAGAAGTTTAGGAGACTGGAAGATTAGGAGATTAGGAGATGAGCAAGTTCGAAAACAAAAAAGTTTTACCTCGCTATTTGGCCATTGCAGGCATCTTGAGTCTGGTGGGTATCCTTGTTGTTTTCAAGGCCGCCAAGACCATGACAGTAGAGAAGAGCTACTGGGATGAGGTGGCCTCGAAGATGAAAAACGACAGTATCAGCGAGAAGCCTGCACGCGGCAACATACTGAGCTGCGATGGTCAGCTCATGGCCTCAAGTATACCTGAATACAAAATCTTCATGGACTTCCAGCCAGGCAAACAAAAAGACGTACCTGTCGACACCGCTGCCATCAACAAGCTGGACACTCTTTGGGCACAAAACATTGACAGCCTGTGCAACGGACTGCACGAGATATTCCCTTCCAGAACAGCCGCAGAATTCAAAGAGCACTTGCTGACCGGCAAGAAAAAGGTGATGAAAGACGGTTCGAAGGGTGCACGCCACTGGCCTATCTGGCCCCGACGCATCGACTACGGAACCTATAAGGAAGTGAGCAAACTTCCCATCTTATGCCTGTCGCCCGGAAAGGGAGGCTTCCATGTGGAGCAGTACAATGCCCGTCGACATCCGTTCGGTTCACTGGCTCAGCGCACCGTTGGCACCATGTTCGGTGCCATAGACTCTGCCAAGTGCGGCATTGAGTTGTCTTACGACTCTGTGTTGCGCGGAACAAATGGCATTGCACACCGCCAGAAAGTGCGCAACAAGTTTGTGAAAGTCACCGTGGCACCGCCCATCGACGGTGCCGACATCGTGACAACTATTGATGTTGGTATGCAGGACATGGCAGAGCGCGCACTTGTTGAAGAGCTGAAGAAAGACAATGCTTCGATGGGCGTAGCGATTCTGATGGAGGTGAAGACGGGCGACGTAAAAGCCATCGTCAACATGACAAAATGCGAAGACGGCGAATACCACGAGACAGTGAACCACGCCATCAGCTACCGTTGCGAGCCGGGATCAGTATTCAAGACTGCTTCGTTCCTCGTGGCACTCGACGACGGTGTGGTTGACACCAGTTTCGTCATCCACACAGGTAATGGCATTATGAACATGCACGGCAGCAACATGAAAGACCACAACTGGTATCGCGGCGGCTACGGCGACATCAATGTGGCCCGTACGCTGGAGGTGAGTTCAAATATTGGTGTGAGCTATGTCATTGACAAGTTCTACCATGATCACCCGGAAAAGTATGTAAAAGGCTTGTACCGTGTAGGTATCCATGAAGACCTTGGTCTGCCACTCGTCGGTTATCTGACACCCAAGATTCGCATGCCGAACACCAAGACCACCAACAAGGCTGAATATTGGAGTAAGACCACCCTGCCCTGGATGTCCATCGGATACGAGACACAAATAGCCCCCATCAACACTGTGGCTTTCTATAACGCCATCGCCAACAATGGAAAAATGATGCGCCCACGCTTTGTGAAGCAGGTGGTGAAAGACGGACAGGTGCTCTATGAGACCCAGCCGGAAGTGCTCAAAGAGCAGATTGCCAAGCCACAGGCTATCAAGACCATGCAGACCATTTTGGAACACGTAGTCAGTCAGGGACTGGGTCGTAAGGCAGGTTCGCGTTCGTTCAAGGTTGCCGGCAAAACCGGTACAGCACAGGTATCGCAAGGCGGTGCCGGCTATAAGAACGGAACCATGTGGTACTGGCTCTCGTTTGTGGGCTTCTTTCCAGCCGATGATCCTCGCTATACCTGTATCGTTTGTCTGAAAAAACCTGGGCTACCCGCATCGGGCGGTGGCATGGCCGGCGTAGTATTCCACCAGATTTCTGAAGGGGTGATGGCTCAATATCTGAAACTTCGTGTAGAAGATGCACGTGACGAGAGATCTATTTTGGTGCCCGACGTAAAAAACGGCAATGTGCTGGCTGCCGACTACGTGCTGAATCAGCTGAACATTCAGACAAACGGTGGCTGGGGCGGTTCTTATGCCAACGGCAATCCTATCTGGGGCAAGGCATCCAACGACCAGAAAAGTGTTCAACTCAAAGAAGAAAAACTGTCCAGCCAAGTAATGCCAGACATGACTGGTATGGGAGCCAGCGATGCTATCTATATTTTGGAGTCGAACGGACTGAAAGTAAAACTGCGAGGCACTGGTCACGTCACCCGACAAAGCATTGCCTATGGCGCACCCATCCATGACGGAATGCTCTGTGAACTAATTTTACAATAGACATATAAATATTAGGTACGCGATATGAAACTATCTGAGATTCTGCAAAACATTAAGACCACTAAAGTGGTTGGCAATACAGATATAGAGATCGTCGATGTCAACATCGACTCACGCTGCATTGCGGAAGGGCACCTGTTCCTGGCCATCAAAGGCACACAAACAGACGGGCACAAGTATATCGGCAAAGCCATTGAGCAGGGAGCGGCAGCCATCTTATACGAAGAATTGCCTGACGATGCAATGCAACATGCCAGTGTTCAGGGAAAAGAAGTGACTTTCGTACAAGTATCATCAACGGAAGACATTGCCGGTATAGTGGCCACTACTTTCCAAGGCAACCCCTCAGAACATTTGAAACTGGTGGGCGTAACTGGTACTAATGGAAAGACGACCATCGCCACCTTATTATATAATATGTTCCGCAAGATGGGACACAAGTGCGGACTGCTCTCCACGGTATGCAACTACATCGAGGGTGAAGCCATCCCTGCCGATCACACCACGCCCGACCCCATCGAACTGAACCGTCTGCTGCGCCGAATGGCAGATGCTGGCTGCGAATATGTATTCATGGAGTGCTCCAGCCATGCCATCGCTCAAAAGCGCATCGGCGGCTTGAAGTTTGCCGGAGGTTTATTCACCAATTTGACACGCGACCATCTGGACTACCACAAGACGGTGGAGAACTACCGCGATGCTAAGAAAGCCTTCTTCGACATGCTGCCAAAGAATGCTTTCGCCATCACGAATGCCGATGACAAAAACGGTATGTTCATGGTACAAAACACCAAGGCTACGGTCAAGACCTATAGCATTCGTTCAATGGCCGACTTCAGAGCCCGTATCGTAGAATGCCACTTTGAGGGCATGTACTTGGAAATCGATGGCCATGAGGTAGGCGTCCAATTCATCGGAAAGTTCAATGTGAGCAACCTGCTGGCCGTCTATGGTGCTGCCATCATGCTTGGCAAACAGCCCGAAGACGTGTTGGTGGTGATGAGCACACTGAAGAGCGTGGCTGGCCGACTGGAACCGATCCGTTCGGAAGAGGGAGTGACGGCCATCGTCGACTACGCTCACACACCCGATGCACTCGACAATGTGCTGAAAGCCATTCATGAGGTACTGGACGGAAAAGAAGGCAAGGTGATTACCGTCTGTGGGGCTGGCGGCAACCGCGACAAAGGCAAGCGCCCCCTGATGGCACAGGAAGCAGTCAAACAGAGCGACCGGGTGATTATCACCAGCGACAACCCCCGTTTTGAGGAACCGCAGGACATCATCAACGACATGCTGGCTGGACTGGATGCCAAACAGATGAAGAAAGTAGTCAGTATCGTTGATCGCAAAGAGGCCATCAAGACTGCCTGTATGCTGGCCCAGAAAGGCGACGTTATACTGATTGCTGGAAAGGGACATGAGGACTATCAGGAAATCAAAGGCGTGAAACACCACTTCGATGACCGTGAGGTGGTAAGAGAAATCTTAAATCAATAACGATGCTATACTACATCTTTCGCTTCTTAGAGCAATTCAACATTCCCGGCTCTCACATGTGGAGCTACATATCCTTCCGTTCGCTGCTGGCACTCATACTGTCACTACTGCTTTCGGCATGGTTTGGCGAGTACTTCATCAAATGGATGAAGCGCCGGAAAATCTTTGAGACCGAGCGTGACCCTTCCATCGACCCCTTCGGTGTGGAAAAGAAAGGTGTACCCACAATGGGCGGCATCATCATCATTGTGTCGATCTTGGTGCCCATCCTGCTGTTTGGTCGTCTTAGAAACATCTATCTGATTCTGATGCTGGTGACCACACTCTGGTTAGGATTCCTCGGCTTCATGGATGACTACATAAAGATTTTCCGCCAAAACAAAGAAGGACTGAAAGGCAAATACAAGATTATCGGACAGGTGTCTATCGGTTTCATTGTTGGCTTGACGCTCTGGCTGAGTCCCGATGCCGTGGTGCGTGAAAACATCAATGTTGAACAGCCCAATCAGGAGATTGTGGTCAAGCATAAGAAAGAAGCGGTGAAATCGCTACATACCACCATTCCTTTTATCAAGAACCACAACCTGAACTATTCTGAGGTGATGAGTTTCTGCGGCGACTATAAGGTGGCAGCCGGATGGATACTCTTCGTCATCATGACCATCCTCGTCGTAACAGCCGTATCAAACGGTGCCAACCTGAACGACGGCATGGACGGCATGTGCGCCGGCAACTCAGCCATCATCGGTGTGGCACTGGGCATCTTAGCCTACGTGTCATCCCACATCGGCTATGCCAGCTATTTCGACATCATGTATATTCCCCATTCAGAGGAATTGGTAGTATTCCTCTGCGCCTTTGTGGGAGCCATGATCGGTTTCCTGTGGTATAATGCATACCCAGCACAAATCTTTATGGGTGACACCGGTTCACTGACTATCGGTGGCATCATCGGCGTGTGCGCTGTCATCATTCACAAAGAGCTGTTGCTGCCCATTCTCTGCGGCATTTTCTTTGTAGAGAGTGTAAGCGTTATCATCCAGACGCAGTGGTTCAAACTGCAAAAGAGGAAAGGCCGTCGTGTTCGAGTATTCCGGGCTACGCCTATCCACGACAACTTCCGCAAACTGGACTCTCAGCTTGACCAAACCTCAACGTACATTCTGAAAGGCTGGCCTCGCCGTCCTTTCCATGAATCAAAGATAACAATCCGCTTTTGGATTACAACAATTATCCTGGCGGCTATAACCATCATAACACTAAAGATGCGATGAAAAGGATTGTGATTTTAGGAGCAGGAGAAAGCGGTGCAGGTGCCGCTGTCCTGGCAAAGAAAGAAGGCTTCGACGTGTTTGTCTCAGACATGTCGAAGATTGCTCCGCGTTATAAGGAGATGCTCGACCAGCGCCACATTGAATGGGAAGAAGGCCAGCACACAGCAGAGAAAATACTGAATGCCGACGAGATTATCAAGAGCCCAGGCATTCCCGACACGGCTCCCATGGTAAAAAGTGCTATCGAAAAAGGCATCCATATCATCAGCGAAATCGAATTTGCCGGCCGTTATACCAATTCAAAAATGATTTGTATCACGGGGTCTAATGGCAAGACTACCACAACCAGCCTCATCTACCATATCTTCAAAGAGGCAGGCTACGACTGCGGCCTGGCTGGCAACATTGGTAACTCGCTGGCCCTGCAGGTGGCTGAAGATCCACATGCCTACTACATCATCGAGCTGAGTTCATTCCAGCTGGACAATATGTATGATTTCCGCGCCAACATCGCCATTCTGCTGAACATCACGCCCGACCATCTGGACCGTTACAATTTTGAGATGCAAAACTATGTGGATGCCAAGATGCGTATTTTGCAGAACCAGACCAAAGACGATGCTTTCATCTATTGGAACGACGATCCCATTATTCAGCGCGAGTTAAAAAAATACAACATACAGGCCATCCAGTATCCTTTCTCCGAATTGCGCGAGAAGGGCAGTATTGGCTATATTGAGGCTGGCAACTACGTCATCGAGAAGCCCGAGCCCTTCAACATGGAACAAGAACATCTAAGTCTGACGGGGCGCCACAATATATACAACTCGTTAGCCGCTGGTATTGCCGGTGACATTGCCGGTATCAAGAAAGAAGTGATTCGCCAGTCATTAAGCGACTTCCCTGGTGTTGAACACAGGCTGGAGAAAGTTGCTGATGTACGTGGTGTTCATTATGTCAACGACTCGAAAGCCACCAATGTGGATGCCTGCTGGTATGCCCTCGACTCGATGAAGACAAAGGTAGTGCTCATTATCGGTGGAAAAGACAAAGGCAACGACTATGGGCCTATCAAGCCACTGGTGAAAGAGAAGTGCTCTGCCCTCGTCTACTTAGGAGCCGACAATCAGAAATTGCACGACAACTTCGACGAGTTGGGCCTGCCCGTCCGCGACACTCACTCCATGAAAGACTGCGTAGCAGCCTGCTATGAACTGGCCAAGCCAGGCGAGACCGTACTACTAAGCCCCTGCTGCGCCTCCTTCGACCTGTTCAAGAACATGGAAGATCGCGGTGAGCAGTTCAAGGAACTGGTAAGGAATCTCTGAAGCCTCCGATCACTCTGATTACTCTGATTATTCCGATTACTCCGATTATTCTGATTACTCCGATTATTCTGATTACTCCGACTTTATCAAAAAAGAATGAACAAAATAGGCAATCTCTTCAAAGGCGACAAGGTCATCTGGATGGTCTTTCTGTTTCTTTGTATCATCAGTGTGGTAGAGGTTTTCTCTGCTTCGAGCACGCTGACCTACAAGTCGCAGAACTACCTGAGCCCCTTGATCTATCACTCCGGCATGATTCTCTTTGGAGTCTTCGTCGCCATTGTTACGCTCAACATACCGTGCAGATACTTCAAAATAGTAACACCCCTGCTGCTGTTCATCACTTTTGGAACCCTGCTTTGGGTACTCATTGGCGGTGAGAGTATCAATGGTGCCAACCGCGTCATCAAAATTGCCGGTTTCACCTTCCAGCCCTCCGAGATTGCCAAGGGCACCATGGTACTTGCCACGGCACAGATTCTGAGTGCCATGCAGCGCACTGACGGGAAGGGAGCCGATGACAAGGCCATGAAATATGTGCTGTGCATCGTCATGCCGGCAGTTTTCCTGATTGGCATCGAGAATCTGTCGACGGCCTGTTTGCTCTTCATGGTCATCTTCCTGATGATGTTTATTGCACGTGTACCAATGGTGCAACTGGGCAAGCTGATGGGGGCCGGAGCCTTGGTCGTAGGTGTGTTCCTGACTCTCGTCCTCACCTTGGGAAGTATTGAGAAGGTCGACGACGAGAAGAACCCTCCAACCGCACAAGCCTCATTCGGCAACAAAGACGAGATCAAGGGTGGCGGCGTTTTTCACCGCTTTGCAACTTGGCGCAACCGCATCTTAAAGCACTCTGGCACGTCGAAGGTCAGTGCTAAGGACTACGACATCGACAAGAACTTCCAGGTCGGCCATGCCAACATCGCCATCGCATCGTCGGGTGTTATCGGCAAAGGGCCGGGTAACTCCACCGAGCGCGACTATCTGCCACAGGCCTTCAGCGACTTCATCTATGCCATCATCATTGAGGAGATAGGTATCGCAGGAGCTATTGCCGTCGTCTTCCTGTACATCATCCTGCTATTCCGTGCAGCTCGCATTGCAGGCCGTTGCGAGAACAACTTCCCTGCCTTCCTGGTGCTGGGGCTTGCCCTGCTGTTAGTGATTCAGGCCACTATCAACATGATGGTTGCCGTAGGCCTGATGCCAGTTACCGGACAGCCGCTTCCCCTCATTTCGAAGGGCGGTACGTCTACCATTATCAATTGTGCATATATCGGAGCCATGCTCAGTGTGAGCCGTTCGGCCAAACAGAGCGAACCCGTACAGGCTCCATCCAAATAGAAAAAAGACTATGGAACAAGCTAACAATCAGAGAACATCGTCAGACGAGGCACTGAGAGTCATCGTCAGCGGAGGCGGAACCGGCGGTCACATTTTCCCCGCCATATCCATTGCGAACGCCATTAGGGAACAGGTTCCCAATGCCAAGATATTGTTTGTAGGTGCCGAGGGGCGCATGGAGATGCAGCGTGTTCCGGCAGCAGGCTATGAAATCAAAGGTCTGCCCATTTGCGGCTTTGACCGTAAGCATCTGCTGCGCAACATCAAAGTACTCTTCAAAATCTGGAAAAGCCAGCGCATGGCCAAATCCATTATCAAGGAATTTCGCCCAATGGTGGCTGTCGGCGTGGGTGGCTATGCCAGTGGTCCCACGCTCAACAAAGCGGCCTCGATGGGTATTCCTTGTCTCATACAGGAACAGAACTCATACGCCGGTGTTACCAACAAACTGCTGGCAAAGAAAGCACAGAAAATTTGCGTGGCCTATGAAGGCATGGAGCGTTTCTTCCCTGCAGAGAAAATCATGCTGACAGGCAACCCCGTCAGACAGGCCCTGCTCGATTCCACCATTACGCGCCAAGAGGCTCTGGCTTCCTTTGGTCTCAATCCTGACAAGAAGACCGTCCTCTTAGTGGGTGGCAGCTTAGGTGCCCGTACCATCAATGAGAGTGTCTTGCAGCATCTGAAGGAGATTGAAAACTCCAGTCTGCAGTTCATTTGGCAGACAGGCAAGTTCTATAGCAGCCATATTGCCGAGCAACTGAAAGAGAAAGGGCAGCCCAGCAATTTAAAAGTCATGGATTTTATCTCCGACATGGCCGCTGCCTACAAGGCTGCCGATTTGGTGATCAGTCGTGCCGGAGCCAGCAGCATCTCTGAGTTTTGCCTTATCGGCAAGCCCGTCATTCTGGTACCCAGCCCAAATGTAGCCGAAGATCACCAGACCAAGAACGCCATGGCACTCGTCAACCGACAGGCAGCGCTCTTCGTTAGCGATGCCGAAGCTCCGCAGAAACTCATCAATCTGGCCATCGAGACCGTCAACGACGATGCCAAGCTGCAGTCACTCAGTGAGAACGTACTCAAGATGGCTCTGCCCAATTCAGCCGAAATCATTGCAAAAGAAGTAATCAAACTATCAAAATGAAACCTCAAGATATTAAGTCAGTCTACTTCGTTGGAGCCGGTGGCATCGGCATGAGTGCCATCGCCCGTTATTTCATCCATCGCGGCTTGGTTGTTGCCGGCTACGACAAGACCCCCAGCGACTTAACCCGTCGGCTGGAGAAAGAAGGCATGCTGATTCACTACGAAGAAAACATCGACGAGATTCCCCATGCCTGCAAGCAGAAAGAATCGTGTCTGGTTGTCTACACCCCTGCCATCCTTGCCGAGCACCAAGAGCTGGTCTACTTCCGCGAGAACGGCTTCGAGATACAGAAACGTGCACAGGTGCTTGGCACACTGACACGACAGATGAAGGGTCTCTGCGTCGCCGGCACACACGGCAAGACCACCACATCGACCATGTGCGCCCACATCATGCACCAGAGTCATCTGGACTGCAATGCCTTTCTGGGCGGTATATCCAAGAACTACGGCACCAACTATATCCTCAGTCAGTCCGACTATGTAGTCATCGAGGCCGACGAGTTCGACCGTTCCTTCCACTGGTTGTCGCCCTACATGTCGGTCATCACCTCTACCGACCCTGACCATTTGGACATCTATGGCACAAAAGAGGCCTATCTGGAGAGTTTCCGCCACTACAGCGAACTCATCCAGCCGGGAGGAGCCTTGATTATTCATCGCGACTTGGAAATGAAGGAGCATCTGTGTGAGAATGTGCGCCGCTATGACTACAGCCGCGATGCCGGAGATTTCCATGCAGAGAATATCCGCATTGAAAACGGAACCATCATCTTCGACTTCATTTCGCCTATAGAGTGTGTGAAAGACGTAGAACTGGGACAGCCCGTCCCCATCAACATCGACAACGGCATTGCTGCCATGGCCATGGCACAGCTGGCTGGCTGCACAGCTGAAGAGCTGCGCTACGGAATGAAGACATACGGGGGTGTCGACCGCCGCTTCGATTTCAAGCTCAAGAGCGACAAAATCGTCTTTCTCAGCGACTATGCCCATCACCCCAAGGAGATCTACCAGAGTGCGAAGAGCATACGCGAACTTTACAAGAACCGGCATATCACGGCCATTTTCCAGCCACATCTCTACACGCGCACTCGCGACTTCTATCACGAGTTTGCCGATGCACTCAGTCTGCTTGACGAAGTCATCTTGACCGAGATTTATCCCGCTCGCGAACAACCTATCGAAGGAGTTACGTCGCAGCTCATCTACGACAATCTGAAGCCCGGTGTCAAGAAACAGATCATTGAGAAAAGCGAGGTGCTCAACCTCGTGAAGAGCCGCACCTTCGACGTACTGATTGTGCTGGGTGCCGGCGATCTGGACAACCAGGTTCCGCAAATAACAAAGATACTACAATCCAAAATCAAATAGTCTGCAAAGGCTGAAAAACTGTTAGTCCCTATGAACTGGAAGAAGACAACCATCATCGTGCTTGATGTCCTGGTAGGCATCTACCTTGTGCTGGCCATAACGGCTTTCAACAAGCCCGACAAGGAGTCAGACATCTGCCGCAACGTGCATATCAGCATTGAGCAAGACTTCGCTGAAGGATTTCTGAACGAAAATTCCATCAGAGCGATGCTGCGACAGTCGGGACTCACGCTGATTGCCCAACCGATGGCGAATATCAACACGCGCCAGATTGAGGAAATCTTGCAGGGCAACGAACTGATCGACAAAGCCGAGTGCTATAAGGCTATCGACGGTGTGCTCTGCATCAAGATACGTCAGCGCGTACCCGTCATCCGCGTCATGGCCGACAACGGCGACGACTATTATGTTGACAATCGTGGCGAGGCCATTCCGCATCACAAATACACTTGCAACCTGATTGTAGCCACCGGCCACATCAGCAAGAAATATGCGTCGAAAATACTGACTCCCATCGCCAACAGCGTTCGCGACGACGATTTCTGGAAGAACCAGATTGTACAGCTGAACGTGCTCAGCGATGGCTCTATGGAACTCATACCGCGCGTGGGCGACCACATTGCCTACCTCGGCCAGCCTACCAATGTTGAGAAGAAGCTGGACCGACTGCGCAAGTTCTATCTCTACGGGCTGAACGAGGCCGGATGGAACCGCTATTCGCGCATCAGCGTTGAGTTTGACAACCAGATTATTTGTAAAAAGAGGAAACTGAAAAAACTATAGGACAGATATGGTAGAAAAAGAATTTATCGTTGCAATTGAGCTCGGTTCATCAAAGGTGACCGGCATCGCAGGACAAAAAAAGCCCGATGGCAGCATCAGTGTGCTGGCACTGGCGAAAGAGGAGTCTTCCTCGTTCATTCGGAAGGGCGTAGTTTACAACATTGACAAGACAGCACTTTGTCTTACCAACATCATCAAGAAGTTGGAAAGTCAGCTGAAGACCCACATCACGCAGGTGTTCGTAGGCGTGGGCGGACAGTCCATCCGTGGTGTCCGCAACGTGGTGTCCAAAGAACTGCCTGCCGATACCATCATCACACAAGAGATGGTGATTGAACTGATGGAAGAGAACCGCAATCTGGACTATCCCGACCAGAAAATTCTGGATGTGGCCGAACAGGAGTATAAGGTTGACACCCAGCTGCAGCTCGATCCAGTCGGCATCCGTGCCTCCCATCTGGAGGGCAACTACCTGAACATCTTGGAACGCAAGTCGTTCTTCCAGAACCTGAACAAATGCTTCGAGACTGCAGGCATCAAGGTTGTCGAGATGTATCTGGCCCCACTGGCACTGGCCAATGCCGTGCTCACCGAGGTAGAGAAGCGTTCCGGCTGTGCCCTCGTCGACATCGGTGCCGACACGACGACCGTCAGCGTGTTCTCGAAGAACGTGCTGCGCCATCTGGCCGTCATTCCCCTTGGTTCGAACAACATCACCAAGGACATTGCTTCCTTGCAGATGGAAGAGAGCGAGGCTGAGAAGATGAAGATAAAGTATGCCTCTGCCTATACCGACAACAACGAAATCGATGACACCCTGAAATACAGCATCGACCAGGAACGCCAGGTGGAGTGCCGTAAGTTCATTGATATCGTAGAGGGCCGCTTGGAGGAAATCATCTTGAATGTGCGCGAACAGATTCCCAACGAGTACTACGACAAACTGCTCGGCGGCATCATCCTCACGGGTGGCGGTGCCAACATGAAGAATATCGAGAAGGCTTTTGCCCTACACACCCACATCGAGAAGATACGCATTGCCAAGTTCGTGACCACCAGCATCAACTCCAGCCAGGAGGCCATCAAGGCACACGACTGCACCATGAACACGCTGCTGGGCCTACTGGCAAAAGGCTACATCAACTGTGCCGGCAGTGAGATCGACCCCAATCGCAGTCTCTTCGACGAGAACACACCGACTACCAACGACGTTGCCGACCGCACACCGCGTCAGGCACACGAGGCCGGCCCCGGTGTCATTCGTACCGAACAGGAAGAGAAGCTTGCCGAAGAAGAAGCCCGTCGCAAGCGTGAGGAAGAAGAGCGCAAGCGCAGAGAGGAAGAGGAGCGCGAACGCGAGGAGGAGCGCAAACGCCAGCAAGCAGCTCGCGAGAACAGTTTCTGGAACAAGATGAAGAAGAAAATCACCAAGTTCGGTCAGGACATGGTCAGCGAGGAATAAAACCAAGTTATTAGCCCTATAGATACAACATAAAAAAGAAACACAATGGCA
Source organism: Prevotella sp. (assembly GCA_017458225.1). GTDB lineage: Bacteria > Bacteroidota > Bacteroidia > Bacteroidales > Bacteroidaceae > Prevotella. The sequence goes on along the minus strand of JAFTFX010000031.1, from coordinate 6,524 downwards.
GACATTAATCATCATAACGACACGCTCGACTTCGGTGGACTCGAAGTCGACTTCGGCGTACCCGAGGAGAAGCACAGCATCATCAAGGTCATCGGCGTAGGCGGTGGCGGTGGCAACGCTGTCAATCACATGTATCGCGAAGGCATCCACGATGTCACCTTCGTTGTTTGTAACACCGACAACCAGGCGCTCAACGATTCGCCAGTACCCGTCAAGCTGCAGCTGGGCCACGAGGGTCTCGGCGCTGGAAACCGTCCGGCCCGTGCCAAAGCCGCTGCCGAGGAGAGCATCGAAGACATCAAGCGCATGCTCAGCGACGGCACACGCATGGCCTTCATCACCGCCGGCATGGGCGGTGGAACCGGAACAGGTGCCGCACCGGTGATTGCCCGGGTTTCCAAGGAGATGGGCATCCTCACGGTAGGCATCGTCACCATTCCCTTCCGCTTTGAGGGCAACAAGAAAATCGACCAGGCACTCGATGGTGTCGAAGAGATGTCGAAACATGTCGATGCACTGCTCGTCATCAACAACGAGCGTCTGCGCAGCATCTATCCCGACCTCTCGTTCATGGCAGCCTTCGGCAAGGCTGACGACACGCTCTCGATAGCCGCCAAGTCTATTGCTGAGATTATCACCGTTCATGGCGTGATGAACCTCGACTTCAACGATGTGAAGACCGTTCTCGAGAACGGCGGCGTAGCCATCATGTCAACGGGCTACGGCGAGGGCGAAGAGCGCGTGAAGAAGGCTATCGACGATGCCCTCAACTCACCCCTGCTCAACGATAACGACATCTTCAACTCGAAGAAGATTCTGCTCAACATCTCGTTCTGCGACCAGAAGGACTCGAAGGACAACTTCATGATGGACGAGATCAACTACGTTCATGAGTTCCTGGCTAAGTTCGGCGACTTCGAAATCAAGTGGGGCGTAGCCAACGACCCCGAACTGGGCAAGAAGGTGAAGGTCACCATCCTGGCCACCGGCTTCGGCATGAGCAATGTCGACGGTATGCAGGAGCGTCTCACCAAGCTGTCGCGCGAAGATGCCACCAAGCTGGCTGAGCAGCAGGAGCGCGAAGCCCGCAACATTGACCGCCGCGAGAAGTTCTACGGCGGCGACACCACCAGCCGTCGCGTCAAGCGTCGTCCCAACATCTACATCTTCCGACCCGAAGATCTCGACAACGACGACATCATCTCTGCCGTTGAACAGACACCCACTTATAAGCGTACGCGCGAGATTCTGGAGAGCATCGGCCAGACCGTCGAGAGCCTTGATACAAGCCGCAGCAATGAGGCACCGGCGCAAGACGTGCAGGGAGTGATCAGCTTCGTTTAATTCTGATTGATATCAAACGGTAAAACGGCCAGCGTTCAATCGTCTGGCCATTTCTATTGACTCATTTTACAAAGTCGACGAGTTTGTTCAACAAAGTCGACGAGTTTGTTTAACAAAGTCGACGAGTTTGTCAGACAGTTTGTCATTAACCACCATCTCATTCACCATCAGTATGAACATCAAACAGCTCTATCAACTTTACCAACAGCACCCTTGCATCACCACCGACAGCCGCAACTGTCCTGAAGGCAGCATCTTTCTGGCCCTGAAAGGAGCCACATTCAACGGAAACGAGTTTGCCCTGCAGGCACTCGAGAAAGGCTGCTCCTACGCCATCGTGGACGAAGAGCTGCCTTCCAACCCACGAATCATCAAGGTTGACGACTGCTTGCAGACCTACAAGCTGCTGGCTCGCGAGCATCGCCGCCAGTTCAACATTCCTGTCATCGCCGTCACTGGCACCAATGGCAAGACAACAACCAAGGAACTGATTCGTGCCGTGCTCGCCGAGAAATACAACGTACTGGCCACCGAGGGCAACTTCAATAACGACGTTGGCGTGCCCAAGACGCTCTTCCGCCTGACTCCTGAACACGAGATTGCCATCATCGAGATGGGAGCCAGCCACCCCGGCGACATCAAGACACTGGCCGAGACGGCCGAGCCCACCTGCGGACTCATCACCAACGTGGGCCGAGCCCACCTGCAAGGCTTTGGTTCCTTCGAAGGCGTGATCCGCACCAAGTGCGAGCTCTACGACTATCTGCGCACACGCCCTGACGGGCTCATCTTCCTCGATGCCGACAACGAGTACCTGGTCGACCAGATACAGGAAGACGACTCCCTGTGGGTTACCCCCTACTCGACCGATCCCGAGAAGCAGTTCTCCTGCATCAGCGGCGAGGTGGTCAGCTGCGACCCACTGCTGAAGTTCCGCTGGCGTCGTCCGCTCATGGAGTTAGAGGAGCAAGGAGCCTCCCAGAAGTGGCACAAGGTGCAGACGCAACTCATCGGTGCCTACAATCTGGACAACCTGCTGGCTGCCATCGCCGTGGGCATCAACTTCGGTGTCGACCGCAAGGCCATCTGCCATGCCTTGGAGAACTACCAGCCCACCAATAGCCGCTCGCAACTTTCGGTGACTGCCCACAACCGCCTCATCGTCGATGCCTATAATGCCAACCCCTCCAGCATGGAGGCCGCCCTCGACAATTTCCGACTGGTAGAGGCCCCGCGCAAGATGGCCATCCTGGGCGACATGCGCGAGTTGGGCGATGCCAGCCATGAGGAACATCAGCGCATGACGCAGCTCATCAGTCAGACTGGCATCGACGAGGTATGGCTCGTCGGCGACGAGTTTGCCCATACCGACTGCCCCTATCGCAAGTTCCACGATGTTGAGGAGGTGAAAGCCGCCATTCAGACCGAACAGCCACAAGGCTACACCATTCTTATCAAAGGCAGCAACGGCACCCGTCTCTATCAACTGCCGGAACTGCTATAATGACGGAACGGCCAACCCAACTATAAAGAAAAACGCTGAACCAGCCATCTGATTCAGCGTTTTTTCTTGGTGGTACCTCCAGGAATCGAACCGGGGACACACGGATTTTCAGTCCGATGCTCTACCAACTGAGCTAAGGCACCATCGCTTTTGCGGCTGCAAAGGTAAGAAATAATTATGAATTACAAGGCATCTTAACCATACGAATGCCTGCTTTTAACTTTTTTTACGGATTAAATTGGTAATAAATCCTAATTCTCGCTGCTTATATCACATTTATTTCTTACCTTTGCATCCGCTTTTCGAAGCAATCGGGATGTAGCGCAGTTGGTAGCGCACTACGTTCGGGACGTAGGGGTCGGGCGTTCGAGTCGCCTCATCCCGACCAGCAAAAAAAATGTGAGAGGTGCTTTTTTGCACTTCCCACATTTTTTAAATACCGATTCTGTAAAATCGAAAGAATACAATCAGAACCTATAGCCGTTCACGCTGTCCCAGTCGGGGTCGGCGGTCATGCGGAAGGTGCCGTCGGAAGAGCCGCCTTCGCTGCCGCCGTTACCGAAAAAACTGCCGGTGTAGCGGGTAATCTGATTGCGGGTGACGGGAACATTCTCAAACACGCGCTCCTTCACGGTGTTGTCGTTGGCGTCAAGGGCGGTGACGGTGAGCTTCGTCAGCACGTCCTCCTCGGTGTGCGGCAGGGTGTAGATGTCGAAGGACATCCCGCTGACAATATCAGCGGGCGCCGAACGAACCTCCGTTTGCTTGGAGTTCACGCAGCCGTAGCCGGCCTTGGGTGAGAAGGTGCTGGAACCGCCGACGTAGTAGAACTTGAACTTCGATACGTTCGATGGGATTTCCTCGTCGGTCAGTACCAGCCGGAACATGGCGACGGCGCGGGTCAGCGTTAGGTTGTAGGACTGCACATCGGAGGTCACCACGAGGTCGCCGTCATAATAGAAGGTGTCGGTCACTTTGTTGTTGGGGAAGGTGACTTTTTCCTCGGAGGTAATCGTTGCCGAGCCGTCGCAGTTGTGGGCGATGACCACAAGGCGGTAGGTGCCGGCGGCGAGGCTCAGGGCCACAGTGCCAAAGTCGCTGTCGGTGTCCTTCTGCGCCACGGTCTTCACCTTCGTACCGTCAGCACTGAAGATGGCGATGTTCAGACGGGTACAGAGGTCGGTGATGTTAGTGGCGGCACGGGTAGTTCCCCTCGCCCTTTGGAGAGGGGGTAGGGGTGAGGTTTCATACTGTGTCATGTGCAGGATGACATTGGCATCTTTCGTCACAGTCATCTCCTCGTCGTCGAGGATGGGCTTCTCGCACGCTGCCAATAGCAGGGCGAGAATGATAAACATAAATTGCTTCATTATTCTTTTTCTTTTTAACACGAATTACCATAAATGTCCATGAATGATCAAAAATTATTTATGAAAAATTCGTGGGAAATTCGTGGGAAATTCGTGGCCATTCGTGTTTCAAAAAAACTATTCGTTGTTGACGGTAATGGTGACGACGGGGCGGATATAGGCTGCGCTGGACGTGGGGCTGCCCACGTTGCCGTTGCTCATGAGCATCTGCTTCACTGTGCCGTTGTCATCGAAGAGGTAGTTGCGGCTGTCCTCGATGCCAAGGTCACTGTGAGCAGCCTGAAGCAGTTGAGCCTCGGCGAGCGTCATGGGCCGCCAGTCGCTGATGTCGTCAGTGCCCTGTGCGGCGGCTGCGGTTTGCAGGATGCTGACCGTCATGCCCGAGTTGTTGACAGATTTCTTCTCGTTGGGCGAGAGCAGCGTGAGTTCTGCTGACTCGCCGTCCGTGGCTACCACAGATGCAAGCACGTAACAACCTTGGTAGGTATCGCCAGCTTGCGGAAAACTCCCCGCCCCTGTAGGGGAGGGGTCAGGGGTGGGGTCAGTATCTTCTCCGCCCTCACTGCTACCGCTCTCACTACTGCCGCTCTCGTCGAAGTCGAAGCTGATGGTGCGTTCGCCGAGCCACGTCGCGCCCTCGATGGTGCCCGTCAAGCTAACGCCCACCGCCTCGGTGTACGTTCCTTCGATGTTGATTTTGTAGCCGGCCTCCAACTGGTCGGAGGTGGAATAGGTGTAGGTCTTCGTCGTGCCGCCGATGGTGATGTTTACCGACACGCTGGCGGGCTGACTGCTGGGCGGTAAGAGGAACAACCTCACCCCCGACCCCTCTCCGACTGGAGAGGGGAGTTTCCACGTGCGGTTGTTGTTCTGTTTGGTCAGGGCGATGGTCTGCGAACTACCGGCTGTGGAGAAGTTGCCACTCACCGTGAGGCTCTTCCATAACGGAGCGATGGTCACGCTGACCGCCGTGGCTGCCGTCGGCACTTTCTTGATTTCGACAGACTGGATGAGCATGGTCTTGCGCTCCATGCCCAGCGTGACGGTGTTCGTGCCGCCATCCACCAGCGTGGCCGTCGCCTTCGCCGCCATCAGGTCGCCGTGGCTCTTGCCCTCGCGCAGCGCAATGGCCGAGGTCGTCAAAGCATCCGTAGCAGAAGGCATCACGTAATCGGTAGAAGACGCTCCGCCCACGGCATACACTGAGTACGTGCCTTCCACCAGCGCGATGTTCAGCGTCTGGCCCTCGTCGCCGATGGTCTGCGCCGCCTTACATTCGTCTCCTTGGAACACATACACCGTCACGGGGTACGCCACCGTCGCCTCGCCGCCAGCCGCTGCTCCTCGCGTCCGCACCTGCAATAAAGAGTTCGTCACTTGCCCGCTGCCATCACTTTCTACGATGTCATCGAGCCCTTTTTCACATGCCGTCAGCAGCACTGCTGCCAACGACAAAAAACAAATCTTTTTGTTCATTGTTGTAATTGATTTGATTATCTGGGGACTATTCCCTTTCTATAACATTAATATATTTTTATCAAGAATTAGAGATTTTATTTTTAAACGCGAATTATCACGAATGGCCCACGAATTATCATAAATAATAATTAATGAAAAATTAATGGGCAATTAATGGAAATTCGTGTTAAAGAAAAAATCATAGAATATTTCTGTAACTAAAAGCCTCCCCACCAGACATGCTGACGAGGAGGCCCACTGTGTTATCCTAAAAAAAACTAACCTATTACCTTAGGTCAATACCTGTTGAGAGAGAGGTTTACTCTGCGCCGCCCTGGCTGACGCCGCTTTCATCCAAGGGGATGTTGCCGCCGGTGATCTCGATGGTGATGCTGGCGGTGGCGGCGGGGTTCTCCTTCGAAGTGGCGGTGATGGTCACGGTGCCGTTCTTCAGCGGGGTGAGCACGCCGTTGGCGTCGATGGTGGCGATGGTCTCATCGCTGACGCTCCAGATGACGTCCTGCTCGGTGGTGTAGGCCGGGGTGAAGACAGCCTTCAACTGGTACTTCTCGCCCACGGCATACTTGCCGCTCGAGGTGGTGGCGATGTCGATGGCGAGTGCCGTGGGGCGTGTTACGACATAGACTGGCGTGTAGGCCGTCTGGTACGAGCGCTCGTCCTCGCTATAGACGAGCGACACGCTCTGCGTCTTGCTGCCGTCGAAGCCGCTCGGTGTGGCGGTGATGGTCAGCGTACCCTTGGTGTCGTCGCCAGTGGCAGCGGTGATGGCCAGTGCGCCACCGTTCTGCGTCGTGAAACTAAGACGGCTCAGGTCGGCAGCCAGCGTC
>JAFTFX010000030.1 GCA_017458225.1 Prevotella sp. | reverse complement strand
GACAGGAGAATTGCATCCATACAGGCCAAAATCAACCGAAGGCCAAGGGAAAAACTAAACTTTCTCACACCAAATGAAGTCTTTTTCAAACATTATGCCTAACTTTGCACACAACTTGCACTTGCTGGTTGACTCTATACTCAGATTATTGCATAAATTGTTCAAAAAAAATAGTCGGGTTTGTTTTGCTCTTCTCCCGACTTTTTGTACTTTTGCACACCAAAGCAAGCAATCAAGATGTTGAAGGGATGAAAAGATACTATGTGGCATTGTTATTGACGTGCCTGCTGTCGGGGAGTTGCTCTGACAACAGAAGGGGAGTGTCTGGGCAACTTTCTTCTGTGGAAGCCGACAGCACGGACACCGAGAAGGCCGACTCGCTGGCTCAGGCTGCCCGGGCCGACGAGATGCCGACAGGGGCCGACGAGCTATTCGATGACTTCTTCTTCAACTATGCCTCCAGTTTGCGGCGGCAGCGTGAGCGGACGCTGTTCCCGCTGACCGTCACCGATGGCGAAGCAGTGCGGACCATCACCAAGAAACAGTGGAAGCAGGATTCGTTCTTCATGAATCAAGACTACTACACGCTCTTCTTCGATTCGCCGGCACAGGAACAGCTCATCAGCGACACGGCGGTGGTCGATGCCACGGTGGAGCGTTTCTATTTGGACAAAGGGCGCGTGGAGCAGTTCCTGTTCAGCCGGAAGAGTGGTCGCTGGATGCTGCACGAGGTGGTGTGGCAAGACTTGCCGCGCAACCCCAACGGGCAGTTTCTGAAGTTCTACCAGCAGTTTGTAGGCGACTCGCTCTTTCAGCGCAAGAGCCTGGCTGAGCAGATAGAATTCTCTGGGCCTGATCCTGACGATGACTTCTCTACGTTGGACGGTATGATCACGCCCGATTTCTGGGATGCCTTCCGCCCTGATTTTCCACAGCATATATTATATAATATTGTGTATGGCCACCAGAATCCTGCCACTACGCAGAAAATTCTGCTGCTCTGCGGTATTGCCAATGGTATGGAAATGGAGATTACGTTCAGGCAGCACCGGGGGCGGTGGAAACTGACTAAGCTAAACATGTAGTAACAAGCGAATGAAAGAGTATACGGACTATAGCCTGAAGGCGCACAACACGTTCGGCATCGATGCCCGGTGTCGCCACTATGTGGAATATGCCACGGCTGACGAGGCCTGCCTGTTGGCCCGACGACTCAGTGAGCCGTTCCTGATCATTGGCGGAGGCAGCAATCTGCTGCTGACACGCGACTATGAGGGCACGGTAGTGCGGTCGGCCGTCATGGGTATGGAGGTGGTTGGCAGAGACGAGGGCACGGTGACTGTGCGCGTGGGCAGCGGCGAACAGTGGGATGCCGTAGTAGCTCGCTTTGTTGCCAACGGCTGGTATGGTGCTGAGAATCTGTCGCTGATACCCGGCGATGTGGGAGCTACGGCTGTTCAGAACATCGGTGCCTATGGCGCTGAGGCCTGCGACTTGATAGAACAGGTGGAAGCGGTGGCCATCGGCAACGGACAGAAAGTCACTATCAATGCCGCCGACTGCTGTTATGGCTACCGGCAGAGCCGCTTCAAACAGGAGTGGAAGAACCACTACCTGATCACCCACGTTACCTACCGATTATCGCTGACCTTCCGTCCGCGGCTCGACTACGGCAATATCAAGTCGGTGCTTCAGCAGCGAGGTATCGGCCAGCCTACGGCACAGCAGTTGCGCGATGCCATTATCGCCATCAGACGCGAGAAACTGCCCGATCCGCAAGTGCAGGGCAATGCCGGCAGTTTCTTCATGAACCCGATGGTAGAGCGCAGCAAGTTTGAGGAGTTGCTGCAACGCTATCCCGACATGCCCCACTATCATGTGGACAACGAGACGGAGAAGATTCCTGCAGGATGGATGATTGACCGCTGTGGATGGAAAGGCAAGTCGATGGGGCGTGCCGGCGTGCACGACAAGCAAGCACTGGTGCTTGTGAACCGCGGAGAAGCTACGGGACAGGAGATTGTTTCCCTCTGCGAGGCCATTCGCAACGATGTGCTTGCAACATTCGGAATAGAGATTAAACCAGAAGTAAACATTGTATAGATGAAAATCACGTTCCTGGGTACGGGCACCTCTTGCGGCGTGCCTGTCATAGGCTGTCAGTGTGAGGTCTGCCGGAGTGAAGACCCTAAGGACAAGCGCCTGCGCTGTTCAGTACTCGTAGAAACCGAACAGACACGACTGCTGGTCGACATCGGTCCTGACTTCCGTCAGCAGATATTGCCCATGCCTTTCCGCCGCATCGACGGAATACTGATCACCCACTCGCACTATGACCATGTGGGGGGCATGGACGACATACGGCCCTATTGCCAGTTTGGCGAAATCAATGTCTATGCTGACCCAATAGCGCGCACGGCTATGCTACAGATGCTGCCCTACTGCTTTGCAGAGCATCGCTATCCAGGGGTGCCTGCCATCGGCTTGCATGAGATTCATGCAGGCGAAAAACTGCAGATAGGCGATATTGAAGTGCTGCCCGTCAGGGTGATGCACGGCAAACTGCCCATCCTGGGCTATCGCTTCGGGCGCTTTGCCTATATCACCGACATGAAATCAATGGACGGCGATCAGGTGGCCTTGCTGGAGGGCGTGGATACGCTGGTGGTGAACGCCCTGCGCTTCGACAAGCCCCACCATTCACATCAGCTGGTCGGCGATGCGGTGGCATTTGCCAAAAGGGTGGGGGCCCGGCGCACACTGCTCACGCACATGTGTCACGATGTGGGGCTGCATCAAAAAGTGAACAAGACGCTGTCTGAGGGTGTGGAATTGGCCTACGACGGTCAGGAAATCGTACTTCCTGATTAGACCTCTGGTGTCAAGAATCGGAACTTTTTAGTTAAATCGTGTTATAATCTGAAAGAAAAGTCACGAAAATACTTGCGGATTGAAATTAAATGCTTAATTTTGCAACGTGTTTTTCATAGTATTAGATTTAAGGTTAACAAAGGTTGGAGTACAGCGGTACTCCTTTTTTTTGTCCTTCATTTTTATACACATCTAATTTGGTTGTTTCATAAAAAGTGAGTATCTTTGCAGGCGTACACCCCCAAGAACGGGAAATCATAACTAAAATCTATGCTATACGTACTAATTGTTATTACTATTTGTTCGATTATCTTTGCCGTGTGGATGATGCTCAAGGCAAAGGCTGCTATCCATGACAGTGACCAGCTGAAGGCTGTGGTGGACAATCAGGATGGCTACACGTTTCTGGTGAACAGCGGATTCGAGGTGGAGAAAAGTAATGTGCCCCTCCGTACAGATGCAGGCAAAGAACGTCCTAATGTGCTGGGGAACGTGCTGCGCTGCAAGAATGTGCACGACAAGGCTGTTTGTGGCGAAACCATGGCGTGCAGGAGCTGTCCTGTGCGCTTTGTCATTTCGAAGTCGTTCGAGCGTGGTTCCGACTTCTCGGGCCTGGAGGCCAGCATGGAGCTATATGACAAGAACGAGCATGTAGTCGACGTGGATGTGCAGGTAGAAGGCCACTATGTCAAGCTGAACGAGGAAGACCACATGGTGGTGAACGTGAAAGATGTGACTAAGAATCCCTCGGGTGCCGGTGTGCCGAAGGTGCTGTTCGCTTCTGAGAATGTGGGACTGTTTGACAAGGTGCGCCGGGCTTTGGCTCCTGAGTTCCGTGTGCTGAATGCAGAAGACCGCCATCAGGCGCTCCACCGTATGAAGCTGGCATCGGACTATAAGTTCCGTGCACTGCTGCTTGACGAGCAGTTCTATCAGGACAATCAGCAGGTGACCGACCTGCTGGCAGAAAATAGCCATATTCCCGTCTTCGTGTTGACCGAGCAGGAAAGTCTGACTGCCGGCAGTGATGTCTGGGCCTCTAACGGCAAGGTGACCCTTCTGCCGCGTGATTTCGATCCGCAGCAGCTGCGTCAGCACCTGCTGTAAATAATTTTGACAAGAAAAATGTAAAGGTAAGAAAAAAAACGGAGGCGCTCAGCGCTTCCGTTTTTTCTTGTCTTTCTTTTGAAACAGTCCGAACAGGCTGCCGTAGTTCCTCATCAGCTTTCGCACTAGCAGGAAAGCGTCGACGGCCATGATGCCGTTGTTGATGATGGAGACGATGTACTCGCCTTTCGACGTGTCTTCGTCTTTCTTGAACAGGCTGTGCCACTGGTCGGCAATCTGTTCACCTTCCTGCTCGATGGCTTCGCTCAGTTGGTCGCGTCGCTGCTGTATCTCCTCCAGCGTGCTATAGGTTGCATTCTGTTGCATAGTCGTGTTCTTTTTAGCTCATGAGCAAGTCGGCAAGGAATCTGACGAGTGGTCGCTCGATCCACGACTTGCGGAAGACGAAGAAAAGTATCAGAACTATCAGGTGAATGCCCGATACCAGAAGGAATGCACCGGCAAGACCGATGAAATGAGAGAGCCACAAGGCGGTGCCTATCCAGAAGAACAACAGTACGGCGACAGCCAGAATGATGAAGAGAATGGCAAGGGCGACAGCCGTCAACAGGCGCACAACCTTGTCAATCACCGTGAGCTTGGCATACTCTGTATGAAGCCCCAGGTAATGTTTCAGCTGCTCAATGAGCTGAACAATGGTCTCTACATTCTTGTCGCTCGACAGCATGAGTCTTAATCTTCAGTGACATCCTGGATGTCGTCAACCAGATCGCCTACCTCCTTGCGGTTCAACTTGATGTTGTGCTTCTTCAGGAAGTCCTCGACGGCTTCCGTAATCTTCTCGCGAGTCTCGCTGCCCTTTTCAGGAGCCATCAGAACACCCAGTGCTGCGCCGGCGATTGCTCCGCCTAAGAAAGCGCCAATGTAACCTAAACTCTTCATAGTCGATAATGATTTTGTTGATTTTGATATTTCGATAGCAAATGTACGAAGTTTTCTTTGAAGTGCGGCTTTTTCCTTGTCATTTTTTGTTAAAAAGGGCCTATTTTCCCAAATTAACAAAGTTTATGCGGCTGTTTTGCCCGTATTTCCACTATATTTTGTAATTTCGCCAACAAAATAATCACTTAACTCATTAAAAGGAAAAAAGAATTTATGAAAAAGTACATGGTATTATGCGCAGGCCTCTGTCTGGCAATGGTATTAACTGGATGTAAGTCGAAGGAGAGCGCCTATAAGCAGGCATATGAAAAAGCAAAGGCAGCTGAGTCGTCGCAGGTGCAGGCTCCTGTGGAGGAAACTGTGGAGGAAACTCCCGTGGTAACTCCCGTGCAGACACGTCCTGTGACGGAGACGAAGGTTGTCGATAATGTTGACAATGTGGCCGTTCGCGAGGAGCGTGTGTCGGTCGTCAACGGTAACGGACTGCGCAACTTCAGTGTCGTCGTGGGTTCTTTCTCGGTGATTGCCAATGCCGAAGGCTTGCAGCAGAGACTGAAGAATGCCGGCTATGATGCTCAGGTGGTGAAGAACGAGGAACGCAATATGTATCGTGTCGTCGCTTCTACGTTTGACGACAAGGGCTCTGCCGTGCAGAGCCGTGACCAGCTGCGCAGCAACTATCCCGATGCATGGTTGCTCTATCAGAAAAAATAATTATTCGCCCTTGGCTCGAATCCTTTCAATAGACTACGGCCGAAAGCGTACAGGACTGGCAGTCACCGACCCCTTGCAGATCATAGCAGGCGGGTTGGCGACTGTCTCTACTTCTGAACTGTTCGACTGGCTGAAGGCTTACGTGGAGCGTGAGCAGGTGGAGCGAATCGTAATAGGCGAGCCTCGGCAGATGGATGGGTCGCCCAGCGAGAACCTCGCTCGCGTGCAGCAGTTCGTCAATCGTTGGCGACAGGCTGTGCCTATAGTTCCCATCGAGTTCTATGACGAGCGTTTTACGTCGGTTTTGGCCCATCAGGCCATGCTCGATGGCGGCTTGAAGAAGAAAGCACGACAGAACAAGGCATTGGTCGACGAAATCAGTGCCACTATCATTCTGGAGGACTACATGAGAAGCCGAAGATGAGAGGACTGCATGAGAGCTGAAGGTGAGAGAAACAGGGAAATTTTCAAGTAACAGGATTAGACAATGATATTACCAATCTATATCTACGGCCAGCCAGTGCTGCGCAAGGTGGCAGAGGATATTCCAACGGACTATCCCGACCTGAAGCAGTTCATTGCCGATATGTATGAGACACTTGACCAGTCGGAGGGCATCGGACTGGCAGCACCCCAGGTGGGAAAGGCTATCCGCGTGGTGGTCATCGATTTGGATGTACTGAGTGAGGACATGCCCGAGTATAAAGGATTCCGTCATGCTTTCATCAATCCACACATTGTGGAGTATGACGAGACAACGACCGACTCGTCGGAAGAAGGCTGCCTGTCGTTGCCAGCTATCCATGAGAAAGTAACCCGTCCTACTCGCATTCATGTGCAGTGGCTCGATGAAGAGCTGCAGCCCCACGATGAATGGATTGAAGGCTATCTGGCACGTGTCATGCAGCATGAGTTCGACCATCTGGATGGCAAAATGTTTATCGACCGCGTTTCGGCCTTGCGCCGCCAGCTGATCAGCAGCAAGCTGAGGGCACTCACACAAGGACGCTACCGCTGTGGCTACAAGACGAAGCCGGTAAGGAGGTAAAAAGAAAGATGAAGAACTACTCCTATTCGTTCCTATATACTCCCCTCCATATAGGGAGGGGTAAGGGGTGGGTCTTCCTTTTTCTTTTCATTCTTCATTCTTCACTACTTTATGCCCAGTACAACACCGACCGTCTGTTGACCATCGGACGTTCGGCCCTCTACTACGAAGACTATGTGCTGTCCATGCAGTATTTCAATCAGGCTATCTCGGCTAAGCCCTATCTCTACGAGCCATGGTTCTTCCGAGGTATCGCCAAATACAATCTGGATGATTTCGTGGGGGCTGAGGCCGACTGCAATGAGGCTATACAGCGCAATCCCTACGTGGTGAGCATCTATGAGCTGCGCGGTATAGCACGTATTCAGCAGAAGAAATATACCGAGGCCATCAGCGACTATACCAAGGCGCTGCGCTACGATCCGGAGAATCGTAGTCTGTGGCATAATCGTGCACTCTGCCGCATCCGCAATAACGACTTCGATCAGGCGTTACTTGAAATTGACAGTATGATAGCGCGCTGGAGTCGCTATGCCCCTCTTTATATGATGCAGGCCGATGCCCACATGCAGCTGAAAGACACGGCTGCAGCTATCGTCTCTATCGACAAGAGCCTGGAAATCGACCCCTACGACGGCCGGACTTGGGCAGCACGAAGCATCATCAGCCTGTCGCGCGAAGAGTGGAAGGAGTCGGAGGAATATCTCAACAAGTCCATTCACCTGTTGCCCAAGGAGGCAGGCAGCTATATCAACCGCGCACTGGCCCGCTACAACCTGAACAACCTGCGTGGGGCGATGGCCGACTATGACACGGCTCTCGACCTGGATCCCAACAACTTCCTGGGACACTACAACCGCGGACTGCTGCGTGCTCAGGTGGGCGACGACAACCGCGCCATCACCGATTTCGATTTTGTGCTCCGTCTGGAGCCCGACAATATGATGGCTCTTTTCAACCGTGCCGTGCTGCTCGACCGTACTGGCGACTTGAAAGGTGCCATCCGTGACTATTCGAAGGTCATCGACGAGTATCCCAACTTTTGGACAGGACTGGAGTTTCGTGCCAGCTGCTATCGCAGGCTGGGCATGACGAAACAGGCCGAGCGCGATGAGTTCACTGTCTATAAAGCCCGTTTGGAAAAGCATCTCTACGGAAAGCAACCTCGGCTGAACAAGCGACAGATGCGTAAGCGCAGCGACGACGATGATCCTGAGAAGTATAATCAGCTAGTGGTTGAGGACGAGCGCGAACTGGAGCATGAGTACCAGAGTGAGTATCGCGGACGTGTTCAGAACCGCAAGATCGACATGGAGTTCCTGCCGATGTTTGCTCTCTCGTTCGAACCGATGCGTAACGATGTGCGTTCCAATGTGCTGTTCGACCGCCATATCGACCAACTCAACCAGCGTCTACACGCGCGTACCATTTATATTAATAATAGCCAGAAAGCCTTGGGAGAGTCTGAGTCGCATTCCTATTTCGCCTATCTCGACACACTCACCACAGAAATTCGCCATGAGCAGCAAACCCGTCGCGCTGTTGACAAGCTCATGTTGCGTGCCGTCGCCTTCACAGCTATCCAAAACTACGAGAGTGCCATCGACGACCTGTCGACTTATTTGCAGGAAGATACCTCCAGTGTTGCAGCCTTGTGGCTACGCTCTGTCTGCCAGTCGCGCATTAATCAGTTCCAGGCTTCCGAGGGTACGAATGTTGAGCTGAAGAATGCTAATGTGCTGGCCGACCTGAACCATGCATTGGCCATTGATGGGCAGAATGCCTATCTTTACTACAACCGGGCCTGTCTGAATGCCTATCGCAAGGACTATGCCCATGCTATAGAGGATTTTACCCGTGCCATCGCCCTCGATGCAAATCTGGCTGAGGCTTACTATAACCGTGGTCTTTGTGCCATCTATCAGAAACAGATTGAGGCCGGTATCAGCGACCTGAGCAAGGCTGGTGAACTGGGCCTTTATACAGCCTATAGTATTATTAAGAAATACAGAAAATAGCTTATGGAAAAAGAAACAATGATGTGGAACAAAATTCTGGCTGCCGTACTGAAAATGCCGGGAGTAAAGGTTGACCGTGTGGTTTTTCTTCAAAAAGAACTGAAGGGCTACTGTAACGACCAGAAACTGGAGATGCTCCCCAATGTGCGTCCCTATACGCTGGTGTCTGACAAGGCCATTGACTCGATAGCCACATCGTGCATCAATTTCCATACCGTGATGGCTACGACAGGCTCCACGCTGGCTGGTCTCCCTGGTGGACTGGCTATGGCGGCTACCATTCCGGGCGACATCACACAGTATTACTACCATGTGGTGGTGCTCTCCCAGAAACTGGCCTATCTGTATGGATTCCCCGATTTCTTCGGCGGTACTGATGACGAAACCGATGAATTGAGCGATGTTGCCAGCGACTTGCTGACCATCTTCATGGGCTCTATGATGGGCGTGAAGGTGGCCGACCAGGGCATCAACGAGATGGCAAAAGGCTTGGCTACGTCTGCCGTGAGTCGTCTGCCGCGTCTGGTCATCACGAAGACCGTTGTCTATCCCATTGCTTTGCAAGTAGCCAAGATGGTGGGTGCCAAGTTGACCAAGGAAGGTCTTGCCAAGACTATGGGCAAGATCATTCCCATTGCTGGCGGTGTGTTCTCTGGAACGCTGACGCTCTTCACGTTCAAGCCTGGTGCTCGCAGGTTGCAGAAGCGACTGAAAGCCCAGAAACAGTATTTCAAGAATAGTGACAACGAGGCGCTGAACCTTTTCTGGGAGGAACAAGGTGAAGGCCAGCGTGAAAGCATACGCCAGTCGTTTGTCAAGGCCGAGCAGACGCAGGACAATCCTTTGCTGAAGCAGCAGGCACTTGTTCAGACGCTCATCAATATGGCTAATATCTCCGACAATCTGTCGCCTGACGTGCAGGACTTGATAGAAGACCGTATCGCTCAGACGGAACTGGCAGGCGATCAGCAGATTGCCCTTCTCGAAAATCTGGGTACGGAGTATAGCTTCGATGTCGACTACGACGTGCTGGCCTGCGATCCTGACTATGCTCGCAATACACTAAAAGCCATGATCGATGTGATGCATGCAGCAGGACGCAAGACCATGGCTGAAAAGATGTATCTCAATATGGTGGCTAAAGCGGTTGGCGTGTCGAAACGTGAATTAGAAGAACTGTCGGCCAGCTAAGCGTTGCCGACAGTTCCTGTAAAATAGATTAGCCTTTCGGGCTTTTCTTGGATTAATCTTCCAAACTTTGACGGTACCAGTCGAAAAGTTTCTGCACACCGTCTTCGATTTCCACCTTGTGTGTCCAACCCAGTGAGTGCAGTTTCTCTACATCAATGAGCTTGCGCATGGTGCCATCGGGCTTCGTGGCATCAAACTCTACTGTTCCTTCGAAACCTACAGCTTTTACCACCAGTTCTGACAATTTGCGGATAGTGAGTTCCTTGCCTGTGCCCACGTTGATGTGGCAGTTGCGAATTTCGCCCAGCGCGGGTATAGCTCCACCACGTCCTGCACTGTGATTCCTATCTACGGCGCCGTTGGTTGATGCGCCATAATGCACACTGGAATACTTCTCAATGCCGATAATGTCGCTGAAGTTCACGTTCAGCAGCACGTGCACAGAGGCATCGGCCATGTCTTCGCTCCAAAGGAACTCGCGTAGTGGCGTACCAGTTCCCCACAGCACTACTTTGTTGTCTGAGATGCCATACTTGGCCAGTACGGTCAGAATCTCATCGTGTGAAGCTGCCCCGGAAACGCCTTCGACGGGTCGTTTGTTCAAGTCGATGGCGATCTTTTCCCATTCACCATCGTGTATCAGTTTCGCCAAGTATACCTTGCGCATCATGGCCGGCATCACGTGGCTGTTCTCCAGATGGAAGTTGTCGTTGGGACCGTATAGGTTCGTAGGCATCACGGCGATATAGTTGGTGCCGTATTGCAGATTGTACGACTCGCACATCTTCAGACCGGCAATCTTCGCAATAGCATACTCCTCATTGGTGTACTCCAAGGGCGATGTCAGCAGGCAGTCTTCCTTCATGGGTTGTGGTGCGTTCTTCGGATAGATGCAGGTGGAGCCGAGGAACAGTAGTTTCTTCACACCGTGAGCGTATGCCTCACTGATGACGTTGCACTGAATCTTCATGTTCATCATGATGAAGTCAGCGCGATAAAGCGAGTTGGCCATGATGCCGCCCACAAATGCTGCGGCCAGCACCACGGCATCGGGCTGCTCCTCATCAAAGAATTGCTTGACGGCCACTTGATCGGTCAGGTCAAGCTCCTTGTGACTGCGGCCCACCAAGTTGTTATAACCGCGTGCCTTCAGATTGTTCCAGATGGCCGAGCCCACCAGTCCGTGGTGACCGGCAACATAGATTTTATTATCTTTATTCAGCATACATCTTTGGTCATTTGAGATAATTCTCAAATTCTCGAATTCTTGATTTACTTCACAATTCCTTTCTCCAGATATTCGGCGAGGTTGGTGCGAACTTTGGCGGCGGCACCTTCGGCAGCCACCTTGGCCATGTCGCTGTCCACCATGATCTTCACCAGTTCCTCGAATGAGGTCTTGTTCGGGTTCCAACCTAGCTTTGCCTTAGCCTTCGTGGGGTCACCCCACAGGTTTACTACATCGGTGGGACGGTAGAAGTCGGAACTCACCTCAATGAGCACCTTGCCTGTAGCCTTGTCGATACCCTTCTCGTCGGCACCCTCGCCCACAAACTCCAGCTCGATGCCCACATGCTTGAAGGCATAGTAGCAGAACTCGCGCACAGAGTGTTGCACGCCTGTAGCGATGACGAAGTCCTCGGGCTTCGGCTGCTGCAGGATGAGCCACATGCACTCCACATAGTCTTTGGCATAGCCCCAGTCGCGCAGACTTCCTAGGTTACCTAGGTAGAGTTTCTCCTGCTTGCCTTGCTTGATGCGCGCAGCGGCCAGTGTGATCTTACGGGTGACGAAAGTCTCGCCGCGGCGCTCGCTCTCGTGGTTGAACAGAATGCCCGAACAGCAGTACATGTTGTAAGCCTCGCGATATTCCTTCACAATCCAGAAGCCATACTGCTTGGCCACGGCGTAGGGCGAGTAGGGATGGAACGGCGTGTTCTCGTTCTGCGGAACCTCTTCCACCTTGCCATACAACTCGGATGTTGAGGCCTGGTAGATGCGGCACTGGTCGGTCATGCCCAACTGGCGCACGGCCTCTAGAATGCGCAGCACACCCACAGCGTCGACATCGGCTGTGAACTCAGGCGAGTCGAAACTCACCTGCACATGGCTCTGTGCTGCCAGATTGTAAATTTCGGTGGGGCGCACCTTGCCGATGACACCCAGTATCGACATTGAGTCGCCCAGATCGGCATAGTGCAGATGGAAATTGGGCCTGCCCTCCAAATGGGCAATGCGCTCGCGGAAGTCTACCGATGAACGGCGAATGGTGCCATGCACCTCATAGCCTTTCTCTAACAGGAACTCGGCCAAATAAGAGCCGTCCTGTCCTGTGATGCCCGTAATGAGGGCAACGTTTTTCTTGTTCATATATAATTAAGGTGTATTTGATTTCTGTTAATGCATGATTGTTAGTTTTCGCCGCTGAACTGCTTGATGCGCTGCTCTTCCGACAACTTGCAGATAAGTAGCGTATTGTTATGCTCGGCCACGATATAGCCGTCAAGTCCCTGCACCACCACCTTTTTCTCTTGTGCTGTGTGCACCACACAGTTGTGGCACTCGAAGAGTTGCACATCCTGCCCGATGGCGGCATTGCCATACAGGTCGTGCTTCAGGTGCGTCTGCAGCGAGCCCCATGTGCCCAGGTCGCTCCATCCGAAGTCAGCTGGACAGACGAAGATCTCTTCTGCCTTCTCCATGATGGCATAGTCTACCGAGATGTTCTCGCACGTGGGGAATTTCTCGTTGATAGCGGCCTGCTCCTCCGGCGTTCCATAGACGGGCAACATTGATTCGAAGATCTTGGCCAGTTTGGGCTGATACATACGGAAAGCGTTGACGATGGTGTTCACGTTCCAGATGAAGATGCCTGCATTCCAGTAGTAGTTGTTGTGGCTGATATATTCCTGAGCCGTCTGCAGGTCGGGTTTCTCGCGGAACGAGTCAACGCGGAAGATACCCTTGTTCCTCAGCGAGGGTGCGCCCAGATTGGCTTGTATGTAGCCGTAGCCCGTCTCAGGCCGGGTGGGCTTCATGCCCAGTGTGACGATAGCGTCGGTATCGCTGGTGAACTTCATGCAATCGCCAATGATGCGCTGGAACTCTTGCACGTTCATCACGATATGGTCTGAAGGAGTCACCACGATGTTTGCCTTCGGGTCCTTCTTCTTGATGCGCCAGCTGACGTAGGCAATGCAGGGAGCCGTGTTACGGCGGCAGGGCTCACACAGGATGTTTCCCTTCGGCATGTCGGGCAACTGCTGGGCCACGATGTCGGCATAGCGCTCGTTGGTAACCACCCAGATGTTCTCTGGGGCTACCAGATTGCCGAAGCGTTCCACCGTCAGTTGCAGCAGCGTCTTGCCGATGCCCAGCACGTCAATAAACTGCTTGGGATTCTCGGCGGTGCTCATGGGCCAGAAGCGACTGCCCACACCACCTGCCATAATGACCAGATGATTATTGATTCGAGCCATAATGCATATTTTGTTTTGTAAAAATCAATAAACTGCCTCACAAGTTAAAACTCTCATGAGGACAGAAATGTTTGTGGAGCTGGAGGGAGTCGAACCCTCGTCCGCACAAGGAAACCATACGCTTTCTACACGCTTATCTTGGCCTTCGTTTTCGTGGCGCGACAAGACCCAAGCCACCAATCGTACCCTTATCCTCTAAGTCTTCATCGGTACATCGAGGCCTGTACTGACTATTTCCGATTTAATCTGCGCCGCTTGATCTTCGGATTCGGAACCAGATCCTTGGAGCGACGTCTCGTTCACCTACCTTGTAAGCGAATTAAGCTCGTAATCTACTGTGCTTCGATTAAGCAGCGAGAGCATACTCATTGTTGCCAATTAATTTTCCTACAGAAGAGATTAAGGAGCCTCCCATAGTCCAGCTCCGCGTGCTTACGTACCATTTCATCTTGCCGTCAAATCCAGTCAACCCCAACAGGAATTTCTAAGAGTCATCAGGCGATGAATCGTAAAAACGGTGCAAAGATAACACTTTTTATTGAACCATCGCACGTTTTTTGCAATAAAAAGCGTACCTTTGCAATAATTTTTCACTAAATCAGTTATTTATATATTGGTAAGAATAAAACCTAAAATCCGCAGATAATTTTTCAACGGTCTAGTCTTGCCGTCATTTGAGACATGCCTGTCTGTTTTTTTTGCCATACAAGCGCGTAATCCGACGGGACATGAACTAGTTCCCCCTTACCCCGTAAGGTCGAGAGG
>JAFTFX010000007.1 GCA_017458225.1 Prevotella sp. | reverse complement strand
TAGGGTTTTGTACTTTTTTGTTAGCACTTCAAAGTTACAAAATTTCCGCGACATACGGAAATCCCTGTGCTTTTTTTTGCGACCTTATCTCAATTATTAATTAACTTGCGAAACTTGAATTATAAACAAAAAAGATCAAGAATTATGGAAAAATTATTTTTAAATGTTCTTCACGAGGAAGAGAAGATGGATGATATGTCTCTTGAAAACTTGAAAGGTGGAAGAGGGGACATTTGTATTGGTAAAGACTCTAATTGTAAACACAGTTGCTCTGGTTCAAACGGTGATAATGGCCAGCAATAACCAAGAAGTTTAACTGGGGCACTGCTTACAAAAAGTAGGCATGCCCCTATTATTTGTTCAACAATGAAGAAGTCATTATATACATATTTATTTGAAAGAGATAATAACTACTATTTGTATAATAGTGAAACCAATTTCTTTTCAATTGTATCTCAGGAGCTGTTTGAAATCTTGGATAATGAAGATATTGAGAGGCTGCCAGCTGATGTCGCCAAAGAATTGCTAAACAAGAAAATCATTGTCAATGAAGAGCAACTATATGAATACTACCACAAGTGTCGGCTCAACTATCTTTCTTCAATAGGAAACCAGGATTCATTAGATTTAGTAATAGCACCAACAACTGGTTGTAACTTTGCCTGCCCCTACTGCTTTGAAGGTGAAAAGGAAGACAAGGTAATGGGTGAAGATGTCATTAACGATCTGATCCTCTTCATCAATAGTTATCAAAAGGCAAACAATATGACTATCACATGGTACGGTGGAGAACCCCTTATGGCATTTCCCATCATGCAGAAGATAGTCAATAGGATTCGAAAGGAATGCAGCATAAAGTTTTCTCAGTCTATTATTACTAACGGTTTCCTTATCAATGACCGCATAATAGAATTTATGAAGAATAATCAGTTCACCTTTATCCAGATATCTCTTGACGGAACGGAAGAACATCATAATGTAACACGATGCCTGAAAGTAAATAAGCGTCCGACTTTCGAGAGGATATTGGGGAATGTAGATAAGTTAGTGTCTGAAATGCCTGATTCGTGCAAGATTTCATTACGCATTAATATCAATAGAGAAAATGAAGATGATTACAAAACCATGTGGAATTTTTTAAAAAGCAGATACGAAAATGATCATCGTTTGAGTGTCTACCCAGGCTTTATCAGAGAAGATGGAAAAGGGAATAACCGCATGTGTTGCAATTCATTATTTGGAAAATCAAGATACAGATTCTATCAGAAGCTATCAAATCAGGGCATAAAGGTGGATTTTTATCCACAATTAGTGACAAAAGGTTGTATGACGTGTAGGAATTCTTCTTTTGTAATAGGACCAGAAGGTGAACTATACAAATGCTGGAACGACTTTAATCATCCAGAGAGAATAGTCGGCAATATTAAGGGACAATCATTAACTGATCCGCAGCTCATCAGTAGATATGCCTACGAGGCAACCATCTATAATGACCCAAAGTGTAAAGAGTGTAAATTCTTCCCTATCTGTGATGGCGGGTGCAGCTGGTTAAGATATAAGAATGTCTTCGAAGGAAAGAAATACGATTTGTGCACATTCCTCTCAGATGATACACGTTTAGAGGAATGCCTGTTGAAAGAGCAACCGTCGGCTGAAGATGAAATATTGAGAGCTTATTAAATGAGAAAGATTGCGCTATTGTTGTTTGTTGGTCTGAGTGATCTGGTGCATGCTCAAATCCATGTCAATGGAATAGTGGTTGATGAGCAGCAGGAACCTGTTGCCTTTGCCAGTATCTCGCTGATACAGGAAGCTGACTCTGCCTTTGTCAGCGGCACCACTTCTGATGAGAATGGGCGTTTCCAGATCAGTGACGCACCGGCAGGGACGCTGCTGAAGATCAGCTATGTGGGATACACGACCCAATACTTGCATCCATCCACAGACATGAGAATCATGATGGAGCCGGAGACCTTGACCGTGGGCGACGTGGTGATCAAAGGCAGCCGCCCAACCTATAAGATGAGGGGCGGGGCACTGGTGGCATCCATTGAGAACACCGTGCTTGGCAAACTTGGCGACGCCAACGACGTGCTTGCCCAGCTGCCCTTGGTGAGTGGGGAGAATGGCAACTTCAACGTCATTGGGAAGAAGAAGACCATCGTCTATATCAACAACCGTCTGATGCGTGACTCCAAAGAGCTTGCCGAAATCAAGAGCAGTGCCATCAAGGACATCAAGATCGACCTGACCCCCGGTGCCCGCTACGCAGCTGATGTGGATGCCGTAATAAAGATCACGACCATCCGACCCGTCGGGGAAGGGCTTGGAGGAGAGGTCATCACACGTTATGACCGGAAAACCGTCAACGAGTTTTACGATGCAGTCCGGCTGAACTACCGGCATCAGGACCTTGACATCTTCTTCAACGGGACTTACAATTATATGAGGTTTGACGAAGATCAGATAAGCAATCACCATTTTGCATATAACAGCACTCCGATTCATGCCAGGACAGAAGACAAGACGGAGTACGATCATCAGGACATCATCCTAACAGGAGGTTTCAATTACAATATCACCAACAACCAGCTGACAGGTGTCAGATATAACTTCTACAAATCTTTCCCAAATAAGATCTGTTCGAAATCGAAAGGCACCTATACCGAAGGCAATACAATCTCAGCATACGAGGATTTCGCCAACAAAGACAACAACCACAGAGGCCAGCATCATGTCAACGCCTTCTACCAGAACGACATTTCTGACAGCTGGCAGTTCAATATAGACGCCACCTACAGCAATAATGAAACAACTACCGATAGACATCAGCAGGAATGGAAGGATAACATTCTATCTGAAATCAGCAGCCAGAGTGAGCAGAAGAACCGCCTCTGGGCTGCGAAAGCATGGAATACGAACCAACTGTTTGGAGGAACAGCAGAATGGGGCGTTGAGGTTACCGATACGAAGAGCGAGCAGGTCTACGTGATGCTTAACGAGGAGGTGGCACAACGTATCCCAAGTACGGAAACCGTGTCGAAGCAGAATTCCCAAAGCGTGTTTGTAGACTACAACCGCCAGTTTGGGGCGTTGGCCGCCAGCTTAGGCCTGAGGTACGAGCACGTGGATTTCGACAGCGAGATGAACCACAAGCACAATGATGACGCAAGCCGTATGTACAACAACCTGTTCCCGACACTTTCACTGGCATACAACAGTGAACCACTTAACCTGATAGTTGGCTACCGCACGATTGTGAGGCGCCCCAGTTATTTTGAGTTGAGAGGAGAGGTGCAGTATAACAGCTGTTATAGTGCCGAACGGGGCAATCCCGATCTTCAGCCTTGCTACAACCACAGTATATCACTGATGGCAGAACACCGCAATCTTGTGCTTGACGCTTCATACGACATACTGAAGGACGCCTGCGTGTTTTATAACCGCGTCATGTCTGAATACCCCATGACGCTGGCAAACAACATGAATCACGACATGCAGACTTATCATGCGAATCTGGTCTACTCACCCACCATAGGCGTTTGGAAGCCATCGTGGCAGATAGGCACGGAAGGCCAGGTATTACACAACGACGGCCAGAGCTACAGCGGCGCATGCCTGACCTATCAGTGGAAGAACATCTGGTCGCTCCCACAAAAGTGGACCATCACGTTTAACATTGACGGCCGGTCTGCCAAATATACGCAGACCATCTATGAGAAACCCTATTTCACCGCCAGCATGAGTATCAGGAAAGACATCGGCAACTGGCAGCTGAGGGCAGGCATGCTCGACATCTTCAACACCTCTCGTGAGCGTTGGACGTTAGATACCTACGGCACACACTTTGAAAAGTGGAACAATCCGCACAACCAGAGCGTCTATGTCCGCGTGGCTTACACCTTCAACCCCGCCAAGTCCAAGTACAAAGGCGGCTCGGCCGGACAGAGCGAGCTGAACAGACTGTAAGGAAAAAAGGAAATGAAAAGATTCACCATTGCCTACCAGCACGACAGCATGGAGTGCGGAGTTGCCTGTCTGCAAATGATATGCAACCACTATGGCATGCCCTACAACATGGGGGCTCTCAACCAGTTCTGCCATGCCACCACCGAGGGGGTGTCCATGCTCGGCATCTCTGAGGCGGCACGGGAGCTGGGCATGGAGACGCAGACAGGGAAGATGACTGCAGACCGTCTGGCAGAGTCGCCCCTCCCCTGCATCCTCCACTGGAACCAAAACCATTTCGTGGTGCTCTACAAAGTGAAGAAGGGACGTAAGTTCTATGTGGCCGACCCGGCATTAGGGCTGACGCATTACGACAGGGAGACCTTCTGCCGACACTGGGCCGGCACAAAGGAGGAAGACGGGGAGAAGGGCGTGGCCATGTTTCTCAACCCGACAAGAGAATTCTACAAGAAGAGAATCAAAATGAAAAAGGAGAACCATTCGCTAAAGTTCCTGATGAGATACTTCAAACGGTACAAGGGGCAATTGGCGTTGATCACGATGACGCTGGTGGTGGGTAGTCTGTTGCAGTTGGTGCTGCCATTCCTCACGCAGTCTATCGTAGACACGGGTATCAAGGAGAGAGACATAGACTTCATCTGGTTGGTACTGGCCGGACAGCTGATGCTGACCCTGAGTCGCACGGTGGTTGATTTCTGGCGGCGGTGGCTGCTGCTGAAAGTGAGCATGCGCATCAACATCTCGCTAGTCAGCGACTTCTTCCGCAAACTGCTCCGTCTGCCTATGTCGTTCTTTGACACCAAACTGATGGGCGACCTGATGCAGCGCATGGGCGACCACTCAAGGGTGAACACATTCCTGACACAGCAGTCGCTGAACACCATGTTCGCGATGGTAACACTTGCAGTGTTTTGTGGCGTACTCTACTGGTACGATACAGACATCTTCATCATCTTTATCATCGGCAGCCTGCTCTACGGACTCTGGATGATGCTGTTCCTGCGCAAGAGGAGGGTACTCGACTATGAGCTGTTTGCCCGTCAGGCGGAGAACAACAACAAAACTTACCAGATGATCACCTCAATGCAGGAAATTAAGCTACAGCAGTGTGAAGAGCGGCGCACAGAGGAATGGCAGCAGGTACAGGCCGACCTGCTCGGCGTGCAGTCAAAAAGTCTGAAGCTGAAACAGCAGCAGGAAGCGGGCTGTATACTCATCAATGAGGTGAAGAACATTGTGATTACCGTGACTGCCGCCACAGCCGTCATTCAAGGTAACCTCACACTGGGCGCCATGCTCGCCATCCAGTATATCATCGGACAGTTGAACACACCAGTAAGCCAGTTAATGGACTTCTGCTATGCCTTGCAGGATGTGAAGCTGTCCTTGGAGCGCATCAACGAGATACACACAGCGGAAGAAGACCATATTGAGCGGTGGCGCTACACGGGATATAAGTTCGGTACTAAGGAGATAGTGGTGAAGGATGTGAACTTCAAGTACGACCCGCACAGCCCGAAGTGGATTCTGAAAGACATCAACCTGACCATCCCCGAGGGCAAGGTGACGGCCATCGTGGGAGCCTCCGGCAGCGGCAAGTCGACACTGGTGAAACTTCTGCTGCAATACTATACGGTATACGGAACCGAGGGAACCGGCGACATCTTCCTTGGCGGGCGCTTTCTGTCACTCTACAATGTAAAGTGGTGGCACCAGCAATGCGGCGTGGTGATGCAGGACGGTGTGATATTCTCTGAGTCAATCGCCCGTAACATTGCAGTAAGCGACGGGGAAATTGACGAAGAGCGCCTAATGTGGGCAGCGGAGTTGGCATGTATCAAAGACTTTGTGCTCAGCCTGCCACTGAGGTTCAACACGAAGATTGGGCGCGACGGTGTCGGCCTAAGCCAAGGGCAGAAGCAGCGCATCCTGATAGCCAGAGCGGTCTACAAGAATCCCGACTTCATCTTCCTCGACGAGGCCACCAATTCACTTGATGCGAAAAACGAGCGTGAGATTGTGGAGAATCTGGAGCAGTTCTATCAAGGCAAGACCGTGGTTGTCGTAGCACATCGCCTCTCCACAGTAAAGAATGCCGACCAGATTGTAGTACTGGACAAAGGCCAGGTTGCCGAGATAGGGACACATAAAGAACTTGCAAGCAAGCATGGACTATATTACGACCTTGTGCGTAACCAGCTGGAGCTTGGGTGACAAAGGCGAGTAAGCGGCTCCACTCAGTCTTTCTCAATCAGCACCACGGCGTAGGCGGAGATGCCTTCCTCCCGGCCGGTGAAGCCAAGCTTCTCGGTGGTGGTGGCCTTGATGGAGATATCATCGACGTCGCAGCCGATGACCTGGGCCATCGTCTCCTTCATCTGCGGGATATGGGGATTCATCTTCGGACGCTCAGCACAGATGGTGGCGTCGATGTTGACCAGATGATAACCCTTGGTGGCTATCAGCTCGATAGTCTTGCGGAGGATGACCTTGCTGTCCATGCCGTCGGTCTCGGCGGCGGTGTCGGGGAAATGGTAGCCGATGTCGCGCATATTGGCTGCCCCGAGCAGGGCATCGCAGACGGCGTGCAGCAGCACGTCGGCATCACTGTGGCCCAACAGGCCCTTCGAATGATTAATCTTGATGCCGCCCATCCACAGGTCACGGCCTTCCACTAACTGATGGACATCATAGCCCATACCAACACGTATCTTCATTTTCTTAATAAGTCTTTAATGCCGTCCATATCGAAGGCAAGGGTGAAACGTAGGGTCTGATCGAGGGGGTTGGAACGGGCTGTGGAGATGACATAGCCCACATC
>JAFTFX010000029.1 GCA_017458225.1 Prevotella sp. | reverse complement strand
TTACAAATCACGTGCTCTGGCCAACTGAGCTAAAGAGGCGGGTGGGCAAGCTGTCTGTATCGCGCCGCTACAACCAAGTACCTTTGCTACGTTCCCGTCCTGGAGGATTCCGAGGGAGCTGGCCGTACAGGACTTGCCCGTGTTTTGCCTTAAAAGCGGGTGCAAAGGTAGTAAAAAAAATGCGAATATGGCAGGTTTGACATTGAATTATTTTGTTTTTAACTTATTTTTGTAGCCTTGTAAGTCTTATGTGAGGGAAAATGCGTAATTTTGCATCGTTAAATATAAAAATGTATCTGAATTTTGACACCTCCGGAGTATATTCAGTTAAAGGCTTTTGCCCGTATAGACGGCGCTTTGCTGTCATTGTTGTGGGCATTTAGCTTTGCATGCTATATTGTTGGTTTGACGAATGGGGCGATGAGCATTGTGGCATTGGTGCTGGCTTTGTCGTCGCCTATTCTGGTGGCCCAACGGTTACGATTGTTTCGTGACCATGTGCGCGACGGCGTTATTTCGTTTATGCGCAGCTGGGGCTATGTGGTGCTGATGTTCTTTTATGGCAGTCTGTTGTTTGCACTGCTGGTTTTTGCCTATTTTTCTTTTCTGGATCAGGGCTATGTGCTGAATGTCATAGGGCAGATGTTGGAGACTCCCGAGATGGCAGAGGTGCTGAAGCAGTATGGCATGGAACAGCAGATAGGCCAAATGCTGGAAGAACTGAAGACAGTGCGACCCATAGATGTGGCTGTGAATCTGCTGACATCGAACATCATGCTGGGCATGGTGGTTGGACTGCCGATAGCAGCACTGCTGCGGTCAAACAAACAGGTGGAAAGGAAAACAAAGTAAGTAGATAAAAAAGAATGGATATATCAGTCGTTATACCTCTTTATAATGAGGAAGAGTCAATCGGTGAGCTCTATGGTTGGATAGAGCGTGTGATGCAGGAACATCGTTTCAGCTATGAGGTGATTTTCATCAGCGATGGTTCAACCGACCGCTCATGGCAGATCATCTGCGACTTGAAAACTGCTCACCCCGACCATGTGCATGGCATCAAGTTCCGGCGCAACTATGGCAAGAGTCCGGCGCTGTACTGCGGTTTCGATAAAGCACAGGGCGATGTGGTCATCACGATGGATGCCGACTTGCAGGACTCGCCCGACGAGATACCTGAGCTCTACCGCATGATTACCAAGGATGGCTACGACTTGGTGAGCGGCTATAAGCAGAAACGCTACGATCCCCTGTCGAAGACGCTGCCCACGAAACTCTTCAATGCTACGGCACGGAAGGTGAGCGGCATCAAGAACCTGCACGACTTCAACTGCGGACTGAAGGCTTATCGTCGCGACGTGGTGAAGAATATCGAGGTGTATGGCGAGATGCACCGCTATATTCCCTATCTGGCCAAGAATGCCGGCTTCGACAGAATTGGCGAGAAGGTGGTGCAGCATCAGGCACGCAAGTATGGCGAGTCGAAGTTCATGGGTTGGAACCGCTTTGTGAATGGCTATCTGGATCTAATCACGCTGTGGTTCCTGAGCACCTTTGGCAAAAAGCCGATGCATGTGTTCGGCTTTCTGGGCTCGCTGATGTTCTTCATCGGCTTTGTGGCCGCGCTGGTGATTGGTGCCGACAAACTGTGGTGCCTGGCCAACGGCATACCGCAGCGACTGGTGACTGACTCACCTTATTTCTATATTGCACTGACAATGATGATGATTGGCACCCAGTTGTTCCTGGCAGGCTTCATCGGCGATATGATCAGCCGGTCGTCGAACAGCAGGAACGATTATCAAGTGGAAACAAGTATTTAGGAAGTCGGAATGAGAAATAAGAACAGAGACACGATGCACTGGTGGGTGCTGCCAATGGCAGTACTAACGGCAGTGCTGACTTCTGTCGTTATGGGGGCTTGCTCGTCGATAGAGTGCCCCGTGCAGAACACCATCGCCACCATCTATGAGCTGAACGACACATTGAAGGACACCCTGACGGTGTGGACGAAGCGCAAGGACGGAAAGGACACGGTGCTGCTGAACAAGCAAATCAATGCAACACAGCTGACGCTGCCCATCAGCCAGCAACGCGATGTAGACACTCTGATCTTCGGAACGACCCGGCTGGCTGTCACCGACACGGTTTGGCTGATGAAGATGGACCTGCCGCACTTCGAGTCGGTGGACTGCGGTACTGCCTTCTTCCATCTGCTGACCGGCGTGAAGAGTACCCATAGCGGCATTGACAGTGTTGTGATTATCAAACCTTATATAGACTATGACCTTTCGTACGCTCATCTCCGTATCTATTTCAAGGCTCGCGATTAGTGCTCTTCTGCTTCTTGCCTGTTCGGCAGAAGCCAGTGCACAGCGGTTCCTGAAACTGGAAAAAGACACGATACCGTTGTTTCGTGGCTTTGCTGTGTCGTTCGATCTGGTGGGTGTGGCACAGATGCAGTTAGGGTCGTATGGTCAGTATGAGGGAGCGTTGCGCCTGAACCTGCATGATCAGTATTTCCCCATTGTGGAGCTGGGCATTGGCCGTGCCAATCATGAAGATGACGAGGTGACGAACATCAGCTACAAGACCACGGCTCCATACTTCAGAATAGGTGCCGACGTGAACATCATGAACAAGAAGCATACGGGCAACCGCGTGTTCGTTGGCCTGCGCTATGGCTTCACCAGCTATAAGGTAGACATTTCGCATCCCGTATACCAGGACCCCCTGTGGCAGTGGGACACCAACTTCGAGATGACAGACGTTAGGTGCAACCAGCACTGGGCTGAGGTGGTGTTCGGCCTTGACGGAAAACTGGTGGGTCCGGTTCATCTGGGGTGGACGGGGCGCTATCGTGCCCGTATCTCGCATCATGACGGCGGGATAGGTAAGACGTGGTATGTGCCTGGCTTTGGATTGCAGGACAGCTCGGTGCTGGGCTACTCATTCTATGTGTCGATAGATATTTAAAACAATGCAATTTTATGATAGGGACTGATGGCTTTATGGGGCTGAGTGAGAAACGCCGGAAACAGTTGTTTTGGCAGGTGCCTTTCTTGTTGTTCCTGATAGCAGGTACACTGTTCATCGTGAAGCAGCAGCGTTCAATGCCTTATCAGAAAGATCATGGTTTCGTTTTCGGCACGGTGTACAGCATCACATACCAGTGTGAGCAGAACTTGCAGGCCGAGATTGAGGAAGAGCTGAAAGCGGTTGACAACGAGTTCTCGATGTTCAATGAGCAATCTACGGTGTCGAAGATCAACACACAGGAACACCCCCAGCTAAGTAAGCGCTTCATGAAGGTCTATGAGCTGGCTTGTGATGTTCACCAGAAGACCGACGGTGCCTTCGATGTCACGGTGGCCCCTTTGGTGAATGCGTGGGGATTCGGTTTCAAGAACGAGTCGCTGCCCGGCGATGCTCAGGTGGACAGTCTGCGCAGCTTCGTCGGCATGCAGCTGCTGACGCTGGACAAGACGGCGCAACAGCTTTTGAAGAAAGACGATCGGGTGATGCTTGACTTCAGCGCGGTGGCCAAGGGCTATGGTGCTGACTGTGTGGCCGCCCTGCTGCGTCGTCGTGGCGTGAAGAACTTTATGGTAGAGATTGGTGGCGAGGTGGTCACTCAGGGCATCAGCCCCAGTAGGATGCCTTGGCGTATCGGGGTCACAAAGCCCACTGAGGACAGTCTTCAGGCCACTCAGAGTCTGCAGGCTGTGCTCAATGTGACCGACCGCGCTATGGCAACCAGCGGCAACTACCGCAATTTCTATTACAACGGCGGGCGCAAGTATGCCCACACCATCGACCCACGTACGGGCTATCCTGTGCAGCACAGTCTGCTCTCGGCAACGGTGCTTGCTTCCGATTGTGCCACTGCCGATGCCTATGCCACCGCATTTATGGTGATGGGCATCGACCGTGCTAAGGCCTTGCTTGAGCGCCAGAGCGAGTTGCTGGCCTATTTTATCTATTCCGATGCCGAGGGACGTTATGCCGTCTGGTGCTCTCCTACCTTGAACGATGCTGTCAGCAAATAACGAATCAGCAATTTGAACGATGCTGTCAGCAAATAACGAATCAGCAATGGCTCTCTTGCAGCAGTATTCGCTGTTCTTGGGCATGAGCCACTCAGAGTTGCTCCAGTTGGTAGGCAACACCCGTTTCGACTTTCGCAAGTTTGAACAGCGCAAGGTGGTGGTGCGCGAGGGCGATACCAGCACACATCTGATGTTTCTGGTGAAGGGCACTGTCACTGTGACATCGGCTCCCGACGATCACAGCTACGAAGTCCTGGAACATTTGTCGGCCCCGTGGATGATTGAACCTGAGTGCCTGTTTGGGCTCCATGCACGATACACCAAGACCGTTCTGGCCGAATCTGACTGCCAGTTTCTGCTTTTGTCAAAGAGCGAAGTGCTCAGGCTCTTCGATACCTTCCTTACTTTCCGCCTGAACTGTCTGAACCTGCTGTCGGCTACGGCCCAGCAGCGTGCCCACCGTTTCTGGCGCAGGGCTCCCCAGACACTCGAAGAGCGTATTGCGCGTTTCTTTATTGACCATTGCGTCTACCCGGCAGGCACCAAGGAGTTCCGTATCTTGATGACGCAACTGGCTGAGCATCTGAACGACAGCAGGCTCGACGTGAGCCACTCGCTGAACCTGATGCAGCAGCAAGGCCTTGTAGAGTTGCATCGTGGCCGCATCATCGTTCCGTCGCTGGAACGGCTCTTCATGTAGTCATTTTTCTTCCTGTTTTGATAGTTTTAGGGAAAACTCTACCAAGATTTAGGGTTTTCCTCTTTGCACGATACGGGAAACGTCGTATCTTTGCAACGTGAACTAAAACGAAAAGAGTTTCGAAATGCTAAGTTCCATAGTTAGATTTGTTTTTTAGGTTATTGTTTGCTTTTAGTACATGATTGTAAAGGGCATCTTCGATGTGATATCGAGGATGCCCCTTTTCGTTAGGAGTTCAGGAGTTCAGGAGTTCAGGAGTTCCGGAGTTCAGAAGAACAGTGTTCTTTCCAGCCAGTAGAACAGGATGCCGGCCAGATAGCCAGCGAAGGCTATCCAGGTGATCTTCTTCATATACCAGCCAAAGGTGATCTTCTCCAGTCCCATAACCACCACGCCGGCAGCCGAGCCAATGATGAGCATCGAGCCGCCCACACCGGCACAGTAGGCCAGCAGTTGCCAGAAGATGCCGTCGACGGCCATCGGTCCAGCTTCGGCCACGGGATACATGCCCATGCAGCCAGCCACCAGCGGCACGTTGTCGACGATGGACGACAGCACGCCTATGATGCCTGTGATGAGATAGTAGTTGCCGTCGAACGCCTCGTTCAGTCCCTCGCCCAGCATGGTCAGCACGCCAATCTCCTGCAGTACGGCCACCGCCATGAGAATGCCCAGGAAGAACATGATGGTCGAGAGGTCTATCTTGGAGAGCAGGTCGCTGACGCGCTTGGCCATCGTGTCTTCTTCAGCTATCTGGTGGTGGAAAATCTCTGTCGTGGTCCACAGCACACCCAGCACCAGCAGGATGCCCATGAACGGGGGCAGGTGGGTGATGGTCTTGAAGATGGGCACAAACACCAGACCGCCCACGCCGAGCCAGAAGATGATGTTGCGCTGCCGGGTGGTGAAGGCGCTCACGTCGGCCTTCTGAAGGTTCTGCTCTTTGTCGAACTTTCCTTTCAGCGAGTATTGCAGTATGAAGGCCGGCACCAGCATAGACAGCAGCGAGGGCAGGAATATCTCTGTAATCACACCCTGTGTGGTGATTACGCCCTTGATCCACAGCATGATGGTCGTCACGTCGCCGATGGGTGAGAAAGCACCGCCGCTGTTGGCCGCGATGATGATGAGTGCGGCATAGACGAGACGTTCCTCGCGGCTCTGCACCAGCTTGCGCAGCACCATGATCATCACGATTGACGTGGTGAGGTTGTCCAGAATGGCTGAGAGGCAGAACGTCATGAAGGCCACTCGCCAGAGCAGTTTGCGCTTCGAGCGCGTCTTCATTGTGTCGCGCACGAAGTTGAAGCCTCCGTTGGTGTCCACAATCTCCACGATGGTCATTGCTCCCATCAGGAAGAACAGCGTGCCGGCCGCGTCGCCCAGGTGGTGTTCTATCACCTCGCTGATGTGGTGAACTACCTCTGCCGGTGCTATTTCGGGGTAGTAGATGCCGGGTGCCACCATCAGCAGCGTCCAGCAGCCTACGCACATCAGCAGCGCGATGGCAGCCTTGTTGATTTCGGTCACGCTCTCCAGGGCTATGCACAGATAGCCTATGACGAACAGTGTGACGATACAGATAGTCAGTGTAGCCATGTTTTCAGGTCGTTAATGGTTTGTTTTTTTAGGTTGTTGTTCGGTTGCCTATTGCTCCTTGAGTTCGTCGGCCCTGATGCCCAGCGCCGCCATGAGCGAGTAGCCCAGAATCTCCTGTCGGAAGTTGCCGCCTTCATGGGGCTGCATGCTGAAGACGGTGATGCGTTTCTCGTCGTCGTCAATGCGGCGCAAGGTGCTCTTCACCTTGTCGTACAGGTCGTCGCCGGCAACCACCATCACCCGTTTCACTTCCTGCTGTGTGCACACCGTTTGCAGGGCATCCAGAAAGAAGTCGGCTTTCGTCGTCAGTTGTTCCACGGGATAGGCATTGATGGTGAACTCGCCCAGATGGTCCTTGAACGCCTTGCCGTCCAGTTCGGCATAGGCCGCTGGAACAAAGTTTTCCAGTTGCGTCCTGCTCTTGTCGTGTATCAGTGCCACCTGCGTCAGGTGTTCGCCTTCGCGTATGCCGCCGTCAAGGGCTATGCAGTCAATCCACTTGGGCATGTCGGCCGGTGGAATGCGCCGGCCTATCATCCGTTCGAAGTTGACAATCAGGTTGAAGGCCACCTTGTCTATATGGTCGGCATCGACCAGAATGACATTTTCCGTCCAGTTCATTTGTTCATGATTTTCTTGATGTCCTTACCAACCCTGACGATATAGACTCCTTTGCTCATGCCGTTCAGGTTGATTGATGTGCCGGCTTTCTGGGCGGTGGTGTTGCGTACGGGTCTGCCGTTCATGTCGTAGATGGTTACCTGTGTGCCCTCTTGTGCCTCTACGCTGAGCACGCCTTCCTGCAGTGCAAAGGCCGGCTTCTGGCTCTCCACCGTCTTGATGGCATCCACGCCGTCGGCCGAGAAAAACATTCTGCTCAGACTGCTCAGGGGCAGCTTCTGCTCGGTATTGTCGGTCAGCGCAAACACCATGTAGCCGTCGCTGAAGGTTATTTTCCTGATGGTGTTGATGTTGAAGTTGGTCTGTCCGTCTGTCTGCACAATGCTCAGATAGGCCAGATCGTCAGCCTGCATGCTGCAGCAGAAGGCGAGCAGCAGGGTTGTGAGAATGTTGCGAATGAATTTCATTTCTTTATGTATTGTTTTTTAGTCCTTTTCAATTCTGATGCGGGCATCCACTGCTACAACGTTGTGCTCGTCGGCCAACAGTGGGTTGATGTCCATCTCCTTGATTTCGCGGGCAAAGCGCAGCAGCGTGGACAGTCGAACAATGATTTCGGCATACTTCTGTTCGTTGATGCCCTGCTGTCCGCGCGTACCTTTTATTATTTTATAGCCGCGCAGCGAGCGAATCATTGAGTAGGCCTCGTTGTAACTGAGCGGAGCCAAGCCGCTCGACACATCTTTCAGCACTTCCACGAAGATGCCGCCCAGACCGCATAGCACCACGTGGCCAAAGCGCTCCTCATATTTGGCACCGATGAAGATCTCGGTTCCGCCAATCATCTTCTGCACCATCACGGCTGTGGCATCGGGTATCTGCATCATGCGGTCGAACTCCAGCGACAGGTGTTCAGCCGTGCGTATGTTGAGCGCCACGCCGCCCACGTCGCTCTTGTGGATGGGCCCCACCACCTTGGCCACCACGGGGAAGCCCACTTTCTGGGCAAACTGTGTCAGCTCTTCCTTGGATGTGGAGACCAGCTCGGGCACCATCGGGATGCCGGCGCACTGCAACAGCTGGCGCACAATGTCGGGACTGACGTAGCCGTCGGTCTGCTGTGCACTGATGATGTCGCGTATCTTGGGCACGTCGACACCGAACAGTTCTATTTCGGGTGGTGCCGGGGCCGGTGTCTTCATGATCTGTGTCAGGGCTGTGGCCAGTGTCACCTCGTCGCTGAAGTTCACGTGCCCCTTCTTCAGGAACTCTTCCACCTCGGGGCCAGCCGTGTGCAGACTGGGCAGGATGGGGAAGATGGGCTTCTTGCACTCCAGAATCTTCTTGTGTAGCATGTCGTAGGCCTCGTAGAGCGTTACCAGTCCCGGCGTGCCGAAGATAACCATGATGGCATCGATGTTCTCGAACCGTTTCTCGCAGTAGTCGATGGCCAGTCCCAGGTGTTCAGGCGTGCCCGTTGCCAAAATGTCGATGGGGTTGGCCACCGACGAGCCGGGGAACAGCTGCGCTTTCAGCTCCTCGGCCACGGGACCTTCCAGCTTGGGCACTTTCAGTCCGCCCTTCGACAGTGCATCGGTGAGCATCACACCCGGGCCGCCGGCATGCGTCACGATGGCAAAGTTCTTGCCGTTCAGTCGGGGCAGGGTGAAAATGCAGCCCACGGTGGTCAGCTCTTCGCGCGAGAAACAGCGCACGATGCCAGCCTTGCGGAACAGGGCCTCTACGGCCGAGTCGCTGCTGGCAATGGCCCCCGTATGGCTCGATGCCGCCCGACTGCCGCTCTCCGACGAGCCTGCCTTGATGGCCGCAATGCGACAGCCCTTGCGAATGAGCGAGCCGGCATGGAAAAGCAGCTTGTCGGGGTTGGCAATATTCTCGATATAGAGCAGTTTCACGTGCGAGTCCTTCTCGGCATCGAAGTGCTCGTCCATGTATTGCAGCACGTCCTCAATGCCTATCTGCTTGCCGTTGCCTATCGACCACACACTGTTGAACTGCAGACCCTTGATGACGGCACTCTCCAGAATGAACACTGCCGTGGCTCCCGAGCCGCTCACAAAGTCAACGCCCTTCGGGTTCAGGTTGGGAATAGGTTTGGTGAACACTGAATGGTGGAAGCGCGTCAGCAGACCGATGCAGTTGGGGCCTATGAGTGCTGCGCCATACCGTTCGCAGGTGTCCAGAATGCGCTGCTCGTATTGAGCACCCTCCTTCGTCTCCTCGCCGAAGCCGGCTGAGATGATGATGAAGGCGCGCACGCCCTTCTCCTTTGCCAGCATCTCGGCAGCATCGGGGCACATCTTGGCAGGAATCACCAGGATGGCCAGCTCCGTGGGCGGCAGTTCGCTGATGTCGTGAAACACCTTGATGCCCTGCACCTGCGTCTCCTTGGGGTTCACGATGCGCAGGGTGCCATCGTAACCGCCGTTCAGAATGTTTCGCACAATAGCGCCACCAGGCTTGTGCACGTTGTTCGAGCCGCCAATGACGACAATGCTCTCCGGTTGTAGTAGTTCTCGGTTAATCATGCGGCAAATTTACAAACAATAATTGAGACGAACAAACATCTTTCGCAAAAACTTTTACGGAGCAGCGCTTCTAAACTTTCGGAGTGTTTCTCCAAGTATTCCGGAGTATTACTACGGGACTTTCGGAGTATTACTCCGCGACGTTTGGAGTATCACTCCGCGACGTTTGGAGAATTACTCCGAGACGCTCGGAGTTTTTCTCCCAAACACAAACAAAATTTTGGGAGAAGTAAGCCATTGAAATACAGTGGCTTGCATGTCTTGGCGGTGAACGACTATTTTCGGGCTGATCCATAATAGGCCGTAATAATGTGGAAAAAACATCGAAGTTTTGTTATTCTGCGAAATAATTGCTAACTTTGCACGCAAAAGCGTGCGAGAAAGGGCTGTGCCTCAGCAGTTCAAGCGAGTTTGATTGCATTCGGCTCCTTAAGACCCTTCAGGTATAAGCGATAATAGGTCGAGCGGCACCGTCCGTGCGCCATAATTTCTAAACAGCAAGAATATGGATTTGACAATTTCAATGAACACGGTGCTGAACTTCCTCCATTCGATGGCACTCTCGACGAGCAATAAGCAGTGGCTCGCCGACCACCTATATGAGGAAGTAAAAGCAGAAAGGCTACGGGTTCTTTCTGGGGAAAGCGTCCCAGAGGGCCGAGCGGGCGAGCAGAACTCTGGAATGCAGAAAGCAGCGGCCACAACCAATAACGGTTGGCCGAAAATACGCCGCGAGGATATGCGTATCTCGCCTGAAGTAGCTAATCTCGTCAAAGGCTTTGAACTGCCTGAGGATGCTGACTATGACCAGCTGAAACTGGAGTATCTTATGAAAAAATATGGCTGACTTATGGGAAAGAAAGTATTCCTCGACACAAATATCCTCATCGACTATCTTGCCAGTCGGCGCGACTATGTAGCTGCTTCTACAATTGTGACGATGGCCAGGGACGGCAATTTCTGTTTGCTCGTATCCTCATTGTCGTTTGCCACGGCAAGCTACATTATGAATGCTCATCACAAGAAAACCAATGCAGAGATAGTTGCCATGTTCGCCGAGTTCGTCAAGATGTGTAATGTCACGCCTGTTGATTCCCTCATCGTCGACGAGGCCATTGCTTCCCGTTTCTATGACTTCGAGGATGCCATGCAGTATTATTCTGCCATCCGTGAGGGTGCCGATGCCATCATCACGCGCAACAGCAGCGATTTCGGTGCCGCAGAGATTGAGGTCTATGAGCCGCAACAATTCCTTGATATGCTTTCAATAGAATAATCAAGAAGTGGATGCCTTGCTTAGATTAAAGTGAATTAGTTTGCAACTCTTACGATTTACTTATCCATTGCAAGGTAGAAATATTGTCTGTACCTTTGCATCACCGAAGAGCGATGAAAGCAAGAACGGAGCACAAGAAGCCAAAGAGGCAAGAAGAAAAGCCGCCACGACGGACGGCTACTATAGATTTGATTTGTGTTTACATGGATTTATGTGTCCCACATGATAACATCATCCTCAGTCCATTCTGTCTTACCGATTGTCAAATTGAAAAAACTTGTAGCAGTTTTTTTGTCGCCAAAACGTTTAATGCTCATGTGTACAAATTTTTCATTCTCAATTTTGACAGAACATAATGCATATGCTCCAAAGATGTTTTCACCTTCATTGTTTGTGCAGAGAACTATTAAATCTCCTTTGTCGGGAATAATAGATTTGGCAATAACATAATACTTTGCAAATTTGTTAGAGGAGAACAAAGCTCCCTCTTCAAGATGATTTTTGTATATATTGAGCCCGTCCTCTTTTACCTCAGAAGGA
This sequence comes from Prevotella sp., assembly GCA_017458225.1. GTDB lineage: Bacteria > Bacteroidota > Bacteroidia > Bacteroidales > Bacteroidaceae > Prevotella. The sequence continues at coordinate 54,994 of JAFTFX010000029.1, read as the reverse complement.
CAACAAGGGAATTCTGTTGGAGTTCTCCAATATCTTTGCAAAGCAGATGAAGTAAGTGAATCTGACAAGCCGTCATATTCCTTTTCTTCCTCTGTTTTTTCTTCTTTCTTTCCAAATACTTTGCCCATCTGCTCTTCTGTATCTAAAGCATTGCCATTACTTACATCCTCAAATATTGAATGTGGTTCATAGTCATCGATATTGACTGATGTGGAAGAATTTACTCCTATCGCAACATGGTTAGGCTCCTTTTTTGAATGGGTATCAAATATCCAGTTGCCAATATGTCGTTCTTCTTTTTTATAATCTGGATTAGGTGCAGCAGTTTTTGCCCAGTGTTTCCAATTATTCAAGCAATTTTTGGCTTCTTCTGGCGTTACGTTCTTCATCCACGTGAAGTTTTTATCCTCTGTCTCATAGCCGTTCAATAAGGATGGATTGTTCAAAAAGGCCTCAACGCTTCCGCATATTAATTCGACTTTCTTCCTTGTTATTTCATTATTGAGGATGTTTTCAAGTTTGGTAAGCCATCGAAGATTCTCTGGACGATTGTTCTGTTTATTAGTATCTATATGGTCTACCACATGTTGGTCAGTTGGAGCTTGTCCATGAAATGCCGTAGCCACAATGCGATGTACTCTCTCACCGCCATACTCCAGATAGCCGAGATTATTTGGGTTTCCAAAAGACCATATCATGTCCAACTTTCGCTTTCGCAGCTCCTTACGTTGATGTCTCATTATGGCACCATTATCTCTGGCTGTATACACTTCACCCTTATACACACAAGTCCTTTCTTGCGTGAAATCGTTAATATTAGTCATTGTGTTCTCGATTAAAGTTCAACAAAATCTATCTTCATATTTAGAGCAGAAGCAATGCTCGCTAATACATCATATTTGATAGAATATCTTCCATCCTCAATTTTGATTAAATTTGTTGGATTAATCATTGCTTGCCTAGCCAGAGTCTCTATGTCAAGCCCCTTTCGCGTCCTAAGTTGTTTGATTCTCTTACCAATGCGTTTACGCTCAACATCTCGGTCTTCACCATACCCAAAGACCAATTCCAAGTTTGCTTGTGCCAAGCCTCGACAAATATCACCCATAATGACATTTGCATCGCCACGATAATACTTGTCAAATAATGAAGCAAAGAAATTTGTAAACTTAAATCCACATTCTTCTAACTGATAATGATAGTTAGAACTAAACATGACAACATAGTTCTTTCCGTAGACAGTCTCTACTAATACCCTTTTCTCATCGAGAAAAGTCACTCTTGTTTTTTCCATAAATTAAATAGCCCATTTGTATAGCGGTGCCTGCCGCTTTTAGATTTATAATTGAAATCGCAGGAAAGGTAGTAAAAAAACTTTTGCCCATCCAACACTTTCACGGTTTATATTTGCAAATCCTATTTTTCTTTCTCAAATTCTTCTTCCAATTGCTCTTTAAATTGATTTATAGCTTCTTGCACTTGATTGTATTCTTCAACATCTAGCGAATATATGATATGTTCAAACTCTTTATCAATAAAGAAGATGGTATTACCAATTAGTGTATTTCCCGCATTATTGTCTGCACGATAATTATGTATGGCTTTATAGCCAATAAACCTTCGTTCTCCCATAATCAGAGAAGCAATCTTCTCATATTTTTTCCTGCCTTTATCACGCAACTTTTCCATTTGCTCATTTGCCTCTTCAAATTCGGCTTTCGCTTCGTTGTATTCGTTCTTGCCGTAGTTAGTCATATATGGGCCACTCCAAATTGACATCGTTGATTTAGCATGTTTAGCTTTAGATTCCAATTCCTCATATTCAGAGTCCAACTTACTTAATTCGGATAGCTCCTCAAAAAACTTCGGATCGTCATAAGGGGTAAAGGCACTGTCAACCTTTGTTTCAATTGGCTTATAGGTCTCTGGCTTGTAAAGGGACTTTTTTTAAATCTCCTTGATTAAGGTGTCTGCCTTTTGCTCTTGTGATTGGCCACACGCAGCTAACATAATGGTTAAGACTGCAAAGTAAAAAATCTTTTTCATATGTGCTTGAGTTTTTAGTTAATGTCATCTGAACGTAAGAGGCGCAGACATTCGCCATACACCTCACGGCTCGCCACAAGCCACTTCTAAATATGGGGATGCTGCGCCCTTTACAGGGTCAGTCCCAATATTAGAAGTTTTGCTCATTATCACGGTGGCGATTGTGAGGTTATTGAGCAATATGTCTTGCACTCTTTTGCAGAATACAGGTTCAAAGGTAATAAAAATAGTTTAAAGTCGGTACGGTATTGTGCAAAAATAGTGAAATATAGCGAAAGTAGCGGCTGAAGAGGTGAGGCTATGGGAATAATTCGCAACCCCCAAACCTTGAGATTATGGAAAAATACAAATTAGTGGAGTGGAAGGCTAATCCGCTACTGTTATGAAGTTGCTCTATGGTTATGGCTGGCGTGTAATTTTCAGTGCTAACCGTTCTGCTCCTGATAGCGGGGCAGACACCAAAGTCCCCCATGCTTTCCCAAATGATTAGCCCTTGTTGCAAGAAACAATCGCTCAGTCCGCTCATCAAGTTGGCTGATGAGCCTAATATCCATATCAGACAGGATCTCTATCAACTCGTGCTGGGCAAAGGACACTATTCTTAAAGCTGTTTGAAATCAAAAATTACAAATCATCAGTGATAGCTATCACTGATGATTTGCTGAGAACATACCCTTGGTGAGGTTGAAAACTTCCTATTTTGCAGGCAATTCTATTATCATATCGGAATCAAGCATGGTGGTTACATTCATTGGCGGAATAATGACACCGTTGAAAGGTGTTCCTTCTGTCTTGCAGTGAAGGATTCCACGCGCTGTACCAACCGTTTGGGCAACAAAATAGTCAAGGGTGCCTTTGGGAATTGTCACTTTGTTTCCAGATGTCATTGTCTGCAAATCTTCAGGATGAATACCAAACTCGCAAAGTACTTGCAAAATCATTCCTTTCTCCTTGTTGTTCTCGAAAGAGAACGTCATGTCCACGGCGATAGAACTTCCATCAACCGTGTGTTTTATATTTGCACTCGTTTCAATTACATAACTATCTGCAACTTCTTTGCTCAAGATAGCAAATTGAACAGTGTTTATCTTAATCATTCTAAACCTTACCATAAATTCATGCAACTTTTTCATATCCTACGTCTTGGGGCTGTGCATAGGCAACCTTCATATCTATTGTAACATCTTTACTCAAAGCCTTTGGTAGATATTCACGCTCCACCCATGAATAGAACTGCCTATCAGAATCTTCTCTTATGTAGTCTTTCAGCTCTTCAAATTCAAGCTTGGGAACATACCCGAATTTTAAGGACAAATCAACTAGTTTGGAAATCTTGTGATCATAGTCTCCATTTAGGAGCTGGGATATATATCCCTTTGATACTCCAAGATACTCTGCCAGTTGTGTCCTGTTCATTCCGTTATCATTCATGAACTTTTCTGCACAATTATACAAGGCAACTTGTATATAAGCAACCCAGTAGTCTGGTGATTTCAGTAATTCCGCTCTTGTCATAATCGTTTCTGTTTTTAAGTTTTCTATTTTAATGGAAATTCTTTAACCTTTTCTTTGAGATTGGCTATATCCCTCTTCTGATTGCCCTTATATCCGCCCATTACAACATATATATTAGGACGTTGGTCTATTACATAGACTCTGATATTCTTTTTCTTAAACTCATAAATATCAGTTCTTCTATTGTCGTGTATATAGTTGTATATTGTACTCGGAAGTAACTGTGCGCTTAATGAGTCCATATATGCAATAATTGCCGTCATACTCTTCATGTCTGCAACATTGTGCGCAACCTCCTCATAGAACTCATCAAAGTTACACTTACCATCAACATACAGTTTATAATATGTGTAGCTGGGGTTATTAACCAATTCCAATATTTCTGTTTTATATTCAGCCATTCTATTGTTTCAATGTTTAGCTCAACCTAAACTTTTTGCAAAGATAAGGCGTTTTATTAGAACAAACAAAGGATTTTTGCATTTTTTTTATATATTCGACCTTTTTTTCTGTGTTTTTTACAAATGTTGCATAATAATATTATACCAACAAAGAAAATCAGCAAGTTGATGCTAATATAATAAAAACTATAGGGAAACAACGTGCTTTACCTGCTTTTGTTATTTTATACCAACTTATTTTTTCATCGTTACATAGCAGCATTCTGGGATATGCGGATGCATCCTAATAAGCTAAAACGAAAGATTTAGACCACTTTTTCTCCGAATCGCTTGGCGGTTCGGATTTTTTGTCTTATCTTTGCCCCCGACTCTCAGAGTTCGATGAAGCGCAGCCACGTCCGGACAGGCAGCCACTCCATGAGAGCCACGACATACTAAAAGGCGTTTACTTTGACGCTTTGTTCTTGACAGATTGGAATCTCGCAAATTCACTACGAAGTCTCGAACATGGCGAGGGTAGATGCCCATATGATGTGATTATACATTTACTTCTTATGCTTATGCAGGGGAAGATTGTATGCATGTCAGTGTGGGGTCTATGCTTGCTCGTTCAACTTCGTAGGGCAATGCGAGAGCCTCAATCTGTGGGACGAGCAAGAGTATAGTTCCCACATCTTTTTTATGCCGTTAGCAAAACTATCAAAAAACTTTGTAAAGGCCGAATCTGGGGGCTATAGGCGTGAAGAAATGAGATGATTCTAAAGAAGTTATTATTCGCAGGTCTTGCCAGTGTTCCATTGTTGGCTCAGGCACAGATGAGCGGTTCTGGTACGGCAGAAGACCCGTATCAAGTGAAAGACGCTTTTGACCTTTTTGATGTTCGTAGTAACTTGACGGCCCACTACAAGTTGATGAACGACATTGACCTGACAGATTGGATTGCCGAGGAGAGTCCTAGTCAAGGCTGGGCTCCGATAGGAACAAAGACGACTCCTTTTACGGGCACTGTCGATGGAAATAACAAGTCTATAAATGGACTTTATATCAACAGACCGAGCACTGATTATGTTGGATTATTTGGATATGTTGAAGGAGCGAATATACACAATATTTGCCTTGTGAATCCTGTCATAAATGGTAATAACTACTGCGGTATTTTCGTGGGGGGAACAAAGAGCAGTGTTGCATTCACTATTGGAGACAATGTCTGTATAGGGGGAAGGCTGACAGGAAATAATTATGTAGGCGGAATAGTGGGAAATGTATATCATGGGAATAATCAATTTTATGTAAGATGTTCAACCAGTATAAAGGGGAATTATTCTTCTGCCCATATTATAGCAAATACCTATTGTGGCGGTATTGTTGGAGATGTTCAAGGACAATATTGGGAATCTTGGGGAAATTATATGATTTCTAACATTGTAGACAATCATTTCTCGGGGCAAATAGAATCCAATAGTATTTGTGGCGGTGTCGCCGGACAAGTCAGTGCTTATTTTCAAGAGCCATTAGATGTCACGATATGCAGAAATCTTGCAGGGGGAACGATAAATGGTCTAAGTAGCACTAATGGTATCATAGGGGCTCGCGCGGCAGCATCTACCTATTACATGACCGTAAATAGATATGTTACCATTAAGAATAATGTGTGTTATATGGATGAAATAACATCAGAGAATACGGCATACAGAATATTTAGCCAAGCATTTGCAGACAACTTTGCTAGCATCACAACTAAAATTTATAAGGCAGGTGTGGAAACTTCCATTGAAGATAACGACTATAATGGTACAGGTTTGGGTGCAAACACGCTAAAGCGTAAAAACACATACAAAGGAATGGGCTTTGACTTTGATACCCAATGGGCAATTAATGAGGGATTGACTTATCCATATAATATCAGTCAGTGTACACCGCCTTTGATCACGTCGTGTAGTAGCGGAGAACATGCCAAGGTCGCAGGAACGGCAACTTCTGATGGCAAGATTTATGTATTTGTAAACAACACAATGTATGAAGGACATGTCGTAGATGGAGAATGGGAAGTGGATTTGGGCGCATTGGAAGAAGGTGTGACAGTTTACGTTTCGATGGATAGTGACAACCAGATGGCTTCCATCTTAGTGAGTGCTGTTACGGAAAACGTTGTTACCATTCTGGACGAAAACTCCACGACGGGTCCCACGGCCAGTGATGGAAACGTTGACATCAAAGTACTTCGTACTATTAAGGCCAACGACTGGAATACGATTGTGCTGCCCTTCGCAATGACAGAGGCTCAGGTTAAGGCCGCTTTTGGAGATGATGTGCAGTTGTTGGAGTTTTCTGACTATGAGGTTGATGACGAGGTGCATGTCAACAGCATTAACGTCCACTTTGTTGATGCCGATCTATCGGAAGGAATTCTGGCGAACTATCCGTATCTAATAAAGGTCTCACACAATATTACAGAGTTTACCACAACTTCTACCATTACTCCTGACGAGGAAAACGCTATTGCCGAATATGCAGAGGGTCGAGGTGCCCGCCGCCATGTATACGGAACATTCATCGGAACTTATCATGCACAAACGGTAGTTCCTGATAAGAGCCTGTTCATCAGCGATAACAAGTTCTGGTATTCTACAGGTGCAACGAAAATGAAAGCCTACCGTGCATACTTCACTTTCGAAGACGTATTGTCATCAATGGAAGAAGCGAGTACCCGTATTAGCTTTGGTTTTGAAAGCGATGAAACGAGTGCCATCCGGGAGATTGAAGGAACCCGTCAGAGCGGACAGGTCTACAATCTGCAGGGACAGCGCGTGGAGCATCCGCGTCAGGGCCTTTATATCAAAGACGGTAAGAAAACGATTGTAAAATAACGAAAGGAAAATGACTATGAACAAGATATATGTTTGTCCGCAGCTGACAATCTCGGCTGTTGAACTCTCGCATCTGCTGATGGGCTCTGGTGTCTCCGATCCTGAGAAAGGCATTGACTACGGCGGCGTTGACGAGGAGGGTCAGAAAGACCCTGCATCGCGCAGACGCAGGAAATGGGATGAGGAAGAGGATGAGGAATGGAATGACTTTCAGTGCTAATCGTTCTGCTCCTGATAGCGGGGCAGAAACAATGTCTCCACGAACTGGCGCAGGTCTTCCTGCGCCATCTTCGTGCCGCCCCGTTCGATGGCTTCGCGCCCTTTAGGCGATTTCGCACTGAAAGTGGCGCGGTATTCCTTGCCATTGAGCTTGGCTGTCAATCGCATGGCACCGTTGCCCATCTCCGTCCATTGGGCATCCTCCACATGAACGTCGCCCAACATGAAACTGAATACATGTGGCTTGTAGCCGCTAAGACAGGATAGCAGATCGGGCGACATCTCGGCGAAGTGGCGCTCCACTTTGTCTATCCATGGTTCACTGACACCGTATTTTGCAGCGATGCTTCTGAATTCAGAAACAGCAGCCACACTCTCCTTGATGATGGCATTGGGATTCTTGATGTTATAGATGCGGCCCAATGTCAGCAGGTCGTTGGCGTTGATGTTCATCGTTTTCCCGTTCAGACTCAGGTAATGGGCTGGGTCAAAGTTGTTGCCAGGGTTAAAACAGGAGAAAGTGAGGTCGTAGGCGGGTGTGATATGCCACGAGTCAGCTTCCTTCATCATGAACGAGAAGTTCTTGATGTGTGCATCTACGTTGCAGGTAAGAATGTTGAATACGGTACGGCGGTAGGTCTCTTCCAACTCGGCATACGGCAACTGGAGTTTCATGCAGACATCCAGCAGGTCTTCATAGGATGAGGCCTCGGGCATCATGGCAGCCAATGTCTGTGTGTGCAGTTTTTGTCCGTTCACACGGTCGTAGCGCTCTGTTAAAAAATGTCGTTCACAACCAATGTCAATCAGTCGCGAGGGCATCATGTGGATGCCGCATAGTCGTGCCATGTCGTAGTAGGCCATCTCGATGCGGGTCAGCGGATAGTGTTCATGCTCTTCAAACTTCAGTAGATAATAGGTGTAGTCTTTCGATAAGTCAATCTGGCCGCTACGGATTTCACCAGTTTCTTTGTTGATAGCAATGACGGCTTTGGCATGATTACCACCGGCCGATGTGCCTACCTCGTATAGCACGTCCATGTTCAGTTGGCTGGTGTGGGCCGCTACCTGTTCACGGCCTCTCAGAATCTCTTTGGCACGTAGGTAGAGATCATTCAAGGCGATATCCCTGTTCTCGTCGATGGGGATGGCTGGCTCGAATTCCAGTGCGCCCATGCCACGCTTGCCGATAAAGGCCAGCTTGTCGATAGGTGTTATCTGTCGCGAACTGAGATGATGTTCGGCCACCCATGCGTTATAGACGGAGTTTCCCCATCCACCAGGCAGTGAGTCGGCAATGAAGGCTGGCAACCCAGAGAAAATATCGCGGTCGGTCTCTCCTAAGAAAGGCAGACTGTACCTGGGATTACGGATGGATGCCGTTAACGGCGCAATATCCATGCCTCGGCTGATAAACTCTTTGTCATAGCTGAAGATGGCACGTTTGCGTCGATTGTCCCACATAATAGTACCTACGGGCTTGCCCCATATCTTAACCAATACCACGTTTTCCATGACTTGCACGTTTTCGTTGCTTGTTCTGCAGTTTAAAAAGTTCGTTCGGATCGGGCAACATCTCTGGTATGACATCCTCCAGATTGGCAGCAAAGCCGATGGCTTGTAAAAGTGCAATGAAGTGTGCCAATGTTAAGTTGAAAGTTAGCCCGTTCTCGAACCGACGAATCGTACTCATACTGATGCCAGTCTTTTCTGACACCTCCTTTTGGGTGATGTCTAATGCTACACGTGTAGCCTTGTAGCGCTGTCCCAGCATGATGATAACCCTTGTCGGTGGTTGACTCTGTACGTCTGTTGTTGTGCTCATGGTTGCAAAGATAAGATAATTTTCACCGTTTTGTTCTTTTGGCGTTAATTATTTACATATAATTAACAATGCGTTCATAAATGAACATATAATAGGAGTTTTGTGAATTAAGCGTTCACGTATGACCGTTGTTTAGAAATATTGGCGGATGGGGGCAATGAAGGGGGTGAGGGTCTTCTCCATCCAACGGCCGTAGCGCGTGACGCTGTGGCGGCACCAGGTGATGATGAGACGGCGACGGGCACGCGAGATGGCCACGTAGAACTTGCGGGCCTCCTCGGCCTGCTTCTGCTCGGTGTCGGCGTATGCGCTGGGGTATTTGCCCTCTACGGCATCGAAGACGATGACATTGTCGAACTCCAGACCCTTGGCCTTGTGCACGGTGGAGACGAAGACACGCTCCTGCATGCTCAACGAGCCGCAGAGGTCGGCCTCCTTGAGGGTGGTCAGTTCCTGCAAGTGGCGGCTGAGCTGTTCGGCCAGCGAATAGTTGCTCGACTGCTCGGCCTGTAACGAACTGCTTTGTGGCGACAGCATATCGAGCTCAATATAACGGGTGATGTAAGGCAATTTGTCGATGCGGTCGATGCGTTCCTGACGGCGCAGGTAGTCGTAAGCGTACTGCAACTCTTCGGCGAGAACCGTGGGACCTGATGGCTGATAAAGCAGGTTGTGGGCGTGGAAGAAAAGTTCCTGATAGACAGCGCGGAACTTGCGGATGGTGTGTTGGTGACGGGCGCAGAACTCCTGTTGGCGTGCAACCAACGGACGGGCCTGCCCATAGCAGTAGCTGACGAGGCTGAGCGTGGCCATGATATCATCGCTGGCCAGGTGTGAGTTCTGGCCTTCAAGGCTTAGTTCGACGAGCAGGTCCTTCAGCTTGTAGCTGCCCAAACGGGGTCGCAGCAGCCGGATGAGTTTCAGGGAGTCGAAATAGCAAGGCCACAGTTGGTGCATGGAGAGGGTAGGGGCATAGCGCTGCATGTTGTGCTCCATGATCTGATAGTCGTAGGTGGCGTTGTGCCCCAGGATGGCGCAGTCTTTGGCAAATTCGCAGAAGCGTCGGAGCCCCTCTTCGTGCGACATGTGGGGCTGTCGGGCATACTCTTCCACCAAGGGATTCACGATGTCGCCCAGCATGGGTGGAATCTCTTGGTCAGTCTCAATGAACAGGTTCAGCTCGCCAACCACCACTCCCTGTCGTACGCGGATGGCGGCTATCTGCACCACATCGTTCTCGAAGACGTTGAGGCCCGTCGTCTCAGTATCGAAGATGACGAGGTCCTGCTGCTCGTAGGCGTTTAGGAACTCGGCAACGTAAGTAGAGTTGTCGTAGCAGAGAAAATCGACGGGCGAGATGGAGAGTTCCATCAGCTGGTGGACAAACTGTCGGGCAGCCGACTGCGCACTATAGACGCGAAGACCTGTCAGCAACTGCGACCACGCGATGAAGTTATGCTCCATAGCCACCACGCTGAGGTGGGCCAGCAGCAGGCGGACGGCAGGCGTGGAGAAAAGGTCGGTGCCCGACACCTTGAAGTGAGGCAGGCTGGGCAGTGCAGCGCTGATTTCGTCGGCATCGCTGTTGAAGGCCACGACGACAGCCGTTGTCTCGTTGGGATAGGCCTCGTAGAGCCGACGTACCATGCGCGCCACCAGGTTCACCTCGTCGATGAAGGTGTCGCGGTCGGCCAGCATCAGGTCGCCAGGCCGCATGGGGGTAAGGTCTTGCGTGGTGGGCAGCAGGTCGCGGTCGATGCCCAGCTGGCGCTGCCCGTACTCGTTGAACACATCGAGCAGGTATTTGGGCGAACGGTAGTTATGGAAGAAGTTGTGGAATCCCTTGTCGCCGACTCGCTGCCTGAGTGCCTGCAACGTGTCGGTCTTCGCCCCCATGAACGAGAAGATGGCTTGCTGGGCATCGCCTAAGTAGACCACGGTGGCATCGGGCGCTGTGAACAGGTCGACGATGGCCAACTGCAGTGGGTTCAGGTCTTGCACCTCGTCTATCTGCAGCCAGTCGTATTTCTTCCAGGAGGCTTGCTCCGTCGTCATCGCGTCGTAGGTGAGCAGCAACAGGTCTTCAAAGTCCAGCAGGTCGCCTTGCTGTTTGTAGTCTTCATAGCGCCGTGCGGCATAGAAGGCCGTCAACAGGGCTTGCGCCTCGCTGCTCAGCGGCATGCCTTCGTCGCGGTAGTGGTCGGCATGCCGATAGAACTCGATAGCCGCCTCCTGTGTGTAGTCGACACGGAAAGCAATGCAGAGCTCTTTCAGCAAGCGGGGTTCCAGTGCATCGCGATGCACCATTAGCGAACCAGGATAGTGGTGCTCGCATTGGTACATCAGGTGCTGCAGGTTGATGATGGCCGAATAGCGCTGTCGCAACCTTGTATCGCCCAGCACGCGCAGTTCGTCGTCGCCCAGAAAGTCGGCCAGAATGCTGATGCTCGTGTCGGTGTCGATGATGGCGGCCTGCTCGGCAACGATGCCGTTCTGGAAGAGAAACTGTGAGCAGAAGCGGTGGACATTGCCCACGAAAAGCTCGTCGAGCGAACTGCCGTCGGCCACCTGGCTGCCCAGTCGTTCTGCAATGCGCTCGCTCATGCCCCTCGATGCCCGGTTGGTGAAGGTGAGACATGCCATCTGGCTGAATGCCACCCCCTGTTGGTGGGCCCATGCAATGCGCTCGGCCAGTACTGCTGTCTTGCCGCAACCCGGAGGTGCCAACACTAGATGGTGGCCTCCGGCGGCCTCGATCACTTCTTGCTGCTCTTTGTTAAATTCCATTGTGCATCTTGTTTTCGCATGCAAAAATACTAAAAAAATATCATTTTTCATAGCGTTTAGCGTCAGAACTCAGAATAATTCCCTATCTTTGCATCATAAGTGCTCGTTTTTGTTTAAAAAGACAGAATGATGAGAAAAATCGTATCATGTGCCTTGTTGGCATTTTTTATAGTGATGAGTATTGACGTGATGGGACAGAGCTATCAGGATTTGTGGAAGAAAGTGGATGAGGCTGCGCTCAAGGACTTGCCCCAGACACAGCGCACTGCGCTCCGACAGATCATTGCGAAGGCGGAAAAAGAACAGGCCTATGGGCAACTGCTGAAGGCCGAACTGATGGATGCGCGGGTGGCCACGATGGTGTCGCCCGACTCTCTGCCTGTGGCCGTTGAGCGCTTGAAGAAGCGTGAAGAGACGGCTCCTACGGGCGTGCTGCGCGCTGTCTATCAGACGGTGATTGGCCGTGTGTATAGCGACAATCCGCAACTGGACGAGAATGCCGCCCAGCTGTCAGCCGACTATTTCCAGAAGGCCATGCAGCATCCGGCAGAACTGGCTGCCGTCAAGGCTACCGACTATACCCCCTTCGTGACCGATGGCGAGGACAGCCGCATCTATGGCGACGACCTGCTGAGCGTCATTGGCTACGAAACGAAGCTGTTTGACCCTCTCCATCAATACTATCTGACCACCTCGAACCGTCGGGCACAGCTGTTTTCGGCACTGGAACTGCTGAGGGCAAACAGTCGTCAGGACGATGCAGAGACAATGGTGGAACGGCTCGACTCGCTCATCAACGTCTATGGCGACCTGCAGGAGTGTGGCGAGGCGGCCATCCAGTGCTACGAGTGCATGCTGAACAGACGACAGGAGACCGCGCCTGAGCAGCTGGTTGCCTTTATCGACAACGCTCTGCAGAAGTGGGGCGCGTGGAAGCGTATGAACGTGCTGAGCAACTATCGCCACGACCTGACACGACTGATGTACACCGCAATGCTCGATGAACAGCTGACGATACCCCAGCGTGAACAGCGCGTACATCTGCGTAACCTGCGCGGCATCAGCAGTATCACAATGAATGTCTATCGGGTGAAGGCTGATGGCAACATCCGACTGAACCCCATAGATGCGAAAGACTTTAGGAAACTGCAGCCGTTACTGACACAGCTGCCGCTGACGCAGACGCTCACCTTCACAGGAAAGCGCGAATACGACATCTTTGAAGACTCCCTCACCCTGCAGGGACTGCCCGTAGGTGTCTACCTGCTGGAATTCAAGAGTCAGCCGTCGACCCAGGTGTCGCGCTCGTTCTGCTTTGTCAGCGACCTGCGCGTGATGGTCGAATCGCTGCCGAAGGAGCAGCGTCGCTATGTGGTGGTGAACGCCACGACAGGACAGCCCGTGGCCGGTGCCACGTTGCAGCTGTCGCACAGAGTAAACAACACGCCGTCGGTGACGCTGACCACCGACAAGAACGGTGAATGCCTCTACGATATGGGGAACAAGCGGTTGAGCCGTATCTATGTCAGCACGTCGAATGATCAGGCCTGTCCGCCCATAGAAGTCTATGGCAACTTCAGCTATTACGCCAACGACCGCGAACTGCAACAGGTGGCCGTCTATACCGACCGCGCCCTCTATAGGCCTGGACAGAAAGTGCAGGCAGCTGCCATATTATATAAGGTGAAGCACGGCCATGAACATGAGGTGGTGGCCGGCAAGACGCTCACCGCCCGACTGTTTGATGCCAACTACCAACTGGTGGAGGAGAAAACGGTGACGAGCGACGACTTCGGCACGGTGAGCACCGAGTTCCAGTTGCCTTCGAAGGGGTTGACGGGCCGCTTCACCGTTGACTTCGACGGCCATTCGCAATCCATCAGAGTGGAAGAATACAAGCGCCCCACCTTCCAAGTGGAGTTCGAGAAAGTTACTCAGGACTATAAGAATGGTGACACGCTCGCCCTGCGTGCATCGGCGAAGAGCTATGCCGGCGTGCCTGTAACAGGAGCCCGTGTCAGCTATACCGTTGAGCGCCGTTTGGCGTGGTGGTGGGTCACCTACTATCCTTACTGGCTGGGAGGCGCGATAGGCCGCAGCTCCAACAGCGAGGTCATCTTCAAAGGTGAGGCCCTGACCGAAGCCGACGGCACCTTCCAGGTCAGCATGCCGATGGTGCTGCCCAAGAGCAGTTCGCCGCTGTTCTATAACTTCGTGGTCACCGCCGACGTAACCGATGTGGCAGGCGAGACCCATCAGGGACAACTCTCTTTGCCCTTAGGCAACCGGCCGACAGCCTTTACTGCCGACCTCGACGAGAAAATGCGCAGCGACCGCATGGGCCGACTGAAACTGCACCTGCTCAATGCCGCCGGCAACGATGTGGAGTCGACGGCTCGCTATCGCATTGACGAGGGCAAGTGGGTGGAGACACCGACGAACGTGGCTATCGACCTGCCTAAGCTGAAGAGCGGAGAGCACCGCATGCAGGCCGTCTGTGGCAGCGACACACTGGAGCGCAAGTTCGTTGTGTTCTCGCTCGACGACAAGCGTCCTGCTTTGGAGACCGACGACTGGTTCTACGTGTCTGACCCTCAGTTCCCCAACGATGGAACACCTGTCACCGTGCAGGTCGGCTCGTCGGCCAAGAATGTGCATATTGTCTATACCATCGTGGCAGGCGACAAGGTGATAGAGAATGGCCGCTTGGACCGCTCCAACGAACTGTACAACCGCAAGTTCACCTATCAGGAAGACTATGGAAACGGCCTGACGCTCAACTTTGCCTGGGTGCGCGAGGGCAAGACCTATACCCATGAGACAACCATCCGCCGTCCGTTGCCCGACAAGCAGCTGCGCCTGCGCTGGGAGACCTTCCGCGACAGGTTGGTGCCCGGCCAGCAGGAAGAGTGGACGCTGACGATGGCCGATGCCGACGGGAAAGCCGTTGCGGCACAGTTCATGGCAACACTCTACGACAAGAGCCTCGATCAACTGATGCAGCACCAGTGGACCTTGCAGCCCTACGTCTATCTGCCTCTGGCATCGCTTCAGTGGAGCAGCGGTTATCGTAGCGGCATCTACTGCTCGGGCACTGTGTATGGGAAAGGCTTCGCAGCTCTTCCGCTGACCTTCCGCTCTTTCGATGAAGACTGCTTCCCCACCTATTGGTTGGGCTATGGTAATCATCGGCTGTACAGCATGGGCGGACACGCTCGAAGGAATCAGCTCATGATGGCGAAAAGCACAATGTATGAAGCTGCCGTTGAAGAAACTGAGGGTGCCATGCTGAAGGCCTCTGAAGTGATGGCCGATGCCAACTCTGCCACTCCAGCAGCCATAGGCTCTTTTGATGCAAAGCTTACCGCGGATGAGGCTGACAACGGACAAACGATGCCAGAGGTGCAGGTGCGCGAGAATCTGCAGGAGACGGCCTTCTTCTTCCCTCGATTGCAGGCCGACAGCACAGGGCACGTGTCGCTGAAGTTCACGCTGCCTGAGAGCCTGACCACTTGGCGCTTCATGGGCATTGCTCACACGCAGGATATGATGTACGGCATGCTGGAAGGCGAGACGGTGGCTCAGAAGGATGTGATGATTCAGCCCAACGTGCCGCGCTTTATCCGCGTGGGCGACCGTGCCACCATTTCTGCCCGTGTGGTAAACACCACCGACCATGCTGTCAGCGGCACGGCTCTGATGGAGTTGTCGGATCCTGAGAGTGGGAACGTCATTCTCTCCGAGCGTTTGACGTTAACGCTCAGTGCGAATGACGCAAACGCTGTGACGTTCCAAGTTGACGGCTCTCAGCTGTCGCAGTATTCACTCCTCGTCTGCAAGATGGTGGCCTATGGTGATACCTTCAGCGACGGCGAACAGCACTATCTGCCCGTGCTCCCCAATCGTGAGCGCGTCACCGTCACTGTGCCTTTCACCCAAACGGAGCCGGGCACTAAAACAATCGACCTGACACAGCTGCTGCCTCAGAATATTCAGAGTAATCAGAATACTCCGAGTACTCCGAATACTCTGATTACTCCGACCTCCCCTCAGTTCACTATTGAGTACACCAACAACCCTGCTTGGCTGATGATTCAGGCACTGCCCACGGTGGCCAACCCCTGCGACCAGAGTGCCATCAGTCAGGCAGCAGCCTTCTATGCCAACAGTTTGGGCAGCCATCTGCTGAAGCAGAACCCCAACGCCAAGCACGTCTTCGAGATGTGGAAGCGCGACGACTCGTCGCTTCAATCTTCACTTCAAAAGAACGAGGAACTCAAGGACCTGGTGCTCAACGAGACACCTTGGGTGATGGATGCAGTGCGCGAGGAAGACCAGAAACAGCGCTTGGGCGAGTTCTTCGACGAGAGCTTGCTACAGTCGCGCCTGTCGGCAGCTGCCGACCGCTTGCAGCAGTTGCAGAACAGCAACGGCTCGTGGAGTTGGTGGGAAGGCATGCAGGGCTCGTTCTACATGACAGTGGAGATCAGCGAGATGCTGGCACGCCTCAACCAGATGACAGGCGCGCAGCAATCGACCACACCGTTACTCGACAAAGCCTTCACCTTCATGGACAAGGAGATAGTCGAACTGGTGAAGGAGATGAAAAAAGAGGAGAAGAAGGGCATCAAGCAGACCTTCCCCTCGCACAAAGCTCTGCAATACCTTTATATATATAGTATAGACGGCCGCAAGCCCACGGCTCAGGTGGCTTCGGCGCAGACCTATCTGAAGAACCTGTTGAAGAAAGAGAGTCGCCGGCTGACCATCTACGACAAGGCGATGGCTAGCATCGTGCTGAACTCGGGCGAGTTTCTAAAGAGTCTGCACGAGTGGAGCACCTACAAGGAGGGCGTGGGCCGCTACTACGACACGCCGCGTGCCACCTATTCGTGGCGCAACTACCGCATCCCCACGCAGGTGGCTGTGATTGAGGCGTTCAAGCGGCTGACCCCCAGCGACGAAAAGACCGTCCGCGAGATGCAGCAGTGGCTGCTCCACGAGAAGCGCGCCCAAGCTTGGGACACGCCCATCAACAGCGTCGATGCCGTCTATGCCTTCCTCAACGGTCGGCAGGATGTGCTCGCTGCCCAACCGAAGACCGTGCTGAAGATTGACGGCGCACTGTTGCCCACCAGCGAGGCTACGGCTGGTATCGGCTATGTGAAGACCGCCGTGCCCCTTACCGCAGAACCTCCTAAGACTTTCTCAGCCGAGAAGACCTCAACAGGCACGTCGTGGGGTGCCGTCTATGCCCAGTTCATGCAAGACACGAAGGACATCAGCGACCAGAGCAGCGAGCTCAGCGTGAAGCGCGAAATTCTTTCTCAGAAAACTCAGAGTACTCAGAAAACTCTGAGTATTCAGAATAATCAGAGTATTCAGAATAGTCAGAGTTCCTTCCGCGTTGGCCAGCGCATCCGCGTCCGCCTGACCATTGAGGCCGAACGCGACCTCGACTTCGTAGAGGTCATCGACCGTCGCGCTGCCTGCATGGAGCCAATCGGTCAGTTGAGCGGCTATCGCAACGGTGCCTATTGCACGCCTCGCGATAATGCCACTCACTACTATTTCGATCTGCTGCCCAAAGGGCGCCACGTCATCGAGACCGAATACTGCCTCGACCGTGCCGGACACTATGAGACGGGCACCTGCATCGTGCAGTGCGCCTATGCGCCTGAATATCGGGGTACTACCCATTCACAAACGATTATCGTAGAAGAATAGAAATGAAGAACAGAACACTCCTCACCCTGTTGCTCTTGGCAGCAACACTGTCGACCAGTGCTCAGCAGCTGGTCGCTGACCAACTATCGTTTGACTGTGGCAAGACGGCCTATCAGGTGCCCGTCACTGCTACTTTTACGCTCCAGAACATGGGGGCGAAACGCCTGCACATTAGCGATGTGAAGGCCGACTGTGGATGCACGAAAGTGAGCCTGTCGAAAAAGGAACTCGGCGCAGGCGACAAGTGCACCGTCAAGCTCACCTACGATGCCAACATGCTGGGGCACTTCGTGAAGCAGGCCTCGGTGGCCTATCACACCAAACAAGGTGCCCAGACCGTCGGCGAGCCGCTGCTTTTGCAGATGAAGGGTGTTGTAGTGGCCGAGTTGAAAGACTACAGCGGCACCTATCCCTACGCATTGGGTGACCTGTTGGCCGACAAGAACGTGCTGGAGTTCGACGACGTGAACAAGGGCGACCATCCAGAGCAGGAAATCCATATCCTGAACAACGGAACCACCACAATGACTCCCAATATCGAGCATCTGCCGCCCTATCTTACGGCTATCGTTACGCCTGAGCAGTTGCAGCCAGGACGCAGCGGCAAGGTGGTGGTCACGCTGACCTCGCAGAAGTTGCCCGACTACGGCTTGAACCAGACCACCGTCTATCTGGCCAGTCAACTGGGGGCTAAGATCAGCCCTGACAATGAACTGCCTGTCTCAGTGGTGCTCCTGCCCGATTTGAAGACCTTCCAGGGCCGCAACAAGCAGTATGCCCCCAAGATGGTGCTCTCCGACACGAAGATCGACTTGGGCCTTATTCAGGGCAAGCAGCGCAAGAAGGGCGAAATCATCATCACGAACAAAGGTCGTCTGCCTCTGGAGATATCATCCATTCAGATGTTCACTGGTGGTCTGAAACTGACGCTCGACCAGAAAGAGCTGCAGCCGCAGGAACAGTCGCGTCTGAAGGTGACGGGCGATCTGGACGTGCTCCGCAAGTCGCGTACCAAGCCTCGCATTCTCATGATCACTAACGATCCTGACCACTCCAAGGTGGTCATCCCCATCAATATCAAGTAAGTGCAGTCTATACTACTAAACTCCTAAAGAAATGGACCATCCAGAGAACAGTTCAGAATATGCCGGCCTGCAAGTGAATAGCGGCGTAGAGCAGCAGGCCATTGTCAATCCCTATCTGCAGCGCAGTCGTTTCCGTCGACGCGAGCTCACTGTCAACGAGATGGTGGAAGGCATCTTGAAAGGCAATGTCACCATCCTCTCGCAGGCCGTTACGCTCATTGAGAGCGTCAACCCCCAGCACCAGGCCAAGGCGCAGGAGGTCATCAACAAGTGCCTGCCCTACAGCGGAAACAGCATCCGTGTGGGCATCAGCGGCGTGCCCGGTGCCGGCAAGTCCACCTCGATTGACGAGTTCGGCATGCACATTCTGAAAGAGAAAGGCGGCAAACTGGCCGTGCTCGCCATCGATCCCAGCAGCGAGCGCACCAAGGGCAGCATCCTTGGCGACAAGACACGCATGGAAAAACTTGCCATGCACCCCGACTCGTTCATACGTCCCAGCCCATCGGCAGGCTCGCTGGGCGGTGTGGCCCGCAAGACGCGCGAGACCATCATCCTCTGCGAGGCTGCAGGCTACGACAAAATTTTCGTGGAGACTGTCGGCGTGGGCCAGAGTGAGACCGCCTGCCACTCCATGGTAGACTTCTTCCTGCTCATTCAGGTGGCCGGCACGGGCGACGAGCTGCAGGGCATCAAGCGCGGCATCATGGAGATCAGCGACGGCATCGTCATCAACAAGTGCGACGGCGACAACGTCGACCGTTGCCACATGGCCGCCACTAATTTTCGCAACGCTCTCCACTTCTTCCCTAAGCCCGAGAGTGGCTGGACACCCCAAGTGCTCTGCTACAGCGGTTTCTACGGCCTTGGCATCAAGGAAATCTGGGATATGATCTACAACTATCTGGCCTTCGTCCGCCAAAATGGCTACTTCGACTACCGTCGCAACGAGCAGGCCAAGTACTGGATGTACGAGAGCATCAACGAGCACCTGCGCTTGAACTTCTATAACAATCCTCTCATTGAACAGCAACTGGCCGATGCCGAGCGCACCGTTCTGGCCGGTCAGAAAACCAGTTTCGTGGCCGCCCAAGACTTATTAGACCTTTACTATGAGCAAATTACAAATAGAGATCGATAATGGCAGTGGGTTCTGCTTCGGTGTAACCACGGCCATTAAGAAAGCGGAGGAGGAACTGGCGAAGGGCACCACGCTCTATTGCCTGGGCGACATCGTGCACAATGGTATGGAGTGCGACCGCCTGCGGCAGATGGGACTGATTACCATCAATCATGAGCAGCTGGCTCAGCTGCACGATGCGAAAGTGCTGTTGCGTGCCCATGGTGAACCGCCTGAGACCTACGAACTGGCACGGCGCAACAACATCGAGATTATCGATGCCACCTGTCCTGTGGTGCTGCAGCTGCAGAAGCGCATCAAAGAACAGTATTTTCGAGGCAGCGAAGGTACAGAGGTGCGAGGGGACAAAGACAGCCAGATCATCATCTTCGGTAAGAGCGGACATGCTGAAGTGCTCGGCCTGGTGGGACAGACCCAGGGTAAGGCCATCGTTATTGAGAAGTTCGACGACGTGAAACAGCTGGACCTCACGCGCGACACCTATTTATATTCGCAGACGACCAAGTCGCTTGACGAGTTTCACCGCATCATCGACTATATACAGTCGCACATCGCACCAGGAGCCACCTTCCGCTCGTTCGACACCATCTGCCGACAGGTGGCCAACCGCATGCCGAACATATCGCAGTTTGCCACGCGCCACGACCTCATCCTCTTCGTTTGCGGTCGAAAGAGTTCGAACGGCAAGGTGCTCTTCAACGAATGCAAGCGCCTGAACCCCAACAGCCATTTGATAGAAGGGCCCGACGAGATTGAGCCGGAATGGCTGCAAGGCATTCAGACGGTGGGTATCTGCGGTGCCACGTCGACACCGAAGTGGCTGATGGAACAATGTGAAAAAGAATTGACGAAATGAAACAAGCAATGATATTTGCCGCAGGGTTGGGCACGCGACTGAAGCCGCTGACCGACACAATGCCGAAGGCACTGGTGCCTGTGGCCAGCCAACCGCTGCTGTGGCATGTGGTACAGAAGTTGAAGGCGGCTGGCTTCGAGCGCATCGTGGTGAACGTGCACCACTTTGCACAGCAGATTATCGACTATCTACAGGCCAACAACAACTTCGGCCTGGATATCCGCATCAGCGACGAGACCGACGGACTGCTCGAGACAGGGGGCGGCATCAAGAAGGCCCTGCCGCTTTTCGATGCCTCGTCGCCGGTATTGATACACAATGTGGACATTTTGAGCAATGTAGACCTGCAGGCGCTCTATGCATTTGCAGAACAGAGTGCGACAGATGCCCTGCTGCTGGTAAGCCGTCGTAAGACGAAGCGCTACCTGCTCTTCGACGACGAGTATCTGCTGGACGGGTGGACGAACATAGAGACGGGCGAGGTGCGCAGTCCTTACCCGTCGCTCGACCCCACGGAGTTGAAGCAGCTGGCGTTCTCGGGCATCCATGTGCTGTCGCCACGGGTGTTCCCACTGTTCGACGAGATGCCCTCGCGCTTTGGCATCATCGACTTCTACTTGAAATACTGCCACCAGTGCGCTTTCCTCGGCTACGAGAAGAAAGACCTGCGCCTGATGGACGTGGGCAAGCTGGACACCCTCAGCGAGGCAGAGGCATTCCTGCAAGATGTCCTCGCGAAATAGTGGCAAGTTTTTTTGCACTCTCGGAAATAATTGTTATTTTTGCAAAGGAAAAAGTTCAAAACGACGACGATGACTACAAACCTTGGACATAAATACCCTGTGGGAATACAGACCTTCTCAGAGATTATTGAGGGAGGATTTCTATATGTAGATAAGACTGATTTGGTGTGGAATCTGACAAGAGTGGCCAAGTACATTTTCTTCAGTCGCCCTCGCCGTTTTGGAAAGTCACTGCTTACGTCTACGCTGAAATCGTATTTTGAAGGTCGTAAGGACTTGTTTGAAGGCCTCAAAATGATGCAACTTGAGCAGGAATGGACAGAATACCCTGTATTCCATATTGATGTTAGCCGGGCAAAGGCGCAGGAAAACTCACAGGCTTTGCAGGAGACGCTCATGTGGATTCTTAGCCCCTATACCGAGTTGTATGGTAAGTCGGCCGACGAGACAACTCCAGGAAAACTGATAACAGGTTTGGTGATGCGCGCCTACAAAAAAACAGGCCGGCAGGCGGTAGTCCTCATCGATGAATATGATGCCCCTTTGCTTGAAGTACTTCACGAAGAAGATAATCTGCCGCAGTTCCGAAAGGTGATGCAGGAGTTCTATGTGCCGCTGAAGGCGCTCGATCCATACATCAAGTTCTGTTTCATCACGGGTATCACGAAGTTCTCCCAGCTCAGCATCTTCAGCACCATCAACAATCTGAAGAATGTCACCATGCGCCCTGACTTCGCCGCCATCTGCGGCATCACAGAAGAGGAAGTGAAGACAGCGTTTAAAGAAGATATTGCGCGCATGGCTGTTGCTTATGAGTGCTCTCCCGATGAGATGTTTCAGAAAATCAAGTCTATGTACGACGGATATCACTTTTCTGAAGTGTCTCCCGATATCTACAATCCTTTCAGCCTGCTCAATGCATTCGATGACAACAAGCTCACCAGCAGTTGGTTCGCCTCGGCCACACCGTCATATCTGCTTCATCAGATGCGGCATTTCCGCACCAACATCACGGCGATGGACCATTTGGAAGAGCCGGCTGACTCATTCGACATACCTACTGAGGCAATGACTACGGCCCTGCCGTTGCTCTATCAGAGTGGCTATCTGACCATCAAGGACTATGACCGCCTGTCGCAGATATATACGCTCGCCATTCCGAATCAGGAGGTCCGCATAGGATTCACCAAAGGGCTGCTTCCCACATATATTGGACTTGAAACGGGAAATGTGCAAACGGGCTTTGCCTTAAAGTTCTGGCGTGCTCTTCGGCAGAACGACCTCGACTTGGCCCTGCGCGAAATGCAGGCTTATCTTGCAGCCATCCCCTATGTCGAGGGCTTTAAGAAGAAACTGGAAGAGACAGCCTCAAAGGAAGGATTCTACGAGTATACCCTTTATCTCATCTTCTCCATGCTGAATGTCTATGTTCGCACGCAAGTAAAGTGTGCCGGTGGCAGAACCGATGTTGTGGTGCAGATGCCCGATACTGTTTATGTTCTGGAACTGAAGCTTGGCGGAACGGCTCAGCAGGCCTTGGAACAGATCAACTATAGGAACTATGCTTTGCCTTATGAGACCGAAGGACACCGTGTGGTGAAGGCCGGCGTTAGCTTCAATGCTGATACTCGCACCATCGATGACTGGGTGATAGAATGAGCCCATGTTGTTGGATATCTTTGGCTGTTGAGGCTGACTGGATTGATGAATACCAACTAAAGTCAGGTGACTACGATGTCACAGGTCTATAGTGTAGAAAGTTAGTAGTTTTCAATATGCTATTTTCATCATTTGTTCTTCAATTCTTTGGGATTGTGGGATTTTTGTACTACCTTTGCCGCTAAATCAAATAATGTCGGAATATGACAGCAATAGAATTGAAATATTCCTTGTTTAAGGACATCGATTCCATTAATGACGAGTCGGTGCTGCGCCATGTGAAAGATTTTGTGAAGAGTCTCTTGTTTGTACCGCAAACGGGACTTTCTGAGACTGCGGAACAGGACGTTGAGGAGGAAGCAGACGAAATTGATTACAACTTCGGTGGCGTTGATTTTGGCTATCCTCGCACTCTTGAAGAGGTTGAAGCCGCTTTGGAACAGGCCGAAGCTGAGCGTAATGACCCCACAAAGTGGGTTACATCGCAAGAATTTCATCAGCGTTTAGAACAGAAGTACCCATGGCTCAGATAATATGGAAAGATGATGCCTCGCATTTGTTAGAGGCACATATCGACTATGCTATGGCTGAGTTTGGGCATAAAGCGGTAAAGAACTGGTACAGCAGTATTCGTTCCATAGAATCCCGTTTGGCGCAATATCCCGAGTCTTATACTATTGAGACTTTGCTTTTAGGAAAGAAGCATCAGTATCGTAGTGCAATCTTTATGCACAATTTTAAGTTGATTTATTATTATGAGCTTTCTGAAGATACTGTTTACATTGATATCATTTGGGATATGCGCATGAATCCAGCTTCGTTACAACGAAAAATCAGATAAAGAATAATATAAACAGACAATGCAACAGAAGATTATCATTCTTGACTTTGGTTCGCAGACCACGCAGCTGATTGGTCGGCGCGTGCGCGAACTGGACACCTTCTGCGAGATTCTTCCCTACAACAAGTTCCCTGTGGGCGATCCCTCGGTGATTGGTGTCATCCTGAGCGGTTCGCCGTTCTCGGTTCATGACCCCGATGGGTTCAAGCCCGACCTGTCGGCATTCCTTGGAAAACTTCCCGTGCTGGGCATCTGCTATGGCGCACAGTACCTGTCTTATTCGATGGGCGGAAAGGTGGAGAAGAGCGACAGCCGCGAATATGGACGGGCCCATCTGGAGACGGTGGACACCACGAATCCGCTTTTCAAGGGCTTCGAACAGGGCTCGCAAGTATGGATGAGCCACGGCGACACTATCACTGCCATTCCTGAAGGCTTCGAGGTCATTGCCTCAACAAGGGACGTGAAGTATGCTGCCTATGCCAAGGATGGCATCTGGGCCGTTCAGTTCCACCCCGAAGTGTTCCACACGGTGCAGGGCACGCAGTTGCTGAAGAACTTCGTGGTAGACATCTGCGGCAGTCGTCAGGAGTGGAGCGCCGCCTCGTTCGTCGACACGACCGTAGCCGAACTGAAAAAGCAGATCGGACAAGACCGCGTGATTCTCGGCCTGTCGGGTGGTGTCGATTCGAGTGTGGCTGCCGTGCTGCTGAACAAGGCTATCGGCGACCGCCTGACCTGTATATTCGTTGACCACGGCATGCTGCGCAAGAACGAGTTCCAGCAGGTGATGGATGACTACAAGGTGCTGGGCCTGAACGTCATCGGTGTGGATGCATCAGAGAAGTTCTTCAGTGACCTGGCTGGCGTGACCGAGCCTGAAAAGAAACGCAAGATTATTGGTCGCGACTTCGTGGAGGTGTTCAATGCTGAGGCGAAGAAGATTACCGATGCACGCTGGCTGGCTCAGGGCACCATCTATCCCGACCGCATTGAGAGTCTGAACATCACGGGCAAGGTCATCAAAAGCCATCATAACGTAGGCGGTCTGCCTGAAGAGATGCACCTGCAGCTCTGTGAACCGCTGAAGTGGCTGTTCAAGGACGAGGTGCGCCGCGTGGGTCGTCAGCTGGGCATGCCCGAGCATCTGATAACCCGTCATCCCTTCCCCGGTCCTGGCTTGGCTGTCCGCATCCTTGGCGATATCACCCGTGAAAAGGTGCGCATCCTGCAGGATGCCGACGATATCTATATCCGCGGACTGCGCGACTACAAGGTAAAGCTTGCTGGTGAAGAGGCCCGAAAGGTGTTGGCAGCCGGAGTGCCGGCCGACATGAAGGACGGTGAGATTGAGGTGTCGCTCTACGACCAGATCTGGCAGGCAGGAGCCATCCTGCTCTCTACTGTAAGGAGTGTGGGCGTGATGGGCGACGAGCGTACCTACGAGAATCCCGTGGCCCTGCGCGCTGTCACCAGCAGCGATGCCATGACGGCCGACTGGGCCCACTTGCCATACGACTTCATGGCGAAGGTGTCGAACGAAATCATCAACAAGGTGCGTGGTGTGAACCGCGTCTGCTATGATATCTCGTCGAAACCACCCGCAACGATTGAGTGGGAGTAAAAAAAATAACGATAAAAGTTTTTCGCATTTTTGCTGTCACTGCTGTCACTCATTCTGCCGTCGACGGCATATCATGCTACAACGAACGTCATTCTCCGCTCTGATTTGCGTCATTTTCCGCTGCAATCTGATATAAACTTCGCTGCAATCTGTATTAGATTAAAGCAGAATATGACGCAAATCAGAGCAGAAAATGATGCAAATCAGAGCGGAGAATGACGTTTATTGCATCACACTCCTCCAAACGCTACTACATAGTGACAGCAGTGTATGCAAAACTGACAAAAAACTTAAAGAACAGATGTAGAAGAATGAACTAAGGCTTCATCGCATTGAACATGGCAGTCTCTTCGTCAAAGAATTTGAGGAATTATCATTCTGGCTTTTTCCTCCAACTGCTGTTGGCGAGCTTTGGCACGACGAAACATCTCCCTTACTTCCTCATGGGTCGGACGATCAAAGATAGTCTTATTTGCTTCCATAATGACAACTCAACTAATTCCACTGCAAAAATAAATAAAAAAACGGTAATAACAAAATAAACAATGGAAAAACTTCAGTGCAGTGGCAGCGTCATCACGAAGCGGGCACCTTCGGTGTAGGTGGTGTCGAGTAGCACATCGCCGCCCAGGCGGCGGGCAATGCTTCGGGCCACGGTCAGGCCGATACCCGTTCCGTCGTAGAAGCTGTTCAGCTGAACGAACTCCTCAAAGATACGCTCAGCCTCATGGGCAGGGATGCCGATGCCGGTGTCTTCCACTTCGAAGTTGGCACAGCCAAGCAACTCGTTCTGGGTCACTCGCAAGGTGACCCTGTTTTCTTTCTGCAGGATGGCCTCTCCGCCTGCTGTCTGCTTGTCGGCATTCTGCTGAATGGCCTGCTGGCTGACGGGCAGCTGCTGGAACTTTACGCTGTTGTCGAGCAGTTGGGTGAGGGCGCGCACGGCATACGTGTGGTTAGTCAGTATGCTGCATGCTTTGGCGGCATCATTCATCTCTATGTTGAAGACGATATCGGGCTCATTGGCGATGTCTGTCTCGGCAATGGCTTCGGCTGTAATCTCGTTGAGGGCAACCTTGTTTTCGCGCTCGATGACGGCATGGCTGCTGGCATCCGACAACTCAAGCATCTTGTTCACCAGTTCGGTGATGCGCATGCTGTTCTCGCTGATGCGCTCGCGAATGTCGGCTTTCTCGTCATCGCTGATGCTGTTGTTGGTGGTGAGCACCTGCGTAAAGCCGTTGAGGATGTTCAGGGGTGTGCGAATCTCGTGGCTGATATTCTTGATGAACTCCGTCTTCATCTTCGACGACTCCTCGGCCCGCTCGTTGGCCTGCTGCAGTTCTATGTTCTTTTCGGCCAGCTCGCGGTTCTTGTCGGCCATCTTCCGCAACTCGCGCAGACGATAGACCAGGAAGAACAGAAGTGACATGACAACGAGCACCGCGATGACCATGGTGTAGCGCATGCGAACCGTTTGCTGTTCGCGCTGCATCTCGTCGATGCGGAACAGCATGTTCAGTTCGTCTAACTGTGTGCGCATGTCGCGCGAGAACACAGAGTCCTTTTGGATGAACAGGTTGCGATAGATCTGTGCCGCCTCCATACCTTGGTTTACCTGGATGAGCGCGTCGGCCTTCAGTTCGGCAATCTTGTTGTCGACGGTGATGTCCATTTGCTTGATGCTGTCGGCAAAGGCCAGTGCGGTGGCAGGGTGTCCCTGTGCCAGTTCCAGTCGCACCAGCATTTCGTAGATGTAGTATTGCGAGAGAGCAGCCCTGGTGATGGTGTTGTACTCTTTGGCCTTTTCAATGGATTCGACAGCCTTTTCGAAGTTGCGCATGCCGATATAAGCAGCAGCGTGGCCCAGATGGCACGATATGTAGGGTGGGGCAACGATTGCCTGTGAGTGCGCTTTCAGCACATCGCCCAGGTGCTCGTGCCATTCCTGTGCAGCCTGTAGCTCTTCTTCGAACCTCTTCTCGCGGTCGAGCGTCTGACAGAGGTTGTCGTAGATGCCGCTGAGCACGCCAGAGTTCTCGCCTTCCTGTTGCAGCAGCTTGATGCTTTGCCTGAAAGCCTGCTCGGCCTGTTCCAGTTGTCGTATGTCGTAGTATACGATGCCCATCTGCTTGTAGGCCATGGCCCGTCCCGTGTTGTTGTTGCGTTTCTGCGCATCGTCGCCCATGGCGCGTGCCTCGCGCAGTGCCGTCTGCATGCGGCCCAGGTCGTGATTGGCCGAGCACTTGCGCTGCCACGCCTGGTAGAAGCGGTTCCAGATGCCGTTCGCGCTGAACCACTTCATCTGCTTATCGGCCTCGACCAGCAGCGAGTCGTAGCGCGCACTGTTGTTCAGCACGGCAATCTTGTTCCAGCGCGCACTTGCCTCTTGCTCAATATCTTTCTTGTCGTGTCGCAGGGCAATAATCTTGTCGAGCGTGATGAGTGCGCTGTCCACCTGCATGTTGGAGTAGTAGTGCTGGAACAGTGCGTTCAGATTGAGCTCCTCTTCAGTGTTCTCTGGAGTGTTGGAGGGTTCTGCCGATGCCGGTATGCAAAGCATCAGGAATGGCAGGACTCCTAATATGTATTTAAGACTTGCTGTCATGAATAATGGTTAAAATCGGTCGTGTAGGTTGAATTGAGTGCAAACTTACAATAATTTTTTTGAAAACGAGTGCTTTTAATGTTTAATAACATTATAAGAGGTCGAACCTTGCGACCATTTTCGTACTTTTGCAGCAGATTACTAACAAAAAACGATTATAACCTAATGAGATTTTTATCTTGCATTGTGGCATTGATGCTCTCTGCTATAGTGGCCAATGCCAAGCCGATTACTCGCGAACAGGCCCAGAAACGTGCTTCGTCGTTTATGCTGCAGCGCATGGACAGTAAGGCACTGACCCCTGTGTTGAATGCCAACAAGCTCTCTCCTAAAAAGAAAAGGGTCAATACTCCGTGGACGGAGGATCCCTACTATGTGTTTGACCGTGGCGTGAACGAGGGTTTCGTCATTGTGTCGGGCGATGACCAGACTATCGATGTGCTGGGCTATTGCGACGAGGGCAGCTTCGACTACCAGCAGATGCCGCCCAACATGAAGGAGTGGCTCGACGACTATGCCGACCAGATTGCCCGTATTCAGGCCGGTGCACCCGTTATCAGCGATGCTATTCCGACGCATGCCGCAGTGGCCCCGATGATGACGTGCCACTGGAGTCAGGGCAATCCCTACAACCTTTCATGTCCCTACGACGGCAGCAACCGTTCGGTGACGGGCTGTGTGGCTACGGCCATGGCCCAGCTGCTCTATCACAACCGTGCCATGTCGGTCACTGAGACCCAGGCCACAATACCCGCCTTTACCTCGTGGACGAAGAAGATACAGGTGGCTGCCATCCCCGCAGGCTCGCCTATCGACTGGGATAATATGAAGGATAGTTACGGATCGGCTACCGATTTGCAGAAAAAAGCCGTGGCCGACCTGATGCTTTATTGCGGTGCGGCCGTGAAGATGGACTACACCAGCGGCTCCTCGGGTGCACAGTCGTGGGATGCCTATCAGGCTTTCCTCAACATCTTTGGCTATTCATCGTCAAAAGTGAAGTGGTATGACTATACCAATGTGACCAGCGATACCGAGTGGGACCGCATTGTCTATACCGAGATGTCAGAGGGCCGTCCCATCTATATCAGCGGTTCAAATGCCTCGGCAGGCCATGCCTTTGTGGCCCACGGCTACGACGGCAACAAGCGCTACTACATCAACTGGGGCTGGGGCGGACAGAGCGACGGCTACTACTATCTGACCAATCTGACCCCTGGCGACGGACAGGGCATCGGCGGCAGTGATGCAGGCTATAACGGCTATCGTCAGATCTTCGTGGGCATCGAGCCAGAGAACTTCGGCGAGAAAACCATGCCTGTTTCCGATGCTACCGTCAAGAGCATCTGTCTTGCAAACTGGGATGCCAATGGTGACGGTAAGTTCACCTACGGCGAAGCCGCTCAGGTGACCGATTTGGGCACTGCCTTCAGCGGAAAGACCATCAAGAAATTCTCTGAACTTTACTATTTCACCTCGCTGACTGCTTTGGCCGACGATGCCTTCAGTGGCTGTACGGCTCTGAACACCATTCGTCTGCCGAAGTCTGTGAAGCAGATTGGTGCGCGTGCCTTCAAGGGCTGCACCGCCTTGACGCAGTTGGATCTGCCTACTGGTGTCAAGACAGTGGGCGAAGAGGCTTTCAGCGGCTGTAAGGTGCTGGCCAATGTGGAACTGCCCAATGAACTTGTTGCCGTGCCCAACGCCACATTCAAGGGTTGCGCCGCCATCACGACAATGTCTCTTCCCGTATGCGTCGAGCAGTTGGGCGATGAGGCTTTCTCTGGCTGTACGAAACTGACGGAGGTGACCGTCAACACCTATCATCCTGAGAATATCGTGATGGGCACGTCGGTATTTGCCAATGTTCCCTTTGCCAAGGCAACGCTGAAAGTGCTGCAAGGCACCAAGAGCTGTTTTGCCGCCACCGATCAGTGGAAAGAGTTCGGCACTATCTTTGAGATGCGCGAGCGTTCAGGTGGCCACTTTGCTTCGATTGAAGCAGGCAACAGCTACTACCTCTACAACGTGGGTACTGGTAAGTACCTCACGAAGGGCGAAGCCTGGACTACTCAGGCCATTGTGGGAAGCGACCCGATTCTCTTCAAGGTGAACCATACGGCCTCGATGCCCGACGGCGTATATTATCTCTCCTCAACCTATACAGGCTCTACCACCTATCTGTTCCGTACCAGTACTGATGGCAATGTGGGCAAGGGCGTTCAGGCTGCCTTCGTCGACAGGACTACACTGACTGCAGCCGATTCTTACTGGAAGGTACAGCAGGTGAGCGATAAGGTCTACACCTTCCAGATTCCTTCCAACTATGCCAACTATGCCGAGGGCAAGTATTGGGGCGTTCAGACCGACCATCAGAGCAGTGCGGCCTCGCCCACCTATGGTGTTTATTCCGATATTGTCTATGCCGACCATCAGCAGAACTGCCATTGGCAGCTGGTGCTCTACGATGCAAATGAAGAAAACAAATACTACGAAGGCATTACACTGCTGAATCTGCTCAGTATGGCCGAGAGTCGTAATGTCGATGCCGCTGCCGAGCAGCAGGTCTATAACAATCTGGAGAGCACCGTCGAAGAGATTCAGGCAGCCCAGCAGTCACTGCGTGTGAAGCTTAAGTTGATTCATTTCAACAACGCTCTGGTTCGCGACATGTGTATCTCGCTCTATGACAGCGACCGAAACGGAGAACTCAGCTATGTTGAGGCTTCCGATGTAACCGACCTGACCGATGCGTTTAGCTTTATGAACAAGACAGCTCTGACGAATGCCGACGAACTGCAGTATTTCACCAATGCTTCCACCCTTTATGGCAATACGTTCAAGGGCTGCACCAACTTGGAGTCGGTCGTGTTGCCTATCGGCTTGCAGCGCATCTACTACAATGCTTTTACGAACTGCACCAAGCTCACCAAGATCACGCTGCCCGAATATCTGCTCACCATCGGCAGTTCATGTTTCTCGGGTTGCACAGCCCTGCGCGAAGTAACCGTAAACAATCCGGACCCGTCGACTATTTCTTTGGGAACCAATGCGTTCAGCAACGTTCCTTTGGCCCAGTGCACGCTCTATGTGCCTGCAGGAGCAAAAGAGCGCTATGCCGCAGCCAACACCTGGAAGGATTTCGGACAGATTGTAGAGATACGCACTCGCACCCAGCCTGCCTTTGCCGCCTTGGAGACTGACAAGCCTGTCTATATATATAATATAGGTACGCGCCGACAGGTTGCCATGGGCGAAGCCTACGGCACGCAGTCGGTGGTGGCTCGCACCGGACGGCTCTATCAGTTGAAGCGCACCACCGCCATGCCTGAAGGATGCTACTATCTGTATGACAACTCTACCGGCAAGGTAGTGTTCCGCGTCAGCACTGACGACAAGGTGGGCGACGGCGTGAAGGCCTGCTTCGGCGACGGCTCGCTTTCGGCCAAGGCTTACTGGAAGATAGCCTCGGCAGGCGAGAACCTCTACACGCTGCAAGTTCCTGAAGACAATGCCGACTATGTGGCCAATCACTACCTGGGAACGAACGAGAGCCATGCCAGTGGCGTGGCCAGTCCCACCAATGGCCTGTATTGGGATATTGCCGGCGTGACGGCCCGTTCTACGTGGGCTTTCATTCCTCAGGAGAATGTTGAGGCCGCTAAGACTGCCGACGCAACGGCAGAGAAACTGAAGTACACGTTGGAACTGGCCGACAAGAAGGGTGTCGACGCTACCACTGAGCAGGCCGTCTACGACAATCTTTCGAGCACCGAGGAGCAGATGCAGGCAGCTATCCGTTCGCTGCGCGACAAAATGCACCTCATTACCTTTGCCGACGACAGAGCCCTGCAGATTGCCGTGCAATGGGATACCGACGAGGATGGCGAACTGTCAATAGAGGAAGCAGCCGTTGTTACCGACCTTGGCGAGGCTTTCCGCTCAACGGCTATTACCGAGCTTGAGGAACTGAAATATTTCATTTCGCTCACAGCGATACCTGAGAATGCTTTCCGCGATGCTGCCAAGCTTAAGCTGATCTATCTGCCGGAGAGCGTGCAGGAAATCGGGCGATATGCCTTCAGCAGTTGTGACAATCTGACCTATGTGACTGTGCTCAACGGTACTGCTGTCATTCCGTCAACTATTAACGGCATTGGCAACAAGGTGACGCTGTTCGTGAAGAACACCGTTCTGAATGACTATTTGGCCGATGCCGACTGGTCTGGCAAGGTGGCGGGGATAACTGAATATACAGGCATTCCCGTCGTTACTGCCGAAGGTCATCGTGACTATGCGAATACGTCGGCAACAATCAACTACATCGTGAAGGGTGCACCGGTCAATGGAACACCGGAGTATGTCTGTGACGTGGTTGCCGAGGCCACCCAGCCAGTAGGCAGCTATCCCATCGTGGTTAAGCCGGGAACCATCACTACGTCGGGATTGGTATGCCAGGAAGGCGTGTTCACTATCAACCAGCGTAAGGCACGTATCACGGCGCATAACTGTACCCGTGAGTTCGGACAGCCCAATCCGGAGTTTACCGTTAAATATCAGGGATTCAAAAATGGCGAGACGGCTGAAGAGGTGATTCTGGTGCAGCCCGTCTTCACCTGCGAAGCAACGGTCGACAGCCCTGTAGGCACCTACGACATTGTGCCCAGCGGTGCCGAGGCGCTGAACTACTATTTCGAATACAAGAGTGGCACGCTGACCATCACCGTGCCTACCCGCGTGGAGGCTATTCGTGAGGTAGAAAAAGAAAGCCTGCCCCTCTACGACCTGCAGGGTCGAAAGGTGCAGACTCCTAAGCGTGGCCTGTATATTCAGGGCAGTGCCAAGAAGAAAATCCTGATCAGGAAATAATCTCCTTGGCCCTGGCCATTGCCAGGTCGATGTGATTGCAAATGTTTTTCTCGCCCAACAACTGGTCGAAGTGGTTGCGTTTCAGCACTGCTTCGACCTTTTCGTTGACACCCGACAGCACGATGATGATGCCTTCCTTCTGGCTCATCAGACACATGTTCTCCAGATTGTGAAGACCCGTGGAGTCGATGAACGGCACCTTACGCATGCGGATGATGCGCACCTTGGGGCGGTTGCCGTAGCGGCCCATGATGTCCTCGAAGCGGTTGCCGGCACCAAAGAAGTAGGGACCGTTGATCTCGTAGACCTCCACACCCTTGGGGATGGTGAGATGCTCCAGGTTGCCGCGCTCCATGTCGGCATCCTCGTTCAGGTCAATCTCGTCATAGATAGCCTTGACATCGGTAGTCTCCGACATGCGGCGCATGAACAGCAGACAGGCGCAGATCAATCCCACCTCGATGGCGACGGTCAGGTCGAAGATGATGGTCAGGAAGAACGTGAGCAGCAGCACGGTGATGTCGCTCTTGGGATTGCGCATCAGTGCCAGGAACGAGCGCCAGCCGCTCATGCCGTAGCTCACCACCACGAGCACACCGGCTAGACAGGCCATCGGGATATATTGTGCCAGTGGCATGAGGAACAGGAAGATAAGCAGCAGCACCACGGCGTGGATGATGCCAGCAACAGGTGTGCGGCCGCCGTTGTTGATGTTGGTCATGGTGCGGGCGATGGCACCCGTGGCAGGAATACCGCCGAAGAGCGGCGACACGATGTTGGCCACACCCTGTCCGATCAGTTCGGTGTTAGAGTTGTGGTGGTCGCCAATCACACCGTCGGCCACTGTTGCCGAGAGCAGGCTCTCGATAGCCCCCAGCACGGCAATGGTCATGGCCGGTCCCACCAGTGCTTTGATGGTCTCCCACGACAGTTCGGGCACCACGGCATCGGGCAGTTGCGAGTTGATGCTGAAGCGGTCGCCAATGGTCTCAATGCTGGTCACGCCGGCATACTGCTTCAGCAGCAGGGCGGCAATCGTCATCACAATGATGGCCACCAGCGAACCCGGCACCCGGCGGCTGAACTTCGGCGTGGCGGCGATGATAACAACGCTCACCAAGCCGATGACGGTGCTCCACAGGTCGATGTGGGCGAAGTCCTGGCAGTAAACAATCCATTTCTCCACGAAGTCGCTCGGCACCGTTCCGTCTATCTGCATGCCCAGCAGGTCCTTGATCTGCGTGGTGAAGATGGTGACGGCAATACCGCTGGTGAAGCCCACGATGATGGGGTAGGGTATGTACTTGATGATGGTGCCCAGCCGGAGCAGTCCGAAGCCGATGAGGAACACACCGGCCATCAGCGTGGCGATGGTCAGTCCCTGAATGCCATACTGTGCGATGATGCCGGCCACAATCACGATGAACGCACCAGTCGGGCCGCCTATCTGCACCTTGCTGCCGCCTAAGGCTGAAATGGTGAAGCCTGCCACGATGGCAGTGATGATGCCCTTCTCGGGCGAAACGCCACTGGCAATACCGAAAGCGATGGCCAGCGGAAGGGCCACGATGCCGACGATCACGCCTGCCATTACGTCGGCTATCAGCGTCTGCCGGTTGTAATTCTTGAGTGCCGAAACCATTTTCGGCTTGAAGTCTAATGTCTTCATTCTGTTGTTCTTGTTTGCTATCCTTTATTGATTTTCGGGCGCAAAGGTACTAAAAAATATAAGGCGACCCTCCATCGGGGCCGCCTTATATTATAAATAAGGTGAAAAACTTGATTTACTTCGTGTTCGCAAACAGCGTCTTATTTCGTCTTCAGCAGATCGCGAATCTCGGCCAGCAGTTCCTCCTGGGTGGGACCCTTCGGCTCTTCAGGTGCAGGAGCGGGCTCTTCCTTCTTGCGGTTCAGCTTGTTGATGCCTTTCAGCATGATGAAGATACAGAAGGCAACGATGAGGAAGTCGATGACGTTCTGGATGAACTGTCCGTAGGTGATGTTGGCCTCGCCGATGGTAGCCTTCAGGCCCGTGAAATCAATGCCGCCCGTTACAATACCGATGATAGGCATCAGGATGTCGTTAACCAGCGAACTGACAATCTTTCCGAAAGCACCGCCAATGATCACACCAACAGCCATGTCCATCACATTGCCCTTCATGGCAAACTCCTTGAATTCTTTAATAAATCCCATAATTTTAAATGTTTAGAGGTTATTGTATAAATGTTGATTATTTTGCTATCTGCATTTTGCAATCCGCCGTTCAACGGTCTCGCTTTTTGCTTTTCTTAATTCTCAATTTTCAATTTTCAAGTTAATTAATACTGAAATCTGATGCAAATATAAGAAAAAAACCGTAACTTTGCGCACGAAACAAAGAAAAAGTACAATTTAGGTACAAAAAAATAGAGAAAACAGACAGAATTTAATTTTATAACCCTTTTATTTAATAATTAAATTACAATGACAAAAGTAGCAATTAACGGCTTTGGCCGTATCGGTCGCCTCGCATTCCGTCAGATGTTCGAGGCTGAAGGTTATGAAGTAGTCGCTATCAACGACCTGACCAGCCCCAAGATGCTGGCACACCTGCTGAAGTACGACACCGCTCAGGGTGGTTTCTGCGGCAAGTTCGGTGAGAACAAGCACACTGTTGAGGCTGGTGAGGACTTCATCGTTGTCGATGGCAAGAAGATCACCATCTATGCTATTCCTAACGCTGCCGAGCTGCCCTGGGGCAAGCTGGACGTAGACGTTGTTCTGGAGTGCACAGGTTTCTATACCTCTAAGGAGAAGGCTTCTGCCCACCTGACCGCTGGTGCCAAGAAGGTTGTGATCTCGGCTCCTGCCGGCAACGACCTGCCCACCATCGTTTACAACGTGAACCACAAGACCCTGACTCCCGCCGACACCGTGATCAGTGCTGCTTCTTGCACCACCAACTGTCTGGCTCCTATGACCAAGGCTCTGAACGATTTCGCTCCCATCCAGAGCGGTATCATGACCACCGTTCATGCTTACACTGGCGACCAGATGATTCTCGACGGTCCTCAGCGCAAGGGTGACCTGCAGCGCGCACGTGCCGGTGCTCAGAACATCGTTCCCAACTCAACGGGTGCTGCCAAGGCCATCGGTCTCGTTATCCCCGAGCTGAACGGCAAGCTGATCGGTGCTGCCCAGCGCGTTCCCACTCCCACCGGTTCTACCACTATCCTGCACGCTGTTGTGAAGGGTGAGGTTACTGTTGAGGACATCAACGCTGCCATGAAGGCTGCCCAGAACGAGTCGTTCGGTTACACCGAGGAGAAGCTCGTCAGCAGCGACATCATCGGCATGAAGTTCGGTTCACTGTTCGATGCCAACCAGACCATGGTTAGCAAGATTGGCGACGGCAACTCTCTCGTTCAGGTTGTTGCTTGGTACGACAATGAGAACAGCTACACCTCTCAGATGGTTCGCACCATCAAGTACCTCGCTGAGCTGAAATAATTGCAGCTAAGCAGTTACACACACATTTAGCCGTCCGACAAGCTTGTCGGGCGGCTTTTTCGTAATCCGATATCCGTTATGCTGCAATTAACGTCAAATCTCGCTCTGTTTAACGTCAAATCTCGCTCTGTTTTGACGTTAATTAGAGCGAGATTTGACGTTAAACAGAGCGAAACTTGACGTTAAACAGATCAAGATTTGCCGCTAATCGTTTTACATTGCCTGCGTAGCGTCGCAGACTGTAAAAAAATAGTTGACATATCGAATTTGATACGATATTGCAAGTATCGGTACATTTTTCCATGCAAAAAACGATGGAAGAATGAAAAATTCTCTGTATCTTTGCACCTGTTTTCGCAGTGGCAGAGGGCACATGTGGACTATCCTACAGACAATTACAACTATATTTATAAACTAACACTAACAAAAAAATGAGTAAAAAACTACTGAAAACAATGAGAGTGCTCCTCGTGTCTATCGGTCTCGTGGGGGGGGTGAGTAATGCGTGGGCAACCGTTACGGCTACGCTCAGCGGCATGAACAAGGTTGGGGATTACTACTACCCGATCTACACGCTATCTGAAAGTTCTACTATCGCTTCTTTTACCAGTTCCAACGGCGTAGCTCCTGCCGCCATTACCGATGGAACGACGCTGACTTTCAGCCATCGCGGAACCGTGACGCTCGCATCTGGCGAGACGTTTACGGGTAAGAAATATGCTGCTAATGAAGTGGGATTTAAAACTTTGCCATCAGGAGGATCAAAAGCTAATTCAGGAAAAGAGGGTACCATGAATGGTTTTTCTGATAAAGTATATCGTTGGCAATATACGTTGACAAGTGATTTCTTTACAGGTTTCACACTGAGTGGATGGAGTAATTCAAAAAGTGCCTATATTTATTATGCTTTTTCGACATCAGATTATTCTGGTTCACCTTTAGGAATGAATGTCCTAAATGATAATGGAAATGCGGATTTATCTTTTACGGTGAGCGATGATAATATAGCAGCCGCCATCTTGACTTATTATCACAACAGTGATGCTGCTATTGCCGTGGCATCTGCTACATTGGAGAAGTCGGTAATAAACAGGGAAGCCGGTGACGAAATGAAGTTTAACATTCATGACCGAAGCAACAAATATTATTATCAGACTCTAACCACTTACACGATTGTAGCAGAGACGTTGTCCGACGTGACGGCAACCTTCAGTGGCTTAGCAGAAACGAGTGGCTACTACTATCCCGTTTACACTATTACCGCCACTCACGATGAGGATGGTGAGATTAATCCAACACTGGGTACTGGTGCAGGCTACGATGTTGCTGCTAATGTGCTAACTTATACTGCTCGTACTGCTTCGACTACTGATGTAAATATCTCCTATGGTGGAGCTAATAGCGTTGCAGAGGTTCCCGCCAGTGTAAAGTATAAGCAGTACCTGACAGATTTTACATTACAAAGTACATTCTCATCTCTTACAGAAAAAAAAGGCAATCCAACTATAATGTCTGGATTTTCTGACACAGGAATCTATCGTTATGACGTGGAAAACAATGTTGTAAACGACTTTGTGACATTAGGCTCTTTGACGAATAACAAGTGGATTCTTAATGTTGACAAAGGCATAAATTTCTATCATTCAAGTAACTCCACTAATTCAACCATTGCTGCTACCAATCTGTCATCTGACTCCTACGCAATACTTTATTATAAATTAGGTACAGGAACCACCTATGAAGGAACGCCCACAAAGTCAGAGATGAAAGCAGGAACAAATGGTGACGTGTCGTTTACTGCATATAATAAGGATGGAAGTAATCATGGCCTATATTTGAAGATGGAAATCTACAAGCCAGTTTCTACTACTATCATTGGCGGTTATTCTTTAGATGAAGAGGGTGATTTCAAGAAAAATGCAGTTGGAAACTATTATTATCGTGAATACACTTATACTATCTCTTCTACAAAATATGATGAAGGATATGATGATTTTACCGTTAGTGTTGTAGATGGCGATGCAACTGTAGATGGTAAAACCGTAAAGAATACTGGTTCGGACGGAGCAACTATCCGGCTTACTGATACCAGCACAAGTGACACTTATGATATTGAACTTCCTGCCACAACAAGTTATCTGCTCACGAATGACTATGATTTCGGCGATTTAGACATTGTTCCCACCGAATTGAAAGTGGCAAATGGCGAAACCAGCCCCTCAGGTTTTACCTCTATCACCAAAAACAGATATACGATCAGAAATAGCAGCAGCAACGACGAGGACAAAAAGAATTCTCATACATTTAATGGTATAACTACGGGAACTTCAATGTATGGATGGCAGATTGCAGATACCTATGGCATAAGCTTCTCAACAGGTAACACATCCTCTGGTAATAGCCAAGCAAAAACATCTACTATTGTGTTTAACAATGCGATTGACGGACAAATTGGTGTTCTGTCTTACAAAGTGAGCGTATATGGCAGTAGTTTGGTTTGGGCAGAAACACAGCCAGAAAAAGATATTCAAACTGTAGCAGATGGTAAGGTCAGCTTTACTGCAAAAGATAAGGATGGTAATTATGACAGCAAAATTCTCGGGCAGGCAATGAATTGCTATACATATACTCGCCTTCAAATATACACTCCCGTCAGTGTAGCCTCTCAGGAAGTCAACGTCAATGAGGCCGTTGGTGGCATGGGTACCCTCGTTGCTAACTACCCGATGGACTTCTCGGATGATGATCTGAAGGCATACACCGCAGAGATTGAGGGCAGTACGGTGACGTTCACCCGCATCAAGAAGGTGCCTGCCTATACGCCCGTACTGGTGAAGTACAAGAGCGCAGAGACCGCTGCTCCTTCCATCCCCTTCTGCAATGCAGAGGATGTCGAGACCGTGAGCACCAATGCGCTGAAGGCTGGTACGGGTGCTACCGTAGACACCTATCCCGACGAAACACACACCAACTTTGTGCTGACCACTGGCAACAGCGGTGCATCGCATGGTTTCTACTTTGCTAACGGTCGTACCGTAGCTACCAACCGTGCTTATCTGCAGGCAGACACAAAGATTGCCGCTGCAGGAGCTCGCCTAAATGTCATGTTCAGCGACGAAGAGACCACGGACATTAACGCAGTGAATCGTGAACAGTTAACATCGAACGGTGCTGTTTACAACCTGCAGGGCCAGCGCGTCAGCAACCCGACCAAAGGACTGTTTATCGTAAATGGCAAGAAAATGATTGTTAAGTAAAAAAGGAGGAACCGAAAATGAAAAAGCAATATATTGAACCAAACACAGAGGTTATCAACATAAGTGTTACGAGTCATCTCATGGAGGCATCACAGTTCTCTGAGGATGTTAATCCTTCTGATGGAGATGCAGGGTCTGGAAGCTACAGCAGAGGCGGCAGCTTCTGGGACGACGAGGACTAACCTCTTGTTCCATTCACCCGAATGATTTTATTAGCACTGGTGGCGGCTCCTCCGTAAGGACAGGCCGCCACCAGTGTGTATGGTCGTAACTTTGCGCCATCAGTAAAAAACGGAAAGGATGCAATATAAGTACAGCTACATTGGAAGGCTTGCGTAACTATCTCTACTCAACACTATCACCTGCCAACATGCTTTGGTTGGGGCGGCAGCTCACAGAGTACGCGCAAAAAGAGAAGTATTCCATGAAGCCATTTACGATGGAAGAGCTGAATACCAGACTTGATGAGGCAGAAGCTGAAATTGCTGCTGGCATAGGCACTTCCCATGAAGAGATGATGCGTGAGTGGGAAGAGGAGTTGCCGACTATATTCGTCAACAATTCGGTCTCAAACGTAAAAAGGAGTTCATGCTGGAGGTTGATCAAGCGGCACGAAAACTTATGCAAAGCCCGAATATTGGTCAAATAGATCCTCTCTATGCAGAAAGGGCATACACCATCGAAGTATCATTGTTAATGGCTTGAATAAACTTGTTTACCTCATTGATGATGATGCTGTCCACGTTGTTGATTTCTGGGACACTCGTCAAGAACCGAAGAATCAGGCTTCGCAGTCTAATTTAGAGGACTAACCTCGGAGCGGTAGATTCCACTTGATGCTCCAGAAAGTTGGGGCTGTCTATTATGGCTTTCCGAAATCTTTCTGTATGCTATTATTTATATAGGATATATAGTTGATGTGCTCGTTTCTTGCAATGACGTGAATATAGTAGTTTTCTACACTTCCTTCTACGGTAAGAACAGCAAGATTCACGTTCTCTAAGTTGTGATGTGATACAAATCTGTCGAACATGTGTGAAAAAAGAATATGTCGGTATTCTTGTACAGTCATATTCTTTCTCCGTTTGTTTACGTATGGTAATAGGCTAAGAAAATCGCAATAGTAGCAGATAATAATGTTAGGTTGAGACAGAAAAGCCTTAGCTAGCATTTCTGTAGCTTTTAGGAGAATAGCAGTACTGGTCGGGTTTGTACCAGCTATTCGATTCAATTCAACATCTAAAACTATTATACCCTCCTTTTCTATATCCTTTCTGATTTCATTTGAAATAAGCCCGCCATCTTCAGATGACAGGCTTACTGAATATATGTCTCCGTTGGGAGATTCAAAGAATTCAGAGATTTTCATTTCACTAAGACAATTTCTGCATTCTTGAACATCCCATTTCTCCAGTCTCGAATAGTCTTTTGCATGCGCTCATACTTTTGG
This sequence comes from Prevotella sp., assembly GCA_017458225.1. Classification (GTDB taxonomy): domain Bacteria; phylum Bacteroidota; class Bacteroidia; order Bacteroidales; family Bacteroidaceae; genus Prevotella. The sequence goes on along the minus strand of JAFTFX010000029.1, from coordinate 13,982 downwards.
TGTCCAGCTTCACGTATGCGCTCTTCAAGTTTCTTAGACGGATTCTTGATGGTGATATCGATTTTGGTATATGTCATGTCTGTAATGTTTTTGTTTGCTGCAAAATTACAAACAATTTCGTTATCCTCCAAATAAAACAGAATAAAAAGAATAATATTTCATTTGCACTGGTGGCGGCCCCTCCGTAAGGACAGGCCGCCACCAAATGTATTTTTACAGGATTTCCTTGGCTGTTTGAAAGTTTATTATTATTTTTGCAGGAAATACAGAAATATGAAACAACGTGAATATGGAGACTAACAACCAGAACAGTCTGCGCAATGGCTAAAATATTGTTTCTTGTCTACCATGGCTTCAGTGAGGTGAGCGGTATCTCGAAAAAGATACACTACCAGGTGAAGGGACTTCGTGAGAACGGACACGAGGTGCACCTGTGCTGGTATGACTTTGCTGCTGACGGTCATCGCTGTCGCTTTGTCGATGACGAGGTGCTGGCCGACTATGGCACGGGCATTGCGGCAGGACTGCGACAGCGCACGGAGTACGACCGTCTGTTCGACTACTGCGTGCTGAACGGTATTGAGATGGTCTATGCCCGTTGTTTCCAGAATGCCAATCCGTGGCTCATCCGCTTCTTCCGCCGCTTGCGTGAGGCTGGCATCCATGCTGTCACGGAGATACCCACTTATCCCTACGACCAGGAGTTCAAGAACTTTGAATGGAAGATGCGCATGGGGCTGAAGATTGACCAACTGTTCCGCCGCAGGCTTTACAGGCAGATGGATGCGCTGGTGACTTTCAGCGATGCCGAAGAGATTTTCGGACAGCGCACCATTCGCATCAGCAATGGTGTTGATTTCGAGAGCATCCCCATGCACCAGTTCCTGCCTTCAGACGACGCGCTCCACCTCATTGGCGTGGCCGAGGTGCACCCTTGGCATGCCTTCGACCGTGTGGTGGCCGGAATAGGCGAGTACTATTCCCGTACCTCCGTACCCTCGCACCTCCGCACCCCCGTTTTCTTCCACATCGTGGGCGGCGTTCATCCCAATACCATGAAGAATGTATTCCAGCCGCTTATTGATAAATATGGCGTGCAAGACCGTATCATCTTCCACGGCCAGTTGTTCGGCGAGGCTCTCGACGCGGTGTTCAACCAATGTCAGTTTGCCATTGGCTCGCTGGGCCGCCATCGCTCGGGCATCACCGTCATCAAGACACTGAAGAACCGTGAGTATGCCACACGCGGAATTCCTTTTGTCTATAGCGAACAGGATTCAGACTTCGATCACCAGCCCTACGTGCTGAAAGCACCTGCCGACGAGAGTCCCATAGACATACAGCGCATCATTGACTTCATGGAGCACTTCACTATGAGGCCTGAAGATATTCGCCACACCGTGGAGCACCTGCAATGGAAGATGCAGATGCAGCAGGTGGTTGGTCAAATCATGGGAAATTAACACAATAGCAACTTAGACTATAATGGAACAACAATTTGTAGTAACCGTAGGCATTCCTGTCTACAACGTGGTGAGATACATCCGTCAGATGATGGACTCGGTATTGTCGCAGACATTCCCCAGTATTGAAATCCTGATACTTGACGATTGCGGAACAGATGGCTCGATTGACATCGTCCGCGAGTATCAGCAGACGCATCCCCGTGGACGTGACATCCGCATTTTGCACCAGCCTCACAATATGGGCATCGGCGAGGCGCGCAACCGCATGCTGGCCGAGGCACAGGGGCGCTACTTCTATTCGCTGGATGCCGACGATGCTATCGAGCCCAACACCATCGAACTGCTCTACAACACTGCTCAGCAGCATCAGGCAGAAATTGTCTATGGCAGCTACGACCGTATCTTTACCGAAAATGACGAGGTGGTCAAAATTGTGCCCTATCCTTATGCTCACCATGTGTTCACAGACGAGGATGTCTATGCTGACTACGTCTACCACGTAGGCATACAGGGCATGAACTGGAACTACCTGATAGACCTTGATGTCATTCGCCGTAACCACCTGAAAGTGACACCCGTAGGCCATGGCTATGGTGAGGACTTCACGTTTACCATCGACTTGCCCACTTACATCACTCGGGCGGTGCTGCTGCCCGATATCACCTACCACTATTATATACGTGGCATTGACAAGCACAAGCGCAAAAAGGTGCTGAGCCGTCGCAATATGACGCTGGCTGTCGAGGCGCTCAATGAGAAGAAAAACCGTCGAGAACTGATGGACAAGAGCTATAACTCGAAGCGCATCTCCATCCTGATGATGCTGCTATGCTCGTTTGCCTGCGAGATGATTGCACGCCGCGACGAGTTCGACCAGCCGTTCACCAACCGCGAGGTGCGCGATGCACTGCGACACCCCATGACTTTCTGGCAAATCATTTCGTCCAAATCTGGCCGTTTTCACAATATCCTGTATTGGACTTTAGGTGTAGTACCGCCATTCCTTTGTGTCTGGATGCTGAAGCCTATGATTAGGCGCTATGGTGTTCAAAAAGTAAAATAACGATGCAATTATTTGCTGTTTTTGTACTTTTTTGGTATCTTTGCGGCATGGCATACACAGTAACCATTGGAATACCAGTATACAATGCTGAGAAGAATTTGCTTCAAACCATGGAGTCGGCGTTGGCTCAGGATTTTCCTTCCATAGAATTCCTGATTTTGGACGATTGTGGAACAGACGGTTCGATGGATATCATTCGCCGGTTGCAACAGCAGCATCCCCGTGGCAAGGACATCCGGATTGTACGACAAGACTTTAATAAAGGCATAGGGGCAGCCCGCAACCGTGTGTTGAAGGAGGCAAGAGGGCGCTTTCTCTATTTCCTGGATGCTGACGATCTGATTATTCCTACCACCATTTCACTGATGGTGTCGAAGGCAAGGGCGTTCCGTGCAGAGGTGGTGATGGCATCCTATGAACGTGTGGAACTCTACCGTCAGGAACCCAAGCGCATCAACTACCAGCATCCCGACCAGGTGTTTCTGCATGGCTACGACTTTCCGTCGTATGCATTCAGCCGCTATGGCATTCTGCAGGCCAATATATGGAATGTGCTGATGGATATGCAACTGATTCGCGAGAGCAGGCTGCGCTTTGTCAACACGAACTTCTGGGAGGACATGGCTTTCAAGTATGAGTTGGTAAACCATGTGACGCGGGCCGTACTGCTTTCTGATATTACCTATTCCTATATGTGCAGGGTGAACACCTTGTCGAACTTTCAAGACCGCAAAGTTGTTGCCAAAGAGGAGGTGTTCCGCAATGCTGCCACCATGGATACGCTGAAGTTCCGGTATGAGAAACTGCTGTGGAGGCCCTATTTCTCCAAGTGGCTGGACTTCGTGATGGATACCGATTTCTATGTTGTCCGCGAGGCGCTTCGACAGCGTGACAAGATACAACCGGCGGTGAGCGACGAGGAACTGCGCAATTTGCTGAATGTGCCCTTGTCCGTCATCCGTGTGTTGCGCTTCAGCAGCCTCAAGTGCTGGCTGTACAAGCTGCTCAGCATGTTGCCGCCAGGATTGTCAATGGCGCTAATCAGGCAAACCGATAAAGGCAACAGCACAACATAACCGTTCACTCAGGAAAAGACGTGCCTATGAAGATTCTGTATGTATACAACTCATTAGCCTTGTGGGGAGGCGTGGAGCGCATTCTTGTCGACAAGATGAACTATCTGGCCGACGTGTATGGCTATGAGGTATATATGCTGACGTATAATCAGGGCAGTCATGTCGTTCCGTTCGAGATGAGCAGCAAAGTGCACTATGAGGATTTGCACGTCAATACACATCATCAGTATCACTATCGGGGACCTCGCCGTTATATGGAGCGCTATAGACGTAATCGCCTTCTGTGCCAGAGACTGTCGGAGCAGCTCCATGCAATTGACCCCGATATCATTGTTACGTCGACGGCAGGCAAGTTAAGGTTGCTATTGCGGTTGAAGGGCAGGGCCAAGTTGCTCATTGAGTCGCACAGCGATTTCGCACATGTTGTGGAGGCAGATGTGATGAACTGGCGTCGCCGTGCCGAACAGCGTCAGCGCTACCGCTTGCTTCGGAAGGTAGACATGCTGGTGGCATTGACGGAGGCTGATGCAGAACGGTGGCGCGCTCTTACTCCCCACGTAAAAGTGGTCCCAAATATCGTTCATCTGAATACGTCTGGCCAATATAGTTCTCTTGCTGGAAAACATGTCATCTTTGTTGGGCGTTTTGCTCGTCAGAAGGCCGTTCCAGACTTGCTGGAAGCTTGGCAAATAGTCAACAGACGACATCCTGACTGGACATTGGATTTGTATGGCGAGGGTGAGCACAAGGACGAGTTGACTGCAGTCGTGCAACAGCTGGATGCAAATGTGAGTGTGCATGAGCCAACAGCCGATATACTGGAGAAGTACCGCGAGAGTTCGTTGTTTGTTCTGACCTCTCTCTACGAGCCCTTCGGACTGGTCATTCCTGAAGCGATGAGCTGTGGCCTGCCAGTCGTTTCTTTCGAGGGCGACGGTCCCAATAGTATTATCACCGACGGTAAAGACGGATACATAGTGAGAGACCGCAACATCCAGGCTTTTGCCGACAGTGTGTGCCGGTTGATTGAGGATGAAACACTGCGAAAACAGATGGGGCAGGCAGCCATACAGTCTGCACAGCGCTATTCGGCTGCTTGCATCATGCCGCAATGGAAAGAATTGTTTGAATCTTTAGCCGAAAAATGAGAATATGGCAAACTGGTACGATAAATACATGACCATCTATGGGAAACCGTTCAGCGAGGTGCCCGAGTATATAATCAATGGTACGCGCGAGCGGTTGGCAGCCTTGCAGAGCGACGAGCCGCTGGCCTCGATTGTGGTCATCGCCTATAACGAAGAGACCCACCTGCAGGCCTGCCTGTGGGCACTCAGCGAAATCAAGTGCAAGTATCCTGTTGAGATTATCGGTGTCGACAACGACTCGAAGGACCGCACGGCCGAGATATACGAACGCTCCGGCATTCCTTATTACACCGAGTACCAGCACTCCTGTGGCTATGCCCGTCGTTGCGGCTTGCAGCATGCGCGTGGCCGCTTCTACTTCGACGTGGACAGCGACACGCTCTATCCGCCCCACTATTACGAGGTGATGCTTGAGCAATTGCTGAAGCCGGGTGTAAGCTGTGCCTCGGCCACGTGGAGCTATTTCCCCGATGCTAATCACGGCAAGTTGGGCCTACGCCTGTTCGAGATGGTGCGCGACCTCTTCCTCTGGGTGCAGCATTTCAAGCGTCCGGAGCTGTCGGTGCGCGGACTGGTCTTTGCCTACAATGCCGACTATGGCCGTAAGGAGCCCTATCGCGTCGACATCATTCGCGGCGAAGACGGCTCGATGGCCCTCAACTTGAAAAAATACGGAAAGATTGTCTTCGTGCGCGACCGTCGTTGCAAGGCCATCACGGGCTATGGCACCATTGGCAATCAGTCGCTATGGCAGAGCTTTGTCGACCATGTCAGGGTGCAGCTGAAGGGCATTACGCGCATTTTCCACACGACCGATCATTATGAGGATGCCGAAGACAATCTGGTGAAGAACTAACCGATGGCTTCGAAGAATTTCTTTGCGTAGACGGCTTTGTCGAACTGCTTGACACGTTCCTGTGCTGCCAAGGCCATCGCCCTGCGCTTCTCGGGGTGCTCGTGCAGGTCGAGAATGGCTGCCACCAGGTTGTCTACAATCGCCTCTCTGTCTACAAGCGTTGCCACGCCTTCGCATATCTCCGTGATGCCACCGCAACGGGTGGTGATCAGCGGTAGTCCTGTGGCCATCGCTTCTACCACGGTCAGTCCGAAAGGCTCGTCCCATAGCGAGGGCAGCACGGCCACGTCGGCTTCATGCATGATGCTGGCCATCTCCTGATGCGTTACGTAGCCGGTGAAACTGACACTGCTCAGCCGCTTGGCTTTCTCTTTCAGCTCCTGCAGGAACGGGGTGGCTGAATCGTTGCTGCCTAACGAGGCACCACCAACGATAACCAGTCTGATGTCGGGGCGTTGCTGCAGCTTCTCCATGGCCAGAAGTAGCGGCATGATGCCTTTCTCGGGAATCAGACGGCCGCAAAAGAATAGGGTGGTGCCTTCGTGTTGTTCGGTCTTCTGTGTCGTCGTTTGGAAACTGCTCAGGTCTATGCCGTTGTATACGGTCACGCATTTCTGGTCGGCATGGTCGATGGTCTTTACCCTGCGGGCTATGAAGTTGGAAACGGTGACGATGCGCCAGGCAGCGTCGTAGAGCGACTGGTGCGCAGGGATGCTGTCGTTCAGGAAGTCATTGTGCAAGTGGTATACCAGTCGGGCCTGGGTGTTCTCTTTCAGCTGCAGGGCAAAGCCAGGGCGGTTCTCTAGGATGATGCATTCATACTGCTCTTTGCGCATCTGCCTGATGGCTTCGTTCAGGAAGTATTCTATGCTGTAGTGATAGTAGCAGTGGCGGTGCGTCAGTTGGAACCATTTCTTTTTCAACTTGGCCCACGGGGTGTCCATTTTGACAAATACATAGCGGTTAGCCCCTGACTGCAGTGCCCTCTGCCTGGCCAGATCTGGGTGCCAGACGCTGAACACGGTGATGTCGTGCAGCCGGTGTTGCTCATTATACTCCAGATAGAAGTCAATGAGCTTCTCCACGGCTCCGCCCCTTACGGCAGGAACGGGCAATATGCCCGATGTCAGAATCGCTATTTTCATCCCTTACCAGTCAAAAATCTCTTTTCCGTTCTCAAAGTGGAAGAAGTCCACGATCTTAGAAAAGTTCTCCTCTGTGAACTGCTGCTCTTTGTCTTCCAGAAAGCACAGTGGCACCTCGCCGATGAACGATGCCCAGCGCGAGTAGCTGCTGACGGGGCCCATGATGCGGTCGCATAGCGACAGCGTGTAGAGGTCGAGAATGGCCCCCGACGGCTCGCGCCCGAAGCGACGGCAGCGGCAACCCTCAAACTGCTCTGGCGGAAAGTCTTCGTTGCTGCTGATGAAGAAGACCACGCGCTTGTCTTTATATAAATATTGTACGCGAAGCATGAACTGCCGGTACTCTTCCAGCTCGAAGAAGAATCGGCCATCGTTCCAAGTGGCATAGTCGCCCCGCCGTATATGTACCCCCACCACAATGTCGGCCTCGCGGCGCAGACTGGCCACCATCGCCTCGGCCTTGTTCATGATCTCGTCTTTCGGGCGGAAGATGCGCTTCAGCTCGGGCAGCGTCTGCCTAAGATAGCGCGTGTCGGTGCGCGTGCTCCATCCCTTCGTGCAGCCGAAGAAACTGAAAACCTTGTCCCACCGTTTGTTGTGGGTCACCTTCCACGTCAGTCCCTTGTAGTTGTTCCAGCCGTTGCCGCGCTCCAGATACCACTTGTGCCACAGGGGGAAGTAGATGTATTTGCTGTGCAGCAGGTTGGGGAAGTCCTCGATAGTCCAGTCGTAGAAGATGATGACCATCTTCCGTCGTTCGGCGATGCACCGTGCCACCGAGGCCACATAGGTCCACAGTCGGTTGCAGGTCTGTCCGGGAGCGTCGCAGATAATTCTCATGGTTTATTCTTGTTTAGTAAGGAAACGCAGTTTCTGGTAAATGGCCGGCTTGCGGGCAATGAAGTACTTCATGCCCCGAGTGGCGGCGAAGAGCACGAGGAAGTAGACCAGCATCAGCACCGGCACGATGCACACTCCGCAGACTGTCAGCTTTCCCCACGAGTCCACGTAGGGGTCTATCACCAGCACCTTCAGACTCACGGCGACGGCCAGGAACACAGCGAAGATGAGGTAGTAGGGCAGCATGCCCCGCCAGTAGTCGGCCACGCGGACGTGCAGCCCTTCGCTGAACAGGAAGTGGGGCTTCCAGAACAGGGCGATGAAGAACACGCTCAGAATCTTTCCCAGCAGGATGCCCGGAATGCCCAGGAAGGGTGCCAGGGCCAGCGTGATGCCCAGGTTCAAGAACAGCTCCGTCCAAGCTGCCCATACGTCGTGGAACAGTCCGCAGGCGCTGATGTACATCTCCACCACTCCTCGCGAGAGTGTGATGAACACATTCGCCAGCAGCAGGTAGACCACCAGGTCGCTCAGCAGCCACTTGTCGCCCAGCCAGCAGCGCACGAAAGGCTGCATGAACATCAGAAAGCCGAACACGATGAGCCCCGTAATCAGGAAGCGGATGGCCGTCAGCTCCCAGAACACCTTCATTGTGTTCTGCCGGTTGCCTTCGGCTATCAGGTTGCCAATGCCGGCATTCATGCCGTCAGAGAGAATGTTCACCATGAAGTTCAGCTTGTTCACCAGCATGGTGTAGTTGAAGTAGAAAGCCGACTGCACCACCGATACAAACGTGGCCACCAGCAGGTCGTCGCTTCGGTAGAGCAGCAGGTCCTTGATGCGCTGGATGAACACCTGGCGGGTCTTGCGCAGTATCTCGGGATAGTCCTTCAGGCTCTTCCGGCCCTGGCGCAGGTCAATCTTCAGCCACGGGTACTCCTTGCTGATGCGACGGTTGAACACAATACAGCCCACGATGGTATAGAACAGGCCGACGGCCACCCACAGGTACAGGTTCTGATAGAACCACGCCAGCACAATCTGGGTCAGGCTCTGCAGGATGGCGATGGTCTGGAAGTAGCCGTTCACCACATACTGCTTCTGGTTGGCCGACACCAGCAGTTGCCGGTAGTTGATGAGGTAGCCGGCCATCGACGTGGCCAGGAAGGAATAGAAGGCGAAGTAGATGAGTGGCAGACTGACCGACAGACCGCCGAAGAACAGAGGGAACGCCAGACTGATGAGCACGCCTACACCGCCGATCAGCCAGCCGATGCAGCGGTACAGGTAGGCCAGCACCGACATGATCTCGCTCGTCTTCATGTGGTCGTCCTGCTGCAACGGCTTATATAAGAAAAAGGTGATGCTGGTGCCAATGCCCAGTTCGGCCACGTTCAGATAGCTCAGAATGTTCTGCAGCACCCCCGTCAGACCCATGAACTCGGCACCCAGACAGTTCAGGAAGATATTCCTGGAGAAGAAAGCCAGCAACAGCGAAAGCAGGTAGAAAAACATTCCCACCTTCACGTTCATCACGCTCTTTCCCACACGTCCGCTCATGGTTGTCGTTCCGTTGTTTTTAGGTTCTTATCGGCAAAGGTAGGCATTTTTGGCAATATGACAAAACAACAGCCTTTCCTTTCTTTCAATTTATGCGAAAATTGGATGAATTTATGCAAAAATTGCTCCAATTTATGCAAAAATTGAAAATAATCTTCGTACCTTTGCAACCACATAGAAGTCTTCTTTCAGAAGATTTCGGGTTCATCGTCTGTTATGTCATTGGTTCACAGTACATTAAAGACGATTGTCAGTCAACGCATTTACTATAGTCGCTGCATTCCAAAATGTGGTGTCCCCAAGATACGCACTTTTCTGAAATAGAAACCACTGAAATATGATAAACGAAAGCGACTGCCACTGGTTTCCCATGCGTATCCGTCACTCCAGCCTTCCGCGTCTGAACCTGATGCTGGAGCGTTTTGAAAAGCAGAAGGAAAAGCTGCAAGAAGAAAACATCCTCTTGGAAGCCTACGCACCCCTCCGCTATATCAAGGTGAATGCGAACAAGATGGACTTTGCTCCCTATCTGCTCAACTATATCTTTGTGCATTCCACGTATGGCAACCTGCTGAGAATCAAGAGCAACCAGGAATGGTTCGAGCCCCTTCGCTTCGTCATGCACCCAGCCTACGACGAACGCCTGCGCCGCTACAGTGAAGTCGTCGTCATCCCCGACAAAACGATGGAAGATTATCGGCGGATAGCTGACAGCGAGAAGGAGAACGTCCTCTTCCTCAAGGACATGCAGTACGCTATTAAGCCGAGCCAGCTGGTCCAGATCATTGAGGGCCCCTTTACCGGTGTGATTGGCCGTGTCAAGCGTGTCCAGGGCAAGCGTTGCGTGGTGCTGACCGTTGGCGACCGGCAGGCCGCCGCCATCGTTGATGTTCACAAGAACCATCTCCGCTATCTGACCGAAGCCGAAGCCTGGAGGCTGAGCAACCAGTAGTTTTTCAGTGCAATTATTGAAGGCCGCAGGGACTATGCCCACCTGCTTCCGATGGCTATTGGCATAAATATAGAAAATTAAAAATCAATAAAATTTAGTCGATTTTTAACGCAAGTTACCTAAAAGGGCAACCTTTTTGGGGTCGCATGTCAGCGCTCGGCCTAAAGGACGCTTTCTATGAAAGGATTGGCGAAATCAACGTGGTAATAATAAAATCGAAATAATGGCAAAGTTTAAAGAGAATGGGAAGCTGAAGCTTCTGATAATTGTTGGAACGCGCCCGGAGATTATCCGTTTGGCGGCGGTCATTAACAAGTGCCGCGAGTATTTTGACTGTCTGCTGGCACATACTGGGCAGAACTATGACTATAACCTCAATGGAGTGTTCTTCAAGGACCTGAAGTTGGCAGATCCTGATATCTATATGGAAGCTGTGGGTGATGACCTTGGTTCTACGATGGGTAACATCATTGACAAGTCATATAAGGTGATGGTTGAGACCAAGCCTGATGCAGTGCTAGTACTTGGTGATACTAATAGTTGCCTGTCAGTAATTGGTGCCAAGCGCCTGCATATTCCCATCTTCCACATGGAGGCAGGTAACCGCTGCAAGGATGAGTGTCTGCCAGAGGAGACCAACCGTCGTATTGTGGACATCATCAGTGATGTGAATATGGCATACTCTGAGCATGCACGTCGCTATCTGGCTGACTGCGGTCTCCCCAAGGAGCGTACCTATGTTACTGGTAGTCCAATGGCTGAGGTGCTGCATCAGAATCTTGCTGAGATAGAGGCAAGCGATATTCATAAACATCTGGGCTTGGAGAAGGGCAAGTATATCCTTCTGAGTGCGCATCGTGAAGAGAACATAGATACAGAAAAGAACTTTATGAGTCTCTTCACCGCCATCAATAAGATGGCTGAGAAATATGATATGCCAATTCTTTATAGCTGCCATCCAAGAAGCCGTAAGCGTTTGGAACAGTCTGGCTTCCAGCTCGACAGTCGTGTCATTCAGCACGAGCCTCTTGGTTTCCATGATTACAACTGCCTACAGATGAATGCTTTTGCAGTAGTTTCTGACTCTGGAACTCTGCCTGAAGAGAGCAGTTTCTTCACATCTGTTGGTCATCCATTCCCTGCTATCTGCATTCGTACCTCTACAGAGCGTCCAGAAGCTATCGATAAGGCTTGCTTCATCATCGCAGGTATTGACGAAAAATCATTGCTCCAAGCTGTAGATACAGCAGTGACATTGAATCAGAATAGTGACTACGGCATTCCTGTTCCTGACTACATCGAGGAGAATGTCTCTACCAAAGTGGTAAAGATTATCCAGAGCTACGTTGGCATCGTTAACAAAATGGTTTGGAGGAAGTTCTGATGCGAATACTAGTTACTGGTGCCAAAGGGTTCGTAGGTAAGAACCTGTGTGCACAGTTGAATAACATCAAAGACGGTAAGGCACGTTGCTATGGTAACGTGAGCGTGGAGGCCGTTTATGAATATGATTTAGATTCTACGCCAGAACAGTTGGACGAATACTGCAAGAAAGCAGACTTTGTGTTCAACCTGGCAGGTGTGAACCGTCCGAAGGAGCAGAGCGAGTTCATGGAAGGGAACTTTGGGTTTGCTTCCACATTGCTCGATACACTGAAGAAGTATGGAAATACTTGTCCCCTGATGCTGAGTTCCAGTCAGCAGGCCAGTTTGACTGGACGCTTTGGTAATTCGGTGTATGGCCGCAGTAAGAAGGCTGGCGAGGACTTGTTCCTTGATTATAGCAAGGAAACTGGCGCTAAGGTTCTGGTGTACCGTTTCCCGAACTTGTTCGGTAAGTGGTGCAGACCGAATTATAACAGTGCGGTGGCTACTTTCTGCAATGCGTTTGCTAATGACCTGCCTTATACTGTCAATGACCCAAGTGTAGAGCTGGAACTGCTCTATATTGATGACCTCGTTGACGAAATGATTGCTGGATTGGAAGGGAAAGAGCATCATTGCGAGTTTGACGGCCTTGACGTGCTGCCGCAGGCAGACGGCAAGTATTGCTATTGCCCGATTACGCACTATGTTACATTGGGTGAGATTGTCGAACTGCTGAAGAGTTTCGCAGAACAACCCAAGACATTGATGATTCCAGAGATTCCTGCTAACAGCTTTGCAAAGAAGCTGTATAGCACCTATCTGAGTTATCTGCCCTACGAGAAGACCGCATTCTCGCTGAAGATGAATGTGGATGAAAGAGGCTCGTTTACGGAATTGGTACATACCCTCAATGCAGGTCAGGTCTCAATCAATATCAGCAAGCCTGGTATTACCAAGGGTCAGCACTGGCACAATACCAAGTTCGAGCAGTTTTATCTGCTAATGTGAACTTCCGCATAACAGCCTGATACTGAGTGTAAAACGAAATCACCATTTCCTGTTTCATCAGACATTCATCAGACATCCGGGATTCGGGGCCTTTTCCTGTCATTTCTACACAAAGGTAGCACTTTTTGCCGAATTGGGCAATAGCTTTAAGATTCTTTATCCCAAAAGGGTGAAGGAATGTTAATTCTTATGCCGAGTGTGAAGACGGATACAGGGTGGATGAAGGTGGCTGTTGGGGGAAAACGGTGAAACACACGTCCCGGACGTGTAAGGAAAAAATCCGGGAGAAACATCGGAGCCTGTTGTTTGGTTGAAAAACAAATTTTTGCAATCCTGAACAAAGTTTAACCAAATACGTTGGTCTCAGTGTGTAACACTGAGACTGATGGTGTAAAGAGATAAGCCGATGAGAAAGCTGTTTTCTGAGAAAGCCGGGGCTACGTTCAACGATGGCCTCCCCACTACTACCGTCTGCGTCCGTAAGGACTGCGTGGAGCTGGTCAGCAAGGTGGACAGGGGCGTGTACGCCGTCACGAGCCTCGTGTCCGCTGGTAACGGACAGATGCGCCTAATTGCCAACTGGGGGCGGTTCTTTGACCGCATCCAGAATCCGGAGGTGCAACTCCCCCGCTGTAAGGCCACCTGCCCCGTGCTGTACAAGCTGCTCACCGACTCCCTCGACGGCATCACGCTGGCCAAAAGGAAGGACGAGGATGACTACTCGGTCTTCAGACTCGTGCCGATGGCCGGTGTCATTCCCCTGCTGTCCATTACCAAGGAGGTGCTTGACATCAACAGGGAGTTAGTCAACACGATGATTGACATCTGCAACGAACTGTTGCACAACCCTCCGTTCCCCGGATGGAAGGACGGGCTGACGGGGCTGTGGAACTAATACAATATATATACCAATGTCTATCTTTGGCAAGAAACAGACATATTCTTTCTCCGAGGTGCTGAAGGGCATACAACATGCCGTCAACAGCGCACAGGAGATGCTTCAGGTACAGCAGCTGGAACATGTGCTGCGGTTCTGGGACCAAAACAGTGGTACGCTGGTGTCCAGAAAGGTCAAGGTTGCAGGTAAGGAACTTGACGTACCATTGATGGCACTCGTACCCCATGACCATCTGGCGATGGACGACATTGAAATCAGTTTCAGGACGAAAATCGGAGCCGTGTCGCAACTAAAGACGGAGAACGCCCTCACAGCAGGTGGACAGGTGGAACACACTGACCTGCAGATGGAACTGGAATCTATCCGTGCCACAGACAACGATGTCGTGGACATCAAAATACGTTTTAAGCGGAAGGACATGTCCGAGGGCATCGCCCGACTGACCGATGAAATCAACAAACAACGATATAGGCTTCGTCTCCGCGAAGCGGATATGAAGCAAGGTGTTGTATTTTCGCTGCATGAGTAATATCTATGGGGATAGATGCCGGCTTTTCATGGTAGCCTGAGTGTCAGGCGGTGGATCTAAGATAGACAAGCGA
>JAFTFX010000028.1 GCA_017458225.1 Prevotella sp. | reverse complement strand
TTTATTTGCATTGCTGATTGATTTTTCCTCTCCGCAGGACTCAGACAACCTCGTCGCTACGCTCCGAGAACGTCTGAGTCCTGCGGAGAGGGAGTCTATTTATGCTCCCAAGAAATTGCACTTCTATCTTGAAAGTTTATAAAAGGAATGTGCCAGTTTGTGCCTGTTTGCAATTGGCGATGGCGGTATTTGCTTATAAGTGAATGGTCGTTTGCTTTTAACCGAATGGCCTTTTGCTTGTAAGCGAATGGTCGTTTGCTTGTAAGCAAAAGCTGGAAACAACGCTGTTTTGTACTGCCATCCGTATTGTATTGTACCGCCATCCGTATTGTATTGTACCGCCATCCGTATTGTATTGTACCGCCATCTGTGCTGTATTGCGCCACAAAAGAACGTCGATGCAAATCTTTAATACCTTTAATTGAGTATTCGTGGCGTATTGTCAATGTAAATATTTGGCTGTTTCGGAAAAAAGTGTTACCTTTGCGCGAAAAACTAAAACGTACATGCATACACGCGAAGAACAAATGAAGGCTTTCGGACGGCTGCTCGACGTGCTCGACCAACTGCGCGAAAAGTGCCCTTGGGACAAGAAACAGACGAACGAAAGCCTGCGCCCTAATACGATTGAAGAAACTTATGAACTCTGTGATGCCTTGGTCCGAGGCGATGTCAACGACACGATGAAAGAACTGGGCGACGTGCTGATGCATCTTTGTTTCTATGCCAAGATTGCGTCAGAGAAAGGACAGTTTGATGTGGCCGACGTACTGACGACGCAGGCTGACAAGCTTATCTTCCGTCATCCGCACGTCTACGACCCCAGTCAGGTGGGCGCTCCTGAGCCGAAGCCGTTGCCTTACAGAGAGGCGTGCAGCAAGGAGCAAAGAGAGACTTCGGGGAACGGGAAGTTCGAGAATGCTACCACTGCCGACCAGGTGCTGCAGAACTGGGAGCAAATTAAACTGAAGGAGAAGGACGGCAACAAGCGCGTTCTCTCTGGAGTGCCCTCGGCACTGCCCAGTGTGATCAAGGCTTATCGCATTCAGGACAAGGCCCGCAATGTAGGCTTCGACTGGGAGAAGAAAGAAAACGTATGGGAGAAGGTGCGCGAAGAACTGGCGGAACTGGAACAGGAACTGTCGAAGCCGATTCCTGCCGATGCTTCTGACGAAGAGAAACGAACCATACGCGATGCACAAGAAGGCGAATTGGGCGACTATCTGTTCTCGCTCATCAATGCGGCGCGCCTCTACAAGCTGAATCCTGACAATGCCCTGGAGAAGACAAACGCCAAGTTCATTCGCCGCTTCACCTATGTGGAGGAACACAGCATCCGGCAGGGAAAGCCACTCACCGAGATGACCCTTGCCGAGATGGATGCACTCTGGAACGAAGCCAAACAGTTGGAGAAACAATAACTAAAAACAAAATGAAAAAGACATCATTTATATTCACCGCTTTCATGATGGCACTGCTTTTGGGTGCCTGCGGTGGAAAGAAACAGGCTCCTGCAGCCGATTCAGCCTATGACGACTGGGAAGAACAAGTGATTCAGAACCGCGACTCAACCGTATATGGCCTTTGCATGGACGGTTCGGCCATGCATAGCCTTCAACTGCTGTCAGATACAGGCGACACGCTGATGCTCGACGTTATGCAGGCGCAGGAGAACGGTAAGGTGTATGGCGGCTACTCGGTGGGCGACCGTATGGCCGTGCTGCTGAACAGCGACCGCTCGCAAGCCATCATGGTGCTCAACCTGAATGCGCTGATGGGCGACTGGGTGATGCAGAACCCCTTCGACGGCTCGTCGGAAACGGGCATCAGCATTCGCGATGGAGGCTTTGCAGAGAGCATCAACCCCAACTCGCTGATGTATCAGACGTGGCGACTGGTGAACGGCATGCTGGAACTGAGTGGCGTGCGCGAAGGAAGCAACGACTTCGAGGAGACCGAGCTCTATCAGATTCAGTTGCTGACCTCCGACTCGCTCGTCTTTTCCAACGCTGAAGAAATTTTCGAGTATTCACATCCTGGCAAAGCAGAGGACTACAGCGATATCGAGCTTGAAGACGAAGGCTTTAACGACATGGTCTTCTGATTACTGACGAATAGAGAAAACCACATCTTTTCCTTATAAGACAAGAAAGAACATGGAACCATTCAAACTGCATATCCTGGGATGCGGAAGCGCCTTGCCGACGCTTCGGCATTTTCCCACTACGCAGGTTTTGGAATGCAGAGGCAAGCTGTTTATGATAGACTGTGGCGAGGGCGCTCAGTTGCAGGTGCGCAAAGCCGGTCTTTCGTTCAATAAGATAGGGCATATCTTCATCTCCCACATGCACGGCGACCATTGCTTTGGCTTGATAGGCATGATCAGCACGTTCGGACTGCTGGGGCGCACAGCCGCACTTCACGTCTATGGTGAACCGTCGCTTGGCGCTGTCATCGACTTCCAGTTGAACGCTTTCTGCCGCGATCTGGGCTATGAGGTTGTGTTTCATCCCGTCGACACCACCCGTCAGGCCGTCGTCTACGAAGACCGTTCGCTCACGGTGAAGACCATTCCCCTGGAGCACCGCCTGCCTTGCTGCGGCTATCTGTTCCGCGAGAAGCCCACGCTGCCCCATATTCGGCGCGACATGCTTGAGTTCTACGGTATTCCCGTTTCGCAGATACAGAACATCAAGAACGGACAAGACTTCGTGATGCCCGACGGAACCGTGGTTCCCAACGACCGGCTGGTGAAGCCTGCCGATGCACCGCGAGCCTATGCCTTCGTCAGCGACACTCAGTATATGCCGCACTTGGCCGAGCGTTTGAAGGGTGTGACGACCCTTTACCACGAGGCCACATACGCTGATGACAATCTGGAAATGGCTGAGAAATATAATCACTCGACGGCCCGGCAGGCAGCTCTCGTGGCGCGCGATGCTGGTGTGGGAAAGCTGTTGCTGGGGCACTACAGCTCGCGCTATCTTGATGAGCAGGTGTTGCTCCGTCAGGCGCAGGAGGTATTCCCCTCGTCGCGACTGACCAGCGAGTTCGATGCCATTGACCTTTGAAAAAGAAGACGATATACCTAAATACGAGAAGACACCATACCTAAATAAAAGAGAAAAGAAATGATGCTCATAATAGTTTCCTTATTGGTCTTGGGCTATCTGATGATTGCTACAGGCCATCTGACAGGAGTGAACCGATCGGCCATCGCTATGTTCATAGGCGCTGTGGGATGGGTGGTGTATGTATGCTGGGGCTCCGACTTCGTGCTGCAGCTGCATGCCGACGAATATGCCGACTTCCTGCAGGGCAGCGAACCGTCGAGCGAGGCCGTCAAGTTCTTCATCTATGACAGCATCTTCCTGAAATATGTAGGCAAGGCAGCGGCAGTTGTCATGTTCCTGGTGGCAACGATGAGCATTGTCGAGATACTGAACAACAACGGCTGCTTCGACTTTATCTCAGAATGGATTCGCACGCGCAACACCAAGCGATTCTTGTGGACCATCACCATTGCCACATTCCTAATCTCGGCCAATCTGGACAACCTGACCACCACGACATTGATGCTGATCATCATGCGTGGCATTGTGAACAATCACAACCAGCGCATACTCATTGGGTCGGCCATCGTGCTGGCGGCCAATGCAGGAGGATGCTTCACGGTGATCGGCGACCCTATCGGAGTGATACTCTGGGGCGACGGAGCCATCACGGCTTCGCGCTTTTCTGCCTATCTGGCCCTGCCTGCCGTGCTCGCATGGATCATTCCCACCATTCTGATAAACCTTCAGTTGCCCAGTCGTCTTGACATAGAATGGGGCTTGGCTCCCTATCGCGGCAACGACACCCGACTGAACCGCTGGCAGCGACTGCTGATGTTCATGGTGGGCATTGGTGGCCTGTGGTTCATCCCCACTTTCCACAATATCACCAAGTTGTCGCCCTTCCTTGGCGCACTCTGCGTGCTGTCGCTGTTGTGGGTAGTCAACGAGGCCTTCAATCGCAAGCTGATGCAGGCCGACCAGATGGCTCAGCGGCGCATACCGCGTGCTTTGCAGTATGGAGCCATCCAGCAAATGCTGTTCGTGATGGGCATCATGCTCGGCATGGGTGTCATGACAGAGACGGGCGTGTTGGGCGATATTGCCAAATGGATACTCAACACCTTGCAGGGAAACATCTGGGTGATGGGATTTCTTTCCGGTGTTCTTTCCTCGTTTGTCGATACTTTCACTGTAGCCATTACGAACGTGTCGTTCTTCAATGTGGGCGAGGGCGACTTTGCCCAAAACGGCATTTACTGGATGATCATCGCCTATTCAACAGCCATTGGCGGTTGTCTGCTCTCTGTCGGTTCCACCAGCGGATTGGCTCTCATGCAGGCAGAGCACATGCGTCTGGGGTGGTATTTCCGCAATATCACGCCTAAAGTGTTCGCCGGCTTCGTCGTAGGCCTGATGGCTCTCTACTTCGAACACTATTTCTATGCATAACAAAACAACAGACAACCGATGAAACTCTCAGAACTGAAGACAGGCGAAAAGGGCTATATCGTTAAGGTGCAAGGACACGGCAGTTTCCGTAAACGCATCATTGAAATGGGCTTCGTCAAGGGTAAACTGGTAGAAGTGCTGTTGAATGCGCCCCTTCAAGACCCCGTGAAATACAGAGTGATGGGCTATGAGGTGTCCCTTCGTCATCAAGAAGCGGAAATGATTGAGGTGGTGAGCACCGAACCCACTACCGAGAAGATGGAAACTCCCTATACGAAGATGCTGCACGAAGACGATTACTTCCAGCATGTGGCCCTGGAGAAACGACGCACCATCAACGTGGCACTCATTGGCAATCCCAACTGCGGAAAGACATCGCTCTTCAACTATGCATCGGGTGCTCACGGACGTGTGGGTAACTATTCGGGCGTAACGGTCGATGCCTCGGAGGCACACGCCACCATGTTTGGCTATGAGTTCAACCTCATCGACCTGCCAGGCACTTATTCGCTCTCATGCTATTCGCCGGAAGAACTCTATGTAAGGAAATATCTGACGGAACAGATGCCTGATGTGGTCATCAACGTTATTGACTCAACGAACTTGGAACGCAATCTGTATCTCACCACCCAGCTTGTCGATATGGACTTGCGAATGGTGGGAGCTCTGAATATGTATGATGAGTTCGAGCATCGTGGCGATACAGTCAATCTCGATACGCTCTCCACACTCTTCGGTATGCCAATGGTGCCAACCTCGTTCAAGCACGGCACCGGCGTGAAAAATCTTTTCCGTGCTGTCATTCAGGTGTATGAGGGAGCCAGCCGACAGGCGCGCCACTTGCACATCAACTATGGTCATGAGATTGAGGACGGCATCAGCCACATCCAGAAATACCTGAAGGCCGACGAACATATCAGGCAGCGTTACTCAACGCGCTATCTGGCCATCAAACTCCTGGAGAACGATCCTGAGGCAGCACGCTATATTGGTCAGCATCTGGCCGACGAACATCGCCCTGAAGACCGCCGACAACTGCTGGCTGCACGAAACCATGCGGCCAATCGTGTGCAGGAGGAAACAGGTAGCGATGCCGAAACGGCCATCATGGATGCCAAGTATGGCTTCATCAATGGTGCACTCACTGAAGCTGAATATAGCACGGGTACAGAGAAGGATACTTATCGCACCACACGCATCATCGACAGCATTCTCTCCAACAAGTATCTGGGCATTCCTATCTTCTTCATGATCCTCTATGTCATGTTCGAGACAACTTTCTCGCTCGGACAATACCCGATGGATTGGATAGAAATGGCGGTCAGCTGGCTGTCGAACAAGGTTGAGGCCGCCCTTCCTGAAGGTCCGCTTCGCTCACTGATTGTCGATGGTGCTATTGCCGGCGTGGGTTCGGTCATCGTCTTCCTGCCGCAGATACTCATCCTCTATTTCTTCATCTCGCTGATGGAGGACTCTGGCTACATGTCGCGTGCCGCCTTCATCATGGATAAGCTGATGCACAAGATGGGACTTCACGGCAAATCGTTCATTCCCCTCATCATGGGCTTTGGCTGCAATGTTCCTGCCGTGATGGCTACTCGTACAATAGAAAGCCGCAAGTCGCGACTGATTACGATGATGATATTGCCCTTCATGTCGTGCTCGGCCCGTCTTCCTATCTATATTATGATTGTAGGCACCTTCTTCGTTGCTCACTATCAGACGTGGGCCATGCTCTCGCTCTATGTGTTGGGCATTGCAATGTCGGTCATAGCAAGCAAGGTATTGGCGGCTTTTGTGGTGAAAGAACCCGACACACCCTTCGTGATGGAACTGCCGCCGTACCGTTGGCCAACGGCAAAGGCAATCGGCAGGCATACGTGGGAGAAAGGAAAGGAGTATCTGAAAAAGATGGGTGGCATCATCTTGGTAGCATCTATCGTGGTGTGGTCGCTTGAGTATTTCCCTCATCATGGAGAACTGACTCCGCAGCAACAACAGGAACAGTCGTATATTGGACGCTTAGGAAAGGCTGTCGAGCCACTGTTCACGCCACAAGGCTTCAACTGGAAACTGGATGTCAGTCTTATTGCTGGCGTAGGAGCCAAGGAGATCGTGGCTTCCACTATCGGTGTGCTGTACAGCGGTGACGACTCCTTTGCCGACGATGATTCTTTCAGCGAGGACACATCGAAGTATGTCACCTTGCGCTCACAGATGGAGGCAGACGGCATCACACCACTGACGGCCTATTGCTATCTGCTGTTTGTGCTGCTCTATTTCCCTTGCATCGCAACAATCGTTGCTATCAAGAACGAGACCTCTTCATGGCGGTGGGCACTGTTTGCTGCTGGCTACACAACGGCATTGGCGTGGCTGGTGTCGGCCATTGTCTATCAAGTGGGTAGTCTTTTATAAACAAAGAAGTGGGAAATCCCTATAAGGAACAGAATTATTTCACGACATGATAACATTTCCTAATGCGAAAATCAATCTGGGATTGAATATAGTGGAGCGTCGTCCCGACGGCTATCATAACCTCGAAACGGTGTTCTATCCTGTTGCCATTCACGATGCACTTGAAGTCAATGTGATGGACGAAAAGTTCCCGTCACCCTTTGACTGCGATATAAAAGTAAGCAATTTTGCAGTGGAAGGCGACGAACAGCGCAACCTTGTGGTACGGGCTTACCAATTGCTGAAGGAAGATTTCCCTGCAATGCCGCGTGTGCATGCCCACCTCTATAAGAGCATACCTACGCAAGCCGGTATGGGCGGCGGCTCGAGCGATGCATCGGCCATGCTGCTGCTGCTTAACAAGATGTTTGACTTGGGAATTGGCCGGCAGCAATTGATAGACTATGCTGCCCGTCTGGGAGCCGACTGTCCTTTCTTCATTATGAATCAGCCCTGCTATGCTGAGGGAATTGGCGAAAGACTGGAGCTCGTCAGCCTGAATTTGCAGGGATGGTATCTGGCGGTTGTACGTCCTAACATCCCTGTTCCGACGAAAGAAGCCTTTGCAAGAGTCAAGCCTCAGAGGCCCCTCGTGAACTGTCGTGACATTGTGTTGCGCCCTGTTGAAGAATGGTGCGACGCATTGGTTAACGATTTTGAAGCCAGTGTGTTTGCCCGGCATCCAGAGATTGGCGATGTGAAGGAAATGCTTTATCACATGGGAGCTACTTACGCTGCCATGAGTGGAAGCGGAAGTGCCGTATTTGGTTTGTTCCGTCAAAAGCCGGAACTTGAAGGAGTGTTTGAAGGAATGTTCAAGACAGTAGTCTTTCTTCCGTGATTTCCGATGCTTGAAATCCTATGGTCAGGCTTCAATGATTCCTGCCTCCAGCCATTTGCCAACCAGCGTTTTTACGTCGGCTTCTGCAGTAGCGCGCTCCACTTCGTATTCGTCTGTCAGCCAATTGACTAAGTCTTCTTCGCTGAATGAGTTTCCTTCGGCTTTGCTCCATAGGTAAGCCGACGATTCATTCATGCTGATGATACGGCTGAAGTCGATGTTTTCAATACCTTCGGCTACAATAATATTCTCGCCGCAAATGCTGCGCAGGCGAAATCCTTTTTTGGTCTTCATTGCTTTATATCTATTGTTTTGTTGGTTTAAATCTTTGAGGTATGTGTGGGTGGAGCATGAACAGCAGATAACGGCGGATGGGGTAGAGGCGTGTCCAGATCCATGAATAGGTTCTCCATTTCGCTCCAGAAGTAGAATCGAGGGTGTTTCGTCCTTTCCGATAGAACCCGATGGCTTTTGCCTTCACATCAGCAAGGTGGCACTGTTCGATGTTCAGGTTCCCGTCACCACGTAGTGTGACACGGTCGCCTTCAATGCGGATGATGCGATGCAGGACGAAATGCCCCTTACTGATCTCTGCCAATACTGCATCGCCCACCTTGTAGTCAGAATCTGCAATGAGCAGGGCTTTGTCGCGTCCGTCTTCAAGAAAGGGGCGCATGCTTCTGCCTCGCAGGGGCAGCGTGACCGTCTTTCCTGCAACAGCATGAAGCTGCTCTACCACGAAAGGTAGGAACTCGGCATTGGGCATTTGTTTCGTAATCATAAGGCAATCGTTTGATGGCACACCTCAGCTGCCTCTTGGTCTGGCAGGCAGTGCATGGTGTAGACTGGTGTCGTCTGAATGATGACGGTGATGATGTTACAGAGTCGGTCGTAGAGTTCTTCGTCCCATTTCATGGAAGAACAAGCTGGTAGCAGTACGGCAAAAGCCTGTACCACAGGAAGGCGTTCGGCATAATTAGTGGATGCGCGCTCAATCTGCGTCAGCGCTCCCAAGGGTGCCCATCGGTTGCGATAACAAGGCGTTTTGCCACTCCAGGGTGAGCCATAGACAACAGGCTGGCCGTCGACGATGCGTATCACAGGATTATCGTCGTTGAGCAGTTCGGCACCTTCAATATGCTTGAGCCATAGCGATGTGTGGGTACTTTTACCTGTTCCGCTCTTAGCTGTGAACGGATAGGCATGTCCCTGATAGAGGACGCAGGAAGCATGGATGAGCAACGTGTCGTGATAAGCGCCAGCAAAGGCAAAGACCAGCATGATGGCATCGTTAAGCCCAAAGGAGCGCATCGTCCAGTCGCCATTCAGTGCACATGTACACTCCTTGAACTGATTGTTGCACACCAGCAGGGCGCACTCACGATTATAGATGTCCTTGATGATATACTGATAGCCTCCGTCTGGCAGTCGATGGACAATGGTGTCGCCATTGCCTGTATCGAACTTGCGAATGAGCTTTCGCCCAGGAACAGGGCGCAAATCGTCATCGACAGTAAGGGTGAAGAGAGGGGCGCATGAAGGTTGCTCACAAGCGAACGGAGCAAAGGAAGGCAACAAGCCCATGCTGTTGACCGATGACTCGGTAAACCTCAGTTCAACCACATGGCCGGCAATACAGAAATAATGACTATTCACGCTTCTTGCCCTTTTTCTTGTTTTTCTTTGCTAAAGCAGCATTTCTTGCCTCCATCTCTTCTTCGCTTTCTTCGTATTCACGGATGTTGACCGTTTTGAAGTTGAATGCACCATCGTCAAGATAGCGCACGTCGAAATGGGCCTTTCCGTCTTTCGACTGTGTGTACTTGCGACGAAGCTTCAAATATTTCTTCTCAGCTTTGGCGCGTGTCTTGGCATACATGGTGATGCAGGTGCGGTCGGGCATCTGCATGTTCTTTTCCAGATAGCTGCGGAACTGGTGGGAATAGTAGTTTCTGCCTAAAAGGAAGTTGTTCTTCGTTTCAATCCATACGGAGTCAACTTCCATGATGTTTGTGAAATGGACGATGGTGTCGTTGAACGATGCGGCAAAGCCAAACATATACATCTTAGGCACAACTGTGCGTTTAGCCTCGACATGCACAACTGAAAAGGCAGTGAGGCAGAGAATTAGAAATAGTTTGATTGTATTTGTTCTCATTGTCCTAAATAGGTCTTCAATATTTTGTTCTTTGAGTTCTCGCGCAGTTCGCGAATAGCTTTTTCCTTGATCTGGCGCACTCTTTCGCGAGACAATCCGTACTTCACGCCAATCTCTTCGAGCGACAGTTCTGGCTGGTTGATGCCAAAGTATGCTTCAATGACGTTTCTTTCGCGCTCGCGCAATATATTGAGTGCAGAAGCAATCTCGCTCTTCATCGACTCTACTACTAATTCAGAGTCGGCCATTGGGGAATTGTCGTTGACAAGAACATCGAGCAACGAGCTGTCATCGCCTTCTGCAAACGGTGCATCCACCGATACATGATGGCCTGATATGTTCAGCGCTTCGTCAATCTTCTCACGCGGCAGGTCAATCTGTTCAGAAATCTCATCGACTGACGGACGGCGTTCGTGTTCTTGTTCAAAGCGGCCCAGTATCTTGTTGATTTTTCCTGCTGCACCTACCTGGTTCTGAGGGAAGCGCACGATACGGCTTTGCTCGGCCAGAGCTTGCAGAATGCTCTGTCGAATCCACCATACCGCATAGGAAATGAACTTGAATCCGCGTGTCTCATCGAACTTCTCGGCTGCTTTGATAAGCCCTACATTGCCCTCGTTGATCAGATCCGGCAGACTTAACCCTTGGTTTTGATACTGCTTGGCTACAGAGACAACAAAGCGCAGGTTCGCTTTCGTCAGCCGCTCCAAGGCTTTACGGTCGCCCTTGCGGATGCGTTGGGCCAGCTCCACCTCTTCCTCCGTGCTAATCATCTCTTCCTTACCAATCTCCTGCAGATACTTTTCGAGCGAGTCGCTTTCGCGATTGGTAATCGACTTCGAGATTTTCAGTTGTCTCATTGCTTGTGAACGTGTATTTAATATCCCTTCGTGCAAAGTTAGTTGATTTCTGTGAAACAGCCAAAGAAATATTTGAAAATCAATAAAAAACTGGCCAAAATCGCATGGATTCTGGCCAGATTCAGTTTCTATTGCGATTTAATCGTTCTGCAACTGTACGACGAAATAGCCGCGCTTGCCAGTAGGATAGACACCCTTGACAATAAGTACAGGCTCGTTTGAGGTAGATGCCTCCCTGACAGTTTCCTGCAGGTCCTCAACAGTCTTCATTGGCTGGTCGTTCACACGCTGGATGATGAATCCCTTGGGAACACCGGCATCCTTCATCTTGCCTGCGTTGACCTTCAGTACTTCCAGACCGTATGTGATGTCGAGCTGTTTCTGGGTGGCATCAGTGATGGGGCGGAAGTCGGCACCAAGCACGTCGATATCGGCATTCTTCACAACCTTCGTGTTGCCCTGCTCGTTCTTCAGCGTCACCTGCTTGGTGTGCTTCTTCTTGTTGTGCAGGTAGGTCAGCGATACCTTGTCGCCAGGACGCTTTTGGGCAATGATGCCGCTCAGGTCGCCAAACTTTGTCACCTTCTGACCGTCAACTTCAGTGATCACGTCGCCTTTCTCGATGCCTGCATCCTCAGCAGCACTCTTTTCGACTACGGTTGCCACATAGATGCCCTCCATAGTGCCGAGGTCAACTTCCTTGCCTTCTTCTTTCTGAGCATCAACATAGCCCTTCACATCCATGCCGCTGATGCCAATCATGGCGCGCTGAACGGTTCCGTAGTTTTTGATGTCGTCGACCACCTTGTTCATGATGGTTGTAGGGATAGCAAAACCATAACCGCTGTAGGAGCCTGTCTGCGAGTAAAGCATGGCATTGATGCCGACCAACTCGCCGCGAGTGTTGACCAGTGCACCACCAGAGTTTCCTGCATTGATGGCAGCATCAGTCTGGATGAACGACTCCACACTGTTGGCACCCAGTGTGCGGGCTTTAGCAGAGATAATACCAGCCGTCACCGTGTTGTTCAATCCCAAGGGGTTTCCAACGGCCAACACCCATTCGCCTACTTTCACGTTGTCGCTGTTGGCAATGGTGATGGCAGGCAGATTCTTACCGTCAATCTTGATGAGGGCGAGGTCGGTGGTCTTGTCGGCACCGATGATGCGAGCCGAGTATTCGCTGTTGTCGTTCAGTGTGACGGTCAGCTCGTCGGCACCGTCGACCACGTGGTTGTTGGTCACGATGTAGCCGTCGGTAGAGATTATCACACCTGAACCTGTGGCAGTCTTCTTAGGGGTCTGCACCTTGCGCTCCTGCGTACCACCCTGACCGCGGCCGAAGAATCCGCCGAACGGGTCGAAGAAGTCTTCGAACGGATCGCGCTGAACCTTCACCGTCTGCACCTTTGAGTTCTGTACATATTTAATATGAACAACTGAGGGCAGCGATTTTTCAGCTGCATAGGTCAGGTCGACCGGCTGTCCGGCCATCACGGTTGTTATCTGTGTTGCCTCGTCGGTCGATGGATTGGTGGCAGCACAAGTCTGATTAAAGGCTGCTACCGAGAAAGCAATAGCTACCACGCACAGGGCAGGTACTGCGTAATTTACAATCTTTTTCATATTCATTTGCTGTTTGTTAATAATAATTTTCTTGTTCAAAACTGACATTGCAAATATATAGTCAAAAATATCAAACGCGACAATTTGTCGGTTGTTTTTCTTGCATTTTAACACTTTCAAAATCACCTTTAAGGTCTGTTTGCGACACGTTTTAAGAATTTTACATTCGTTTAATGACTTAATTTAAATAAAAATTAGTAATTTTGCGCGCTGAAAGCACTGTCCTGGCTTGTCGCTGGCCTTTCTGAAAGGAGAGACGGGAGGAAAGTCCGGGCAGCACAGGGTGCTCCACTTCTGAAAGTAGAAGCAGTTGGCGACAGCTGGATATGGAAGAAGAGAACGACCGCCCCGTCAAGCTCTCTCAGGCTCTGCAAAGAGAACCAAGAGGGTGGGGTAAGGGTGAGAAGGCGGTGTAAGAGACCACCAGGCGGCGGGTGATCGTCGCGCTGTTCCATCTGGAGGCTGCAAGTTCATGTATACCATCGTTTTCCGCAAGGAATGGAGGGTTGCCCGCCCAAACGAACGTGCGATGGAGGGTAGAACGCTAGAGATGCATGGCGACGTGCATAGTAGATAAATGACAGGCGCTGACATCTTGTCAGAACAGAACCCGGCTTATAGGGACAGTGCTTTTTCCTTTTTCTGCGAACTGAAAACTTGTTACTGAATGAATTTCAAGAAAGTCATCCGCTTCTTTCAAACCGACCTCTGGCGCATTGATCCTGATGAGTTGCCACCAATCAAGCGCTTGTTTTACGAAGTTGTGCAAATCCTTTATCTCGCCATTCGCTTCTTCACCACAAAGCGAGTCATGACGCAAGCTTCAGCACTCACATACTCCACGCTGCTGGCCATCGTGCCCATCATGGCTGTGGTGTTTGCTATTGCAAGGGGATTCGGCTATAATATATATATAGAGGTGTGGTTCCGCGAAGCATTGGCATCGCAGCCTCAGGCAGCCGATGTCATCATTGGCTTCGTCAACAGCTATCTGGTGCACACCAAGAGCGGCATCTTCCTGGGTGTGGGTCTGGTGTTCATGCTCTACACCGTGTTGATGCTGGTCAGCAACATTGAAGCAACGTTCAACGAAATCTGGCAGGTGAAGAAGCAACGCAGCATCTTCCGTACCTTCACCGACTATCTGGCCATGTTTTTTATGTTTCCCATCCTGATCGTTATCTCGTCGGGCTTGAGCATCTTCATGGTCACATTGTCCTCATCGCTGCCCAACTTCTTGCTGCTGGGACCTGTGGTGAAGTTTGCCATCAAGATATCGCCCTACGTGCTGATGTCGGCCTTGTTCATGGCTCTCTACGTGTTCATGCCCAATACGCATGTAAAGATAAGAAACGTCATTGTGCCTGGCATCTTGGCAGGTATTGCAATGCAGTGGTTGCAGTATTTCTACATCAACTCTCAGATTTGGATGACCAGCTACAACGCCATCTACGGATCGTTTGCCGCCCTGCCGTTGTTCATGCTCTGGATACAGATTTCATGGACCATCTGCCTGTTTGGTGCCGAGCTTACCTACACCAGTCAGAATCTTGACTACTACGACTACGATGCGCGGACTTCCGATATCAGTCATCGCTATCTCATCATGTTGTCGGCCATCCTTATGTCGCGTGTCTGCAAGCGCTTTGCCGAAGGCCGTCGTCCCTATACGACCGAGGAGCTGCAGCGTGAGACGGGCATCCCTGTAAGAATTGTCAATGACTTGCTTTATAACCTAATGGAGGCCAACTTGCTCATTGAGATTTCGTCTGACGAGAAAGGGCAGTCCTCACAATTTGTTCCTGCCGAGAGCATCGCCAACCTGAATGTAGGCGTGATGGTTGACCGATTGGAGGCCAAGGGGAAATGGAAGATTGACTTGCCTGTAAGCGACCTGATGGGCAGCGAGTGGGCAAAGGCTATTGAGCAGCGCAACAAGTACTTGAAGTCGATGTACGACATCAAGCTCGAAGATCTCTAACATTCACAAAGTATTGCATTGAAATACTCACAGCGTTTGATGCAAACTCTATGAGCGTTTGATGCAAACTCTATGAGTGTTTGCCATTTAGTTGAAGAAATTCCATGAAACGCCAAACTTCAGAACGGAGCGGTTCAGCGGATAGTGGGGCGTGAGGAACGATCGCTTGTTGAACGATGTGCCTGTGATATTGCTCATCATCACAAAGAAACGGGCACGCTTCAGATGAAGATTGGCATAGACATCTACAATAGGGAAGTTACCCAAGCTTATTCTGCTTTCGTCAGTCTCCTGCACAGCATACTGATTGAGCTGTGGAAGGAAGTCTGGTGCATAGTAGTCGGTGAAGAATGTGGCAGCACCACCCAACTCAACTGACAGCACCTTGGCATAGACAAACTTCAGGTAGAGATTGGAGAAGATGTTGATGGTTGGCAGTGGAATGATGTAGGGATCTGAGCTGGTTTGATAGGTCACGATGTTATCCCAATGAAGAGGCCCTAACTTCATGCGCTGGTCGAGCTGAGCCGTCAAGATGTGCAGAATGCCAGAGTGCTGGTGTATAGCAGCCGTAAGGGCGGTTCGGCTTGTGCTTGTTGCATCATACGACATGCCCAGATAGGTGTAGTTTTGCAACTCTTCGATGGCGATGCGCAACTTTGTCTTTGTCTTGTCGTAGGCAAAGATGCCTTCTGCACGCAGGCGAGTAGTCATTTCAAGTGAATTGTCCCACCAGAAGTGCTTTGAGTGATAGTTGCGCTCATAGAAAGTGGGATTCAGGCGGTGCAGATAGCCTTTGGCTGCCAGACGTACAGTGTCGCCCCATAGGGGGAAGTTCAGGTCGGTGGAGAAGTCTACCTTCAGCTGTCCGAAATCAGCACCAACGAGCCATGTTTCAGCCGTCAGGTCGTAGTGGAGCGTCTTTCCCTGTGTCTTCGAAAGCCGTCCGCCAATGCTCACATTGTTTTCAACCCAGCGTTCCATATATCCCATCCCAATGTCGTCAATCAGCGGCATTTGGAAACGTCTGTATTCATGGGTTATAAAGGCCTTTAGTCCTGCTTTTGCCCATTTGTTGAATCCCTCAAGCAGGGCAACGCCAAAGGTGTTTTTCACCATCAGATGCTTGGTGACATCCCTGATGGAGTCGCCAGGATAACCTGTGGCCTGCATGAGTGAGTAGTAGGTGTTGGCATAATAGTCAGTCGGCGTGCTATAGGCTTGGTAGAGCCGCTCGTGGTCCGACATGTCAAACGTATGAATAAAGCTAGTAACGGGTACAAATTCCTTCCTCATATACATCGACATCGAATCCTTCTGGGCCTCTTCTGCCAGAAGACTGTCGGCGGCTGCCTTCGTGTTTACCTGTATGCGTGTGCTGTCAATAGGTGCTGGTTGGTCGCTCTTCTGTTTCAGCGCTTCAGGTTCGTCACCCATCACGACAGCTCCGTCTGGTCGACCGCCAGGCACTCTGCCTGAAGGCATTTCGCCTTTTTTCTTCTCGTCCTCGCTCTTTTCAAGGGCTTTCTGCTTCTCAGCTTCCTTTTTTGATTTCTCAGCAAATTTCTTGGCTTCGATTTCTGCCTCCGTCATCCTTACGTCGCGATAGAAGCCTACGCTATAGCGGTGGGTGAGGAAGAAGTGGCGCGAGTCGTTACGGTTCCAGTTTGACGACAGGGCCACAGGTATCTCGTTGTCGCTGAACGATTCAGAGAAAAGTTCAGGGTGGGTGATGTAGTCGTCATTGAGAATGCCGCCATTCTCTGATGCCTTCTGGTGATGCTGAGCATACAGAGCATGCATCTGATAGCGGTCGCCCAGATAGGAGGCATAGAGCGTAGCGTTGAAATGGGAAATTGACTGATTCAGAAAGTATCCGCGAGCATAGTCGTAGTCAAGGTCGAAACCAAAGCCGAACCTCTTACCAACGTTGGCAGCAAACTTCGCGTCGATATGGTCTTCACCGTCGAGTTTGTCACCGCAGTTGTCGTATGACAGATTTGTAACAGGCGATAGCGTGTTGGTGAAGTGCCACTGGTCGGGCGATTTCATTA
Source organism: Prevotella sp. (assembly GCA_017458225.1). GTDB lineage: Bacteria > Bacteroidota > Bacteroidia > Bacteroidales > Bacteroidaceae > Prevotella. Next base: position 23,681 of record JAFTFX010000028.1, on the reverse strand, counting down.
CCTGACTATATGCCTGAGTGAAGATGAACTGCTGATTTTCTTCGCGGTCGATGAAGATGCGCGAAATGCGAGGCGTGTAGTTTGAACCAGTGGTGTTGTAGGTTCCATAGGTGCCCATCGCCATCGTGCTCTGCGGATAGAGGTGGGGTATGGTGTCGACATCAGCTTTGATGATGTCGCCTAACTTTCTGTCAACTTGCCATACGTAGATGCCCTTGGGCACTTCTTTCGTCTTTCGCGTGCTGTCAACCCTGTTCGGATTAAAATTGCCCTGTTCGTTTATCCGCGTCATATTGCCGTTCTCGTCAATGCCTGTTAATTCCTGGGCATGACCAACGGTGCTGCAAAGCATGAGAGAGAGTAGTATGGCGGAGGATAGTTTTTTCATACGGGTGGTTTACAATTTCATGATGCGCATCGTCAGTTCGATGAACTTGAACCCTACCGCACCAATCAGAATATAGGTGGCAAGATCGTGCGAATAGCTGAACCACACTATCATGCCGATAATGCCCAAAATGATGAAAGTGACATTCAGAAACTGACGCAAAGAATAGAAGCGGTCCTTACCTTCAAAAGGATCGTCTTGACGGCGGTGGAACTTTTGCCAAAGGTCGTCTTTGGCTTCATATTCTTCCCTGTTCATGATGGCTTATTTCGTCAGTAGCTGTTCCAGTTTGTTGAAGATATAGTCTTTGCGGTCAATTGTCTTCCTGCGGAATTTTCCGCTGACACGTGCCAGCTTCGTCATCTTGCGGTTTAAGCCGTATCGGTCAGTAATCCACTCTTCTGCCTGATAGGTGGTGGGGATGCGCTCTTCGTCGTAGAGATAGTAGATGCGTGTCATCTTGATGGTTGCCTCGCCGTCCTTGATGTCAGCCAGCAAGTGGAAGAACAGACGTGTTCGGTCAAGCACCAGCGGCTTGTTCTTGAACACCAGCCATTCCTGATAGGATGCTACAATCTGAGCCTTGCCGATGCTATCGTTCAGAACGATGCGGCTCTGCTCGAACTGGTTGGGCTCTTGAGTCATTTTCTGGAATTGGGCCAAGATGATGTCATAGATCTGCTGCTTGGATTTCCCAGGTGCCTGAATTGTCTTCTCAAACAGCACTTTTCCGTCAACAACAGGGACAGCTCCTGCCAGATACTTGGCATCAGGGTTGCCCTTTTCTGTGCGTTCCACCTGTTCCCACGTATTGTCCTGTGCAACGGCATTCATTGCCGACAGCATGATCATCAATGCAAAAGCTACTTTTTTCATCCTTATTAAAATATGAAGTTATGATGTTTTTGAAAATTAAATTGGTGCAAAGGTACAATATTTTTTGAGAAATCATAGTGCAAATTCTAAAAAAAAACTTACCTTTGCATAAAAGTATCAAAAAACACATCATGGACAGTTATTCTGATGAACAAAAACGCATCTTGCAATTGAGAAAAGAGTTGCATGACCATAATTATAATTATTATGTTCTGAATCAACCCAAAATCAGCGATCAGGATTTTGATTTTCTGATGCATGAGTTGCAGGACCTGGAGGCAAGGCACCCAGAACTGAGTGATCCTAACTCGCCGACGCAACGGGTGGGCAGCGACTTGAACAAGGAGTTCAAGCAGGTGGCTCACCGTTATCCGATGCTTTCGCTGGCTAACACCTACAATGAGCAGGACGTGCGTGACTGGTTTGAAAGCGTGAGGAAAGGACTTGCCGGCGAGGACTTCGAAATCTGTTGTGAGATGAAGTACGACGGACTTTCCATTTCGCTCACTTATGTTGACGGGAAACTGGTACAGGCGGTTACACGTGGCGACGGTGTGAACGGCGATGATGTGACCAACAATGTGAAGACGATTCGCTCTATTCCGCTGGTGCTGACGGGCAACGGCTATCCTCGTGAGTTTGAAATTCGTGGAGAAGTGTTGATGCCTTGGGCCTCGTTTGACCGTCTGAACAAAGAGCGCGAGGCAGCTGAAGAGACACCCTTTGCCAATCCGAGAAATGCTGCCAGCGGAACACTGAAGAGTCTTGACTCACGTGTTGTGGCACAGCGGCAGCTGGATGCCTACCTATATTATCTGTTAGGTGAGGAAATTCCGACTGGCGGTCACTATGAAAATTTGGAAGTAGCTCGCTCTTGGGGCTTCAAGATCAGTGAGGGCATGCGTAAAGTCAGTTCGCTGGAAGAGGTCATAGACTTCATTAATTATTGGGATAAGGAGCGAAAGAATCTTCCTGTCGCAACCGACGGTATTGTATTGAAAGTGAATAGTTTGGCTCAACAACGTTCATTGGGATATACAGCCAAGAGCCCTCGATGGGCCATCGCCTATAAATTCAAGGCCGAACGCGAATGCACACGTTTGTTGGAAGTCACCTATCAAGTGGGTCGTACAGGTGCAGTTACTCCTGTTGCCAACATGGAGCCGGTGCAACTGGCGGGCACAACCGTGAAGCGTGCAACGCTGAACAATGAAGATTTCATTCGCTCGTTCGATCTTCACATCGGCGATTATGTCTATGTGGAAAAGGGTGGGGAGATTATTCCCAAGATTGTAGGTGTAGATATTGACCAGCGTCCCATCATTGCCCAGCCCGTTCAGTTCATTCAGAAATGTCCTGAATGTGGCACACGGTTGGTGAGGTATGAAGGCGAGGCTGCCTGGTATTGTCCTAACGACACCTCATGCCCTCCACAGATTAAGGGGCGTATTGAGCATTTCATTGCCCGCAAAGCGATGAATATTGATTCGCTGGGCCCTGAGACTGTTGACGAATACTATCGTATAGGGCTTATTAAAAATGTGGCTGATTTGTACGACATTGAGGTGCAGCAGATTAATGGTGACGGCAGCCGGACGAAGTCGGCACAGAAAATTGTCAACGCCATTCAGCATTCAGTAGAGGTGCCTTTCGAACGTGTCGTCTTTGCGCTTGGCATCCGATTCGTTGGCGAAACCTCTGCCCGTTTGCTGGCTCGCCATTTCAAGACGATGGATGCCTTGAAGAATGCCAGCTTGCAGGATTTGCAGGAGGTGGAAGGCATTGGTGAGGTGATGGCTAAGAGCATCATTACCTATTTCCACAATGAGGAGAACCTGCGCATCATTGACCGATTAAGGGCAAAGGGCGTACAAATGTCGCTTTCAGAAGAGCAGACGAACATGGCCTCAGACAAACTGGCTGGACAGAGTATCGTTATCAGCGGCGTGTTTGCCCGTCATTCGCGCGATGAATACAAGCAAATCATTGAACAGAACGGTGGAAAGAACGTCGGTTCCATCAGTAATAAGACATCGTTCATTCTGGCTGGCGAGAACATGGGGCCTTCGAAACTGGAAAAGGCCAAGAAACTGAATATCAGGATTGTCGATGAGGAGGAGTTCCTAAAGATGATAGAATCGTGAAGACCCTACTAAACATGTGCGCATCATGAAGATTATCGTATCAGAAGAAATTGCTAACGTCTGCCCTGAATTTGTCGGGGCTGCTGTTGAAGCCACCGTTCACAACTCGCCTTACTCTGAAAAACTGTGGGCGGAGATACATCAGCTGGAGAATCGGTTGAGACAGGAACTGTCCACAGAATCGCTGAAAGAGCTGACGAGCATAGCTGCTACACGACAAGTATATAAGAAATGTGGAAAGGATCCTTCACGCTATCGTCCTGCCAGCGAACAACTGATCCGGCGCATGCTGCAAGGAAAGGAACTCTATCAGATAGACACGCTGGTCGATCTGGTCAATTTGGCTTCGATAGCATACGGATACAGCATAGGCGGCTTTGATGCAGCGAAAATAGTGGGAGACACGCTCACGCTGGGTATCGGTCGCGAAGGCGAACCCTATGAAGGCATCGGCCGAGGCGTTCTGAACATTGCAGGGCTGCCGGTCTATCGTGACCAAGAGGGTGGAGTAGGGACACCTACCAGCGACAACGAACGTACAAAAATCTCTATTGACACACAGCACCTGTTAGTGCTCATCAACGGCTATGACGGCAACGAACAACGGGTGTTGGAGAATGCAAGATACATACAAGAATTGCTGCGTCGTTATGCAGAAAGCGACGGAGGAACGGTCTTAACATATAAAAGAAACGAGAAATGAAAAATATTTGTATTATTGCAGGTGCACGTCCAAACTTCGTAAAGATTGCACCACTGATCAGAGCCATTCGTGCAACGGAAGGAGCACACTATGTGGTCATCTATACAGGACGTGAAGATGATGCTTCTTTGGAACCAACCTTGTTCGACGATTTGCAGATGCCGCATCCTGATGTGTTTTTAGGCGTTGACAGTGTCAGACTGAATGAAATTACAAGTCAGGTAATGGCGCGTTTCGATAGCTTTCTGGATTCTCATCCAGTTGATGTGGTCATTGTCGTAGACGATCTGGCTTCAACGATGGCAGCAGCTATCGTCACCAAGAAGCGCGGCATCAAACTGGCTCACCTTGTAGCAGGAACTCGCTCGTTCGATATTCAGATGCCAAAGGAGATTAACCGTCTGGTCATCGATGCCTTGAGCGACTATCTGTTCACGGCAGGCGTGAAGAGCAACAGCATTGCATCGCGGTCGCAGGGCGATGCTTCGCAGACGTATATGGTGGGCAATATCCTTATGGACACGCTTCGCTATAATTACCAGCGGCTGCAACGTCCTCGTCTTGACCTGCAGGAGAACAACTATTTCGTGCTGACACTGAACAGAAAAGCCTTGCTTGCCAATCAAGAACAGCTGAAGCAAATGCTGGATGCCATGGTGGCCGCTGCAGGCGACATGCCGATTCTTGCACCGTTACGTCAGGATGCCCACGACACGGTGGCAGCGCTGAACGACCGTATACGGCTGATTTCTCCCTTGTCGTATCTGGAATTTGGTTGGCTCACTGCTCATGCCAAAGGCATCATCACCGATAGTGGTAATGTGGCAGAAGAAGCTACGTTCAACAATGTGCCGTGCATAACCCTGAACAGCTACACAGAGCATCAGGAGACCGTCAGTATAGGAACCAACGAACTGGTGGGCGGCGATGTGGAATTGCTTTCGACTGCCATCCAAAAGATTCTTCAGAACAATTGGAAGAAATCTTCGCTGCCTGATCGTTGGGACGGTCGAACGGCTGAACGTATAGTAAAGATATTATTGTAAAAACAGTGCCTATGAAACCGATGAGAGCAAAAACCCCATACATGGTAGCCCTTAGAGAGCGTATCTTGAAAACAGCCATGAATGACTTTACTACCAAGGGCATCAAGGCTGTCAAGATGGATGATATTGCAAAAGACTTAGGCATTTCTAAGCGCACTCTCTATGAACTGTATGAGAACAAGGAAATCTTGCTCTATGAAGGAGTGAAGAAATACAAGGAGCAGCGTGAAAACGAAATGACAGAGTTATACCGTCAGTGTCCGGACATCATGGATACCATTCTGAACATTTATCGCAAAAAAGTTGAGGAATTCAAGAAGACGTGTCCTGACTTCTATGCCGACATAGCGAAATATCCTTCTGTTCAAGAACTGTTCAGGCAGGACCGCAAACAGTCTCTCGATAATTTTGTCGAGTTTTTGAAGCGGGGAATCGACGAAGGCTATTTCCGTCGAAACCTGAATTTGGAGTTGGTAGCGGCTCTGTTCACCTCAGCTATGGAATTTGTCATGCAGAATCAGCTCTATAAGAATTACTCTATAGAAGATATATTCCACAACATTGTGTTTGTATCCTTGAGAGGCTTCTGCACCCTAAAGGGTGTTGAGCGGCTTGACTCATACTAATCGCTATAGGGATTTTTCATAACAAAGAAAATCTTCAAAAATCCGACACAAATGATATTGTTAAACAATATATGTGAAAGATTTTTGAAGATTTCTGTTTTTCAGTCAAATCATATTGACTGGGTTCTTCAGAAGCATATTCAAATAAAGGTTACTTGATCAGCTCCACACTTCTTTTCAGGAACTTGTCGAGTGCTTCGCCCTTTAGCATACCGTTCTGCAGCAATGCCAAGTCGATGAGTTGATGAACAATGTCGTTCTTGGCAGCATAGTCATTGATGAGCTGCTGTTTCTTATCCTTCTGTTCGTCGATGGCCTTTTGTGTGTTGGCCTTGTCGTCTTTCTCCTCTTGAGTGATTTCCTCAGGCTTCTTTTTCTCTGTCTGTTGGTTCAAGGCTGCCAAGCGAGCTTCTTGTCCCTTGATTTCGCTCTCAATCGGTTTCAGTTGTTCAGTGAGCGCTGCCTGTGCATCGCTGAGTACCTGCTTCACAAGTCGGTGGTCACTGTTCAGTACCAGGTTGAACGAGTCGGGCATCTGGCCATAGAAACTCATGCCACTCTGATAGCGGCTCATCTCCTTCATGCGGCGCATCCACTCATTCTGTGTGATGATGACGGGACGCTGTTCTTCACCAAGTGCATCTACCTCAACGAGGAATTCTGCCTTGTCAAGTTTTGGCACTTGCGACTGGAAAACGGCTGACAGATTGTCACGCTCTGTGTCAGCGAGCGTGCTCTTTTTGTCATCGCTCTTTACAATCAGGCGGTCAACAATGTCACTGTCCACACGAGTAAACTTACTCTTCTCAAACTTCTGCTCGAAGGTCTGAATGCATGGCACATCGAGTTGACCGTCGAAGAGCAGCACTGAGTAACCCTTGTCCTGAGCAGCCTTGATATAGCTGTACTGTTCCTCTTTCTCGGTTGCATAAAGGTAAACGAGTGTGTCGTCCTTGTCTTTCTGCGAGACCTCAATCAACTTCTTGTATTCCTCGAAGGTGAAGTACTTTCCTTCAGTGTCCTTGAAAAGCGAGAAGTCCTTAGCGCGGTCGTAGAAATCCTGTTCGGTTAGTATGCCATAGTTGATGAACAACTTCAGATCGTCCCACTTTTCTTCATACACCTTGCGGTCTTCATTGAAGATCGCTTTCAGTCGGTCGGCCACCTTTTTAGTTATATAGGTGGAGATCTTCTTAACCTCACGGTCACTCTGCAGATAAGAGCGGCTGACGTTCAGAGGAATGTCGGGCGAGTCAATCACACCATGCAGCAACGTCAGGAACTCAGGCACAATGCCTTCCACCTGATCGGTCACAAAAACCTGATTGCAGTAGAGCTGAATCTTGTTGCGCTGTATCTCAAGGTTCGACTTGATTTTTGGGAAGTATAGAATACCTGTCAGGTTAAAGGGATAGTCGACATTCAAGTGAATCCAAAAGAGCGGCTCGTCCTGCATGGGGTAGAGCGTGCGATAGAACGACTTGTAGTCTTCGTCTTTCAAAGTAGACGGTGTTGATGTCCACAACGGAGCTACATTATTGATGATGTTATCCTCCTGTGTGTCAACCATTTTACTCTCGTCCTTCGACCATTCCTGTTTCTTTCCAAAAGCCACAGGAACGGGTAGGAACTTGCAGTATTTGTTGAGTAATCCCTCAATTTTGTTCTTTTCGAGGAACTCCTTGCAATCGTCGTCAATATAAAGAATAATATCCGAACCGCGACTGTCGCGCTCAGCCTCGTCAATCTCATAGGCAGGACTGCCGTCGCAGCTCCACTTTACGGCCTTTGAACCCTCACGATAGCTCTTGGTGATGATTTCCACCTTTTTAGATACCATGAACGAACTGTAGAAGCCGAGACCGAAGTGACCGATAATGTTGTTGGCATTGTCCTTGTACTTTTCCAGGAAGTCGGTGACACCCGAGAAAGCAATCTGATTGATATACTTGTCAATCTCCTCCTCAGTCATGCCGATACCACGGTCACTGATAGTGATTGTTCCTTTTTCGGCATCCAGACTTACACGCACTGTCAGGTCGCCTAAATCCTCTTTATATTCACCCTTTTCGGCTAATGTCTTCATTTTCTGCGTTGCATCAACTGCATTCGATACCATCTCGCGCAGAAAAATCTCATGGTCGCTATAGAGAAACTTTTTGATTACGGGGAAGATGTTCTCAGTCGTAACCCCGATGTTACCTTTTTGCATCATGTCTTTTGTTCTTTTTCTAATAGATTTATTTACATTTGCCATAATATATGCAAATTCTGTGCCACAGTTGTCGCAGAGTGTTTATAAAGGTTAAATATCAAAATTTAGCGGTCATAACACAAAAAATAATGTTTTTTTTTATGGCCAATTCAAAATTTAGTTGTAAATTTACACCCAAATTATCGCAACAATAACTAAAACGTTTATTTAAAACTAAAAAAATGAAAACACTTAAAGGTTCATTGCTTTGTATCGGTGCGTCTGCACTGATGCTTTCTGCATGTGCTGGCGGAGCTCAGGAATCGGCTTTGACAAAGTCGGGTCTCGATGCCGCCAAATTCGACACAGTTATTAACGAAAAGCCTGTGAAACTCTACACGCTGAAGAATGCCAACGGCATGGAAGTATGCATTACCAACTATGGTGGTCGAGTGGTGTCGCTTGTTGTTAACGACAAGGATGGCAATCCCACCGATGTAGTGCTGGGCTTTGACAATATTGCACAGTACGCCGACACGCTGAACTCGCCGACAGATTACGGATCAAGCGTTGGCCGTTATGCCAACCGTATCTGCGATGGTAAGTTCACACTTGACGGTGAGACCTATCAGTTGCGCCAGAACGACCCTCATGAGGGTGACACGCGCATTCACTGCCTGCATGGAGGTGGCGCAACTGGTTGGATGAATCAGGTCTATGATGTCATTGAGGTGAATGATTCTCTGATTAAGTTGCAGATCAATGCAGCTGACGGTGAGAACGGATTCCCCGGCAATGTAACAGCCATCACCACCTATAAGGTTACGGCCGACAATGTGCTTGATATCACATGGGAGGCAACCACCGACAAACCAACTATTGTGAACCAGACGAACCACAACTACTACAATCTGAGCGGCGATCTGGAGAATGCTGCTTACGATCAGGTTCTCTATGTGAATGCCGACAACTTCACCGAGGCAGATTTCAGCTATATGCCTACCGGCAAGATTCTTCCTGTTGAGGGTACTCCTATGGACTTCCGTACACCGCATGCCGTTGGCGACAGCATTCACTCAGAATACTATCAGATAAAGAATGCTCACGGCTATGACCACAACTGGTGCCTGAACACTAATGGTGATGACACGCAGGTTTGTGCTTCGCTCTATAGCCCCCGTACAGGCATCTTCATGGAGATGTTCACCAACGAGCCTGGTGTGCAGGTGTATAGCGGTAACTTCCAGGGCGTGAACGGCGAAGAGAACATCGTTCGCAAACTCGGTAAGAAATATCCTCAGCACGTGAGTGTATGTCTGGAGAGCCAGAAATATCCCGACTCGCCCAACCATCCCGAATGGGCAAGTCCTGTGGTTACTCCCGAGAAGTCATATTACAGCCACGCAGCTTATAAATTCAGCATCAAATAATCAAAATCCTATAAATACTAATTAAACTATGAACTGGAGTTCACATGAATTCATTTGGCTCGACTGGGCGATTCTCGCCATCGGCCTTTGTGGAGTGGTGGCTGCCGTGTGGTATGCCATCTGGAAAGACAAGAAAGCCCAGCAGGGCGAAGACTCGTCGGCTTACCTTTTCGGTAAGGGTGAGCCTTGGTATGTAATCGGTATGGCTATTTTCGCCGCCAATATCGGCTCTGAGCATCTGGTAGGTCTGGCTGGTACGGGCGCTAAGGATGGCGTAGGTATGGCTCACTGGGAGATGCAGGGCTGGATGATCCTGATTCTCGGTTGGCTGTTCGTGCCTTTCTATCAGCTGCTGATTACGAAGATGGGCAAGATTATCACCATGCCCGACTTCCTGAAGTTCCGCTACACCCAGCGCACGGGTTCGTGGCTGTCGATCATCACTCTTGTAGCCTACGTGCTGACGAAGGTATCGGTGACGGCCTTCACCGGTGGTATCTTCTTCAAGTATCTGCTTGGCCTCAACTTCTGGGTGGGTGCCATCGGCCTGATTGCCATCACGGCCGTGTTCACCGTCTTTGGCGGTATGAAGGGCGTGATGACGCTCTCCACCATCCAGACACCTATTCTTATTATAGGCTCGTTCCTCGTACTCTTCCTTGGCCTTTCGGCTCTGGGCGGTGGCAGTATTACTGCTGGCTGGGAGAACATGATGGCCATCTGTAATGCCGCTCACGACGGCTACGGCACCACTCACATGTTCCATACCGATCCGGGCGACCCGATGTACCCGCAGTTCCCCGGCTATGTGGTGTTCCTCGGAGCCTCTATTATCGGTTTCTGGTACTGGTGCACCGACCAGCACATCGTACAGCGTGTGCTCGGTCAGGTTCCCGGCGAGGACAATGCCAAGGTTATCGCCCGCGCTCGTCGTGGCACCATTGCTGCCGGTTTCTTCAAGATTCTGCCTTGCTTCATGTTCCTCATTCCCGGCATGATCGCATACGCTCTGTCGCAGAACCCCGACAGCGGCATCGTGATGGATATTACCAACCATGAGTCTACCGACGGTGCCTTTGCCATGATGGTGAAGAACATCCTGCCTGCTGGTATCAAGGGCATCGTGACCATCGGTTTCGTCTGTGCTCTGGTGGCTTCGCTGGCAGCTTTCTTCAATAGCTGCGCTACGCTGTTCACTGAGGACTTCTACAAGCCCATGAAGAAGGGCAAGAGCGAGGCCCACTACGTGTTTGTTGGCCGTTGCGCTACCGTCGTGGTGGTGGTCCTGGGTCTGCTGTGGATGCCGGTGATGATGTCGATGGGCAACCTCTACAGCTACCTACAGGACATACAGTCGCTCATCGCTCCTGCCATGGTGGCTGTGTTCACGCTGGGTATCTTCTCTAAGAAGATCACGCCGAAGGCAGGTGAGTGGGGTCTCATTGGCGGCTTCCTCATCGGTATGCTTCGCCTGCTCACCAATGTGATTACCGACTCTGGCAAAGCTGCTATGGACGGTGCCTTCTGGGAGAGCACCACATGGTTCTGGCAGACCAACTGGCTCATCTTTGAGTGCTGGCTGCTGGTGTTCATCATTTGCCTCATGGTCTGCGTGAGCTTCTTCACACCCGCTCCTTCGAAGGCACAGGTGGAGGCCATCACCTTCTCGGCAGACTTCAAGAAGAGCATCCGCGAGAGCTGGGGTGTATGGGATATCGTTGGCACACTGGTCGTTGTAGGCCTCTGTGCTTGCTTCTATGCATACTTCTGGTAAAAAATGACATTCTATAACGAACATTCTAAGGTCTGGGTGTCGGTCGACTGCATCATCTTTGGCTTCGACGAGAGTAAGCTGAAGGTGCTCATCGGCCGACGCCAGATGGATCCCGGACGTGGCGAATGGAGCCTCTATGGAGGCTTCGTCGCTGCCGACGAGAGTATCGACGAGGCTGCCAAGCGTACGCTGTCGGAGCTGACAGGCATTCACAACATCTTCATGCGGCAGGTGGGCGCCTTCGGCAAGGTCGATCGCGACCCCGGCGAGCGCGTTATCTCGGTAGCCTACTACGCGCTGATCAACGTGAAGGACTACGACGAGAAACTGCGCCGTGAGCACGAGGTGGAGTGGGTGAACATCAACGAGATTCCCCAGCTTTATTCCGACCATAACGAAATGGTGATGAAAGCCTGGAAACTGATGAAGCAGAAGATGCGCACCGAACCCATCGGCTTCCGTCTGCTGCCGCCGCTGTTCACGCTCACGCAGTTGCAGCGCCTCTACGAGGCCGTCGGAGGCGAGGAGATCGACAAGCGCAACTTCCGCAAGCGCATCAAGGACATGGACTTCATCGAGAAGACCGAGCTCATCGACAAGCTCAGTTCGAAGCGAGGCGCCTTCCTCTATCGGTTCAACAACAAAGCGTATAAAGAAGATCCTAACTTTAAACTTTAAGCAAATACTATGTTAGAAGAACTCAAACAGAAAGTATTCAAGGCCAACCTTGACTTGGTAAAGCAAGGCCTGGTCATCTTCACGTGGGGCAACGTCTCGGGCATCGACCGCGAGAAGGGCCTCGTGGTCATCAAGCCGTCGGGCGTCAGCTACGATGACATGAAGGCTGAGGATATGGTGGTGGTAGACCTTGCTACTGGCAAGGTTGTCGAAGGTGAACTGAACCCTTCGAGCGACACGCCCACGCACCTTGTATTATACAAGGCATTCCCCAACATTCAGGGCGTGGTGCACACGCACTCGACCTATGCTACTGCTTTCGCACAGGCAGGCCGCGACATTCCCAATATCGGTACGACCCATGCCGACTACTTCTACAAGGACATTCCCTGCACTCGCGACATGACGAAGGAAGAGGTGGAAGGACAGTACGAATTGGAGACGGGTAACGTGATTGTCGATGAGATTCTGAACATCCGTAAGATCAACCCTGACCACACGCCTGCCGTGCTGGTGAAGAACCACGGCCCGTTCTCGTGGGGCACCAGTCCCGACAATGCCGTCTACAACGCCAAGGTGATGGAGCAGTGTGCCAAGATGGCCTTCGTGTCGTTCTCGGTGAACCCCAACACTATGATGAATCCGCTTCTCGTTGAGAAACACTACAACCGTAAGCACGGCCCCAACGCCTACTACGGACAGAAAGGACAAAAGCACTAACAAGTGCAACGGCCTATAAACAAGCCATTAACTCCAAAAAGTGAAACGACAATGAACGAAAAGTGGAAAGAATGGGACCTTCGGCTCCATGAAGAGAAGCGAACCAAAGGCAGTGGCACCACTAACGACGACTGGCGTCTTCACATCAAGGACCTGAAGGAAGGACAGGAGATCGTATGGAACCGTCATGGCGGCTTTTACCACTCGCCCTACGCCGGCCACTGTCGTTTCACGTTCCTTGGTGCCGGAAATACAGTCAGGCTCATGGTTGCAAAAGAGAAAACGCAGGAAATAGCGCTCGACTTCACCAAAGAATGGACGACGGGCTGGTATGAAGACGACGGTTGCGAATACCGTGTCACCGTCAGCATCATTGAGGCCACCTATCCTGTGAGTGAACTGCCTGAGGGCGTGCGCACCATGCAGCAGACTGACCATGATGCTTGGGAATATGCCGTAAGGAACGGGCTTATTTAAAGTAATCAAATAGCAGACTTATTTAAAGTAATCAAACTTTTTTTATCAATAAAACTTTAAAACAACCTATTATGAAAGCATTTGAGAATTATGAGATTTGGTGGGTGACTGGTGCACAGTTGCTCTATGGTGGTGACGCTGTCGTAGCTGTTGACGGTCACTCAAAGGAAATGGTCGAAGGCTTGAACGCCAGCGGCAATATCCCCGTGAAGATTGTCTATAAGGGCACGGCCAACAGCTCGAAGGAAGTAGAGCAGGTGATGCTGGCTGCCAACAACGAGGAGAAGTGCGTAGGTGTGATTACCTGGATGCACACTTTCTCGCCTGCCAAGATGTGGATCAAGGGTCTGCAGGCTCTGAAGAAGCCCTTGCTGCACTTCCACACTCAGTATAACGCTGAGATACCTTGGGAGACTATGGACATGGACTTCATGAACCTGAACCAGAGCGCCCACGGCGATATCGAGTTCGGACATATCTGCACCCGTATGCGTGTTCCTCGCAAGGTCGTTTGCGGCTACTGGAAGGACGAGCAGGCTCAGAAGCAGATTGCCGTATGGGCTCGTGTGGCCGTTGGTGTGGCCGATGCTCACAACGTGCGCTGTCTGATGTTCGGTATGAATATGAACAACGTGGCCGTGACCGATGGCGACCGTGTGGAGTTCGAGCAGCGCCTGGGCTATCATGTCGACTACTATCCCGTTAGTAGCTTGATGGACTACTTCAAGAAGGTGACCGATAAGGAGGCCGATGAACTCGTCGAGGAGTACAAGAAACTTTACACCATTAAGATCGACGAGAGCGGTGAGGAGGTCTACTGGCAGAAAGTGCATAATGCCGCCAAGGCTGAGATTGCCCTGCGCCGCGTGCTGAAGGATGAGGGTGCTACTGCCTTCACCACCAACTTCGACGATCTGGGCGATGCAGACATCGATGCTCCTGACTTCTGTGGTTTCGACCAGATTCCCGGTCTCGCTTCGCAGCGCCTCATGGAAGAGGGCTATGGCTTCGGTGCCGAGGGCGACTGGAAGACCGCTTGCCTCTATCGCACGCTGTGGGTCATCTCGCAGGGCCTGCCCACGGGCTGCTCGTTCCTCGAGGACTACACGCTGAACTTCGCCGGCGACCGCTCCAGCTGCCTGCAGAGCCACATGCTCGAGGTGTGCCCGCTCATCGCTGTCGACAAACCCAAGCTCGAGGTCCACTTCCTCGGCATCGGCATTCGCAAGCAGCAGACCGCCCGCCTCGTGTTCACCTCTAAGGTGGGCCGTGGCATCAAGGCTACCGTCGTAGACCTGGGCAACCGCTTCCGCCTGATCTCGCAGGAGGTGGAGTGCATCGAGCCGAAGCCCATGCCCAACCTGCCCGTGGCCAGTGCCCTCTGGGTGCCCCAGCCCACGTTCGAGATTGGTGCCGGTGCATGGATCCTCGCAGGCGGTACTCACCACAGTGCCTTCTCTTACGACATCACTGAGGAATACTGGGAAGACTTCGCTGAAATGCTTGGCATTGAATATGTCAAGATTAACAAGCAGACCAAGACCTACGAGTTCAAGCAGCAGCTGCAGAACAACGAAATGTACTACATGCTGAGCAAGGCTCTCCGTTAATTCTATCGCATTATTAAGCAAAGAGAGGCTGTGCCAATTCGTAGGCATAGCCTCTCTTTTTTATGAAGATGGTTGATATATTCTTAGCCTGTTAGCATGAATTTATGCATAAATCCGAGCAATTTATGCATAAATTGAAGGAATTTACGCATAAATTGAAGATTTACACACTGCGATACTCTCAGCGTTTCAATGAGAAACACCTTTGACAGGACTGCTGAGTCGGTATTCACCAGGTGTCATGCCTGTAAGGCGTTTGAAGAACTTCGAGAAGAAGGAAGGGTTGGGAAAGTTTGTGTCGTCGGAGATTTGTGCTACAGTCTTGTCGGAGTGTCTGAGCTCTATCTTGATATGGGTGAGCAGTGCTTCATCGATCCATTCCTTGGGAGGCCGTCCGCTGACCTGACGGATGAGGGCGCTGACGTAGCGGGGCGTGAGGCAGAGCTGTGAGGCATAGTATTCCACTTGATGCTGGCGAGGGGCATCACGGTTGACAAGTTGAATGAAGTCGGAGAAGATGCGCTGTTCATGGGTCTGTGTTTGGCGGAGGGTAGCCTCGTGCTGTCGCCACAGCTGGTTGATGTACCAGAGAAACGAGCTGATGAGGCTGAGTGTGACCTGTGCATCATGTTCAGTTTGATGCATATTCTTATAGAGCAGATAGTGGATGCGGTCGAGAAAGTCGAACTCTTCCGTCGACAGGTGGAAATTGAAGTCGCGCAGGTGGCCGTCGAAAGCCTTAGGCAGATGATTGCCCACAGCCAGCGAGAAGAGGTCGTCGCTTAGTGAAAAGCCTATGCCGCGAACGTCGTCCGACGCATGCTCGGCCTGTATAATGCCGTTGCGCCCGACAAAGACCAGTTGGCCAGCCTCGAAGTGGTAGGACTTCAGGTTGATAGTCGGCTCCACCCAGCCTTGTGTCACGATGAGCACGCGCATCTCCGGCATGAGCATTGGTCCCTGTTTGAACTGCTTGTAGACAATCTGTGGCTTGATCTTGCGTGAAATAACTAGATTTTGCGAGATGTAGTTGTCTACCAGTATCGCGTTCTGTGCTGCCGCACCATGTTCCGTCAGTTCGCCATCACCGCTAAGCAACTGCTGCAGCTGCATCAGTGAAAAGTGTCTTAGTTCTGCCATCTATATCCCATATTTTTGCTGCAAAGATAATAAAAAAGTGTGATATGATGCCATATTTCTTTCCAAATCTGACAAAAGGGACATTTTATCAAATATAAGGATAACAATAGATTCATGAATTAGTCGTAATTTTGCCGTCGTTATTACAATACAGACGAAATATGAAGAAACTATTGATTGCCATGATGCTACCGATTTTGGTACATGCTCATGCCCAGACGCTTGAGGAGTGCCAGCAGGCGGCAGAGCGTAACTATCCGATGATTCGTCAGTACGACCTCATCGCGAAGACTACCAACCTGACGGTGAGCAACATTCAGAAAGGCTGGCTGCCGCAGGTGTCAGCTTCGGCACAGGCAACGCTGCAAAGCGACGTAACGGCTTTTCCCGACCAGATGCAACAGCTGTATCAGACGATGGGCATCGACATGAAGGGCCTGCGAAAAGATCAGTATCGCGTGGGCATCGACGTGCAGCAGACTGTATTTGATGGGGGGGCCATCAGCAGTCAGAAAGCCGTTGCCCGACAGCAGGGCGAGGTGCAGGCAGCTCAGACAGAGGTCACGCTGTACAATGTTCGCCAGCGCGTGAACGAAATGTACTTTGGCCTGTTGCTGATAGACAAGCAGGTGGTGCTGAACCATGACCTTCAGGAACTATTGACGCAGAACGAGAAGAAACTTGCATCGATGCTGAAGAGCGGAACGGCAGCTGAGAGCGACTATCAGAACGTGAAGGCCGAGCGACTGAACATTGCACAGCAGCTGACAAGTCTGGAGGCGCAAAGACAGACGCTGCGCAGAATGCTGTCGACATTTTGCGGTATAGAGGTGAAAGAGGCAGTGAAACCAATGATAGCTGAAACGGAGTCGCAGCACACATTACAACGCCCTGAACTGAAAGCCATCGACGCACAATTGCGGCTGGCCGATGCGCAGGATAAGGCTCTGAATGCAGCACTGATGCCGAAGTTAGGAGTGTTTGCGCAAGGTTTCTACGGCTATCCGGGCTATAATCTGTTTGAGGACATGATGGGCCGCAAGTGGAGTCTTAACGGCATGATTGGTGCACGGCTCACTTGGAACATCGGAGCCCTCTACACCCACAAGAACGACAAGGCAAAGATACAGCTGCAACGTGAGTCGGCTGAGAACCAGCGCGATGTGTTCCTCTTTAACAATCGATTGGAACGGATGCAGCAGAACGAGAACATCGTGCGCCACCGAAAACTGATGGCTGACGATGAGGAGATTATCCGCCTGCGCAGCAGCATTCGTAAGGCGGCAGAGTCGAAACTGGCACACGGCATTATTGACGTGAACGACCTTGTTCGTGAGATCAATGCAGAGAATGCAGCACGTGTGCAGCAGTCAGTGCACGAGATTCAGATGCTGAAAGAAATATACGATTTGAAATACACAACGAACAACTGATATGAAAAGAACAGTGACGATAGCAACCGTGCTGGCGATGCTGGCAAGTTGCGGAAACAATGAGAAAGAGTATGATGCCACGGGAACCTTCGAGGCCACTGAGACGACAGTGTCAGCCGAACAGAGCGGGACACTGCTGCACTTCGATGTCAATGAGGGCGACGAACTGCCTCAAGGCAAGGAAGTGGGACTGGTGGACACCACGCAGTTGTGGTTGAAGATTCAGCAGATGGGAGCCACGAAGGCGGTGTACCAGAATCAGAAGCCCGATATGGAGAAGCAGATTGCTGCCACTCAACAACAACTGGCCAAAGCCCGTCAAGACGAGCAGCGCTATCGCGAACTGGTGGCTGACGGTGCTGCCCCTGCCAAGATGCTCGACGATGCCAGTAGTCTGGTGAAGGTGCTGCAACGTCAACTCGAAGCACAAATATCTTCACTCAACTCCCAATCCTCAACCCTCAATTCCCAAATCTCTACAGTCGATGTGCAGGTGAACCAGCTTAGCGATCAGTTACGGAAGTGCCACATTGTGACACCTGTTGCAGGCACAGTGCTGGAGAAGTATGTCGGACAGGGCGAGTTTGTAGCAACAGGAAAACCGCTGTTCAAAATGGCTGATACAAAGCAGATGTTCATTCGTGCCTATGTTACGTCGACCCAACTGCAAAACATCAAGGTAGGGCAGAAGGCAAAGGTCTATGCTGACTATGGTGATGGGCAAAAACTGGAGTACGACGGAGTGGTGACTTGGATCAGCAGTCACTCGGAGTTCACGCCCAAGACTATCTTAACCGATGATGAACGGGCAGACCTGGTGTATGCCCTGAAGGTAGCTGTGAAACGCTCGACCTCTGGTCGTTCGCAAGGCGAGAACGATGGCAACATCAAGATAGGCATGTACGGGGAGGTGCGCTTCATTAGTGAAAAGTGAATAATTTGCTACTGTATGATGGAGAGTATAATCGTCAACAACATTACTAAGAGCTACGGCCGTGTGAAAGCCTTGCAGAACGTGTCGTTCTCTGTTGAGAAGGGAGAAGTCTTTGGACTCATCGGTCCTGACGGAGCAGGCAAGACCACGATGTTCCGTATTCTCTGCACGCTGTTGTTGCCCGACGAAGGGATAGCCTCGGTAGACGGCTTTGATGTGGTGCGGCAGATGAAGGACATTCGTCGGCGAGTGGGCTACATGCCGGGCAAATTTTCGCTCTATCAAGATTTGACGGTACAGGAGAATCTGGAGTTTTTTGCCACGCTTTTCGGAACAACAGTCGATGAAGGTTATGACTCGATCAAGGCCATCTACTCACAGATAGAAAGGTTCAAAGACCGCAAGGCAGGTGCTCTCTCAGGCGGTATGAAACAGAAATTGGCCCTTTCGTGTGCGCTCGTCCATCAGCCCAGCGTGCTTTTCCTCGACGAGCCGACAACGGGTGTCGATCCTGTCTCGCGTAAGGAGTTGTGGCAGATGCTGTCGATGCTGAAGGAGCGGGAAATCACGATTGTGGCTTCCACGCCCTATCTCGATGAGGTGCGGCAGTGTGAGCGTGTGGCGTTCTTAAGCGAAGGACAAGTGATGGGTATTGACACACCTGAGGTGATACTTGATAGGTTCAAGGGCATTTTCAATCCGCCAAGACCCACCCCCCAGCCCCTCCCTGTAATGGAGGGGAGTGGTTACCCAGGGGGAGAGTCTGTTATCGAGGTGGAACATCTGGTGAAAGCATTTGGCGACTTCCGTGCTGTCGATGATATCTCGTTCAGTGTCAAGAAGGGCGAGATATTCGGTTTCCTGGGTGCCAACGGTGCAGGCAAGACCACTGCCATGCACATGTTGACTGGACTGAACCAACCTACCAGCGGCACAGGTCGCGTCTGTGGCTACGACATCCGCACCCAGTATGAAGACATCAAGCGGCATATCGGCTATATGTCGCAGAAGTTCTCGCTCTATGAAGACCTGACCGTAGCCGAGAATATCCGCCTGTTTGCCGGTATTTATGGAATGAAAAGTGAAGAGATTAGAACGAAGACTGAAGAATTGCTGCGCCGTCTCAACTTCGCTGAGCACGCAAACGACCTTGTGGGCTCGCTGCCATTAGGATGGAAACAGAAGTTGGCTTTCTCGGTCTCTATCTTCCACGAACCAGGTGTGGTGTTCCTCGACGAGCCGACGGGTGGGGTAGACCCTGCCACGCGCCGTCAGTTTTGGGGACTCATCTACGATGCCGCCAAGCGAGGCATCACGGTCTTTGTGACCACCCACTATATGGACGAAGCGGAATATTGCGACCGCATCTCAATCATGGTCGACGGAAAAATCAGTGCAATGGGTACGCCTGAGGAGCTGAAGCGCACATTGAACCAGCCCGATATGGACCATGTATTCACATATCTGGCCCGTCAGGCAACAAGAAGCAGTGACTAAAATATTTGGAAAACCAGTAAGAATAGAATAAGAATGAACACTTTTCTTTCTTTCATCACCAAGGAATCTAAGCACATTCTGCGCGATAAGCGCACGATGCTGATACTATTCGGCATGCCGGTGGTGCTGATGTTGCTCTTCGGCTTTGCCATCACCAACGATGTGAAGAATGTGCGCACGGTAGTAGTAACCTCGCAGATGGACCATCTGACGCAGGCCGCCGTAGACCGTCTTGCAGCCTCGGAGTACTTCAACATCACCTCCACTGTGCAAACACCCACAGAAGCAGAAAGACTGATTCGCAGTCAGAAGGCCGACCTTGCCATTGTCTTCGCTCATGACTTTGCCGCCAAGAAAAGCGGTGTCCAGTTCATCGTCGACGGTGCCGACCCCAACATGGCCCAGCAATGGACTGCCTATGCACAGCAGGTTATCATGAATCCTCAGAACCCGATGGTCAACCTCAAGCTGCTTTACAATCCTCGGATGAAGTCGGCCTACAACTTCGTGCCCGCCATCATGGGTATGCTGTTGCTCCTGATTTGTGCGATGATGACCTCCGTCAGCATTGTGCGCGAGAAAGAGCAGGGCACCATGGAGGTGCTGCTTGTGTCGCCAGTTCAGCCGCTGATGATCATCGTGGCGAAGGCGGTTCCCTATCTGTTACAGGCACTGCTGATTCTCTTTGTCATCCTGACCATGTCGGCCACTTTGCTCGATGTGCCCCTTCAAGGCTCGTTCGGCTGGATTTTGGTGGTCTCGTTCATCTATATCCTGCTGGCACTCTCGCTGGGATTGTTCATCTCAAACGTGGCACAGACCCAATTTGTGGCTCTGTTGGTATCGGCTATGGTACTGCTGTTGCCCACTGTGATGCTTTCGGGCATGCTGTTCCCTGTAGAGTCAATGCCCCAGATTCTACAATGGATCTCTGCTATTATCCCACCTCGCTATTATATTCAAGCCATGCGCAAGCTCATGATTATGGGTGTGGGCATTGGCGATGTCTGGCAAGAGGTGGCCATCCTCTCTGGTATGACAGTCCTGCTGCTCGTTGCCGCACTTAAGAACTTTAACAAGCGACTTTCGTAGCATTAAATTATCGAAATATCGAAATAACGTCATAACGAAATATTGACAATGATAAAATACTTGCTCCAGAAAGAGTTCCTGCAAATTCGCCGTAACTCATTCATGCCGAAGATTATCTTCATTTTCCCCATCATGGTAATGTGTGTCATGCCGTGGGTGATGAATCAGGAGGTGAAGAACATACGTGTTGACGTGGTGGATATCGACCGTACTACGCAGTCACAGCAACTTCTCCACCAGATAGAGCATTCCAACTATTTCATCTTTAATGGTCAGAAGGCCACCTATCAAGAAGCCCTTAGGGACATCGAGACGGCACAGGCAGACATCATTCTTGAAATACGTGACGGCCGCTACCTCATCGCTGCCAATGCCGTCAATGGCACCAAGGGCTCCATCGGCTCCAGTTATTTGACACAAATAGTAGCCCCCCTTTCATCCCCCCATGGGGGAAAGTCCGATAGCGGCAACAGCTATATATCATCCCCCAAAGAGAGGACAGGAGGGGGACTTCTCATTCTCTATAACAAAGGACAGAACTACAAGGTGTTCATGATTCCGGCCCTGATGGGTATTCTGATGATGATGCTCTGCGGCTTTCTGCCAGCCTTGAACATTGTGGGTGAGAAGGAGAAGGGCACCATCGAGCAGATCAATGTCACGCCGGTATCCAAGTGGATATTCATTTTGGCCAAGTTGATTCCCTACTGGCTGATAGGCCTGCTGGTGCTTACGGTCTGTCTGTTGCTGTCGTGGGCCGTCTATGGCATCACCTGTCAGGGCCCTCTGTGGTTGGTCTATCTGTTGGCGATATTGTTGGCTCTGTTCTTCAGCAGTTTCGGCCTCATCATTTCCAACTATAGTGACACGATGCAACAGGCCATGCTGGTCATGTGGTTCTTCGTGGTGTGTCTCATGTTGCTCAGCGGCCTGTTTACTCCCACTCGCAGCATGCCGTCGTGGGCCTATCTGACCACATACGTCAATCCCATGCACTACTTCATCGATGCCATTCGCACCGTTTTCGTTCGCGGCGGCACGTTCCAACACATTGCCTATCAGGTCTATGCACTGTTCGCCATTTCCTTCTTCATGGCTTTCTGGGCTGTCAGGAGCTACAGAAAGAATAATTAGTGTTTAGCTGATTCCCTATGACTGCTCTTCGTGTAAAATTGTTGAACAACACAAAATAAAAAGCCATCAGGCAGCGTTATACTAATAACGATTAATATTTTAAGACTGATGACGATGAAGAGATTGCTGTTTTTGGCCTGTTGCCTCTGCACCATGGCGAGTGCCAGTGCCGAAATCTATTATAGCACTGCAGCCACCAAGGTGGGCGACCACTACTACACGGAGTTTTGGGATAGCGAAGACGAAAGCGACGATGTGCGAGTGATGCTGATGCACTGGCAGGCTGCTCCAGACACGCTGTTCGTGCCTGCTACCATCGAATGGCAAGGCAAAATGGCTTATGTAGACATGGTAGACGAAAGCTTCTTCCAGCTGGGTGACAATATGAAGGCTGTTGTCGTTGATGCTGACAACCGCTCGCTGTCAGGAATTGACGGTGTGCTCTTCTCTAAAGACGGCACGCAACTGCTGGGATGGCCGATGGCCAAGGCTGGCGCATTAACGATTAGAAAGAACCTGAATCTTGACTATAGCTTGCTGATCAACCGCCCATTGCTGACTGGCATTGAAGTCGAGGCAGACGACACAAGGTTCAGCAGTCGCGATGGTGTTCTTTTCTCTAAGGACGGAACGCAGTTGCTGGTCTATCCGGCAGGAAAGGAAGGTCCCTACAGTGTTCCGCAGGGAGTCACCACTATTACGTGGCGGGCATTCGAGGGAAGCGGACACCTCACAGAATTACATCTGCCTGAAACGGTTCGTGAGTTGGAGCATGCAGCTTTCCATGGATGCACTCAGATGCAGCAGATAAATATTCCGTCAGGTGTGGATAGCCTGCATTCGGAACTTTTCGCCCAGTGCAAATCGCTGGTGTCGTTGGATATTCCGTCGACGGTGAGCTATTTGGGTCACAATGTATTCTGGGATTGCAACAGCCTCAAGACCATCAATATTCCGACCAGTGTGACGAAGATGGAGTACGACGCACTGTGGTATGACTACGGCATGACCGACATCGAGGTTGACGAAGACAACCCTGTGTACAAGAGCATTGATGGCATCCTCTATACGAAGGACGGCACGCAGTTGCTGCATTGTCCCTGTGGCCGCACGGGTAGTGTGACCATTGCTGAGGGCACCGCCGTGCTGGATCACTCTTTCTATTGCTGTGAGTCGCTGGAGAAGGTGGTCATCCCTGCCAGCGTGGATAGTATAAGCGAGTTAACTTTCACCAACTGTAAGAGCCTGCGCAGCATCTATTCGCAGCGCAAAGAACCTGTGCCAGGAAAAGTATATGTATTCTGGCCATCGGAAGACAATTTCTGGCTGCCATCGAAGTGCACCGTCTATGTTCCGCAGGGAAGCAAGGATAAATACCAACGGCAAGACGACAACAACTGGTGGAGCAACTTCCAGATAGAAGAATACAACGTGACCGGCATTTCTGAGGTGAGCACCAGTGGCGACCACTCAATTGTGAGCCGCTATACCCTTGACGGGAGACAGACTACAGGCAAACGAGGCCTGCAGATTGTGCGTCAGAAGGATGGCACCACGCGGAAGGTAATAGTGAAATAGTGTAATAAGAACTCCTAGTACTCGGCAGAACAAAAGAAAATCAAACTTTTCTTTTGTTCTGCTTTCGTTTTTTCGTAACTTTGGAAGAATTTGCAATCTTTCTTTATATAAAGGCAGTTCCGAGGATTGAGAAAAATTGGGGTTACGATTTGGCAACCGTTCTCAATTCTACGTTCTGCTACAAATTGCATTCAATGAACTCCGACT
>JAFTFX010000027.1 GCA_017458225.1 Prevotella sp. | reverse complement strand
TTTATTTGCATTGCTGATTGATTTTTCCTCTCCGCAGGACTCAGACAACCTCGTCGCTACGCTCCGAGAACGTCTGAGTCCTGCGGAGAGGGAGTCTATTTATGCTCCCAAGAAATTGCACTTCTATCTTGAAAGTTTACTATAGAGTTATATTATAGAGTCAACCTGTAAGTGTATTTTACGCCTGCCGGTACTGACTGGGGGAGATGCCAACCAGTTTGGTGAAGGCCCGGCGGAAGGTGGAGATGGAGTTGAAGCCGCTCTCCTGGGCGATGTGCTCAATGGTGAACTCGGGGTGCTGGTCCATCATGGGGAGGGCCATGCGCTGCAGGCGCAGATCGTTGATGTAGTCGTAGAACGTTTGGTGCTTCACCTGCATGAGATAGTTGCTGACGTAGGTGCGGTTGGTGCCCACGGCCTTGGCCAGGTCGGCCAGCGTGAGGTTCTTGTTCAGATAGAGCTGCTGCTCTTCGGTGATCTGCTCCAGCTGTCCGGCAAAGGAATAGTCTTTCGGAGGATTGTCGGCAAGGGGTTCCTGAGAGTTGTCGACGGCGATGGGGCGCAGCGAGTAGCCATAGTAGAGCAGGATGGTCCACAGAATGATGGTGGAGAGATAGTAGACCACGTCGCACCAGGCATTGCCCTGCACCGAGGTGAAGAGCCACAGCAGCTGACTGACAATGCAGAAGAGGAAGACCTGGCGCATCCAGGATACGTCGATTTCGTCGATGTTGGAGTAGTTGGCACGAATGTAGCGAATGTAGCGGCGCACCTTGAAGAAGGCTATGATGACCACCGTCCAGGCATAGAACCAGAGGAAGACCATGTAGGCAGTGGCAATCTCGTCGAGGGGCCACACCACATAGGCGGCGGTGAACAGCAGGAAGGGCACCAACAGCAGCATCACCCGGCGCCAGGTGGTCCACCGGGGCATGACGGCCTCAAATATAAATATGGTGTAGGTGATGGCCTCCCAGCCGTCGACGAACATGATGTAGTTGAGCACCCGACGGGTGTAGAGCTGTGGAAAGGTGATGACGATGTCCTTCAGGTTCCACAGCGCCCAGGTGACGAAGATCCAACCCAGCACCGACTGGAAACGGGTGCGGTGCTTGGCTTTCTGAAACACCAGAATGTAGAAAGCCAGCATGGCGAAGAATGCCGTTGACACTCCTGCAAAGAATGACGATATGTTAATGCCTGCCTCCATGAATATGCTTGTCGTTACGGCATGCAAAAATCGCACTTTTTTTCGAGATAGCCAAACGAAGGGTGCTATTTTTTCATGGAAGAATATTCCGTTTGCGTTTTTTTCGCTAACTTTGCACCCACATTGCCGGCAAATGCCCATACGGAGGCTCGGCTGCCGACTTGCAAAACGAGCGATGAGAACCATTTTCTACCCTACCGAGAAGAGCATGGCCGCAGACGGCCGCTATGCTGCCACCATCGGCTTCTTCGATGGTGTGCACAGGGGGCACCGCTTCCTGATCAGCCATCTGAAAGAGGTGGCCGAGCAGAGGGGGCTGCAGTCGATGGTGATCACGTTCGAGCGCCATCCGCGACAGGTGGTGAACGCCGACTGGCAGCCGCAACTGCTCACGTCGCTGGCAGAGAGAACGCGACTGCTCGCCAAGACGGGCATCGACATGCTGGTGGTGCTGCGCTTCGACGCGGCGATGGCACAGCTGTCGGCACAGCAGTTCATGCAGCTGCTGCACGACGATCTGCAGGTGGCCACGCTGCTGACGGGCTATGACAACCGCTTCGGGCACGACCGCACCGAGACGTTCAGCGACTACGAGCGCTACGGGCGGCAGATGGGCATAGAGGTGCTGGCCGGCACGCCATGCGACGTGGCCCAGAAGCCCGTCAGCTCGTCGCGCATTCGCCGACTGATTGGCGAGGGCGACATGCTGCAGGCAGCCGACTGTCTGGGCAGGTGCTACACCGTGAGTGGACGGGTGGTCCACGGCGAGCAGATAGGGCGCACGCTGGGCTTCCCCACCGCCAATCTGCAGATAGACGATCCCTGCAGACTGATACCGGCACCAGGTGTCTATGCCGTCGGCATCAGCATTGGTGCAGAGGACAGACAGACGGTCACAGAGCAACAATCAGTCATAGGCCAACGGTCGGTCACGGAGCAGCAGTCGTTCGGCGGCATGATGAACATTGGCACCCGACCGACTTTCGACGGCCACCGCACCACACTGGAGGTGAATATCTTCGATTTCAACGCCGACATCTACGACCGCCGGCTCACCGTCAGCTTCCTGGAACGACTGCGCAGCGAGCAACACTTCAGCTCGCCCGAGGCGCTGACCGAACAGATGAGGCGCGATGCCGAACGGGCCCGAATCTTGACCAAACAATTCCTATCAAAAATATGAAGAAAGCGATTAGCTACACCCTTGTGTTTATCGGCATACAGCTGCTGGCATCAGCGCTGGTTAGCGTTGTGGCGCAACTGATTGGCGGCTACCAACTGGTACAGTCGCCCTACGTCAGCATCGCCACGATGGCGCTGTTTGCCGTCGTCACCGCCGTGGTGTTCTGGCGATGCAAGTGGACGGAAGTATCGGCCGACTATCTGAAGACGAAGCCCCGCATGGTCATTCTCTGGTCGGTACTGGCTGCCATCGGTAGCATCATCCCGTCGACGGCGCTGCAGGAACAGATGCCCGAGCTGCCCAACATTGTAGAAGAGGAGATGACCGCCATCATGAACGCCCACGGGGGCTACTTCGTGATTGCCCTGCTGGTGCCCCTCGTAGAAGAGATGGTGTTCCGCGGAGCCGCACTGCGCAGTCTGCTGCAGTGGCAGCCCAGCCGCCCGTGGCTGATGATAGCCCTCTCGGCGCTGCTGTTCTCGCTCATCCACATGAACCCGGCACAGATGCCGCATGCCTTCGTCATCGGACTGCTGCTGGGCTGGATGTACTGGCGCACAGGCAGCATCGTGCCCACCGTGGCCTTCCACTGGGCCAACAACACCATTGCCTTCGTGCTGACCCGCCTCTGGACCGACCCCGACATCCGTCTCATCGACATTCTGGGCAGTCAGCGCAACGTGGCCGCCGCCGTGCTATTCTCGCTGCTCATCCTGGTGCCCGCCATCTATCAGCTGCACCTCTGGATGAAACGGCCCAAAGAAAAAACTATCGTCTGAACTCCAGCAACTCCTGAACTTCTGAACTCCCCCAAAAACTATCGTCTAAACTCCGAAAAATATGACCCTTCACTACGATGTTCTCGTCATTGGTGCCGGCCACGCCGGTTGCGAGGCCGCCTCGGCAGCCGCCCGACTGGGTGCGAAGACCTGTCTGGTGACGATGGACATGAACAAGATAGCACAGATGTCGTGCAACCCGGCCGTTGGCGGCATTGCCAAAGGCCAGATAGTCCGCGAGATTGATGCCCTGGGCGGACAGATGGGACTGGTGACCGATGCCACGGCCATACAGTTCCGCATGCTGAACGTGGGCAAAGGACCGGCCGTGTGGAGCCCTCGCGCCCAGTGCGACCGAGGAAAATTTATCTGGGAATGGCGCCGCCATCTCGATGAAACCGACAATCTTGACATCTGGCAAGACCAAGCAGAGGAACTGTTGACAGAACCCTCAGACTATTCAGAACCCTCAGACTATTCAGATCACTCAGACTATTCAGAGTATTCAGATCACTCAGAACCCTCCGCTCCTCGCCAGCGCGTCACTGGCGTTCGCACCATCTGGGGTTGCGAACTGCGTGCCCGTTGTGTGGTCATCACGGCTGGCACATTCCTCAACGGCTTGATGCACATCGGCCGCAAGATGGTGCCCGGCGGACGCATTGCCGAACCTGCCGTGAGCGGTCTGACGGAGAGCATCGCCCGTCATGGCATCCGCACCGCCCGCATGAAAACAGGTACGCCCGTGCGCCTCGACAAGCGCAGCATCGACTTCGCCCAACTGAAGAAACAGGAGGGCGACCAGCGCCCCTACCGCTTCTCCTATCTGAACACTCAGCCCCCCCTCCCCCAGCTCCCCTGCTGGGAGTGCTACACCAACCCTGCCGTTCACGAAACCCTCCGCTCGGGCCTGGCCGACTCGCCCCTCTACAACGGACAGATACAGTCGATAGGACCGCGCTACTGCCCCAGCATCGAGACGAAGCTTGTCACCTTCCCCGACCGCGACCAGCACCTGCTGTTCCTGGAACCAGAGGGCAGCGACACCAACGAGATGTACCTGAACGGTTTTTCTTCATCGCTGCCGATGGACGTGCAGATAGCTGCCCTGAGGAAAATTCCGGGCCTGGAACAAGCAAAAGTGTACCGCCCTGGCTATGCCATCGAGTACGATTTTTTCGACCCCACACAGCTCACCCACACGCTGGAATCGAAAGTGGTTGACGGTCTGTTCATGGCCGGACAGGTGAACGGCACCACAGGCTATGAGGAAGCTGCAGGCCAAGGCATCATCGCCGGCATCAACGCGGCCCTGAAAGCAGGAGCCGCCAGTTCGGTATGTGGCGACAGTGTCGCCACCCCAAAGGCTTTCACCTTGGCTCGCGACGAGGCTTATATTGGCGTTCTCATCGACGATCTAGTGACGAAAGGTGTCGACGAGCCCTACCGTATGTTCACCTCGCGTGCCGAATATCGCATCCTGCTGCGACAGGACGATGCCGATGCCCGACTGACCGAGCGCAGCTACCAGCTGGGATTGGCCACTCGCGAACGCTACGACTACTGGCTGAAGAAGAAAACAGCCATCGAAGAAATCGAGAACTTCTGCAAATCGTTCCCCATCAAACCGAAAGAAATCAATGCCGCTCTGGAAGCGCTGGGCACTACCCCACTCCAGTTTGGCGTAAAACTGGACGAACTCATCGCGCGTCCGCAACTGAATTTCCAGAATCTTCAGGAGATTATTCCTGAACTAAAAGAGCGAATCGAACACCTGAAAGACCGCAAGGAGGAAATCGTGGAGGCTGCCGAAATCCGCATGAAATATAAAGGATACATCGAGCGCGAACGACTGGTGGCAGAAAAGATGCACCGACTGGAGAACATCCGCATCCCTGCATCGTTCCAGTACAACAACCTGCAGAGCCTTTCCACCGAAGCACGCCAAAAGCTAACGGCCATCCAGCCGACAACCCTCGCACAGGCCAGTCGCATACCGGGCGTTTCGCCCAGCGACATCAACGTGCTACTGGTGCTCATGGGGCGGTGATTTTCTGTTTCACGTGAAACAAACAATATTAAACAAAACCTATAACAACCTGAAAATGAACAACAAAGTATTAATGGACAATCTGCGCTGCATACCAGATTTTCCGAAAAAAGGAATTAACTTCCGCGACGTGACAACCCTCTACAAAAATGCCGAGTGCTTTCAGATTATGCTCAACGAGATGTATGAGCTCTACAAGGACAAAGGCATCACAAAGATAGTGGGTATAGAAAGCCGCGGATTCATCATGGGTTCTGCCCTCGCTGGTAAGTTGGGTTGCGGACTGGTCATGGCTCGCAAGCCGGGCAAGCTGCCCTCTACAGTCATCAAGGAGCAATTCTCGAAAGAATACGGTGTAGACACCATCGAGATGCACCTCGACTCAATCGATGAAAACGACGTAGTTCTGATTCATGACGACCTGTTGGCAACGGGCGGTACAGCCAAGGCTGCCTATAAACTGGTGCAACACTTCCACCCGAAGAAGGTCTACATGAACTTCATCATCGAAATTACCGACGAGGGTCTGCACGGTCGCGACCTTTTTGAAGGCATTGACCTGACCACACTGATGACAATTTAAGACCCACCTCCAACCCCTCCCAGGGGATGGGATTTTAAATGGAGAGGTGAATACGGAGAGGAGTGTTTCACGTGAAACTTAAAAACTTGAACATGACGAAAGAAGAAAACGAAAAGCGATTAGCCTACTTGAAGAGTATCGTAAGCAGGTTGCCGGAGAAGCCTGGCAGCTACCAGTACTATGACGAGAACCACGTGATTATCTATGTGGGCAAGGCAAAGAACCTGAAGGCGCGCGTTTCTTCTTATTTCCATACGGAGGTAGACCGATTCAAAACAAAGGTACTGGTGTCCAAAATATGGGACATCAGCTACACGGTGGTCAACACTGAAGAGGATGCGCTGCTGTTGGAAAACAGTCTCATTAAGAAATATAATCCGCGCTACAACGTACTACTGAAAGACGGTAAAACCTACCCCAGTATCTGCGTCACCAACGAGTATCTGCCACGTATCTTCAATACGCGCACCATCAACAAGAAATGGGGCACCTACTACGGGCCCTACAGCCACATCGGAACGATGCATGCCGTACTGGAACTGATCAACAAAATCTACAAGCCTCGTTCTTGTCGGCAACCGATGACGAAGGAAGGAATTGAAGAGGGGAAATATCAGGTATGTCTGGAGTATCACATAAAGAACTGCAACGGCCCGTGCATCGGCAAACAAAGCTATGAGGAGTATCAGAAAAACATTGCTCAGGCACGCGAAATTCTGAAGGGAAACACCCGTCAGATTCTGCGCGACCTGCGCGAAGAGATGCAACAGTTAGCCGAAGAACTGCGCTTCGAAGAGGCAGAGGAAGTGAAGCGGAAATACTTGAATCTGGATGGCTTCGTGAGCAAGAGTGAGGTGGTGAGCCACACCATCAACGACGTGGATGTCTTTTCTATCACCAACGACGAGAAGGTGGCATTCATCAACTACCTGCACGTCTCGAACGGCAGCATCAACCAGTCGTTTACCTTCGAGTTCAAGAAGCGTCTGGCAGAGACGGAACAGGAGCTGCTACAGCTGGGCATCGTAGAAATGCGCGAGCGTTTCAATAGCCACAGCAAGGAGATCGTGGTGCCTTTCGACCCAGAAATGGAGCTGGAGGGAGTGACCTTCACGGTGCCGCAGAGAGGGGATAAAAAAACGCTGCTCGACCTCTCGGAGATGAACGGAAAACAGTATAAGTTCGACCGTCTAAAGCAGGCTGAAAAACTGAATCCTGAACAGAAGCAGGTGCGCCTGATGAAGGAGCTGCAGGAGAAGCTGGGACTGCCCAAGATGCCCTATCAGATAGAGTGTTTCGACAACTCGAATATCTCTGGAACAGATGCTGTGGCCGCCTGTGTGGTGTTCAAGAAAATGAAGCCTTCGAAGAGCGACTACAAACGCTACAACATCAAGACCGTGGTAGGGCCCGACGACTATGCCTCGATGAAGGAGGTGGTGTCGAGGCGATATCGCCGACTCATGGAGGAAGAGCAGCCCCTACCCGACCTCATCGTGGCCGATGGCGGACGGGGTCAGATGGAAGTGATTCGCGAGGTGATCCAGGACGAGCTGAACTTGGATATTCCCATTGCCGGACTGGCCAAAAACGACCGCCACCGCACCAACGAACTGCTGTATGGTTTTCCGCCACGCAGCATCCAGCTGAAGACCGACTGCGAGCTCTTCCACGTACTCACGCAGCTACAGGACGAGGTGCACCGCTTTGCCATCACCTTCCACCGCGACAAGCGCTCGAAACACGCCCTGCACAGCGAGCTTGACGACATCAAAGGCATAGGCCCCAAGACACGCGACGAGCTCCTCAGTAAGCTGAAGAGCGTAAAACGCATTAAAGACGCTGATTTAGAGACACTTACAGATGCTATTGGCCAACAAAAAGGCAAACTGGTGTACGAATATTTCCACAATCATTTGTAGAACTGAATAAAAAACCGTAATTTTGCACGCATGAGAATAGTTATTCAACGTGTTTCAGAGGCTTCAGTCACCATCAACGGAAGGGTGCATGGCAGCATCGGCAAAGGCTTTCTCATCCTGTTGGGCGTGTGCGAAGAAGACAATGAAGAGGATGTAGAATGGCTTGTCAAGAAAGTGGTGAACCTGCGCGTGTTCGACGATGAAAACGGGGTGATGAACCGCAGCATCATGGACACCGGCGGCGAGTGTCTGGTGGTGAGTCAGTTCACCCTCTTTGCCAGCTACAAGAAAGGCAATCGCCCGTCATGGCTGCGCGCTGCCAAGCACGAGATATCAGTACCCTTATACGAACGGTTCTGCAGCCGCTTGCAGGAAGAAATGGGACGCGAGGTGCAGACGGGTGAGTTCGGAGCCGACATGAAAGTGGCACTCACGAACGACGGTCCCGTAACCATCTGCATGGACACCAAAAACAAAGAATAAAAAGCCTCTCAAAGTCCCTCCTAAGGAGGTGCTGTTGAGATTGAGAATACAAAACAATAAGATGAAGAAATATCTGAAAGAGATTGAAACGGTAGGCATAATAATGATGTTCGTTGGTGTTATCTTGGGACATACCGCAGGCATGAACCTGGGCGCTGTATTCGTGGTCATCGGAATTTTACTATGGGTCGCTACCGTGGTCATCAAGTCGATGGACTGGGAGAAATACAGACGCGACAACATAGTGAATATCGTTATCATGCTGGGAGCCATCCTGGCCATCTTTACCACCTTCTTTCTAAGTAAAAAATAAATATGACAATCAATGATGCCCAACAGACCGTAGACCGGTGGATCAAGGAATATGGCGTGCGCTATTTCTCGGAGCTGACCAACATGGCCGTACTCACCGAGGAAGTAGGCGAACTGGCTAAGATCATCGCCCGCCGCTATGGCGAACAGTCGTGGAAAAAGACCGATCCTCGCGCTGCCGACAACGGTCGCGAGGCACTGGGCGACGAGATGGCCGACGTGCTGTGGGTTCTGCTCTGCTTAGCTAACCAGACGGGCATAAACTTGACGGAAGAGCTACAGAAGAACCTGGAAAAGAAGACTGTCCGCGACAAAGACAGACACAGAGAGAATGAGAAATTGAGAACTGAAAATTAACATAACCCAAATTTAAACAACTATGGCAGAACATCATCACCATGATCATGACCATGAGCACGAGCATCATCATGCTCAGCCCGAGAGCCGCATTGAAGAGGCTCTGAAGAAGTATAACCTCGACATTACCGACGAGGAAGTAAAGGAAGCCGTGAAGAAGCTCATTGCTGAGAAAGTGCATGAGAACGACACGCCTGAAGTGAAGAAATTCCTGATGGGCAGCGTAGAACTGACCACCCTAAAGACCACCGACTCTGAGACCTCGGTAATGGCCTTCACAGAGAAAGTGAACCAGTTTGAAGAAGCCTACCCCACCCTGCCCCACGTGGCCACCATCTGCGTCTATCCGAAGTTCGCCAAGGTGGTGAGCGAGACACTCGAAGTAGAGGGAGTCGAGGTGGCTTGCGTCAGCGGTTCGTTCCCCAGCAGCCAGAGCCTTATTGAGGTGAAGACCATCGAGACCCAGCTGGCCATCAAAGACGGTGCCACCGAGATTGATATCGTGATGCCCGTGGGCTCGTTCCTGGAGGGCGACTACGAGACCGTTGTCGACGAGATTCAACAGCAAAAGGAGGCCTGTGGCGAGCACGACATGAAGGTGATTCTGGAGACGGGCTGCCTGAAGACGGCCAAAAACATCAAGATTGCCTCTATCCTGTCGATGTATGCCGGTGCCGACTATATCAAGACCTCTACCGGTAAGCTGGAGCCTGCTGCTACGCCTGAGGCCGCCTACGTGATGTGCCAGGCCATCAAGGAATACTACGACCAGACGGGCATACATATTGGTTTTAAGCCCGCTGGCGGCCTGAACACCGTGATGGATGCCCTTATCTACTACACCATCGTAAAAGAGGTTCTGGGCGAAAAATGGCTCACCAACAAGTACCTGCGCCTGGGCACCAGCCGACTGGCCAACCTCCTGCTCTCAGAAGTGATCGGCGAAGAAGTAAAGTTCTTCTAAAAAACGAACGGATAAGAAAAAAGAGAATAGCAATCAAAGCTATTCTCTTTTTTGCGTTATTAATATGCTTTAGACCTGTATTGGTAACTATGCTGTAAAGGACAACCGCTATTTACTGCGCTCGATGATGAAGTCAACGTAAGCAGTCAGGGCCTGACGGATGTCGGCATCGGTCACGTTCTCATCAATAAAGAGCTGACACTTGCTGCGGAAGTCCTTCATGCGTCGCTCAGCGTAGGCAATGCCGCCCTTCTCTTTCGTGAACTCCACCAAAACGGCGATTTCATCGGGATTGATAGTTCCTGCCTTCACCTTGCGGGCCAAGTTCAACATGGGCTCACTGGGATGACTGTTCAGCGCATAGATGACGGGCAGGGTCAGCTTGCCTTCGGTCATATCGTTACCTGTGGGCTTACCAATTTCCGTCGAGTCATAATAATCAAAGATGTCATCGCGGATTTGGAACATAATGCCCAGATCCTGTCCAAACTGGGCAGCACGTTTCACGTCGGCCTCACCAGCACCAGCCGACAGGGCACCTATTGAAGCACAGGCCTCGAAGAGGGCGGCCGTTTTGTTCTTGATGATCTGGTAGTAGACATCTTCTGAAATTTCCTGGTTCTGAATGTTTGTCAGTTGCAAAATCTCGCCGGCAGCCAGCGTGCGACCCAGTTCGGCCAGATATTCCACGATGCGCTGGTTACCCGTCTTCGACACATGCAGCAGGGCGGTAGAGAGGATATAGTCGCCCACCAGCACCGCCACCTTGTTATCGTATGTGGCATTCACCGAAGCCTGCCCGCGACGCTCCGTGCTCTCGTCGACCACATCGTCGTGAACGAGCGAGGCCGTGTGGAGCAGTTCAAGACCTACCGCGGCATGCTGGGTGACAGTGCTCACCTCGCCGTAGTTCTTTGCCATCAGCAAAATAAGCATTGGGCGCATGCGCTTGCCACCGCGCTGACGGATGTGCGAAAGTGCCTGCGAGAGCAGGCCGTCTTCGTGGGTCAGCGATTGGTTAAAGAGTTCGATGAAATCGAGCAAATCGTGCTCAATAGGTCGTTTGATAAGCTCCAAATAATCCATTTTCAGAAGAATTTTGTGACAAAATTAGTGAAAAAGTTCGGTATATGAGAAATAATTTAGTAATTTTACACGAAAATTTTATCTGACTGCAGATAAAAAAGACTTTAGGCTAAAGACAATAAAATAAATAACGATATGAATAAAGTATTTTTACTGGATGCCTACGCACTCATCTACCGCGCTTATTATGCGTTCATCAAGAACCCACGCATCAACTCAAAGGGACTGAACACCTCGGCCATCATCGGCTTTGTCAACACGCTGCAAGAGGTGCTGGAGAAAGAACAGCCCACCCATCTGGGCGTAGCCTTCGACCCCCACGGACCGACGTTCCGCAGCGATGCTTTCCCCGAATACAAGGCACAGCGCGAGGCCACACCCGAAGATATCCGCAAAGCGGTACCTATCATCAAGGAACTGCTGCAGGCCTGGAACATCCCCGTTCTTCAAGCCGACGGCTTCGAGGCCGACGATGTCATCGGCACCCTGGCCTGTCGCCTCGGTTCAGTAGACAGCAGCACCAGTTCAGTAGACAGCGGCAATGCCGCTGTTCGCCCAACAGCCGGCACCGAAGTCTTCATGCTCACCCCCGACAAGGACTATGGCCAGCTGGTTAGCGAGCAGGTGAAAATCTACCGCCCCCGCCACGGTGGCGGCTACGAGGTGATGGGACCACGGGAGGTGTGCGAGAAGTACGGCATTGCAAAAACCGCCCAAGTCATCGACCTGCTGGCCCTGATGGGCGACTCGGCCGACAACTTCCCCGGCTGTCCTGGTGTGGGTGAGAAAACGGCCGTGAAACTCATCAACGAGTTCGGCAGTGTCGACGACCTGCTGAAGAGAACCGACGAGCTGAAGGGTGCACTGCAGAAAAAAGTGATGGAGCACGAGGCCGACATCCGCATGAGCTACTTCCTGGCCACCATCAAAACCGATGTTCCCATCGAAGTGCCGCTCGATAGTCTGAAGTTGCAACAACCCGATGAGGAAAAACTGGGCAAGCTCTTCGACGAACTGGAGTTCAAGAGCCTGAAAGAACGAGTTCTTAAAAAGTCTGAAAAGAAACAAAAACCTGCTAACGACCAACTTTCTCTCTTTGACTTTTTCCCAGCCGCCAGTGAGGAAGCTCCAAAAAATTCAAGTTTTGAGAGCCTTAAAACGACCGATCATAAATACCAACTTATTGAAAATGAGGAAGAAATCAGAAAAATTATTTCCATTTTCAAGACAAAACAAATTCTCAGTCTGGACACAGAGACCACTTCAACCTCGGCCATCGATGCCGAATTGGTGGGTTTGAGCTTCGCGGTGGAAGAACATGAAGCTTTTTATGTGCCCATTCCTGCCAATCGTGAAGAAGCTCAAAGAATTGTTAATATCTTTAAACCTCTCTACGAAGACCCCAACATTTTGAAGATCGGACAGAATATTAAGTATGATTTAGAGGTATTAAGAAATTATAACATTCACCTTGCTGGCCCCATGTGGGACACTATGATTGCCCATTATCTCATCCAGCCCGAGTTGCGCCACAACATGGACTACATGGCCGAGGTGTATCTGAACTACCAGACGGTGCACATCGACGAGCTCATCGGTCCGCGCGGCAAGGGCCAGCGGTCCATGCGCGACCTCTCCCCCACCCAAGTCTATGAGTATGCCTGCGAGGATGCCGATATCACCCTGCAGCTGAAGAACAAGCTGGAGCCCGAACTGAAGAAGCACGACTGCGAACGCCTGTTCTATGATATTGAGATGCCATTGATGCCCGTGCTGGCCGAGATGGAGATGACTGGTGTGGTGCTCGACACCGACTCGCTGCGCCAGACCTCACTCGAGCTCACCGAGCGCATGAACCAGATAGAGCACGAGATCTACGAACTGGCCGGCCACTCGTTCAATATATCTTCACCGCGACAGGTGGGCGATGTGCTCTTCGCCGAGATGAAGATTGTGGAGAAGCCGAAGAAGACCAAGACAGGACAGTACGTCACCTCGGAAGAGGTGCTGCAGCAGCTGCATGCCAAGCACCCCATCGTAGGCAAGATCCTGGACTTCCGCGGACTGAAGAAGCTGCTCAGCACCTATGTTGACAACCTGCCCACGCTCATCAACCCCCGCACCGGCCATATCCACACCTCTTTTAATCAGTGCGTCACGGCCACGGGTCGCCTGTCATCCTCAGACCCTAACCTACAGAACATCCCCGTGCGCGGCGAAGACGGCAAGGAGATCCGCAAGGCCTTCGTGCCCGAGCCCGGCTGCCTGTTCTTCTCGGCCGACTATAGTCAGATTGAGCTGCGCGTGATGGCCCATCTGTCGCAAGACGAAGCCATGATCGAGGTGTTCCGCGAGGGCAAAGACCTGCATGCAGCCACCGCCTCGAATATCTATAAAAAGCCCATCGGTGAGATTAGCCGCGACGAGCGTACCAAGTCGAAACGCGCCAACTTCGGCATCATCTACGGCATCACCGTCTTCGGACTGGCTGAGCGCCTCGACATCAGCCGCGACGAGGCCAAGCTGCTCATCGACGGTTTCTTCGAGACCTTCCCAAAGGTGAAGGACTACATGGAGCGCGCCAAGCAGGAAGCCCGTCAGCAGGGCTACGTCCCCACCCTCTTCGGTCGCCGTCGCTACCTGCCCGACATCAACTCGCAGAACGCCACTGTGCGCGGTTTTGCCGAGCGCAATGCCATCAACGCCCCCATCCAGGGCACCGCTGCCGACATCATCAAGGTGGCTATGATCCGCATCTTCGAGCGTTTCCAGAAGGAGAACATCAAGAGCAAGATGATCCTGCAGGTGCACGACGAACTCAACTTCTCCGTCTATCCAGAGGAGAAAGAAGCCGTGGAACGCATCGTGCTCGAAGAGATGCAGGGAGCCTTCCAGATGGCCGTCCCCCTCGTTGCCGACAGCGGCTTCGGCCAAAACTGGCTGGAGGCCCACTAATCCCTCCCGTCCGGTAAACGGCGACAATGTCGCCGTCAACTCAACACCGTCAACCTAACACAACGCTGCCATTGTCACCTCAACAAAAACAAAGGTAAGAAAAACCGCCCATGGACGAAAGAAAGAGAAGGCGCATTGAGTGGTCGAAAAAGCAAGAAAAGAAACCCTCGATGAAGCGCCGTTGCGATGAGCACGACTATACCCAGCGAGGCATCTACATGATAACAATAGCCACTGAGGGTCGGTTGCCCCTATTCGGCACATTAAAAGGAGACCCTTTGGCCACAACTGGCAACGATAAGCCACACATTGTCCTTTCACCATTAGGAGAACGGGTGAAAGCCTGCTGGCTGGACATCCCTGCTCACTACCCGGAGGTATCAGTTATCAAGCTTTGTATCATGCCCGACCATATCCATGGCGTACTCTTTGTCAAAGAGAGTATGCCACACCATCTGGGCACTATCATCAATGGCTTCAAGAGTGGTACCAGAAAGGCGGCACGAGAACTGGGAGTCATCACGGCGAAAGCGACAGCCACGGCGACGGTGTCGCCATCTACCCAACCGGCCCTTGTCCGGTACACTGAGGCATCGCCTCAGTCCCCTCTGCCTCAGTCCCCTCTGCCTCAGTCCCCTCCGCCTCAATCCCCTCTGCCTCAGTCAGCCACCCCTCACCCCCATCACGCCCTAGGCGTCCTCTGGGAACAAGGCTACAACGACCGCATCCTACTACAGGAAGGCCAACTTCAGCGCATGCTCAACTACCTGGATGACAATCCCCGCCGCCTCCTTTTAAAACAGGCACACCCTCAATACTTCAAGCCTTTGGGCAAGCTGACCATAGCCGGCCAGGATATGGAGGCCATGGGCAACACTGCCCTTTTCGACCACCCCGTCAAACTGCAGGTACAATGCTCGCGTCATCTCTATCCCAACGAAATAGAACAACGCAAACAGCACTTCCTGAATGCAGCCCAACAGGGTGCTGTCATCGTCTCTCCCTGCATCAGTCCTGGCGAGAAACAGATTGCCACAGCCATCTTGGAGGCCCGACTCCCCCTCATCGTCCTGCTATTAAAAGGCTTTCCTCCTTTCTTTAAGCCACAACCTCACTACCTCGCAGCCTGTGCCGAAGGCCGTCTGCTCATGATTAGTCCCTACCCCTGGCAGAATGAAAAGATAGAAAACATGCGCCAGCGCTGCCTACAACTCAACGGCATCGCCGCTGAGATAAGCAAATCATGCATTAACGCTCCTGATAATGTATAAAATGCCACATGGGAGAAAAAAAATTTGGTTTTTCGCTCAGATTGCGCTACCTTTGCACCCAGTTTATAAACGTTTATCATAAGAAATGGCATTAAAATGTGGTATTGTGGGCTTGCCGAACGTGGGCAAGAGCACACTTTTTAACTGTCTGTCGAGCGCAAAGGCGCAGGCAGCCAACTTCCCCTTTTGTACGATAGAACCTAACGTAGGCGTGATCACCGTTCCCGATGAGCGCCTGACGAAACTGGCCGAGCTGGTGCATCCGGGCCGCATTGTGCCGGCCACCTGCGAGATTGTGGATATTGCCGGTCTGGTGAAAGGTGCCTCGAAGGGTGAGGGCTTGGGCAACAAGTTCCTTGGAAACATCCGCGAGACCGATGCTATCATACACGTGCTGCGCTGCTTCGAGGACGAGAACATCACGCACGTAGACGGCACCATCGACCCCATTCGCGACAAGGAAATCATCGACACCGAGCTACAGCTGAAGGACCTGGAGACCATCGAGAGCCGCCTGGCCAAGACCGAGAAGGCTGCTGCCGCCGGCAACAAGGAAGCCAAGGTAGAGGTGACGGTGCTGAAGGCTTATAAAGAGGTGCTGGAGCAGGGTAAGAACGCCCGTATCGTGGAGTTCGAGAGCAAGGAGGAGCAGGACTGCGCCCGCAACCTCTTTTTGCTGACTGCCAAGCCCGTGCTCTATGTCTGCAACGTAGGCGAGGCAGATGCCAAGAGTGGCAACGACTTCACGCAGAAGATAGAGCAGATTGCCAAAGAGGAAGGGGCAGAAGCCATGATCATCGCCGCCAAGACCGAAGAGGACATCGCCGAACTGGAGAGCTATGAGGACAAGCAGCTGTTCCTGGAAGAGTTGGGCTTGGAAGAGAGCGGCGTAAACCGTCTGATCAAGAAAGCCTATGCCCTGCTGAACCTGGAGACGTTCATCACCGCCGGCGAGATGGAGGTGAAGGCGTGGACCTATAAGAAAGGCTGGAAGGCTCCGCAGTGCGCCGGTGTCATCCACACCGACTTCGAGAAAGGCTTTATTCGCGCCGAAGTCATCAAGTACGAGGACTACCTGAAATATGGCTCCGAGGCCGCCGTGCGCGAAGCCGGCAAGATGGGTGTCGAAGGCAAGGACTACGTGGTTCAGGACGGCGATATCATGCACTTCCGCTTCAATGTGTAAGCACCCCCTTAAAAGCGTGCACAGAACACTGATCATCAGCATCTGTCTGTTGCTGCTGTTGCCCTTGACGGCACACGCAACCGAAGACATTGTCTGGCAGCCACTGCAAGTAGATAGGCTGCCAGACCTTAATATTCCGCGTCTGGGTCACTCGGTGTTCTGCGCTGGCGGCGAGGTGGTGGCGGCAGGCGGCCATACCAGCGGCTTTGTAACCACACCGACAGCCGAATACTACCGCGACGGTGCGTGGCACCTCATGGAGATGGCCTATCCGCACGACCAGGGCGGAACGGCCGTCATGCCAACAGGCCAGGTGATGCTGTTCGGAGGCCACGAACAGGCACTGGGCATCGGCCAGACGTTTACACTCGAAATCTACGACCCTGCCACCCATAGTTTCAAGGGCTACGGCTGCTTGGAGCAGAAGCGGTGCTTTGCCAACACGCTGGCTATGGACAGCGGACGCATCGTGATCAGCGGCAACTGGTTTCGTGACGACTGCATCGAGGTGTTCGACGGCAGTCGCCAGTGTCTGTTCGCAAAGCCCGTGGCGCAAAACCGCCGACAGCCCCACATCATTCGCACGGACAAGGACAACGCCATCATTTTCAGTCCTGAAGACTTCCATGCCGACGTGTTCGACACCATCATCGTAGACCGCCTGAAGGGCGATCCATTCACCGTACCACTCTTCAAGACGTGGCGCCCCATCAGTCTGCTTTCGGGCACTCACGGCGCATGCTTCGTGGGCAACGAGGCAAAGGGCGACTACACCAGCCTGATACAGGTGGTGCGCGGCGACAGTCTGATGGCCATTGCCAAAGTGGTGGGCGAAGACTTCTCACTGCTGCCCACCACCCATCCCATCCCCATGCGCAGTCCGTGGAGCCGCATCTGCTGGTATGCCCCCATCATTGCCGACAGCAGCCGGAGCCGCGCCTACATTGTAGGCTATGGCGAGGAATACCCCACCGACCTGGGCGACCATCGTTTCTATGTGGCCGCCATCGACT
Organism: Prevotella sp.; assembly: GCA_017458225.1. Classification (GTDB taxonomy): domain Bacteria; phylum Bacteroidota; class Bacteroidia; order Bacteroidales; family Bacteroidaceae; genus Prevotella. Next base: position 50,015 of record JAFTFX010000027.1, on the reverse strand, counting down.
ACCTGAAGACACCTGCCCCCATTACCATCTACTATAGTGAGCCTCAGGACAGTGCAGGCCGTTACTTTCCCGTGCTCACCGATGGTGGCGACTTGATGGTGGTAGGCGGCATTCTGCATCAAAACAACAACTACGACGTAGCGCAGACCGCATTCCTGCTCCACGTGGGCGAGGCAACTGGCAGCTGGCCCTTGTGGGTGTGGATCGTCTTCGATTCGGTGCTACTACTGTTTACAACCAGCATCATCATTGTCATGCTGTTGCGAAACCGCAAGCACGAAACTCAAGAAGAGAGTACCGAAAAATAGTGGTGGGAAAATAGCATGAGCAGAGATTAACGGGCGAATTGTTTGGCAGTTCGCCCACTTTTTTGTATTTTTGCGGCCAAATTGCATATAAAATACAACTCATGTCATGATGCATCTCTTAGCATATATTATGTGGAATCCCTCGGTTGAGGCATTCCACATTGGTTCATTCGCGTTTCGCTGGTATTCCCTTTGCTGGCTGGTGGGACTGTTTCTGGCCTATATGGTGGTGAAACAGCTGTTCAAGGAGCAGAAAATCAAGGACGAACTGTTCGATCCCCTGTTTGTCTATTGCTTCATTGGCATCCTCATCGGCTCGCGACTGGGGCATTGCATCTTCTACCAGCCCGACTATTTCCTCACGTCGTGGAAGGGCTTCATCGAAATGCTGCTGCCCATACACATCGACATCTATGGCGATTGGCACCTGACGGGCTATCAGGGACTGGCCTCGCACGGCGGCACGCTGGGCCTGATGATTGCCCTGTGGCTCTACGTCAGGAAGACGGGTGTGGGCTTCTGGCGCGTGCTGGACAATATCGCCATTGCCACGGGCACCACGGCCTGCATGATTCGTTTGGGCAACCTGATGAACTCAGAGATTATCGGCAAGGTGACCGACGTGCCCTGGGCCTTCGTCTTCGAGCATGTCGACCTGCAGCCACGCCATCCTGCACAACTCTATGAAGCCATGGCCTACGCCCTGCTGTTCGTGCTGATGTGGGCGCTTTATAAAAAGTCTGAAGACCAAAGTCCAAAGTCTACAGTCTACAGTCAGATACCTACAGTCGGGACAGGCTTCTACTTCGGCTTGGGCCTCACCTATATCTTCACATTCCGCTTCTTCATTGAACAGTTCAAAGAGGTGCAGGAAGCCTTCGAGCAAGACATGACGTTCGACATGGGCCAGCTGCTCAGTGTGCCCTTCGTCATCTTGGGCGTGTGGTGCATGGTGAGGGGATGGAAGAAGAGCCAAAAGCTGTCAAAATCCTAAGACCAACTAAACATCAACCAATAACTATGCCTAAGACCTTACTCACCGCACTGCTTACCCTTTTGACGCTATCGCTGACCCTGCCCGTGCAGGCAGAAGATGGCGACACGCTCTTCAACAGGTTGTATGCCGACTTCATCAAGGCCTACAACGAGTCGAACTCCGACAAGGCCTTCTACGAGGCCGCCGACAAGCTGTCGGACTACTATCGTGCCAACGGCAAGGCCATGAACTACTACAAGACGCAGGTGAACATCTGCTTCTACGACACGGAGCACAACCGGCCCCTGGATGCCTTGAAGCGCGCCAACAAGATGCTGGAGGAGATGACAGCCGAAGGCGTCAACGCCTACAGTCAGGTCTATCTGGCCCTGGGCACCATCTTCGAAAGCCGGGGCAACACCCGCATGGCCCTGCACTACTACGAGCAGAGCCTGAACAATGTGGATCCTGACGACGAGAGCCTCAAGATGACAGGCTATTCGCACATTGCCTATCTGCTGATGCTGCGCAACCCCAACGAGGCCGAATACTGGAACAAGAAATATGGTGCCGGCAGCAGCAACTACCCAGCCTACCGACAGGTGTACCTGTTTCTTGAGAGCATGATCAACTTTGCCGTCGGCAACAAGCACGGGTTCCAGAAAAGCTATCAGGAATATCTCAGCTATCACCAACAGCACCAGAACCTGGACAACTATGGTGCTGAAGCACTGCAGCTGGCCGAAAAGGCCTTCAACGGCGAATACGATGAAGCCTTGAAGAGACTTGAAAGCGGTGATTGCGGCGACCTGACCGTCATTGCCGCCTACGACATGCGCATCCTGGTCTACAAGATGATGAACCGCTACGACAAAGCCCTGGAGATGGCACAGAAAAGGGCCGAGTGCACCGACTCGCTCAACTCCGACATGCTCTTCCTGAACATGAACGAGCTGAACACACAGGCCGGTCTGGCCCAAGCGCAGACCAAGGCCGCCAAGGTCCGCGAGCGCATGCTCATCATCATCCTCGCCATGGCTGTCATTATCATCATCCTGCTGCTCTTCTATTTCCATCGCAACCGCAAACAGCGCAAAGAGCTGAAACAGAAGAATGAACAGCTATCCTCAGCCCTGGCTATGGCCGAGGAAGGCGAGAAGATGAAGAGCGAGTTCGTGCGCAACGTCAGCCACGAGATCCGCACGCCGCTGAACGCCATCAACGGCTTCAACGGCATTCTGAACACGCCCGGCATCACTCTGTCGGAAGAAGAGCGCAGCGACATGCTGGCACGCATCAACGAAAACACGCAGGCCATCACCAATATTGTCGACGAGATGCTGCGCGTGGCCGACAAAGAGTCGAACAAACTCTACGAGAAGAGTGAAAAGCTGTTCTGCAACCAGTTCTTCTCCTCCATTCTCTACGGCTATCGCAACAAGGTGAGCGCCAGCATCGAGCTGAAATACACCACCCGACTGCTGAACCGGCAGCGCATTGCAACCAATGAAGACGGTGTGCGCAAGATTTTGCAGCACCTCATCGACAATGCCGTGAAGTTCACCAGCAAAGGCACTATCACCATGCACAGCGAACTGTCGGAGAAGGGCGACCAGCTCTTTGTCAGCATCAGCGACACTGGCAAGGGCATTTCGAAAGAAAAGCAAGACAAAATCTTTGAGGGCTTCTACAAGGAAGACAGCTTCCAACAAGGCATCGGCCTGGGTCTGACCGTCAGCAAGAAGATTGCCCACAAGCTGGGCGGCGACCTGACGCTCGACACCGACTACACAGAGGGCGCACGGTTTGTGCTCACCTTGCCCATTGGATAGTAATTACTATTTCCCGGAAACTATTTTCTTGATGCTGGCCAGTTTGTTCAGGGCTTCCAGCGGTGTCAGGTTGTTCACGTCGAGGCCTAAGATCTCGTCGCGTATCTGGCAGAGCACAGGGTCGTCCAGTTGGAAGAACGACAGCTGCATGCCCTCTCTGCTGCCGGCGATGCCCGATGTGGCCGCCGTGCGAGCCTCGGGTGCCGAACTGTCGGGACGACCGGCCTGCCCCACCCCACTATTCTCGGCCTCCAGCTGCTTCAGAATCACGTTGGCACGCTTCACAATGCTGCGCGGCATGCCCGAAATCTCTGCCACGTGAATACCGAACGAGTGCTCCGAGCCACCCCGTTCCAGCTTGCGCAGGAAGATCACCTTGCCGTCGACCTCCTTCACCGATACGTTGTAGTTCTTGATGCGCGAAAAGTTCTTCTCCATCTCGTTCAGCTCATGATAGTGGGTGGCAAAGAGCGTGCGCGCCCGTGCCTTGGGCTGCTCGTGCAGATATTCCACGATGGCCCACGCAATCGAAATACCGTCGTAGGTAGACGTGCCGCGGCCCAGCTCGTCGAAGAGCACCAGGCTCTTGGGGCTCACGTTGTTCAGAATGTTCGAAGCCTCGGTCATCTCTACCATGAAGGTCGATTCGCCCAGTGAAATATTATCGGAAGCGCCCACGCGCGTAAAAATTTTGTCCACCAGACCGATTTTCGCGGCCTCTGCCGGCACAAAACAGCCCACTTGGGACAGCAGCACGATCAACGCCGTTTGGCGCAACAGCGCCGATTTACCGGCCATGTTCGGGCCTGTAATGATCATGATTTGCTGTCGTTCGTTGTCCAGCAGTATATCGTTGGGAATGTATTGCTCACCCACGGGCAGTTCGGTCTCAATGACGGGGTGGCGGCCCTGCCGGATGTCGATCACCTCCGACGAGTCGATCACCGGCCGCACATAGTGATGTTCCTCGGCCGTCTTGGCAAAGCCCAGCAGCACATCGAGGTGTGCCAGCAGCATGGCATCGGCCTGAATCTGCGGAATATACTGCTGAATATCGGCCACCAGTGCGGCAAAGAGCTGCGCCTCCAGCGACAGGATGCGGTCTTCGGCCCCTAAGATTTTCTCTTCATATTCCTTCAGCTCCTGGGTGATGTAGCGCTCGGCCTGAGCCAGCGTCTGCTTGCGCACCCATTCCTGCGGCACCTTGTCCTTATAGGTGTTGCGCACCTCCAGATAGTAGCCGAACACGTTGTTATAGCCTATCTTCAACGACTGTATGCCCGTCAGCTGGGCTTCGCGCTCCTGAATCTGCAGCAGATAGTCCTTGCCCGAATAGGCAATATGGCGCAGCTCGTCGAGCTCGGGGCTCACGCCGTCGGCCATCACCCCACCCTTCTGCACCAGCTGTGGCGGATCGGGCTTCACCTCGCGGCCTATGCGGTCGCGGATGGCTTCGCAGAGCTCCAGGCGCTGCCCTATCTGGTGCAGGGCTGCATAGCCAGGGCTAGAAAGACTAGTAGGGCTAGTAGGGCTAGAAAGACTAGTAGGACTAGTAGGGCTAGAAAGGCTAGAAAGACTAGCACTGCCAGCACCCAGCTGCTGGCAGGCCTGCTTGATGGCCTCTACGGCCTGCAGGGCCACGCGCAACTGCACCACCTCGCGAGGCGACACGCGGCCCACGGCCACTTTCGAGACGATGCGCTCCAAGTCGCCCACCCGCCGCAGCTGTTCGTCGATGGTCTGCCGGAAGTCGGGCTGGCGAAAGAAGCAGTCCACCACGTCGAGTCGCTCCTCAATGGGCTTCTGGTCTTTCAGGGGGAACACCAGCCAGCGGCGCAACAGGCGCGAGCCCATGGGCGACACGGTGCGGTCGATGACATCGAGCAGCGACCGGCCGTCCTCCTGCATGGGCTGGATGATTTCCAGCGAACGAATGGTGAACTTGTCCAGGCGCACATATTTATCTTCTTCTATGCGCGACAGCGTGGTGATATGGCCTATCTGCGTGTGCTGCGTCAGTTCCAGATATTGCAAGATGGCCCCGGCAGCGGTGATGCCGCTGTGCATGTGGGCCACGCCGAAGCCTTTCAGCGACTTCACCCCGAAGTGGCGCAACAGTCGCTGCTGGGCCGTCTCCTCGGTGTACACCCAGTCGTCGAGCTCGAACACACAATAGCGACTGCCGAAATATCGCTCGAAGTCGTGCTTGCGCTGCCGTTCGTAGAGCACCTCTTTCGGTTGGAAGTTGCCCAACAGCTTCTCCACATAGTCGGCTGTGCCCTCGCCCACCAGGAACTCGCCTGTCGAGATGTCCAGGAAGCTCACGCCATAGGCCGTGCGCCCGAAGTGCACCGATGCCAGGAAGTTGTTCTCCTTGTAGTTCAGCACGTTGTCGCTGAGTGCCACGCCGGGTGTCACCAGCTCGGTGATGCCGCGCTTCACCAGCTTCTTCGTCAGCTTCGGGTCTTCCAGCTGGTCGCAGATGGCCACGCGCTTGCCGGCACGAATCAGCTTGGGCAGATAAGTGTCGAGCGCATGGTGGGGAAAGCCCGCCATCTCGTCGCCCTTGCTGTAGCCGTTGTTGCGCTTGGTGAGCGTGATGCCCAGTATGCGCGAGGCAATCACCGCATCTTCGCAGTAGGTCTCGTAGAAGTCGCCACAGCGAAACAGCAGCACCGCATCGGGGTGCTTCTTTTTCAAGTCGAAAAACTGCTGCATCATGGGGGTCAGCTGCCCGTCTTTCTTCGCCATATCTTTTTGTTTTACGGTGCAAAGATACACATTTTTTATTAAAAAAGACATTGAATTGTTGCAGATATAAAAAAGTTTGCGTAGTTTTGCAATTCAATATACAGATTATATTTACTTTGATATGACTTTTACAGAACAAGCAAATGCCATTTTCAATCAAGTGATCAGCGATTATCATCTGACTGACAACGTAGACACACCCATCCATAACCCCTATCATCGCGACTCCATTGAGTACAGCCTCTATCTGAAATGCTGGATAGACACTGTGCAGTGGCACTATGAGGACATCATCCGCGATCCGCACATAGACCCCGGGGAGGCACTGGCACTGAAGCGGCGCATAGACCGCTCGAACCAGGAGCGCACCGACCTGGTGGAAGACATTGACACCTACTTCCGCCAGCAGTTCAGCACCGTCACTCCCCTGCCCGATGCCCGCCTGAACACGGAGAGCCCGGCATGGGCCGTAGACCGACTGAGCATTCTGGCCCTGAAAATCTACCACATGCAGGAGCAGGTGGACCGCAAGGATGCCGACGAGGAGCACCGCCAGCGCTGCCGCGCCAAGCTCGGCGTGCTGCTCGAACAACAGAAAGACCTGTCGCTGGCCATCGACCAGCTGCTCGACGACTATCAGCAGGGCCGCAAGGTCATGAAGGTATATCGCCAGATGAAGATGTACAACGACCCCAGCACCAATCCCATTCTGTATAAGAAATAGAGGAGAGAAAGAGAGTTTTGTTGTGAAGCACGAACACCTGCTTGTCATTCGTTTCTCGGCACTTGGCGACGTAGCCATGATGGTGCCCATCATTTGGGCACTGGCACGACAGTACCCCAACCTGCGCATCACCGTGCTGAGCCGACCCGTGTCGCACACGTTCTTTGAAGACCTGGCACCCAACGTGAACTTCATGGGTGCCGACATCAAGGGCGAATACCACGGCGTGCAGGGCCTCAACGCCCTCTACCGCCGACTGAAAGCCAAGCAGTTCACAGCCGTGGCCGACCTGCACAACGTGCTGCGCAGCGAGTATCTGCGCCTGCGCTTCAACCTGGGCCTCCTCCGCGTGGAGCATATAGACAAGCATCGCAACCTGCGCCGCAAGCTGACCCACAGCAGCGACAAGCGCCTTGTGCAGCCCCTGCCCACATCGTTCGACAACTACCTCGACGTGTTCCGCCGGCTGGGCTACCCCATAGCGCCTGAAAACCTGTGCTTCAGAAGCATCTTCCAATCCAGCCCGGCAGACTGCGGCACCGCCGCAGTAACCCCCAAACCCACCGGCAACCTGAACCTGCTGCCCAAAGGGCTGGAGACCAAGAACGCCGGCGAGCAGTGGATAGGCATCGCCCCCTTTGCCGCCCACAAGGGAAAAATCTATCCGAAGGAGAAGATGCAGCAGGTCATTGAGCAGCTCATCAGCCAGAACCCCCACTGTCGCATATTCCTCTTTGGCCGCGGACCGCAGGAAGACCAGACCTTCGACGAGTGGACGGCCCGCATGCCGCAATGCACCTTCGTGGGGAAACACCTGGACAGCATGTATCAGGAACTCATCCTGATGAGCCATCTCGACGTGATGGTGTCCATGGACTCCGCCAATATGCACATGGCTTCGCTCACCGCCACGCCCGTTGTCTCCGTATGGGGAGCCACGCATCCCAAGGCTGGCTTCATGGGGTGGGGGCAGCAGCTGCAGAATGCCGTGCAGGTAGACCTGGACTGCCGCCCGTGCAGCATCTTCGGCAACAAGACCTGCCAGCGCGGCGACTATGCCTGCCTGAACCAGATAAGCCCCGAACAGATTCTTGAAAAGATCAACCGGGTATTGACTGAACAGAACAAATCGTAGAGAAAATAAAAACCAAGTATTAACTAAAAACTAACAAGCAACATGAAAAAGTATGTATGCGACGTATGCGGCTACGTGTACGACCCCGAAGTAGGCGATCCTGACAGCGGCATTGCTCCCGGCACTGCTTTCGAAGACATTCCCGAAGACTGGGTATGCCCCATCTGCGGAGTAGGCAAGAGCGATTTCTCGGAAGAGTAATCGGCATCAAATCTCGCTGTAATTAATAGCGAATCTCACTGTAATTAATATCAAATCTCGCTGCAATTAATATCAGATTGCAGCGAGATTTGACGTTAATCAGAGCGAAAAATGACGCTAATCAGAGCGAGACTTGACGCTAATTGCAGCGAGAAATTATTGTTCCTAATGACCCTATTCGTGTGAAAGGATAAGGTCGTGGGCAAACTGATAGATGATGATGCCAGCGGTCACCGATACATTCATGGAGTGCTTGGTGCCCAGCTGCGGTATCTCCAGACAGCCGTTGCAGGCATCGACCACCTCCTGATGGACACCCTTCACCTCGTTGCCCAGCACCACGGCATACTTGCGTCCCTGCTCCGGATGGAACGAGGGTAGGGCGGTGCTGCCCTCAGCCTGCTCCACGGCCAGCACGGTGTAGCCCTGCTGCTGCAGCGCTTCCACGGCAGCGAGCGCCGTGTCGCAATGGCTCCAGCTGACGCTGTCCTCGGCACCCAGCGCCGTCTTGTGAATCTCGGGGTGGGGCGGGGCAGAGGTGATGCCGCAGAGCACAATCTGCTCCACGCGGAAGGCATCGCTGGTGCGGAACACCGATCCCACATTATACATGGAGCGCACATCGTCGAGCACCACCACCAGCGGCAGTTTCTTAGCCTCGCGGAACTGTTCAAGCGAGAGGCGCTGCTCACCGATTTCAACAGTTCGGAGTTTTCGATACCCACCCCCAACCCCTCCCGAGGGGAGGGGAGTCTGATTAGATTTAAGAGTTTCTAACTCATTAGAAACCTTTTCAAGAACACCATCTATGTTGCAAAGCACTTCTTCGTTAGTAAAACGCAGAACCGTATAACCAATGCTATTTAGATAAGAAGTCCTTTCTGCATCTTTTTCAGGTTGCTCACCTTCAAAGTGATAGCCGCCATCAATTTCAATAATCAACTTATGACTGATACACACAAAATCTGGTATATAGCCAAAAACAGGATGCTGACGTCGAAAATGAGCTCCTATCCGATTACCGGAAAGATAATTCCAAAGAACTGATTCAGCTTCTGTAGGATTTTTTCTCATTTCATGTGCTTTTTCTAACAGCAAATGATACGTACTGGCATCTGTTGTTTCAAACCTATTATTCATATTTTTCTTTTTATTCTAACCAAACTCCCCTCCCCTCGGGAGGGGTGGGGGTGGGTATTAGCTCATTCGAATAAAATGACTTGATGTTGGCTCCAGATGGTTCTCGCGGAACACATCGAGGATGTTCTTGTGCAGTTCGCTGTACACCTCGAAGAGGCGTTGCGACTCCTGCGTGTAAGCATTGATCTGATAGCGCGTGTAGAAGTCCTCCAGCTGCGTGACCAGCACGAAGGGTGGGGGAGTCTTCAGCAGCAGCTGGCAGCGCGAGGCAGCCTCTAAGAGCAGCGGCTCTATCTGCTCGCGGAACACCTTGTAGGTGAAGGTGAAGTCGCTGTGCACAATGGTGCCGCCAGCCTGTCGCACGGCAGCGGTGTAGTTCACCGTGGACTGCGACAGGATAGAGTTGTTGGGCACCGTGATGACGTTCTCCTTGATGTCGCGCAGACGGGTGATGAAGGCGTTCTTCTCGATGACCGTTCCCTCGCGGTCGCCAATGAGCACGTAGTCGCCCACCTGAAAGGGGCGCATGTAGGTGATGATGATGCCCGAGATGAGGTTGCCGATGGAGGCCGTGGAGCCCAGCGAGAACAGGGCGGCCACGAAGATAGAAACACCCTTGAAGATGCCCGAGTCTGAGCCCGGCAGCAGGGGCCAGATGACGATGACGGTGAAGGCCAGGATGAAGATGCGGATGATCTGATACGTGGGCTGTGCCCAGTCCTGATAGAAGCGGTCTATCTTCAGCCGGCCGGCCTCTATCTCGTCGCTCATGTGGTGGATGACCTTCAGCACCCAGCGCACCACGATGATGATGACCACAATCTTCACCAGGTTGGGGAAGTAGTAGACGAACGACAGGAAGATGTCGCGCAGCGGGCTCCACACGTAGTTGATCATGTTCCACGTGAACTTCTCCGTTTCGGGGAAGATGGAGAACAGCAGGGGCAGCGAGATGAACAGCTGCAGCACCACGAGCAGGGCCTGCAGCACGCGGCTCAGGATGAACAGGATGCGCTTGGCCTGCTCCACGTTCAGCAGCTCGTAGCCCTTGACGACCACCGAGCGCATGTGTCCGCGCAGTCCGCTGGCTATCTCGCGGCGTATCCAGCCTATGAAGCGCGAGGTGAGCACGAAGAAGATGATCTGCAGCACGATGAGCACCACGGCCCAGGCCAGTCCGTAGAGCTTAGCCTTCAGTCCGTATTCCTGTTGCAGCTGCTCAATCTTCACGTGTATGATGCGGGCATGCTCGCTGGCCAGCTGCTGCCGCGTGGTGCCGTTCCACAGGCCGTCCAGGTCGCTGACGCGCACCAGCACCACCTCGCCGCACATCACGTCGCTGGTCAGCTCAGAGTCGAACACGTGCACCGAGTCGGTCGTGGTGCGCAGGCTCTTGCCTATCTGCAGTATCTTGCGCTCCATGAACTCCACGCGGTGCTGAGCATCCTCACCGCCCAGCGAGGCATAGACGGTGAAGAGCGTGTCGCCGCCCACCACCAGGGGCACGCCGGGCGTCACCTGCCGCAGCGAGTCGATGTGCTGCCGGCGCTGCACCCGGCGCAGCGAGTCCTCGCGGGCCGACTGCCCTGTAGAGTCGAGCACCTGCTGCATGGCCAGCTCTTTCAGCCGCATGGCCTGCAGCTCACGTTTCAGCGAGTCCATCTCCAACTGCAGCGAGTCGGTGGACTCTGTCTTTCCTGACTTCTCTGCCTGTGCTCCCAGGGGTGCCAGCAGTAACAAAAGGAATAAGGCTTTTAGTATCTTCATCATAACTGCCTGCAAAAATAAAAAAAACACTGCAACAGATGTGCTCTGTCGCAGTGCTTTTTAGTTTTTTTAATGCTTGGCGTTCTTCTTATTTCACGAAGAACTTGATGCTTACTTCACCACAATTTTTTTGCCGTTCATGATGTAGAGACCCTTGGCAGGTGTCGTGATGCGCTGTCCGGCCACGTTGTAGATGGCACCCTGGAAGCGCTCAGCAGTCTTCACCTCGTTGATGCCGGTGGTCAGCTGCTGACCATCGAGCACATAGTCAGTAAGGTTCTTCACACCTACCTTGTTGAAGTACTTCAGAATGTTACCGCAGAGCAGCACTTCCTTGCCAATGTTCGAAGCATTGTCAACCACGTTCAGCTTGGTTCTGAACTGCGTGTTATTCTTCAGTTCCACAGGAACCATAGCGGCAAAGTCGGTCTCACCAGCCTGAGCAGCAATAGCAATATTCGAAGCCACTGAAGGAGTCTCCTCAAGCTTGCTGTTGTTGATAGAACCAACGATTACGCCCTTCACCCATACCTGAGCGTCGGCAGCGATGTAGTCGGCAATCTTGTCGGGGTTCAGCTGCAGCAGGTCGGCCACGGTGTAGGGGTTAGCCTGTGTGCCGTCGCCAGTGAAGGTCACGGGGTCGTCTACAATCTCGCCACCACCAGCCAGTGTAACCTTCGTCACCACGAGTTCAGGACCATATTGAGTGCCACCGTCGTACATCAAACCATAGATGTCGTACTTTATGCCGTCGCTCTTCAGTCCGCCAATCAGACCCAACTGGAAGCGGTCGTAGAGTGCCACTGCATCGCCATCTTCGTTTTCAGCCTTGCCTTCGCTGTTCAGCGTTACGCTTGCAAAAAGCACATAGTCGCTATAGTAAGCAGCAGCCTCAGCGAGGTCGATGGTTTTTGCCACCACTTCGCCACCGGCAGAAGCCACCACAGTGCTGGCCAGCTCGTTAGTGCCCTTCACGGCAGCCACGAAGCCGGCGTTGGCATCCTTCTTCACGGTGATAGTTCCGTTGAGCAGCTGGCCCACGGTAGCCTCAATGCCCAGGTCGTAGAGGTCGATGGCACCCGTAGCGTCACGTACGAAGAGATCAGTCTTGTTGTTGTTTACGTTGACATAGGTCACCTGAGCGTTGGTCAGCGTCAGCTTAGCCTCAGCACCAGCCTCCAGAGCCAAGAAAGCACCGATGTTGGCAGCGGTGGTCACCTCAACGGGTTCTGTCTTGCCTTTCGCAATCTTCAGTACGGTAACGTTTACCAACTCAACAGTAGTTTTATAGGTTGACTTCGGACCCTGAACTGTAACGGTGTCACCTACTTCTATACCCAAACTAGCGAAGTTCTTGGTATTACCCTCGGCATCGAGCGTGCCATAGACAGTTATCTCGCCCGTGGCATCAGTAAGAATCCAGTTGCCATAAGTGGTGTTGGTAATCTTAGTGCAAACACCAGTCACCTCGAACACAGTGCCATCGGCACCGGCAATAATCTCAGCGCAGGTAGCCTTCACCACATCGCTGGGCTGGGGTTCGGGATCGGGTTCGGGGTCGGGAGTAGTAGCACCCTTCACAGTAAGTGTATAAGTAACGGTCTGAGCTTCATATTCATCGTTTCCAGCGAAAGCAGCAGAGATATGAGTCTGTCCAGCTGCTACAAGCGTGATGTTTCCTTCTGCATCGATTGTAGCCACCTGTGTGCTGTCACTGGCAAACGTAACTGCCAGATTATTTGTATTGCTAAGTGTCGGGAACACATTGTCATCAGCACCAATTGTTACAGTGCGCGAAGCTGTTCCCCAGCTCAGGCCGGCAGCCTTCTTGGCAGTGCCCTGATAGAGCTTAGCATTGTCGAAACGAACATTCGATGTGTTTGAGTTGGTAAACACCAATATCAACTGGTCAGTACCTGCTGGAATAGAAACAGGCAATTCATAAGTATTACCAGTTTTTACTTTATCACCCACCGTCACGGCTGAAGTAACCGTAATACGGTCATAATTTGCCATATAGGAGAGAACAAAATCACCACTCTTGCCATTCAGAGGAATCGTCACAGAGAATGATCCATTATTCTTACCAATCAGCAACTCAGGAGCAGTGCCTCCGGCTAATGCATCATTATAAATTTTCGTACCACTGCCAACACATGCATAGCCGTAGTCACCACCGGTAGGCACTTCATTCGCAGCAAAGCTTGAGAAGTCCTCCTGCCAAATAATGTCCTCGGCAAATGCTGAAGTCACTCCAAGCATGGCAACCATGCTCAAAAGAAATAAGCGTAAATTTTTTACCATAGATTTTTTGTTTTTAATTGTGAATAGATTAACAGTCAAATTATTTTTTCTTTTGTCGGTTTTTCAACCACTCTTTAAAATCTTTAGAAGTCTTTCCCAAATTCCGCAGATTATTTTTGACAATGAACTCTGGCACTGGGTCTATATGTGTCTGAACAATGACCGGCCGTATCAACCCTGGTTTTGTCCATTTCTCATGTCCGCCGTCTGACGATTTCACTTCTACACAACCCTCGTCGCGAAGAAATTCTCGAAACTCTGCCAAAGACACATTACTTGTTTTGTAAGTATTCATGCGATTGCAGGGCAAACCGTGTTTACATTAATCTTGGAATAAGCTGGAAGACTAACCACATTCCGTAGTTGTCTGTTCCTGTCCAGCATATCTTTTAGTTCGGGCTCCTTGTATTTTCTTATACCTATGCTCCATCCATGCCGTTTTAAATCTTGCTGCAGAGTGTTATTCTGAAGCTGATGGTGTAAGTATTCTTTCAGCATGTACTGGAAATCTTCTTTTGCTTTCTCTTCAGTAGTATCATATCCTGATAAATCAAGCGAAGGGCAATAGGCAATAAACACATTCCCTTCCTTGAATGTATAAACTGATACCGAAATATCAATACCCTGTTTTGAGAATATAATTGAATTCATAATTTTTTTTATACATGAATTTTGCTGCAAATATATACATTTTATTTGAAACATCAAACAATTAGATATTAATTTATTTCCAAAATATCAGATTTAGCGAAAAATGTTTGGTAAAACCGATATTATCGCTTATCTTTGCACAAAATATACTCGACAGCTGGTAGGCCACCAGCACTATGTTTTCAACATCAAAGGAAATGACTACAGAATGGTAGTAGTTATTAAATTTACCATCAATCACGTTCTCATCAGGTTTATCGGAACTCATGAAGAATATGATAAAATAAAAGACATTCAAAACATCTGACAACTATGGCAAAAATAAAGAGCGAAATAGCATACGAGGCTGCAATGCAAAGAGTGTTGGAGCTGGAAGAGCTGGTAGATGACAACACACCAGCGAACGACAAGAATGCAATGGAGCTGGACATGCTCGTCGACTTGGTTGAGGAGTATGAACTGGAACACTATCCTATTGGCAAACCATCGCTTATAAAAGAATTGAAACTGCGAATGTACGAGATGGGGCTGACACAGGCCAAACTATCTGACTTGCTGGGATTGAGCCAGTCGCGTGTCAGCGAAATACTGAATGGCAAGAGCGAACCCACACTGAAGATAGGACGTGAGATCAGCCAGAAACTCAACATCGACCCGGCCATCGTGCTCGGAGTGTAGTCAGCAGAGCTAACGTCTGCACTCCAGAAACTCCTGAACTCCTGAACTACAAAGGAAAACTTAAGAATATATATTATATGGAATACAATTTCAGAGAAATCGAGAAGAAATGGCAGCGCCGATGGGTGGAAAACGGCACCTATCGCGTTGTTGAAGACTACAAGAAGAAGAAATTCTACGTACTTAATATGTTCCCTTACCCCAGTGGTGCAGGCCTGCATGTAGGCCACCCGTTGGGATATATAGCCAGCGACATCTACGCTCGCTACAAGCGGCTGAAGGGCTTCAACGTGCTGAACCCCATGGGCTACGATGCCTACGGACTGCCTGCCGAGCAGTATGCCATACAGACGGGTCAGCACCCCGCCATCACCACCGAGCAGAACATCAACCGCTATCGCGAGCAGTTGGACAAGATAGGCTTCTCTTTTGACTGGAGCCGCGAGGTGCGCACCTGCGATCCCGGCTACTATAAATGGACACAGTGGGCCTTCCAGCGCATGTTCCGCTCTTATTTCAGCACCAGCAGCCACAAGGCACAGCCCATCATCAAGCTCATTGAGCACTTCGAACTGATGGGCACTGAGAACTGCGGGGCCTACGGCACTGAGGAACTGCACTTCACCGCCAGCGACTGGGCTTCGTTCTCTGAGAAGAAGAAGCAGGAGGTGCTCATGAACTACCGCATCGCCTACCTGGCCGAGACGATGGTGAACTGGTGTCCGGCTCTGGGCACCGTGCTGGCCAACGACGAGGTGGTAAACGGTGTTTCTGAGCGCGGCGGCTATCCCGTGGAGCAGAAGAAGATGCGCCAGTGGTGCCTCCGCGTGTCGGCCTACGCCCAGCGCCTGCTCGATGGCCTCGACACCATCGACTGGAGCGACAGCATCAAGGAGGCCCAGCGCAACTGGATAGGTCGCTCCGAGGGCACCGAGATGGTGTTCAAGGTGGCCCGTCCTGTAGACGGAGGCAATGCCTCCGTGAACGGAACAGAAGTCGAAACCGCCTCCGTGAACGGAACAGGAGTCGATAGCTTCACCATCTTCACCACCCGTGCCGACACCATCTTCGGTGTCACCTTCATGGTGCTGGCTCCTGAGAGCGAGCTCGTCGGACAGCTCACCACGCCCGAGCAGCAGGCCGCCGTCGATGAATACCTGGCCTACGTGAAGAAGCGCACCGAGCGCGAGCGCCAGATGGACCACAGCGTGACGGGTGTGTTCTCCGGCTCTTACGCCATCAACCCCTTCACAGGCGAGAAAATCCCCATCTGGATCAGCGAATATGTGCTGGCCGGCTACGGCACCGGTGCCATCATGGCCGTGCCTGCCCACGACAGCCGCGACTATGCCTTCGCCAAGCATTTCGGTCTGCCCATCATCCCCCTCATCGAGGGTGCCGATGTCAGCGAGCAGAGCTTCGATGCCAAGGAAGGCATCGTGATGAACAGTCCGAGAAGACCCACCACACAACCCCTCCCTCACAGGGAGGGGCAAGGGGGAGAGTCGTTCTCCCTCAACGGCCTTACCGTCAAGGAGGCTATCGCCGCCACGAAAAAGTACGTCACTGAGACCGGCATCGGCCGCGTGAAGGTGAACTACCGCCTGCGCGATGCCATCTTCAGCCGTCAGCGCTACTGGGGTGAGCCGTTCCCCGTATACTACAAGGACGACATGCCCTACATGATTCCCAAGGAGTGCCTGCCCCTGGAACTGCCCGAGGTGAAGGAGTACAAGCCCACGGCCACCGGACAGCCGCCACTCGGCCACGCCAAGTGCTGGGCCTGGGACACCAAGACCAGTTCGGTAGTCGATGTTGCCAACATCGACAACAAGACCGTGTTCCCCCTTGAGCTGAACACCATGCCGGGCTTCGCAGGCTCTTCAGCCTACTATCTGCGCTATATGGACCCCCACAACGACCAGGCACTCACCGATAAGGAGAAGAACGAATACTGGCGCTCGGTAGACCTCTACGTGGGCGGCAGCGAGCATGCCACCGGCCACCTGATCTATTCGCGCTTCTGGGATAAGTTCCTCTACGACTCGGGCTACACCTGCGAGGACGAGCCCTTCCGCAAGCTTATCAATCAGGGCATGATCCAGGGTCGTTCCAATTTTGTTTATCGCATAGAGGACGAAGGTCCCGACAAAGGCACGTTCGTCAGCCTCAACCTGAAGGAGCAGTACAACACCACGCCCATACACGTTGATGTAAACATGGTTCAGGCCGATGTGCTCGACATTGAAGCCTTCCGTGCCTGGCGTCCGGAATATCAAGATGCGAAGTTCATTCTGGAGGACGGCAAGTACATCTGCGGCTGGGCCGTCGAGAAAATGTCGAAGTCGATGTACAACGTGGTCAATCCCGATATGATCGTAGAGCGCTACGGTGCCGACACGCTGCGACTTTTTGAGATGTTCCTTGGTCCCGTAGAGCAGTCGAAGCCCTGGGACACCAATAATATCGAAGGCAGCCACCGCTTCCTGAAGAAATTCTGGAACCTCTGCAATCAGGTAGACGGCTCCCATGGTCAGGCAGACTGCGGCAATGCCGCAGTATACCCAACGGCAACCCCTGAGGAGCTGAAGGCGCTGCACAAGCTCATCAAGAAGGTGTCGCAAGACATTGAGCAGTTCTCCTACAACACCTCCATCTCGGCCTTCATGATTGCTGTGGGCGAGCTCTCGCAGCTGAAGTGCAAGAACCCCGAGGTGATGCGCCAGCTCGTCATCCTCATTGCTCCCTTCGCTCCCCATATCGCCGAAGAGTTGTGGGAGATGCTGCGCTTGAACGCTCCTGCCGTGATGGAAGGCATGCCCGAGAGCGTCTGCGATGCCCAGTGGCCTGAGTGGAACGAGCAGTACCTCGTGGAGAGCCAGGTGAAGATGGGTGTGGCCTTCAACGGCAAAGCCCGTTTCGAGGTGCAGTTCCCGGCCGATGCCGATAATGCCACCATCGAGGCCGCCGTCCGCAGCGACGAGCGCACTGCCCGCTACACCGAGGGCATGCAGATCATGAAGGTTATCATCGTCCCTAAGCGTATGGTGAATATTGTATGTAAATAAATGACCGTAGATCATAAACTCATTCTCAAGGAGGTCCAGGATTATGTCTTCATAACCCTCGGCCTCCTTCTGTATTCTTTCGGCTTCACCGTCTTCCTCATGCCCTACGAGATTGTGACGGGCGGTGTGGCCGGTATCTCTGCCATCATCTTCTACGCCACGGGCTTCCAGCTGGAGTACAGCTATTTCCTCATCAATGCCGCGCTGCTCGTCGTAGCCCTGCGTATCCTGGGGTGGAAGTTCCTGTCGAAGACCATCTATGCCATCCTCGTGCTGTCGTTCCTGCTGGGCTTTTTCCAGACGCTCCTGCCACGCGACGAGGCCGGCCATTTCGTGAAGATCCTGGGCGAGGGACAGAACTTCATGTCGCTCATTCTGGGCTGCACCATGACAGGTTCGGCCCTGGGCATCGTGTTCCTGAACAACGGCTCCACGGGCGGCACCGATATCATCGCCGCCTCGGTCAACAAGTTCCGCGATGTCAGTCTGGGCACCGTGCTGGCCTTCCTCGACCTGGTCATCATCGGCTCCTGTCTGCTCATACCCCAGTTCGGCACCATGCTCGAACGCGCCTATATGGTGGTGTTCGGCCTCTGCACAATGGTCATTGAGAACTTCATGCTCGACTTCCTGATGAACCGTCAGCGACAGTCTGTTCAATTCATGATTTTCTCCAAGCGCTGGCAGGAGATTGCCAATGCCATCGGCACCCAACTCGACCATGGTGTGACCATCCTTGACGGTCACGGCTGGTATACCGGCCATGAGCGCAAGGTGCTCTGTATCCTGGCCAAGCGCAACGAGAGTGCCATCATCTTCCGCATCATCAAACAGATAGACCCTCAGGCCTTCGTGTCGCAGAGTGCCGTCATCGGTGTCTTCGGCGAGGGCTTCGACCAGATAAAAGTGAAATGAAAATTGTTTTTGCCACCAACAACGCCCACAAGCTGGAGGAGATTCGCGCCATTCTGGGCCCAACATTCGAAGTGCTGTCGCTCAAAGACATCGGCTGCGATGTTGATATTCCTGAAACAGGAAGCACCCTGCAGGAGAACGCCCTGCAGAAAGCCCGCTATGTGTGGGAGAACTACCACCTGAGCTGCTTTGCCGACGACACCGGCCTGGAGGTCGATGCCCTCAACGGTGCCCCTGGGGTGTATAGCGCCCGCTATGCCGCTGTCAGGTACGCTGCGACAATGTCGCAGCCTACAGAAACCACTCCTGCCAAACCTACAGAACCCACTCTCGCCAAACCGACAGAAACCACTCTCGCCAGCAATATAGAAACTACTCCTGCCAAAACAATAGAAACCCCGCCTGCCAGCCACGACAGCGAGGCTAATATGACCCAGTTGCTCAGCGATTTAGGAGAAAATAACAATCGCCATGCACGATTTCGCACTGTTATTGCGTTAATACTAAAGAAGAACGTGTGTCCTTGCGGCTGCACCTCTATCAAACAGGAGCACCTGTTCGAGGGTATTGTGGAGGGCAAGATCACCCATGAGCGGAGTGGGGCAGAGGGCTTCGGCTACGACCCCATCTTCCAGCCCGACGACTATGACAAGACCTTCGCTGAGCTGGGTGCCGACATCAAAAACCAGATTAGCCACCGCGCCCGGGCTACACAGAAACTGGCAGCATTTCTAAAGGAAAACTAGTATCACTAGAAAGACTAGAAGAACTAGAAAAACTAGAAAGACTAGAAGAACTAGAAAAACTAGAAAGACTAGAAGAACTAGAAAAACTAGAAAAACTAGGAAAACTAGGAAAACTAGGAAAACTAGAAAAAACTAAAAAAGAACGACAATGAAAAAAAGGCTATTGCTTCTCCTCCTTATTCTCTCGGCTCTGAGCCTCCACGCCCAGACGGGCTCGTGGCATGCCTATATATCCTACTACGAGCCGCAACAGATCATCAAGGGCGGCAACCGTCTCTACGTGCGTGCCTCCAACGGTCTCTACAGCTACAACCTCACTGACCACAGCATCACCACCTACGACCGCATGCGCCAGCTGAGCGATACCTATATAGACCGCATTGCCTGGAACCCCACGGTAAAGAAACTGCTCATCGTCTACAGCAACAAGAATATCGACCTGCTCAACGAGGACGACGAGGTGTTCAACATCAGCTCGTACTACACGCACTCGATGACCTACGACAAGTCGGTCTACAACATCTATATCTACCAGCAGTATGCCTATCTGCCTACCTCCTTCGGCATTCTGAAACTGGACATGCGGAAGAACGAGATCGCAGAGACCTATATCCTGAAACAGAAAATATGGTATGTGGGCATCAGCGGCAACACCATCTATGCCAAGACCTCCAACGAGGTGGTCTACTGTGCATCGCTCAAAGAAAACCTTATCGACCCCGGCAACTGGACGGTCACCGACACCTGGCCCAGTGGCATCTTCGACCAGTCGTGGACCGACTGGAACCAGTATCTTGCCACGGTGAAGACGCTACAGCCGGGCGGACCTAAGTATAACCGCATGGGCTTCATGCGCTTCAAGAACGACGTGCTCTACACCAGCGATGCGGGCCTGAGACAGGCCAGTCAGGTGGACTTGGACTCGCCGGGCACCATCCAGATATTCTCGGCCAACCACGAGTGGTCGTTCCTGCAAGACGATATCAAGGGCAACTTCCCTGGCACGGAGAGCAGTAGCTGGCAATTCGTCGACATGATGTCGGTGGATGTAGACCCTCTGAACCCCAACCACATCTTCGGCGGCAGTCGCACGGGCCTCTACGAGTTTCTCGACGGCAAGTGCGTGAAGTACTACTATCCCGACAACAGCATCTTGCAGCGCGCCACCAGCAGCAACCGCTACGTGAAGGTGGAGAGCGTGCTCTTCGATGCCAACGGCAACCTGTGGCTCACGCAGAGCGAGCAAGTCAACAACACGCTGCTCTGTATCACCCGCGACGGCCAGTGGTTGGCGTTGAACCCCACTGAACTCACCAACAACTCAAAAGGACTCGGCTCGCTGCAAGGTCTGTTCCTCGACAGCCGCGGTCTGCTCTGGCTGGTCAACAACATGTACGACAAGCCCTCGTTCTACTGCTACAACCCCCAGACGGGTCAGATCATCCAGTCATACACCTCGTTTGAGAACCAGGACGGCATCACCTACGGCGACGAGACCTACTATCCGCGCTGCATCACCGAAGATATGGACGGCAACATCTGGGTGGGCACCAGCATGGGAGCCTTCATCCTGGAGGCCGCCAATGTGTACAACAAGGGCAGCAACCTGATGCAGGTGAAAGTGCCGCGCAACGACGGTACCGACCTGGCCGACTATCTGCTGGCCAATGCCAACATCAACTGCATCGCCATCGACGGTGCCGGTCGCAAATGGGTGGGAACAGCCGGCAGCGGCGCCTATCTCATCTCGAACGACAACCTGAGCGAGGTGCACCACTTCACCTTCGAGAACTCGCCGCTGCTCTCCAATGTCGTTGAGAGCATCGCCATCAACCCCACCACCGGCGAGGTGTACTTCGGCACCGACCGCGGCCTGTGTTCCTACATGGGCGATGCCACCGACTCGTCTATTGAGATGGTGAAGGACAATGTCTATGCCTTCCCGAACCCCGTTCCGTCGAGCTATAACGGACTGATCACCGTGCGCGGACTGACCTTCGATGCCGACGTGAAGATTCTGACTGTCGACGGCCGTCTGGTTTATCAAGGCCGCTCCAATGGTGGCACCTTCACTTGGAACGGCTGCGACCGCTCAGGCCGTCGGGTGGCCTCGGGAGTGTATATGATTGCCACTGCCACCAAAGAGGGCAAAACCGGCGTGGTGGCCAAAATTGCTATGGTGCACTAATATGACCAGAACCCTCCTTGCGATTGCACTGCTGCTGCTGGCCACTACCGGCTTTGCTCAGCAGCCGTTGCCCGTCATTCGCCTGACGGGCACGTTCGGCAGCGACTATCAGTCGGGCACTGTCGAGATTGAGGGCAAGAGCTATCCTGTCAGCGTGAAATGGCGCGGTGCCTCTACTGGCGGCAGCGATAAGCACAAGCATAACTACAAGCTGAAATTCGGCTCCAACCACCAGTTCTTCGGCATGCGAAACGACAACAACTGGATTCTAGATGCCGGACAGCCCGATCCCTTCCGACTGCGCAACCGCATTGCCACCGACCTGTGGCTCGACTTCGCCACCGCTCCTTACTATGCTGAAGGCCTGCGCGAAAAACCGCTCTCGGGCGCAAGGGGCAGGGTGGTGGAACTCTATCTGAACGGGCAATACGAGGGCATCTACTCTTTCGGCGAGAACATGGACCGCAAGCAGATGCAGCTTCGCAAGTTCGACTCGCAGATACGCGGCGTGCTCTGGAAAGCCGAGGGCTATCACTATACCGGCTTCTGGGATGTGGAGAACGACTACGACAACACACTGCCCACATGGGGCTCGTTCGAGGCGAAATATCCCGATCTGGACGACCGCAGCCAGACTGACTACAGCACGCTCTACGAGGCCATCAACTTCGTGGTGA
Organism: Prevotella sp.; assembly: GCA_017458225.1. Classification (GTDB taxonomy): domain Bacteria; phylum Bacteroidota; class Bacteroidia; order Bacteroidales; family Bacteroidaceae; genus Prevotella. Next base: position 27,954 of record JAFTFX010000027.1, on the reverse strand, counting down.
ACAGCAGCGACGACGAGTTCGTGGCCCATGCAGCCGACTATTTCGACCTGCCCGTGGTGATGGACTACTACCTCTTCGTCAACGTGATGGGAGCCATCGACAACGTGGGCAAGAACACGTTCTGGGCCGTCTACGACCGTACCGCTGCCGACCACCGGCTGACCCCTGCCGTGTGGGATCTCGACCTCAGCGTAGGGGCTCCCCGACTGGCTGTCTACAACCCTGATTTCGTCAGTCCCTACTACGACATCATCAGTGTCACCAATCTGGTCTACCGCCTGCAGAAACTCAATGTCGACAATTTCCGTGAGCGGTCCTACGAGCGCTACGAGCAGTTGCGACAGGGCGTGCTGCACACCGACTCGCTCATCGCCCGCTATCAGACTATGTGCAACCTGCTTTACAGCACGGGTGCTGCCCAGCGCGAGACAGACCGCTGGAGCGGCGACAGCGACCTGGACAGCCTGACCATCGACTTCCGTCGCGACGTAGACAGCATTGCGCAATGGCTGAGCCTGCACATGGCCCATCTGGACACTGTGCTCACCGACACTGCCGTCAACCGTATCGTCGGCATCCGCGAGGTGAACACCTGGCAGCCGTCGGCCACCAACCACACTGCCGTCTACAACCTGCAAGGCCAGCGCCAGCGCACCGACCTGCCCCTGCGCCCCGGCATCTACATCCGCGGCGGTAGAAAATACTTCATCAGAAAATAACTGCTGATTGTCCGCTCCTTACGTCGCGATTTCATCGCGACATCAACACTTTCCTTCCTTTCGTCACCACGATGCCCTTCTGTCCCGGCTTCATTGGCCTTCCCAGAAGGTCATAGAGGCGTTCTGAGGCGTTTCTACGCTCAGTCTCGGCCTGCACCTCGTCAATGCCGTCGAAGCCCTGCAGCGAGCGCCGTATCATGGCATAGAGCTTTTCGCGAATCTGCTGGTCTATGTCGGTCATCTGTTTCTCCAGCGTGCTGCGATAATAGGCTGGCCAGCGCTGGTAGTTGCAGGCGTATGCCGTGCTGATGGTGTCGGCAAAGCGGTGCAGATCGTCGCGCATGGCCATCATCGCCTCGAAGCCGTCCTGCTGCCACAGGCGCAGCACCTCCTCGCGCAGACGCGGAAACTGCATCAGCTCGCGACTGATATCGGTCGACCAGCCATCCACATCATATATATAGCGGTACTTAGGATGCCAGCCGTTCAGCGCGTGACCCAAATCCCACAGCGGCCCCATCTGCCACCGCTCGTCGCCCAGGTCCTTGAACAGGAAACAACTGCCCTGAAAAGCTTCCACATGGTCTACCATCTCGTTGATAAGGAAATAGCGCGCCAGCGAGGGCAGGTCGAGCAGTTCCTCCCACTCCGTGGAGCTCTTGTCGGTGGTGAAGACACGCGCCAGCAGCATCTCCATCTGCGAGTACAGGTAGTTGAACTGCTGGGCAGAGAGGTTCTCCGGCGTGTGCCAGGTCACCCAGAAGCGCTGCAGGTTGGTGCCGCGCACGGGCAGTCGCATCTGGTGGTCGTCGATGGCGTTGTCCAGTTCTATGAGCCAGCCGCCCGTGATAGAGTCGGGGTCGGTCTGATAGTCTCTCTGCTCGTTGATGTCAACGCGCCGCTTGCCCACGCGAACGGTCTCCGTGAGCAGATAAAGGCCTATGTAGTCGCCGTTCAGCACCACTTCGACGGCCCGTTCGTCGGGTGTGAAGGGCATGCCCCAGCGCCGACCCAGGAAGAAGCCGGCACGGTTCTTGAAGAAGCTCTGTCCTTCGGCATGTGCCAGCAGTGCCCAGTGCTTGCCTTTCCGCATGCCCAGCAGGGTGCGGCCTTCCAGCAGTTTCAGCTTGTAGGGTTTCTTCTCGAAGGTGTCGCTCCAGGTCCAGTTGCCGCGTCCGCGAATCTGCAGCGGCACCTGCTCTACCACCGAGCCTATCGCCTCTGCCCACTCGCACCCCATCGGGTCCACGAACATAGTGGCAGAGACATACTCCGTCTTCGACGTGATGGGCGCTTCGCTGCTGATATACATCACCGGCAACGTGCCCGAAGCACCTTCAGGCACATCGGTCGCCACAGCCCTGACAGACAGCAGTACCAAAAGGAATATCAACCATCCCTTAACCACTCTTGAACTCTTAAACTCTTAAACTCTTCATTATGATAGTTCCAGCATGCGCTCGATGGGCTTCACCGCCTCGCGAGCGATGGACGGCTCCACCTCAACGCTGGGCTGCTCGTTCTTTAGGCAGTCATAGAGCTTCTGCAACGTGTTCATCTTCATATACTGGCACTCGTTGCAGTGGCAGGAAGACGGGGCCTGCCCTGTAGACTGCGGCGATGCCGCAGTGTACGGAACCGAAGAAGAAACCTGCCCCACGGGTTCTCCTGCCACCTCTGGCGGCACGGGCAGGAACTCCTTGTCGGGGCACGTGCGCTGCATTTCGTGCAGGATGCCGGCCTCGGTAGCCACGATGAACTGCCGCGCGCTGCTCTGCTGCGCATACTTCAGCATGTCGGCGGTCGAGCCCTTCACGTCGGCAAGTGCCAGCACGGGGCCCTTGCACTCCAGATGGGCCATCACCACGGCCTCGGGATACTGCGCCTTCATCTTCACGATCTGCTCCACCGAGAAGCGCTCGTGCACATGACAGCCGCCCTGCCACAGCAGCATCTCGCGGCCCGTCACGCTGTTGATATACGATCCCAGATTATAGTCGGGCCCGAAGATGAGCTTTGCATCCTGCGGGAACGAGTCGATCACCTTCTTTGCATTGCCGCTGGTCACCACCACGTCGGTCAGGGCCTTCACCGCTGCCGTCGTGTTCACGTAGCTGACCACCTGATAACCGGGATGCTCGTCCTTGAACTTCTTCAGATCCTCAGCCTTGCAGCTGTCGGCCAGCGAACAGCCGGCTGCAGGGTCGGGGCAGAGCACCAGCTTCTCCGGGCTGAGCAGCTTGCAGGTCTCGGCCATGAAGTGCACGCCGCACATCACGATGATGCGAGCGTCGGTCTCGGCCGCCTTGCGTGCCAGTGCCAGCGAGTCGCCCACAAAGTCGGCCACCTCCTGAATATCGCCGGTAGTATAATAATGTGCCAGGATGATGGCCTGTTTCTCTTCACACAGTTTGCGGATGGCGGCCTGCAGGGCTGCCTGTTCTTTCTTCGATTCCATGTCTCTGTTTTTAAATGATATAGCCTCCGTTGTTTTAACGATACAGCTTCTGTTTTTTTGAATGATGTTGCAAAAATACAAAGATTATCCTGTTTTCCAACAAAAAGCCTCCACTTTTTCCACCGTTTATTATTATTTTATTGTTTTCTTTCTTTTTTTAAAAAGACAATGGTAGATATGATAGGGTGTGGATATGTGGATAACTTTTTGCCAGACTTTGCGATTCTCCTGTCTACACGTTGGTTTCCTGTTGTTTTGACTGTCTGCTGAAAAATGTGTATAACTGCTTTATAGCAGCGTGATAAACCTGTGAATTTCCACACGTCTTTTGGGCCTGCTGTAAAACTGCATTGTTATTTCACACGTTTCTCACGAGTTATGCACCGAGTTATCAACAGGTGCAAAGCTTTGTTTCTCGCTCGCCCTGTTCTGCGTCATTTCTCGCTCTGTTTTGCGTCACTTTCTGTTACAGTTAACGTCAAGTTTCGCTCTAATTCGTATTGAATCGTAGCGAGACTTGACGTTAATCTCAGCACAATCTGACGCTAACTGCAGCATCATTTGCCGTTTATTAATAATAATGTGGATTGGTCATCATGCGGTTGGCGCGGCGCTCAGTGTAGCTGACGTGCACCCAGAAGTGCCCCGTCTTCTTCGATCGCTCCACCAGCAACTGGTCGAACTCCAGGTTGTCCTTGATGAAGTTGTAGTACCTGTTGCACGTTTCCGCGTCGGGCGTGTTGATGTCGGCAGCCTCGCCCTGACAGTGTTGCGAGTAGGTGACGCCGCCCACCACGTAGTTCAGGCATTCCGACCGGTAGCCGCTGTTGATCAGGATGGGCCCGAACTGCCGGCGCAGCGGCTCCAGCACCCGTTGGCACAGCGTGCGCAGTCGCGGGATGATCACCTCGGGCTCGGCCACGCGGTTGATGATGCCTTCGCGCTCGCAAGTCCATGAGTACAGCATTTCGCGCACGGTGAAGTGGGGTGTCAGCCGTTCGTTCGGGTCAACGTCGGGATACATCTCTGCATCGCTCATTTTGTAAGCGCTGTTTTCCATGATGTTGAAATTTTTAGTTTCCATGTTCTTCAAGTTTTTGTTTTCCATGATAGTGTGTTTTTTAAAAAATGGTGAATAAAAAATGGTTATCGCCGGCAAAATTAGGCATTCAGCGTGCACAAAAGGTTCACTTTCTGAACTTTATGTGTTAAAAACGCCCGATTTTTAGAACCTTTAACGGTAGGTTGATTAAATAACTGACTTTATATAAAAATTAGTTAAAATTTTGTTTTTTCATTGCGAAAAGTTTTGTAAGTAAAAAATATTGGCTATTTTTGCACTGTCCTGTTGAAAAGAATGTATCTGCAAAGGTAAACCTCTCATTTTTTTTTAGGACGAGTAAACAATAACAATTGAAAAACAAGCTTTGGAGTGGAGGTTTTCCGGGCACAAAAAAATAATTTTTATTATGAAAAAGACATTTGTTGCTGCTTTCGCATTTGCTGCTGCTATGATGCTTCAGAGCTGTGGTGCTGGTTTGGTAGGAAGTCTGTACACCAACGTTACCACTGGTGGTGACCTGGGTGCTAACGCTACTGTTGGCAAGAAGGTAGGTGAGGCTAGCGCTACTAGCATCCTGGGCCTGATCGCTACTGGCGACGCTGGTTACAATGCAGCTGCTGAGAACGGTGGTATCAAGAAGATCAGCCACGCTGACGTTAGCGTGAACTCTATCCTGGGTATCTTCACAACTCACAAGACTGTTGTTTACGGCGAGTAATCGTTTGAACGAAGTTTAAAAGCTAAGACAGCTCCATAGATTATGTCTTTGGGCTGTCTTTTTTTATTAATTCAGAAATAGCTTTCAAGTATGTCGAAACTACGAGTTTTTTCCCTCTTTATCATGCTTTTCGCGCTGCTGGCCCAGGCCCAGGCCGGCAAGAAGTTCACCTTCTTTACGGGCATTGACGGCAAGCTGTTCTACGTGTTCCCGCAGAAGATGGACAAGGCCGAGGGCTGCGTGGCCAAGAGCAAACTGAAATACGACGTGACCACCCTGTCGACCACCGACTCCATCAGCTTCACCGCCTTCATCGTTACCCCGCAGTACGTTCAGTTCGGCACAGCCACGCTGACGTTTGCCGACGGCAGCAGCCTCACGTCGGAAATAGAGCTGCTGTTCGTTAAACCGAAGGGTTCGAAGAAGTATGTGAACCGCGTGCGCTTCTGGGTGAACCGTGAAGAGTTCGACAAGATTGTGGCTTCGCCCACGCCACTGCTGTTCGACTACGGCAGCAACTGCACCTTCAAGTTCAGCCAGAAAAAGTGGGACAAGATCAGCCACGAGCTGAAAGACATATTTGAAATCATGGACAAGATGAAATAACACATGGACAGGATGATACGCAACTTTTTAAAATGCCGCTACCTGCTGCTGCTCATCGCGGTTGCAGTGGCCAGCTGCAGCTCGCAGGAAGACCCGATGCTCAGCACCATACGCGCTGAAATGGTGAACACGCTGTTCAACTACAGCAGCTACAAGCCTATACAGATGCAGATAGACACGCTCAGGAGCGACCGCTATGGCGACACGCTGGTGTTCGACCGCGTGAAAGTGATCAAGCAACTGATATTCCAGCTGCAGCAGGCCGACCAGCAAGCCGCTGCCGACCAGCAGACTGCCGCCGAACTGCAGAACCAGAAGGCGCAGTGCATAGACAGCCTGAAAGCCGAAGTGGCCACGCTGAACGCCATCGTAGACACGCTCAGCGGAAACGCCTACGGATGGTGCGTCACCCACTCCTTCAAGTGCCGCAACAAGGAAGACCAGGAGACGATGGCCACCTACGTATTCTTCATGTCGCCCGACGGCAAGCGCATCTACCGCTACATAGACGACGAGAACTCCAGCTGGGACGACTACAAAGCGCTGGTCGACGAGCTGCTTCCACCGCAGAACTGACACGGCAGACGGCTCTCAACAGCCCCTGTACAGACCATTCATGCGGCAGCATCCACACGGGTGCTGCCGCATGTTTTTGTTGACTATATATATAGTGCCCCATATAGTTAAAGGTTTTAAAAATCGGGCGCTTTTAACACAAAAACTTCAGTTTGTGAACCTTTTGTGCACGCTAAACCCCTAATTTTGCCCCCAGTTTAAACCTTATTATATATATATATATACACATACGAAACAAACTATGAACGAAAAGACAACGACCGTCGCCAACGAGCGACTGATGCGAAGAAGACGCGCACAACAACTGATGGCCGGCGAAGTGAAACGCCTGCTGGAAGAACACACCGAAGCCGAAGGGCTCACATGGAAAGGCTCTACCGTAGACCTGATGGAGGTGCTCTACTATGCCTTCGAGGAGGGATGCATGGCCGACGACTACGGCGTGCCTGCCTCGTTTATGCAGATAGTCAGACAGGCGTGCCTGCTGCTGCACACAAAGGTGCCCACCAATCCCTATGAAACAGCCCGTAGGGGACAGCAGCGCAAGGGCGTGAAGCACCTGAGCTATCTGGATCGCTATCTGATTATGATGGAAAAGGAAAGTAAAAACGTGCTGTGGAACAGCATTTCAGACGCTATAGCCTGATGTCTCGCCACATGTCTCGCCTAATGTCTCCCTACATCAACTATTGCAGAACCGGAAAAAGCGTTGTACCTTTGCATTGTCAATCGCGAAAGACACCATGAGAAACAAAAAACAAAACATTCAAAACACACAAAAAACAACTTTAGTAATTAACCCTTTAAAAAACACACAACAAAAAATTATGACCGTATTTGTAAAAAAGTATCAGAACAACAACCGTAAGAACGAGAGTGCATTCGGCAAGTGGTATGGCCGCGCCGTAGTTATTGACAAGGTGGAGATTGAGGAGCTGGCCGACGAGATTCAGGACAACTGCACCGTGAAGCGCAGCGACATCTTGGCCGTGCTCTCCGAAATGGGACCCGCCATCAAGAAGATGGTGCAGAAGTCCATCAAGGTGACCATCCCCTATCTGGGCAGCTTCAAGCTGGGCGTGAAGTCGATGGGTGTCGACGAGGCCGACGACTACGACACCAAGAAGCACGTGAAGGGCCTGCACGTCATCTTCCACCCCGAGACCAAGAAGGAGCAGGGACGCATGGTGAAAGAGCTGACCCGTGGCGCAAGGGTGGCCGAGGTGCCCAAGAACCTGGCCTACCTCACCGACGAGGACGACGACGAGACCGGCGGCAACCAGGGCGGTAACCAGGACACTACCGCCAACGACGAACCCTAATCTCTGGGGAAATAGAAAAATAAAAAAAATTATACCATGAAAAACGCACAACGAAACGGCTGGACACTCCTGCTGAAGGTGCTCATCGCTATAGGCTCGGCGCTGCTGGGCGTGCTCGGGGGAGCCGAGGCCTGTAGCCTGATGATGAGCTGAACAGAATCGGACTGAACGAAACGAACTGAACAGAATCGGACTGCGATGTTAACTGGAAAAGATCGGTGTTTGCAACTTGTAAGTGTAAAAACTACAAGAAAACACCGATTTTTTTGCACAAAACACTATCGGGTGTGCAAAGTGAAGTCAGTTTTTTCGAAAAAAGTTTGCGTAACTCAAAGAAAATGTGTTACTTTGCAGCGTTTTTCAAGATAAGAATACATTTTATTAACATTTTAAAAAGAAATTATCATGTCAGAAATTGAAAGCAAAGTAAAGGCAATTATTGTTGATAAACTGGGTGTTGACGAGGCTATTGTGAAGCCCGAGTCTAGTTTCACTAACGATCTGGGTGCAGACTCTCTGGATACTGTAGAGCTCATCATGGAGTTTGAGAAGGAGTTCGGTATCAGCATTCCCGACGACAAGGCTGAGAAGATTGGCACCGTTGCCGACGCTATTTCTTATATTGAGGAGAACTCGAAGTAAAAAGTTTTTAATGAAGAGTGAAGAGTGAAGAATGAAGAATTTGCTACCGCTTATGTGAGTGGCAGATTCTTCATTCTTCTTTTTAACTGTTGTATTGCAGTTGAAATACTTCATTCTTCATTCTTCATTTTTTTTCATTTTTAAATTATGGAACTGAAAAGAGTAGTAGTAACCGGACTGGGTGCCGTTACACCGCTGGGCAATACTCCACAGGAAATGTGGGAGAACATGCTGAAGGGCGTGAGCGGCGCAGCTCCTATTACACATTTCGATACCACCCAGTTTAAGACACAGTTTGCCTGCGAGGTGAAGAACCTGGACGTGAACCAGTATCTGGACCGCAAGGAGGCTCGCAAGATGGACCGCTACACACAGCTGGCCCTCATCGCCGCCAAGCAGGCCGTGGAGGACTGTGGCTGGGATCTGGAGAAGGAAGACAAGAACCGCATCGGCGTCGTGTTCGGCGTGGGCATCGGCGGTATCAAGACCTTCGAGGAAGAAGTAGAATACTACGGCCAGCACAAAGACCAGGGACCGAAGTTCAACCCCTTCTTCATCCCTAAGATGATTGCCGACATCGCTGCCGGACAAATCTCGATCATGTACGGTCTGCACGGACCTAACTATATCACGTCGAGCGCCTGCGCCTCGTCGAGCAACGCACTGGCCGATGCCTTCAACCTGATTCGTCTGGGCAAGGCCAACGCCATCGTGGCCGGCGGTGCCGAGGCTGCCATCACCGAGGCCGGCGTGGGCGGCTTCAACGCCATGCACGCCCTCTCAACACGCAACGACGAGCCCGAGAAAGCCAGCCGTCCGTTCAGCGCCAGCCGCGACGGATTCATCATGGCCGAGGGTGCCGGCTGCCTCATTCTGGAGGAACTGGAGCACGCCAAGGCTCGCGGCGCGAAGATCTATGCCGAGATGGTTGGTGCCGGCATGAGTGCCGACGCTCACCACATCACCGCATCGCACCCCGAAGGACTGGGTGCCAAGCTCGTGATGCAGAACGCGCTGGAGGATGCCGAGCTGAAGCCCGAGGATATCGACTACATCAACGTGCACGGAACATCGACCCACGTGGGCGATATCAGCGAAGCTAAGGCCATCAAGGAAGTGTTTGGCGATGCTGCCTACAAGCTGAACATCTCAAGCACCAAGTCGATGACGGGACACCTGCTGGGTGCTGCCGGTGCCGTAGAGGCTATGGCCACCGTGCTCGCCGTGCAGAACGACATCGTTCCGCCCACCATCAACCACGAGGAAGGCGACGAGGATCCTGAGATCGACTACAACCTGAACTTCACCTTCAACAAGGCACAGCAGCGCACCGTGCGCGCCGGACTCTCGAACACGTTCGGCTTCGGCGGACACAACGCCTGCGTGATATTCAAAAAATTTTCGGATAAGTGAGTAAAATGAAAGCACGCTTTCATTTTCGAACGAAAGAAAATTCATCGAAAGATAAGTATGAGGCTTAAGGATATTCTGGATAGAATAAAGCTCCCTTTCCGTCAGGAGAAGGAGCTTTATTCTTCTTTATATAACGTCATGGGCTTCTATCCCCATGACATCAGCTACTACAAGGTGGCACTGACCCACAAAAGCACAGGGAAACGCAACGAAAAGGGACGACCGCTGAACAACGAACGGCTGGAGTTCCTGGGCGATGCCATGCTCGATGCAGCCGTGGGACACATCGTGTTCGAACATTTTCCAGGAAAGCGAGAGGGATTCCTGACCAACACACGCTCAAAGCTGGTGAGCCGCGAATCGCTCGGAAAACTGGCCGACGAGATAGGACTGACCGAGCTGGTGCAGTCAAGCGGACAGTCGCGCTCGCATAACAGCTACATGGCCGGCAACGCCTTCGAGGCACTCGTGGGGGCTATCTACTTGGATCAGGGCTATGCCGCTGTGATGCGATTCATGAAGAAGCGAATACTGGAACAGATGGTCAATATCGACAAGGTGGCCTACAAGGAGGTGAACTTCAAGTCGAAGCTCATCGAGTGGACGCAGAAGAACCGCGTGCACATGGACTTCAGCATGCTGAAACAGGAGAAAGACAAGCAGGGCTCGCCCATCTTCGGCTTCCAGGTGATGATCGAAGGGGTGGAAGGCGGCAGCGGACAGGGCTATTCGAAGAAGGAGGCCCAGCAGCAGGCTTCGAAGGAGACGCTGCAGCGACTGCGCCGCGAGCCGCAGTTCATCGATGCCATCTTCCAGGCCAAGAGCGAACGCACCAAGATGGAGGAAGAGCCCACCATGGCCGCCCCCAATTTGGAACAGGAAAAGACCGACTTCATCATTGAGCATGCCGAAGTTGCTGGTTCTTCTGGTTCTTCTGAATACTCTGAATACTCTGAATACTCAGAGTACTCTGATTACTCTGAGAATTCCGATCACTCTGATCACTCCGAGAATTCTGATTACTCCGATCACTCCGATCACTCCGAAAACTCCGATGAGTTCGACCTGAGCGACATCACCCATCAGCCGGAGGAGCTGAGCCGCGAGGACATCATTGCCGCTGCCGAAGCTGCCGCCTTTGCAGAAGAAAAACCTTGATTTTCAAAGGGTACTGGAGTACTCCCGAAATCGTCTGAAGTTATTCTTTCAGCCCCTCTATATACTGCCAGAGTCTGCGGTAGAAGGGATGTTGACAGAGCGTGTGGCGATCACCCAGGATGATGAGTTTCATTCGTGCCCGGGTGATCGCCACATTCATGCGGCGCAGGTCGCGCAGAAAGCCTATCTGACCCTCGTCGTTCGAGCGCACCAGAGAGATAACGATGATGTCGCGCTCCTGTCCCTGAAAGCCGTCGATGGTGTTCACCGTAATGAGGCTGCGGAAGGGCTTGAAGAACTCGCGCTTCTTGATCATTCGGCGCAACAGCTGCACTTGGGCGCGATAGGGCGAGATAATGCCCACGTCGAGCCGTTCCTGCAGGATGCGCTCCTTGCCAATCATCTCGTAGTAGGCTTGCAGGGCAAGGAGGGTGAGCTCGGCCTCGGAAAGGTTATAAAGAGACCCTCCACCAGAGAGAGACCCTCCCCCGACCCCTCCCTGTGAGGGAGGGGAGTATATAGACCTATGTTCTCCGCTTTCATTCCTTTCCAGATTCTGCTGCTCTCTGCTTTCATTCCTTTCCAGATTCTGCTGCTCTCCGTTTTGATTCTGCTCTGAGTTCTGACTACTCCCCTCCCTGTGAGGGAGGGGCCGGGGGAGAGTCTTCTTTACATCCACCCACGTCATTGGCAGGTCGAGGTCCAGGATGCTGCGGTATTTCACCTCGGGAGCACTCTCCACCATGCCATGATAGAACCAGTCACTTGAGAAGCGCATGATGTCCTCGTTCATGCGATACTGTATCTTCAGCAGCGTGACCACCGCTGGTTTCTGTTCCACGATGCGCTCCATGAGTGTCTTGCCCAAGCCGCCTTTCAGCGCCTCGTAGCACTTCACCGTGGGCGGCAGCTGACAGTGGTCGCCGGCAAGGATGACGCGCCCGGCACGGCGGATGGGAATCCAGCAGGCGGCCTCCAGGGCTTGGGCGGCCTCGTCGATGAACAGGGTGCCGAACTTCATGCCTTCCAGCAGACGGTGACCGCTGCCCACCAGTGTGCAGGCGATGACGCGAGCCTCGCCGAACAGCTGCTGGTTGATGCCGATCTCAAGGGCGGTGGCACGGTCGCGCAGGCGTTGCAGCTTCTGGTGATAGCTGTCGGAGCGATGGGCACGATGCTGGCGCAGTTCGCGGATGGCCTTGCGGATGGCCCACAGCTGCGGATAGTCGGGATGAGCCTCGAAGCGCCGCTCGTAGGTGAACGACAGCATCTTGTCGTCTACACGCACGGGATTGCCGATGCGCAGCACGTTCAAGCCGCGGTCGACGAGCTTTTCCGATATCCAGTCTACGGCCATGTTGCTCTGGGCGCACACCAGCACCTGGTTCTCGCGGCGCAGCGTCTCATAGATAGCCTCGACGAGGGTCGTCGTCTTGCCCGTGCCGGGAGGACCGTGCACGATGGCCACGTCCTTGGCGCGCAGCACCTCGCCTACGGCATGCTGCTGCGTGGCGTTCAGATAGGGCAGGCTGATATCGGGAAACGAGAAGGTCTCGGCCTTCATCGCGGGGGTATAGAAAAGGTCGCGCAGGTAGCCCAGACGGCCCTTGGCGCGCATGGTGCGTTCCAGAGCGTCGAACATCATGCGGTAGCTGGTCTCGTCGAAGGAGAGCTGGATGCCAAGGCCCTCTTGCTGCAGGCTCCCGACGGAGAAGCCGTCGGGCACTACGACCACCATGCGGTCGCCATCGACAAAGGAAACGGTGGCCCCCTCCAACCTCCCCCGACCGGGGGAGGGGAAAAAACTCACTGGTCGCCCGAATTCGAAGTTGTGGTCGATGTCCTGACCGGTGGTGCGGAACACCTCTACGCAGAGCTGGTTGAGCGAGTTATAGTAGCTGCGGCCCACACGGACGGGCCACCACGCATCGCCGCGCGCTATGCGGTTCTGCATGCCGATGGCATCCACTTTCTCTTGGAAGGCTTTCTTCTCCTCTTCGTACTCCATCTGGAGGAGAAGCTGTTGCCGCTGTAGTTCGGTTATACTTAAATTACTCAATGGGAGTTCAGGAGTTACAGGAGTTCAGACGATAGTAATCAAATCATTTCCTGTGTGAGAATGGTTTCCAGTTCCTCGGCAGAGAGGTTCAGGCGGAACTGTCCGGCCTGTGCAACGGAGATGCCGCCCGTTTCTTCCGACACGATGATGCAGAGGGCATCGCTCTCCTGCGACATGCCCAGGGCGGCACGATGGCGCAGACCTAAGCTCTTCGGAATGTCGAGGTTGTGGCTGACGGGCAGTATGCAGCCGGCAGCCAGAATGCGGCGGTTGGCTATCACCATCGCACCGTCGTGCAGGGGTGAGTTCTTGAAGAAGATGTTCTCAATGAGCCGCTGGTTGATGTCAGCATTCACCACGTCGCCCGTGCTGACAATGTCGGTCAGCTTGGTGTGGCGCTGCACCACGATGAGTGCGCCCACCTTGCCCTTCGCCATCGACATGCAGGCCATCACGATGGGGATGATGAGGCGTTTCAGGGCTGCCTGGTCCTGTTCTTCGGTCCGCTTGGGGGTGAAGAAGCGCATGACGGTCCTGACGCGCTGGTGGGCTCCCAAATCGTACAGGAACTTGCGTATGTCGTCTTGGAAGATGACGATGATGGCGATGACACCCACCGACACCAGTTTGTCGAGGATGGAGCCGAGCAGTCGCATTTCCAGAATCTGTGACACGATGAACCAGATGAGTATGAAGATCATGATGCCTACAAAGACATTCAGCGAGCGTGACTCGCGCATCAGTCGGTAGATGTAGTAGAGCATCAGCGCTACCCACAGAATGTCGAAAAAGTCTTTAAGACTGAATTGTAGGAACATGGTTTAAGGGGTTCAAGGGTTTAAGCGTTCAAGGGTTCAAAGTCAGGCGTTCAAGGGTTTCAAGCGTTCAAGGAGCTGACAGGTCTCCACGGCTGCTTTCACGTCGTGGACGCGCAGGATGGAGGCACCCTTCATCAGGGCGACGGCGTTCAGGGCTGTGGTGCCGCCGAGGGCCTCGTCGGGTGTGCACTGTAGTGTCTTCCAGATCATCGACTTGCGCGAGATGCCCACCAGCAGCGGCAGTTCCAGCACGCTCAGCTTGTCCATCTGGCTCAGCAGCTGGAAGTTCTCGTCAACGGTTTTTCCGAAGCCGAAGCCTGGATCGAGAATGATGTCTTTCTGTCCCAGGTCGCGCATCTGTTGCACCTTCCGTGCGAAGGTCAGCAGGGTGGAGCGCAGGTCGGGCTGCACCGAGGTGAGCACGTAAGGGGTGCCCAGTCGGGCGGTCATGCGGAACATCTGTTCGTTGCCCTCGCTCACATCGTTGATGATGTCGGCACCGAACTCTTCAACGGCCATGCGGGCCACGTCGGGGCGGAAAGTGTCGATGGAGAGGGAAGAATGGAGGGCGGAGAGGTCAGAATGGAGGGGAGCGAGGTCAGTCTCTTCCTGTATTTTTCGGATGATGGGTAGTGCCATTCTCAGGCGGTCGATTTCCTCCTGCTGGCTGACGGGTGCCGAACCGGGTCGGGTGGAGCAGGCCCCCACGTCGATGATGGCCGCTCCCTCGCTGATGATCTGTCGGGTGCGCTGGGCAATCTGTTCCTCCGTCTGCTGTCTGCTATCGGCATAGAACGAGTCGGGCGTTACGTTCAGAATGCCCATCACCACCGGTTGCCCGAGGCTAAAAAGCTGTCCTTTCAAGTTCAGTGTATAGTTCATTTCATCAGCTCCTGCAGTCGTTTCTGCATTTCCTTGTTCGGAATGTCTCGTTCCACGATGATTCCCTTCTCGTCGGTCACGATGTTTGTGGGCAGATCGTTCATGCCCAGTGCTTGGGCCATGGGTGTCTGCCACATCTTGCCGTCGCATACCAGGGGGAAGTTCACGCTGTCGCGTCGTGTCCAGTCGCGCCCTTCGCCGGCTGTTGCGTCGATGCTGATGCCCAAGGCGCTTATTTTGCCCGGGTTCTCTTTGACGAGCTTGCGCAGCGTGTTCAGTTGTGCGCGACTCTCATAGTTCCACGTTGCCCACAGGCACACCACGTTCACCTTCTTCTGCATCTGCCGGTTGGTGACCACCCGTCCCTTTGTGTCGAGCAGGGCGAACACCGGCATGCGGCTGCCCTTGCTGCCTGCCGTGAGCGGTCGCAGGTCGTGTTTCAGCTGGAGCACGGCCCTGTTCTGCGGATTGGCCTGCAGCATGGTGTTGCACAGCAGCATGGCGCGCCGGTAGTCGGGTTCCAGTGCTTTCACGAAGTATTGCTGCAGCAGGTAGAAGCTGACGGGCGAGTTGGGTTCTTCGGTGATATATTCAGCTGCTATCTCCGTCATTTCGGGCGGTGTCAGCTGGTTGGCTTTCAGTCGGAAGGCCGTCATCTCGTCGTTCTGCTTCGAGCCTTTCACCTTGATTTCGCGCAGTTGCGAGGCATCGCCCTTCATCTTGGCGGTGATGCCCGAGGTGGCGAAGACCGGTATTTGCGAGTAGTTGGGGAACATGACCATCAGCGTGGCCGTGTCTTTCAGGTCGGTCTCGTAGATGAAGCGTCCGCGCTGCACGTGTATGGTGTCCTTGCGCCCGTCGGCCGCGTTGTACAGGTAGAGTTCGGCCTGGTTCATGTTCTTGAACTCGCCCTCCAGCCTGAAGCGGTTGCCCGACGAGCCACAGGCGGTCAGCAACGTGACCCACCCGATGGCTGCGAGCAAACTATTCTTTATTGTCATTCTTTTGCGGTTACTTCAGCTCCAGATCCTGCTCAGCATACTGGCGCAGCGAGGCATCCTTGCTGACGGCCGACTGCAGTGCGGTGGCCACGTCGGCCTTCTTGCCGGTGCGTGCGGCCACAACGGCTTTCAGATAGTCGGTCATGCCGTCGGGGTTCTGCACGTTCTTCAGCGTGGTGGCTGCAGCGGCATAGTTCTTGTTCATGATCTGTGCCAGTGCGGCAGAGTTCGAGTTGGTCTTGGCGAAGTCCTGCTCGGCCTGTGCATACTTGCCCTGAGCCAGGTGCAGGTTGCCAATGATTTCCTGCACGCCGTTGGCGCTCGACGACTTGGCAATCAGTGTCTCGGCTGTTGTCAGGTCGCCGTTCTGCAGTGCCAGCAGACCCAGGTTGGCGTTGGTCTCGGGCAGGTTGGCGTTCACGCGCTGAGCCTTCTCCAGCCACTGCTTGGCCTCGCTGTAGTTGCCCTTTGCGTATGCCAGTGTGGCCAGGTTGTTATAGGCGCGGGCATCGTTGGGATAGTACTGCACGGCCTTCTTGTAGGCGTTCTCGGCACCCTTCACGTCGTTGTCGTAGAGGGTGGCTCCGTAGAGCAGCTCTTCAACGCTCAGTTTCGAGGCATCGCTGCTGATCTGGCTCATGATCTGCTCGTCGTCGCGGCCTATCAGCTGGTAGTTGGCAATCAGGCGTGCACGGCGCAGCTGTGGCAGAATGCCGTCGGCCAGTTCCTTGAAGGCCGACGAGATGGCCTTGATCTGCTGTTCGCGCTCCTCGGGGTCCTTATACATGGAGAGCACGCGCAGAATCACGTCCTTGTCCTGAATGTCGCTGGCAGCCACCAGTTCCTGGAAGCCTTCCCAGTCCTCGGCGGTGTATTTGGCATCTACGGGCGAGTCGCTGTTCACCTTCTTCATTTCGCCCTTCAGGAAGTCCTCGGTCACCTGCTCGCGCTTGTTGGCCAGCTGCTCGTTCAGCTGATAGCCGCCGTCGGGCGATGCATAGGCCGACACCTCAATGCCGTCGAGCACCTTGCCCTCCTGGTCCTTGGCAATCTCGCCCAGCAGTCGCACGAACTCCTGCACCGAGTTGTTCTGCAGCTCGCTCTTGCGCAGCTGTGCCTGACCGATGAGGAACTTCACGTTGGCCTCCTGCTTCTGCTCAATGATGCGCTGGAAGGCATCCTGTGCGATGGCACCCTGTGCCGATGTCAGCGTGCGCTTGTAGAGCTCGCTGGTGGCAATGATGCCGCTGGCCACCTTCACGGCAGGCACGTCCACGGTCTTGTTGCCCACCTTGGCGTTGAAGGTCAGGTAGAGGTCGCTCTGGTGCATCTCGGGCACATACTTGAAGCTGGTCTTCATCGTATAGCGGCCACCCACCTTGTACGAAATGGTCTGATCGTTACCCTGCACTTTCTCACCCTGGAAGGTGGCGCTGTTGCCCTTCACGGCCTGCTGGCCGTTGACGGTCTGATAGCGCAGCTCGGGCGTTACGGTGACTACGGCCTTCTTCTGCATGTACTTCTCGGGGAACATGCCGTTGATGGTGGCAGGCACCTCGCCGGCCTGTGTCTCCAGCGGGTTCGGCGTTACGTTGAAGTTATCGGCTGACAGAGCTCCCAGCTTTCCAGAGCATGACGACAGCAGCACGGCAGCTGCCGACAAGAAAAACAATTGTTGCTTTTTCATTTTTTCGTTGTGAATATAAAAATATGTGATATATCTATGCAAAAATAAGCATAAAAACAGTATCAACCGCTAAAAGAACATGTTTTTTTGTTTTTATTAACTCACCTTTCTTGCAATCAGCGTTTCGCCAGGTTACAATAAACGTCAAATCTCGCTCTAACGAGCGTCAAACTGTGGTGAGATTTGACGTTCGTTACAGTGAGATCTGACGTTAAACAGAGCGAAATCTGACGTTAAACAGAGCGGAATCTGACGCTAATCAGAGCGAGATTTGCCGCTCGTTGCAGCTTGTTTATTCAGGCTGCCCGTTGCTGTTTATTTAGGCTGCCCGTTGCTGTTTACTTAGGCTGCTTGCCGATGTAGGCCAGAATGCCACCGTCAACATAGAGCACGTGGCCGTTCACAGCATCTGAGGCATGCGAAGCCAGGAACACGGCGGGACCACCCAGCTCAGAGGGGTCGAGCCAGCGGCCGGCAGGTGTCTTGGCGCAGATGAACGAGTCGAACGGATGGCGGCTGCCGTCGGGCTGCCGCTCGCGCAGCGGTGCGGTCTGAGGCGTAGCGATGTAGCCCGGGCCAATGCCGTTGCACTGAATGTTGTATTCGCCATACTCCGAGCAGATGTTGCGGGTCAGCATCTTCAGGCCACCCTTGGCGGCAGCGTATGCCGATACGGTCTCGCGGCCCAGCTCAGACATCATCGAGCAGATGTTGATGATCTTACCCTCGCGGCGCTCCATCATTTCGGGGATCACGGCTGAAGAGCAGATGAACGGACCAACGAGGTCGATGTCGATGACCTGCTGGAACTCCGAGCGCTTCATCTCGTGCATGGGTATGCGCTTGATGATGCCGGCGTTGTTCACCAGGATGTCGATGTTGCCCACCTCGTCGTGAATCTTGTCAACGAGCTCCTTCACGGCGTTCTCGTCGGTCACGTCGCAGATGTAGCCTTTCACGTTCTCGATGCCAGCCTCGCGGTAGTTGTCCAGTCCGCGCTGCAGAGCCTCCTCGTTGCGGTCGTTGAAGATAATGGTTTTGATACCTGCTGCAACAAATGCCTTTGCAATGTTGAAGCCAATGCCGTAAGATGCGCCGGTGATCCAGGCGTTCTTACCTTCTAATGAAAATAAATTAGTCATTGTTTTACGTAAATGTTATTTTATTGGGTTATACATAAAAAATTTTTTTGTCTGCGACGCTACACGAATGGTCATAAATGAACACGAATGATTCATAAATTATCATCATCGTTTATGTTCCAATCTATGTCTTCGTTTACAATGTCCATATTCCGATCAAGCAGTACGCACTCGTTCGTTTCCTCTATATAGCCGTAGCGTTCACCTTGTAGTTTTTTAGCTCCAAAATTAATTAGAATGCCAATAGGATGTTTTGTCAGTCGTAAGTAGTTGAATAGCTGTGCCCTATGAGCAGGCATGATGGTACTAACCGATTTCAATTCTACGACTATATCGCCGACCACCACATCCATCTTGTAAGTTTTCTTTAACTCATGAGTCTTATAAAAACACGATAGAGGCATTTCAGAAAGAGGATGGAAACCACGGTCTGTAAGTTCAAGACAGAGAGATTCATTATAGACAGCTTCAAGAAGTCCCCATTGCAATGTGGAATGAACCTCCATTGCAGAACCAATAATTGAGTAAACCAAATCTTTATACTGCTTAAAACTCCTCATACACGTTTTTCAATTTAAATATTTATGATTCATTTCTATCATATAATATTTATGATTTATTCGTGTTCATTTATGGTCATTCGTGTAGCGTCGCAGACAGGAAAAAACTCTATTTCAGGTCTTTAATGTCATAGAAGTCCTGATCTCCATAATCCAGGTTTTCTCCCCCCATGCCCCAGATGAACGTGTAGTTGTGGGTGGCGGCAGCGCTGTGTATGCTCCATTCGGGTGAGAGCACGGCCTGCTCGCCGCGCATCCAGATGTGGCGCGTCTCCTGCGGCTCGCCCATGAAGTGGCACACGGCCTGGTCTTGGGGCAGCTCGAAGTAGAAGTAGGCCTCCATGCGGCGGCTGTGCGTGTGCGCCGGCATGGTGTTCCACACCGAGCCCGTGGCCAGCTCCGTCATGCCCATCTGCAGCTGACAGGTGGGCAGCACCTGGTTCACCAGCATCTTGTTGATGGAGCGCTCGTTCGATGTCTCCAGCGCGCCCATGTGGGCCACCACGGCATCCTGCTTCGTCACCTTCCGGCAGGGATAGGCGGCGTGGGCCGTGGTCGAGTTGAAGTAGAACTTGGCCGGATGGGCAGGGTCGTCGGAGCTGAACACCACTTCATGGTCGCCCCTGCCGATGTAGAGTGCCTCCTTGAAGTCCAGTTCAAACACCTGCTCTGTGCCTTCGCACCCCCGTACGACGACCTTTCCCTTGCCGCCCACGTTGTAGATGCCCACCTCGCGGCGCGTGGTGAAGTGGGGGGCCTTCAAGGGGTCGATGGCCTCCAGCGGCAGTGCCTCGTTCACGGGCATGGCACCGCCCACCACCATGCGGTCGTACATGGAGTAGACCATCTGTACTTCATCGTTGCGGAAGAGTGTTTCAATCAGGAAGTCGCGGCGCAGGCGTGCCGTGTCGTAGTGACGGGCATCCTCGGGATGGGCCGCATAGCGTATTTCGTAGTTCGTCTTCATCGTTGGGGTCAACAGATTTGTTATGGTGCAAAGATACGAAGAATATCTTTATTAACAATACGTTTTAAAGATGATTAATACTTGTTTTTAGGAAAAATAGCGTCAAAATATGCAACTGGGTTGCAGAAAACCAACTTTTTTTGCCGTTTGCAACTGGGTTGCACGCCGTTTGCCGTACTTTTGCAGCGTAAAAAATTGTGAGAATATGGCACACGAACATCATCATCACGAAGAGGGCCACGGACAGTTGTGGCTCATTCTGGCATCGGCCGTGCTGCTGGGCATTGCCGTCTGGATAGAACATTGTTTTCAGTTAGAGACCTGGCAGCTGCTGCTGGTCTATCTGGTGCCCTATCTGCTGGTGGGCCACGACACGCTGGCCGAAGCCGCAGAGGGCCTGCGCGGCGGCGATGCCTTCAACGAGCATTTCCTCATGGCGATAGCCACCATCGGAGCCCTGCTCATCGGCTTCCTGCCCGGTGCCGAGACGGAGTTTCCCGAGGCTGTCTTCGTCATGCTGTTCTTCCAGGTGGGTGAGCTCTTCGAGGGCTATGCCGAGGGGAAGAGCCGCGAGAGCATCGCCCACCTGATGGATATCAGGCCAGAAGTGGTGCATGTGGAAACTAGTCTTTCTAGTACTTCTAGTCATACTAGTAATACTAGTTCTACTAGCCCTACTAGTCCTGAGCAGGTGCCCATTGGGGCAGTCATCCAGGTGAAGCCGGGCGAAAAAATTCCGCTCGACGGCGTGATTCTTGAAGGCACGTCGGCCCTGAACACCGTGGCCCTGACGGGCGAGAGCTTGCCGCGACAGGTCGCCGTCGGCGACGAGGTCGTCTCTGGCTGCATCAACCTGACGGGACTGTTGCGCGTGCGCACCACGAAGACCTTTGGCGAGAGCACCGTTTCAAAGATCATTGAACTGGTGGAGCATGCTGCCGACCATAAGTCGCAGAGCGAGACGTTCATCACGCGCTTTGCCCGTGTCTACACACCCATCGTGGTCTTCGCTGCCATCTTCATCGCCATCGTGCCGCCACTGATAAATTCTGAATTCACCACTTGGCTCTACCGCGCCCTGATGTTCCTCGTGGTGTCGTGCCCCTGTGCACTGGTGCTCAGTGTGCCGCTCACGTTCTTTGGCGGTATTGGCGGAGCCTCGCGTCGCGGCATCCTCATCAAGGGAGCCAACTATATGGACGTGCTCGCCAAGGTGAAGACCGTGGTGTTCGACAAGACTGGCACGCTGACCCACGGACAGTTTGCCGTTGAGGCCGTACACCCCGACCAATTCGACGAACACCAGTTGCTGCATCTGGCGGCCCATGTGGAGCACTTCTCCACCCATCCCATCGGGGCGGCGCTGCGCGATGCCTTCCCCGACGAGGCCACCGACGGCTGCACGGTGAGCGAGGTGCAGGAAGTAGCCGGAAAGGGAATTCGTGCCCGTGTGGGCGACCGACTGGTGTGTGTGGGCAACGAGAAACTGATGGAGACCGTGGGTGCGCAGTGGCATCCCTGCTCGCATGTGGGCACCATCATCCATGTGGCCATCGACGGACAGTATGCCGGACATATTGTTATTAATGACCGGGTGAAAGCCGACAGCCATGAGGCCATCGCCCAACTGAAGCAACTGGGCGTGAGCCGCACGGTGATGCTGACGGGCGACCGCCACGAGGTGGGAGAACATGTGGCCCGCGAACTCGGGCTGAGTGAGTATCACACCGAACTGCTACCTGCCGACAAGGTGGCACAGGTAGAGCGGTTGATGAAAGAGGAAAACGGCAGTCTGGCTTTTGTGGGCGACGGCATCAACGATGCGCCGGTGCTGGCCCGTGCCGATGTGGGCATCGCCATGGGCGGACTGGGCAGCGAGGCGGCCATTGAGGCTGCCGACGTGGTGCTGATGGACGACCGTCCGTCGAAGATAGCCCTGGCCATCAGCATCAGTCGTCGCACGCTGGCCATCGCCCGTCAGAACGTGGTATTCGCCATCGGCGTGAAGGTGGCCGTGCTCGTGCTGGCCGTCTTCGGTCTGGCCACGATGTGGATGGCTGTGTTTGCCGACGTAGGTGTTACGGTGCTGGCCGTGCTCAACGCCATGCGTGCGCTGAAAACTTCAGCGTGAAGTGCGCTCTGAAGAAACTCAGCGTGAGAGTTCCTTCAGTCGCAGCAGGGCCTCAATATAATAATAGTCGGCATAGATGATGCTGGCATCAATCTCCGAGCCTGCCGGATGGTGACCCGTGGAGTGCATGAGGAAGGCCACGTTGCGGTCGCGGCTCTGATACTTGTCGCTGCTCAAGTCGGTCAGCATCTGCTTGGCAGCATGGCGGTACGTCTGAGCCTTGTCGGCATCGACATACTGTTGCAGTTCCAACAGCGCACTGGCCACCACGCAGGCCGTCGAGGCATCCTTTGGAGCCTGCAGTCCGCGAGGATCGTCCATATCCCACAGCGGCACCCAGTCGTCCGATGTTTCTTTCAGTCGCTTCAAGTAGATGTCAGTCACCTTCTGCGCATGCTCCAGAAAGCGCTGCTCCTTGGTGAAGCGGTACACCATGGTGTAGCCGTAGATGGCCCACGACTGTCCGCGGCTCCACATTGACTCATCGCTGTAGCCCTGATGGGTCACACCCTTGATGAAGTTGCCGGAGAGCGTGTCGTAGACGGCCACGTGGTAGCACGAGCCGTTGGGGCGGAAGTGGTAGCGCATGGTGGTGTCAGCATGCGAGATGGCGATGTCTTTCAGATTCTGCGAACCTCCATTCTCTGCAGCCCAGAACAGCAGTTCCAGGTTGATCATGTTGTCCATGATGGTGTTGTGGCCGCCATAGTCTTTCACGTGGCGCGGCCAGCTGAGAATGGTGCCCACGGTGGGGTTGAACAGTGTGGCCAGCGTGTCGGCAGCAGCCAGTGCTGTCTGCTTGTACTGCTCGTTGCCAGTAGCCTCGTAGCCCTTCAGGAACGAGTTGATGACCAGGAATCCCAGGTCGTGGTCGTAAGCCGGCTGGCTGGCCAGGAAGCTCAGCGAAGCGGTATAGCCCTCAGCCACTTTTTGAAGCGAGTCCAAAGGAACAGCAGCAGTTTTTTCACTCTCATACGTCATCCACAGCACGCCGGGCCAGAATCCCGAGCACCACTCCTGGGCTGAGGCCTTGCGGCAGTTCCACATGCTGTCGCCCTGCAGAATGTTGCGGGGCTGCATGGTGAAATCATAACTGCCATCGGCCTGGCGCAGTGCGTTGAGCGCCTTATTGACCTGCGTTGCGCAATAGTCCAGTTCCTTGTCGACATCCAGCTGGGTGGGTTGTGTCTGGCAGCCTGTGAGCAGACAGAGTGCTGCGGCTGCGAATAATAGCTTTTTCATACTTGTTTTGTTTTTGTTACTTTCTATTTAGTACGATTTAGCACGCTGTTTTACTTAAATAATGTAATTTTGAATAATATATTGTGTGTTTTTCAGTTGAAATATTCGATAAAGCGATACTTTTTCAGTAAGTTTGCAGGGTCATCCGTATTTTAAGAAAATACAATATAAATGAAACGAGTATTATTGAGTTTATTGATTGGCATCGGCCAGTGGTCTGCCTGTCTTGCCGTACAAGTGGAATATAAGATGTCAGGCCCCTACGAGGTGGTGGCTCGCGACGGTCAGTTTGCCCACACCAAAGGCGGCAGCGAGCGCGACATGAAAGCAGCTTACGACTTCGCACTGGCTGGTGATACGGCCAACGCGCTGAAAATCATCAATGCCTATGCCACGACGCTGCAGCGCTTCGATGGCCACGACGCGCCGCTCTGTGCCATTCAGGGTTTCCATCTGGTCAGAGCCATGACGTTCATGAAAGCCTGTGAGCAGCCACAGTGGAGCCAGATGATCCGCAGGGCCATGCTGCCCGTCATCAATCAGTTTGAGGCCGACAGTCCCTATGCCAACGGCAACTGGGGAGCCATTGTCAACCGTCTGCGCATGGCCTGCGGCATCTTCCTGCAAGACAGTGCGCTCTATCGTTCAGCCATCGACTATTTTCTGAATGCCAACGACAACGGATCGCTGCCGCGCTACGTCAGCGAGACAGGACAGTGTCAGGAGACGGGCCGCGACCAAGGCCATGCCCAGCTGGGCTTAGGCATGATGTGCGAGATCTGCGAGCTGGCTTGGCAGCAGGGCGAAAGGCAACGGGTAGGCGGACCTTGTCCGGGAATTGACCTCTGGGGAGCCCTCGACAACCGACTGATGAAGGGCATTGAATACTCTGCTCGCTATAACCTGGGCTACGATGTGCCCTTCCAGGTGTGGAAAGACTGCACTGGACTGTACTGCAACTGGACCGAGCCCGGCGAGATGGGGCGCGGTCGCATCTGGGAGATTTACGATCTGCCCTATCAGCACTACGTAGGGCGCAAGGGTCTGAAGATGCCCTATACGAAGAAACTGCTGGCCCTGCAGGCCAAGGCCGAGAAAAAGGGCGAGGTGAAGGTGAACAACGAGAGTCGCATCTTCCAGGTGGCAGGCGTGAAAGAGGGCGTGAAGCTGCACAGCATCTATACCTATCCGGCACCCGAGGGAGCACCGCTGAAGCACGACTACGATGTTTACTTGCAGCCGCGCGGCCAGAAGGAGTGGACGAAGATAGACACCTATATGGCGAAGGTGAACGCCCCTGTAGCAAATAGCCAAGAATCAAAAGCTAACGGCCATAAGATATCCGAGATTTCCTACGTCGTTTTCGACTTTACGGGCGATGTATTTGTGCGCGTGGTATGCAAAAACAAAAAGTATAAGTCGGCTCGCATCCGTCCTGACTATCGTGGCACGATTGCTAATGTGCAGAATGATTCTGTCGTGCAGTTCCTGCT
Organism: Prevotella sp.; assembly: GCA_017458225.1. Lineage (GTDB taxonomy): Bacteria > Bacteroidota > Bacteroidia > Bacteroidales > Bacteroidaceae > Prevotella. The sequence continues at coordinate 3,297 of JAFTFX010000027.1, read as the reverse complement.
GTTCCAGCCAGAAAATGTCAGCGTGGAATTTGATAATGATATCACGAATAATTTGTTAGTGTTTACCTCGAAGCCTACCATTAGCAAGGATGATGCCGAGAAAGCTGCTAAGGCACAGGGCCGTGACTTCCGCTACTATGCCCCAGGCATGTACACGGAAGAGACTGTCAAGGTGCCGTCGAACACTACGGTCTATCTTGACGGCGGCAGTTATTTCACTGGCACCTTCGCTGTCGAGGACGCTGAGAACGTCAGCATTTTGGGGCGCGGCATTGCCCGTCCGGAACGTGGCTACGAGGGCTGCCATGTATATCGTTCGAAGAACGTGCTCGTCGACGGGCTCGTGGTGAACACCTGTCCCATTGGCGGCAGTCAGGACGTGACGCTCCACGACGTGCGCAGCATCTCGCATCCGCAGTGGGGCGACGGTCTGAACGTGTTTGGCGGCTCGAGCAATATTCTCTTCGACCGTGTGTTCTGTCGCAACAGTGACGACTGCACCACGGCCTATGCCACCCGGAAGGACTTCAGTGGTAGTGTCCGGAATGTCCGCATGACCAACTCCACGCTGTGGGCCGACGTGGCTCATCCCATCTTCATCGGTCTGCACGGCGCGGCTGCCGGACCTCATCCGGAAAAGCGCGACACCATCGAGAACCTGTGCTATGAGAACATTGATATTCTCTGCCAGGCAGAACCGCAGGTAGACTATCAGGGCTGTCTGGCCATCAACTGTGGCGACAACAACCTGGTGCGCAACGTGACGTTCGACAACGTGCGCATTGAACAGCTGTCTAAAGGCAGTATCCTGCAGGTCAAGGTGGGCTGGAACCAAAAGTACTGCAAGGCTCCCGGTGCCGGTGTTGAGAACGTGACGTTCCGTAACATCCGCTACTATGGCGATACACCCTATATGTCGGTCATCACGGGCTACGATGCCCAGCACAAAGTGAAGAACGTTACCTTTGAGGGACTGAAAATCAATGGCCGCACAATCTATGACGACATGCCCGGCAAACCGAAGTGGTACAGCACGGCTGACTATGTGCCGATGTTCGTGGGTTCGCATGTAGAAAACCTGAAATTCGCGAAGTGATTCTTTTAAAGCGAATGACCATAAATGACCATGAATTATCATAAATAAATAGGTTATGAGCAACAGTATAGTGCGTGTACCTTTTTTATTGTTTATTCTTTGTTGTCTATGCAGCCATGCAGAGGCAAAGACGATTACCGTGAGTAATCCCACTGCCATGCAGCGCAGCGAGCTCATCAGTATTGATGCCGCAGCACTGGGGATAGAGGCTGGAACGAATGTCGTGGTGCGCGACGTGTCGAACATAGAGCGTCCCACCCAGTGGACCCACGACGGCAAGTTGCTGATGGAGGTGCATGTGCGCCCCAACGCAACAGCCACCTTTACCCTGCAGCCGGGCACGCCTGCCGCATTCCGTTCGTGGGTGGATGGTCGGCAATATCCGGAGCGTCTCGACGATATCGCCTTCGAGAACGACCGCATAGGCTTCCGCATCTATGGGCCTGCCCTGCAGAAGAAGGGTGAACGGGGTTACGGCTACGATCTGTGGGTGAAGCGTACCACAGAGTTCGTCTTGGGCGAGCTGTATCGCAACGACCCCCGTCTGTCGTTCCACCTGGACTATGGCAAGGGTGTTGACTGCTTTGCCGTAGGCCCCACGCTGGGTTGTGGCACGCCGGCGCTTTTGCAGAACGGGGAGATATGCTTCCCTTGGTGCTACGAGACCTACCAGATACTGGAAAAGGGCCCTTTGCGCTTCACTGTGCAGATCAACTTCTTGCATCCCGTTGGTAGCAAGCCAGCAGAGCTGGAGCGCCCCAAAACTCCAGACGGCATCACCGAACATCGCATCCTGTCGATTGAAAAGGGCTCGAACTTCGTGGAGAGCACTGTGTGGTACGACCAACTGCCGTCGGTTACCGATGTGCTGGCGGGCTTCCCCATCCGCCCTGCAGGAGCAGCCACCGTGGTGCTGACAGGCATCGACGCTTCGATCAATGACAAACAAGATATGATGAATAATCATGTGGTCTACGACCTGCAAGGCCGCCGCGTGTCGAATGCGGAAGCAAAGAAGGGTCTGTATCTTATCAATGGTAAAAAGATTGTAGTGAAGTAGGGCAGCGGCCCTGCACAAAAAAGAAACGCAACCTGATGAAAGTCGGGTTGCGTTTCTTCGTTGATGGTTGGACGACTCGGATTCGAACCGGGAATGACAGAACCAAAACCTGTAGTGTTACCATTACACCATCGTCCAATTGTTTTAAATTCGACCGCAAAGGTAGGAAAAATTTGGCATTCGGCCAAATTTTTTCCTACTCTTTTATATTTTACCGTAATAATGGGTCAACTATCTTACCGTGATGAGGTAGTAGTTCTTCTTGCCTTTCTGTGCCAGCAGGTACTTGCCGTCGATGAGGTCGTCGCTGGTGATGGGGCGCTGCTGGTCGGTCAGTTTCTCCTTGTTCAGGCTCACGCCGCCGCCCTGCACCATCTTGCGCATCTCGCCCTTCGAGGGGAACACGGGGGCTACGGTGGTCAGCAGTTCAATGGCTGGCTGACCCAGCTGGTCGCGGTCGATGGTGAACTTCTCCACACCGTCGAACACGTCGAGGAACGTCTGCTCGTCCAGTTTCTCCAGAGCCTCCTTCGTGGCTTTGCCAAACAGGATGTTCGAGGCCTCGATGGCTGTGTCGAGGTTGGCTTGTCCGTGCACCAGAATGGTCACTTCCTCGGCCAGGCGCTTCTGCAGCACGCGACGGCCGGGATCCTGACGGTGCTCCTCTACGAGGGCATCAATCACATCCTTCTCCAGCGAGGTGAATATCTTGATGTATTTCTCGGCATCGTCGTCGCTCACGTTCAGCCAGAACTGGTAGAAACGGTAGGGCGTGGTGCGTTTCGGGTCGAGCCAGATGTTGCCGCTCTCGGTCTTACCGAACTTCTTGCCGTCGGCCTTGGTGATGAGCGGACAGGTCAGTGCGTAGGCCTCGTTCTCATGGCCCAGCGTGCGGCGAATGAGTTCCGTGCCGGTGGTGATGTTGCCCCACTGGTCGTTGCCGCCCAACTGCAGCTTGCAGTTCTTGTGCTGGTACAGGTACAGGAAGTCGTAGCCCTGCAGCAGCTGGTAGGTGAACTCGGTGAACGAGAGTCCGTCGCGGGCCGTGCCGTTCAGTCGCTGCTGCACGCTGTCTTTCGCCATCATGTAGTTCTCGGTGATGTGCTTGCCCACCTCGCGTGCAAAGTCAAGGAAGCTGAAG